>CAYZBG010000041.1:1729-27253 GCA_964476565.1 uncultured Opitutus sp.
TGGCTCCGCCTGGCTGGGCGGTGCGTTGGCCCATTCCGCCGCCAGCTATCCTTACCCGACTCTGTCCAATGGTTCGCGCTCCACCCGGGTCACGTCGTACGGACTCATCGCCCACGAGCTCGGACACAATTTCACCTGTCGTCACCATCGCAGCGCGGAGGGCGAAAGCGCTCCCGATGGCAACGGCCAGTATCACTACGGCCACATCACGCCGGACAATTTCGGCACGATCATGTCGAGCACGGTCGGCAGCAATCATTCGATCATCGCCTACTTCTCCACGCCGGAAGTCACCTTCCGCAGCCAAGCCGTGGGCGTGGCGGCGGACCAGCCGCGTGCTGCCCATAACGCACGCACCCTCGCCGAGAATGCCGCCCGCATCGCCGCGCTTGGCGAACGCCCGTCGGCCGTGCCGGTGATCACCCGCCAGCCTCAGGGCGTTTCGCTCGCCCCCGGCGAACGTCTCGAACTCAGTGTGAGCGCCACCGGAGGCGGCCTGATCTACGAATGGCGCCTCGATGGCACGGTGATACCGCCGGTGACGGCAACGATTGCCAACACCAACTTCGGTGCAGATCTCGCCGGCACCTACACCGTGACGGTGAAGAACTCCTTTGGCTCCGTGACGAGCGAACCGGCCGTGGTCTCGGTCGCCACCCCACCACCGCCACCGCCGCCCCCACCTCCAGCTACACCTCCGCCCGCCGCGTCCTCCTCAGGCGGCGGGGGTGCCCTGCCCGGATGGCTTATCACCGTGCTGGCCTTCCTGGCACTCGGACGGGCGTGGACGACCGGCCGCCGCCGCGGATAATCTCAGCCCCAACACACTAACAAGGATCGACCCGCCCTGCTGGCTGGCGTTTCCCGACTGCCGGCCCACTCTCGTCTCCACACTCCTCCCCTCATGAAACGCAAAGCTTCCGCTGTCTGGCGCGGCGACCTCAAATCGGGTCGCGGCACGATCTCCACCGAGAGCACCGTCCTCAAGGACACTCCCTACTCCTTCGGCACCCGGTTCGAATCCGGCGTCGGCACCAACCCGGAGGAACTCATCGGCGCCGCCCACGCCGGGTGCTTCAGCATGGCGCTTTCCGCCGAACTGCAGAAGGCCGGCTTCATCGCCGAATCGATCGCCACCTCGGCCACCGTCACCCTCGAACAACACCCGCAGACGGGCTGGACCGTCACGCAGGTGCACCTCGACACGAGGGCCACCGTCCCGGGAATCACCACGGAGAAGTTTGCCGCCATCGCCGAGGGCGCCAAGGCCGGCTGCCCGATCTCGCGCCTGCTCAAGGCCGCGATCTCGCTCGACGCGAAATTGCTGTGAGGTCCGCTGCGCGGGCCCGCGCGACGCGGACCGTTTGCATCGCGCCTCACGCCGGCCGGATCATTTTGGGGTAGTGCCCCGCCGTGGCGCGCCTACGCTGCGGCGGAATCCATGTACCGACCCTTTGCGAAGCTCGCCGCCCGGATTGACGCGGTTTACCGGGACCACCCGCCGTTTCTTGCCCTGAAGGCGCGTCTGCTCGCCGGCTTCTGCGTCTTCCTCGTGCTGTTCGTGCCGCCCAATCTCGTGCGGCTCGCCCTGTCGGGTCTGCCGACCAGTCAGCTCCGCATCGGCTTCAATCTCTGGCTCGCCGCCGCCGGCGTGCTGTCGCTCGTGCTCGTGCTCCGCGGGCGCATGCACTGGGCGGGGATCGCCCTCGTTGCCAACGTTCTGGCCAGCATCCACACCGTCGTCCTGCTCGCCCCGACCGATCGTAATCCGCTCGACGGCGCGATCATCCTTTTCGTCGTCAACCTCATCGCCCTGCTGCTCGCCCTGATCTTCGCCCCGCGCGGCATGGCGATCGCCGTGTTCGTCATCACGGTGGTGAGTCATGTCACGTTCCACCTCAGCCATCTCGCCGGCAACCCCGTGCCGGGCTCGCTGCGTTCCGCGGCCGATGTGCTCCTGCGCGACAGCCTGCTCGCCTTCGCGTTCGTCTTCGGCCTGGGCATGGTGCTGATCCGCATGCTCGACGCCGCCCAGCGGCGCACCGACGAAGCCCTGCGCGAGACCCAGGCCACCAACGACAATCTGGAACGGCTCGTCGCCGAACGCACCCGCGACCTGCAGGCCGCCACCGAACGCGCCAACGAGGCCTCCCGCGCCAAGAGCGATTTCCTGGCTAACATGAGCCACGAGATCCGCACGCCGCTCAACGGCATCATCGCCTCCGCCGACCTGCTCGAACACCGCGACGACCTCCCGCCCGACGCGGCCGATCAGGTCCAGCTCATCGCGAAATCCGGCGAACTGCTCCTGCGCCAGCTGGGCGACATCCTCGACTTCACCAAGGTCGAGACCGGCCAGCTCGTGCTCGACCGCCACCGGTTCGACCTGCCCGCCGTCGCCCGCGAATGCGCCGCCTTGCTCGCACCGAAGGCGGACGAAGCCGGCCTCGCGTTGGACACGCGGATCGACCCGCAGCTGCCGCGCCATGTCGAGGGCGACGGCTACCGGCTGCGCCAGGTGTTGCTCAACCTGCTGTCGAACGCCCTCAAGTTCACCCCGTCCGGCGGCCGCGTTGAACTCGAGGTCACCCGCACCGGCGGCGACACCGGCACGGTCGCCATTCGCTTCGCCGTGCGCGACACGGGTATCGGCATCGACGAATCCGCGCGCGCCCGCATCTTCGAACGGTTCACCCAGGCCGACTCCTCCACCACGCGCCGCTACGGCGGCACCGGACTCGGCCTCGCCATCGCGTCCCGCCTCGTCGCCTTGATGGGCGGCCAGCTCGCCGTCGAGAGCGAGCGCGGCGCCGGCTCGACGTTTCATTTCGAACTCCGCCTGCCCATTGCCACCGAAGGTCCCGCCGCCCGCGGCACGGTGGTGCCGTTCGCCACTCCGATCCTGGGGCTGCGCGTGCTCGTGGCCGAGGACAACCTCGTCAACCAACGCATCCTCGCCACGCAGCTGCAGTCCCTCGGCTGCGATTTTTCCATCGTGTCCGACGGCGTCCAAGTCCTCGAGGCGCTGCGTCAGCCGCCTCGGCCCGACGTCGTCCTGATGGACTGCCAGATGCCCAACCTCGACGGCTGGACGGCCACCGAACAGGTCCGCCGCTGGGCGAACGCCCCGGACGCCACCGACGCCGAACGGGCCGCCGCCACGGTGCCGATCATCGCCCTCACCGCCGCGGCGCTGCCCGAGGAGCGCGGCCGCTGCAAGGACGCCGGCATGAACGGCTTTCTCGCGAAACCCCTCAAGCTCGCCGAGCTCCGGACCGCCCTGGAGTCCTTCGCCCGGGCCAAGGCCTAACCCCCGCCTGGCCGGCACGCGACGTTGGGTCTCGCGCTCCCGGCCAACGCCGGCTTCACTGCGACCCATGTCGCATGACCCCCACGCGCCGTTCGATCTCGCCGTCCTCGAAATGATCGAACACAGCCCCGTCGGCGCGGTGCCCCACACGCCGACCTACCAGGACGCCTTGCGCCGGCTTTACGCGACGCATCAGGTCTACGCGTCCGCCGATCACAAGGACGGCCACGTCACCGTACGCTCGCTCGCCACCCTGCCGTCGTTCCACGCCGCCAACCTCAGCGCGCTCTTCGCCGGGCAAATCGAGCCCGCGGCGCTCGAGCCCAACGCCGCCATTTTCCAACGCTACGTCGACGCCCTGCCCGCCGCGCTGCGCGCCCGCGCCGAAAGCCACCGGCTCAAGGTCGTCGGGCGCCCCATTCTCCATCGCAAACATCACGGCGCCAGCGAGGCCGTGCCGATCCACGATCCCGTGCACAGCCTGTTTCTGGTCCCGGGTTCGGGTCCGCGCCGCGGACTGCCGGGCAACTATCTCCACGGCTCCTTGTTCGAGGTGCTGCACTCGGGCGCACCCGCCACGTGGGCCGTGCAGGTGCACGACAGCGACGACGGCCTGTCCGTGGCCGAGGCCCCGACCCTCGCAGAGGCCCTGCACCTGCTGCAGGATACGCTCGCCAGCGCACCGTTCCACCTGAGCGAGCTCGACGCCCTCGGTTTCACCGCGAAGTGAAACGGCCCACCGGCGCACGCTGCAACGTTGCCGCACGCGTCCGCCTTGCGCCACCCGCCGTCCTTCCTTTGCTCACCCCGCCATGAAACGCAGACACTTCCTCGGCACCCTCTCGGTGGGCGGCGCCGCCGGCCTGCTCGGCCCGTCCGCCCGCGCCTCGTCCGACGCCGGCCCCGTGGTCCCGCCCGCACCGCTCGTGCGCACGCCCCTTGTGATCATGGCGCCGCGCTCAGACGGCTTCGAAGCCGTGTGGGCCGTCAGCCGACTCGCCCGCGGTCACCTGGAATGGCAGGGACCCGACGGCGTCCCGCACACCGAGGCCCGCGACGCATTCGGCTTCGTGCCGCAAAGCGACGGAGTGCTCCGGGTGCGGGTGGAGGGTCTCCGGCCCGGCGTCACCTACCGTGTGCGGTCGCACACCGTCGCCGCCGACGACGGCGAGGCCGTGACCAGTCCGTGGAAAACCGTGCGGATGTTGGACGCCCGCGCCGCCTCGACGCGCTTCGTGGTGTGGAACGACACCCACCAGAACGACGAGAGCCTGCGCGCCCTTCATGCCGTGACGCCTACAGCCGATTTCCTGCTCTGGAACGGCGACACCTGCAACGACTGGCGAAGCGAAGACCTGCTTGTCCCGGTGCTGCTCCACCCGGGCGGATGCGACATCACCGACGGGCGCCCGTTGCTCTTGTCCTTCGGCAACCATGACGTGCGCGGCCCGCACGCCTTTCGCCTGCCGGAGGTGATCGCCACCCCGGGCGGTCGGCCCTTCTACGCGTTTCGTTCCGGCCCGGTCGCGGTCATTTGCCTGCACACCGGCGAGGACAAACCTGATTCCCATCCCGGGTTCCAAGGCCGCGTCGCCTTCGATGCGCTGCGCGCCGAACAGGCGGTCTGGCTGGCCGAGACGATCCAGCGCCCGGAGATGCGCGACGCCCCCTACCGTGTGGTCTTCTGCCACATCCCCCTGCGCTGGATCGACGAGCGGCCGCAGGACTACGCCAACCGCGGTTACGATCGGCACAGCGGCCGCAGCCGCGCCCTCTGGCACGATGCGCTCGTCGCCTGGAAGGCGCAGCTCATCCTCTCCGGCCACACCCATCAACCTGCCTGGCTGCCGCCGACGGACGCGTTTCCCTACGGCCAGCTCATCGGCGGCGGACCCCAGCCCGGGCGCGCAACCTGGATCGAAGCCAACGCCAGTGCGACCGAGCTTCGCTTCGAGATGCGCGATCTCCAGGGGCAAACCGTCCATCGCGTGACCGTGCAGCCGCTGGCCGCGACCTGAATTCTCGCGGCTACGGTTCCCGCGGTGACTCCGCCGGACCGAACTGCAAGGCGCTCAGCTTCCGGTAGAGGCCATCGGGCCGGGCCGAGAGTTCCGCGTGGGTGCCGCGTTCCACTACGCGCCCGCCGTCCAGCACCACGATCTGATCCGCCGTGCGCACCGTCGCGAGACGATGAGCCACGATGAACGTCGTGCGGCCGCGCATCAGTCCCTCCAGGGCCAGCTGCACCAGACGTTCGCTCTCGCTGTCCAGCGAACTCGTCGCCTCGTCGAGGATCAGCACCGCGGGATTCTTGAGGATTGCCCGGGCGATCGCGACCCGCTGCCGCTGGCCGCCGGAGAGCTTGATGCCGCGGTCACCCACGAGCGTGGCGTAACCCTCCGGAAAGGCCGTGATGAAATCATCGGCGTTCGCCAGGCGGGCCGCTTCACGAATCTCCGCCTCGGAGGCGCCAGGCCGTCCGTAGGCGATGTTCTCCGCAATCGTGCCTCCGAACAGCAGCACGTCTTGCGGCACCAAGGCCATTTGTCCGCGCAACCACGCAAGCGGATAATCGCGAGCATCGCGTCCGTCGAAACACACCCGGCCCCGCTCCGGATCGTAGAACCGAAGCAGGAGCGCGGTTAGGGTCGACTTGCCGGCGCCGCTCGGCCCCACCAGTGCGATGCGTTCTCCGGGACGCGCCGCAAGCGTCACGTCGTTGAGCACGTCCATTTCAGGGCGGGAGGGATAACGAAAACCGACGTGTTCAAACGCCACGTCGCCCCGCAGCCGTGCGGGCAGCCCCGCGGTCACCACTGGCGCATCGGCCGACGTCTCCTCCGGCTCGCGCAACAATTCGCGCACCCGCTGGGTGGCGCCCACCGTCTTTTGCACCTGGCTGAAGAGTTCGGCCGACTGGCCCATCGCGCCGGCGACAAAGGTAGTGTACAGGACAAAACGCGTGAGCTCTCCGGGGCTGATCTCCCCGCTGCGCAGCAAACCGGCACCGAACCAGAGCACGATCACGATGCCGCCAAAGAGGGCGAGAATGAAGAACGCCACGAACACCGCGCGCCAGCGGGCCGCACTCAGGGCAGCCGCGAGCACCCGCGCGTTGGTGCGTGCGTAGCGGTCGCGCTCGAAGGCCTCGTTCGCGAAGGCCTTCACGCTCGCGATCGCCTGCAAGGTTTCCTCCACCAAGATTTGGGTCGCCGCGAGCTGATCCTGGGTCTCGCGCGAATAGCGCCGCAGCCGGCGGCCGAAGAACACCGCCGCGCCGATCAGCAGGGGCAGCGTGCCCAGCATCACCGCCGTCAGGCGGCCCGACGTCAGGGCAATCATGGTCACGCCTCCGAGCAGAAAGACCGACTGGCGGCACATCTGCGGCAACGCATCGATCAGCGCCCCCTCGATCTGCGCCACGTCCGTCGAGACCCGGCTGGTCAGCTCACCGACGCGCCGCCGCCCAAAGAACGCCATCGGCAGGCCGATCAGGCGCGCGTAACAGTCGCGGCGCAGGTCAGCGAGGGCACTCTGCCCCACCCGATTGAAGGCCAGCGCGCTGTTGAAGGACGCCAGGGCCTGCAACGTCACCGACGCCGCCATCACCGCGGCGACCTGGTCGAGCGACAGCGGTCCAAGGAGCGGCAGCATCGCCCCAGCGGGCCGGAGCGCCGCGTCAATCAACGATCCGGCCAGCAACGGGAAGGCCAGCCCGAGACCGGCGCTGAAGAACAACGTGACCAGACCCGCGAGGAACCGGTTGCGATAGGGTCGCACATAACGGGCGAGCGCGAGGGCCTGCCCGAGGGTTTCGCGATTCAGCGGGGCCTTGGGCAGGCGTTCGAGTGCGTGATCTTCCTGCGCTTCGGTGCGACGGGCCATAAACGGCACCGTCGCGCCACCACGTCAAAAAGACAAGGGGCCGCGCCGGGCCCGTCAAACCGCCGGCAGCCCCAACCACTCGCGCAGCACCTTCGCATCCTTGCGGAACGCCGCGACGATGCCAGCACGCTGGTCGAAAGGCACGGCCGCCAACTGGCCCGCGGCGTTGTAGAAATATTCCACATGGATGCAGATCGGCAGCGGTCCGCCGTTTGCCTCGATTACGCGTTGCACGTGGGTCTGTTTCACCCGGCCTTCACCGAGCGGCACGTTGACCACCTTGTCGTTGTCCCAGCGGAAATCCTTCACGCAGAGGGCGACCACCTTGGGCGCGATCAAACGGATCGCCGTCGGCCACGCCGTGCCCTGCTCGACCAGCAGGTGCCGTACATCCATCGCGCAGCCGAAATGCGCCGGATCGATCCCGTCGAGAATCATGTCGAGGTCCCACACGGCACTGCCGGCGTGGTTCGGGCCGGAGTGGAGCTGATACACGCCCTGGATGCCGATCTCCTTGTTCGCCGCGGCGAACTCCTTCGCCATGCTGTTGAAGTTGGCCACCTGCTGCTTGAGCGGCGTCCCCGGACGGTACTGAAACCCGCGGTGCCGGTACTGCGGAATGCCCAACTTCTGGCCGACCCGCAACGCCTTCTCCCAATGCGGCTCGTCGGGACGCACCGTGTCCATCGCGAGCCAGAGAATGCGGCGGTTCTTTTTGGCGAGCGCCTCCACCATGGCGGGCAGTTCGTCCGGCGCGCGTTCGGGAGTGATGTGGCCGTTCCGGCGCATCGTCAGTTCCAGATCGAGACCGATCTCGTCGAGCACCTGCGCCATTTGGTCCGGGGTGTACTTGAGCGGACCGCCGTCGCCGCCGTCGAAGAACCATTTTTCCAGCAGGCCGATGCTGTATCCAGCAGACGGCGACGCCTTCGCCGGGGCGGCGGCCGGCGCCGTGGCGCCGCGCAGACCGGCGGGGGCAACCGAAGCGGCCGCGGCGGCGAGCCCGGCGCGGGCAAGAAATTCACGGCGATTCAGAACCGGGGCGGAGTCAGGAGTCTTCATACGGGGTAAGGCGACCACTATCGCACCCACTCCCGCCGGGGCAAGGTCCGACTCCTCCGCGCCCGCCCAATCGCAATCGCCAGTCACGATCCTGTCCAATGTTCGTATTACGAACATTGGCGGTACCCGTCATGTGCCCGTTTTCGTCTGTTTAGCTCTCACATAAGCCTCCACCAACCCCCGCGACCCAATGTTCGTAATACGAACATTGGCGGTTTTGGCGGAGTCGGAGGAGAGGGTGAGGACGGTGCGGCACGGAGGGCGGATGGGTGTGATCGCCCTTGCCCGGATCGGGCGGATGCGGCATTTCAGCGCAACCCCATGAACACCCTGACCCGGCTGTCGCTTGTCCTCGTTTTGCTTTGTCTCTGCCCTGCCTTCGCCCAGGAGGTCGTGCCGCTCTGGCCGCAGGGCGCGCCCGGCTCGGAGGCACGCAAGGACGAACCGGAAAAGGTCGATGGCGACCGCGTCTCGAACATCCACCACCCTTCGCTCACCGTCTACCTGCCGGCACCAGAACGCGCCAACGGCACGGCCATCATTGTCGTGCCGGGCGGCGGACATCGCTTCCTCGTGATGAATCACGAGGGTCACAACGTCGGCCGCTGGCTCGCGGCGCGGGGTGTCGCCGCCTTCGTGCTCAAGCACCGCCTCGGCCGCGATGTATCCGCGCCGGAAGGACAATCGCCCTATCAATGGGACGTGCATGGTCTCGCCGACGGCCAGCGCGCCCTGCGCCTCGTCCGGCACCGCGCCGCCGACTGGCGCGTCCAGCCCGACCGCGTCGGCATGCTCGGCTTCTCCGCCGGCGGCGAGATCGCGTTTCTCTCCGCCATGCGTGCGGCCCCCGGCATTCCGGCGGCCACGGATCCCATCGACCGGGAAAACGCGCGACCGGATTTCCAGGTGCTGATTTACCCCGGCAAATCGGGACTGATCCAACCCGAGACCGGCGCCCCGCCCGTCTTCCTCGCCGCCGGGTACAACGACCGGACCGACATCTCGGAGGGATTGGCGGAGGTCTACCTGCGCTTCAAACGCGCCAAGGTGCCGGCGGAACTTCATCTCTACGCCACGGCCGGACACGGCTTCGGGCTGCGGGACACCAACACGTCTCCGGCTGGCGCCTGGCCCGAGCGCATGCTCGAGTGGCTCGCCGACTTAAAGTTGTTGTCGCGTTGAGGCGGCGCGCCTGCGGGCCCTTCGCCTACTCGCCCCACGCCAGCACCAGCACGCCCACCCGCAACGTCCACGCGACGGTTCGGAGCAGGTTCCAAC
Source organism: uncultured Opitutus sp. (assembly GCA_964476565.1). GTDB lineage: Bacteria > Verrucomicrobiota > Verrucomicrobiia > Opitutales > Opitutaceae > CAMAXB01. The sequence continues at coordinate 11,265 of CAYZBG010000041.1, forward strand.
GCACCAACGCCGCGCAACGTTCCGGCGTGGGTTCACGTTGCAGGCGCGCATGGGCCGGGACCATCAGGCCGAAGGTGTGCACCCAAATGAAGGCGACGAGGCCGGCCCCGATCCACGTCAGCATAAGCTCCGGCGCGCGCAGGATCGCGGCCACCGCCAGACCGGCCTCGGCCAGCATCAGCGGCGCCGCCACCCATCCCATGCTGGCCGTGTAGGCGGCATGGTAAGCCTTGAAACCTTCGGATCCCAGCGTGCGGAGCAACCGCTCAAAGTGCGCGTAGACGCATCCTTGCACGGTCCAACACAGGCCGGCCAGCGCGGCAGTGACAGCTAGGCTGACGAGATCCCACGGGCCGGACATGGGCAACGTAATGACAGGGAGGCGCGAAGGCGTCGAGCGGCAGGAGCATGGACGTTACAGTGCGTCTCCGCGAGGTAAGCGTAGCCGGGGCAACAATCGTCCCATAGAATCTGTGTAGGACTTGCGTCTACAGGGCGTTTCGCCGATGATTCACCGGTCCAGCCATGACGACCCCGGGTCAAGGTCACGCGCCGTTTGCCACCTCCCTGCCGGGCTTGACCGCACCCACGCCGGAGCAGCGACAGGAAGCTCGCCAACGGCCCGCTGGTTTGGGTGCCGGCCGGCAGCGCTGGAACCACCTGTTCTTCGCCCACTGGCCCGTCGAGCCGTCTCTCGTCCAAGCCACGCTGCCGCCGGGCCTGCAGGTCGACACGTTCGACGGACGGGCCTACGTCGGCATCGTTCCGTTCGCGATGGAACGGGTGCGGCCCACCGGACTGCCGGCCCTGCCGTGGATTTCGTGGTTCCTCGAACTCAACGTGCGCACGTATGTGCATGATGCGGCGGGGCGTCCCGGGGTGTGGTTCTATTCGCTCGATTGCAATCAGCCTGTCGCCGTCGAAATCGCCCGCCGCTGGTTCCACCTGCCCTATCAGCACGCCCGCATGGCGGCGGACTTTGCCGACCCGTACATCGAGTACGGCTGCGAACGGCGTCAGGCCGACAGCCTCCAGGCGCACTACACGTGGCGTCCGGGACGCGACGGCCGCGAGGCGGAGCCAGGCAGCCTTGAGTTCTTCCTCGTGGAACGTTACCGGCTGTTTGTCGCCGATCGCCGCGGGCGCCTGCACGCCGGCCGCGTGCATCACGCACCTTATCGGATCCATGAACCCACGGTGACCGAGTGCTCGACCGAGCCCGCCCGGCTCGCGGGCTTTGACCTGAACGGACCGCCGACGTCCGTGCTTACGGCCGACGCCGTGGACGTCACCATCTTCCCGCTGCAGCCCTGCGCCTGAGCCGCCATGCCCCGGATGCGCAAAAAGGCCGACCTGCCGACCAAACCCTGCCTCGTCTGCGGCCGTCCCTTCACATGGCGGAAAAAATGGGAACGCGTCTGGGACGAGGTGAAGTACTGCTCGGACGCCTGCCGCAGCAAACGAAGCACGGCCGCCCGGGGCGCAGGTGCGCCCGCAGACGGTCCGTGATCGGGCCGCGGCGCGCGGTCCGACGGCCGGTCGCGCTCAGACCCGGTTGGGCGCCGGAACCTCGAACCCCGGACGGTGGGCATCCTGGAGCAGCGCGTTGGCCTCGCGGCTGAACTCGCCGGTGTGCCGCTCCGTCTTGGGATCAAACGTGAGCCAGGGTCCGACCACGTAGTCCGCGCCGTTCTCCGGCACCCCGACGCCGTCGCGCAGGATGGCGTGCAGCTTCATGAAGTGATCGTGCGCATCGGTGTGGTCGCCAAACCGCCCGGCCTTGGCGTTGAACGGGACCTTCTGGCCGAGGCGGTACGAGTTGTTCATCAGGTGGCCCAGCACGCTGCCGTTGTGCGCCTCGAGGGCATTGCCGTTTGCCATCTCCGGCTTGCGCGCGCGGCAGGCGGCGATGAAGGAGCCCCAGTTTCCGCCGGGCGTGACCTTGCCGGGAGGCAGATCGAGCTTCTCCCCCTTCGTCTCGCCCTTGCGGTAGTAGACGCCGCGCACAATCCGGCCGCCGTCCTCAAAGTAGTACTCGTTCTCCACCTGGTTCACGTAACCTTCGTGGTTCACGTTGCGCACGTTGAAATACACCTGCTGGCCATTCGGGTATTCAGCAATCGCATACATGCTGTTCGGCGTCTCGCCCTGGTCGTTCCATTGGAAACGTCCGCCGAGCGCCATGACGCGCACCGGGTGGGTCTGGTCCCGGTCGAGGGCCCAGGCGGCCACGTCGAGCTGGTGCGTGCCCTGGTTGTTCATGTCGCCGTTGCCCGTGGCCCAGAACCAGTGCCAGTTGTAGTGCACGAGATTCTCGTGGAACGCGTCGATCTTCGCCGGGCCGCGCCACAGGTCCCAGTCGAGGTGGGCGGGCGGTGCGCCGGCCGGCTTGAAACCGATGCTGGCGCGGGGCTTGCAGCAATAGCCGTAGGAAATTTTCAGCCGGCCGAAGCGCCCGGCCTGGATCGCCTCGTGCAGGCCGGCTATGCGCGCATCGCTGCGCCGCTGGGTGCCATGCTGGATCACGACCCCATACTTCTGCTGTGCCGCGACGACCGCCCGACCCTCGACCACGTCATGGCTGAGCGGCTTCTCCACGTACACGTGCTTGCCCGCCTGCGCCGCCCAGATGGTCATGAGCGAATGCCAGTGATTCGGCGTCGCGATCGACAGGGCGTCGACCGTCGGGTCCTCGAGGGCGCGGCGCACATCCGTCACCGCCTTGCAGGTTGTCCGACCGCCCTGCTTTTCCGCCAGGGCCTTCATCGCCCGGTCGAGCACCTGCCGGTCAGGGTCGATCAGGTAGGCGATCTCGACATTCTCCTGCTCCAGCCATCCGGCGATGTGGGACTTGCCGCGACCATTGAGTCCGGCGACCGCGATACGCAGGCGGTTGTTCGCGCCCAGCACCTGGGCCGAGGACGAGGTGCCGCTGATGAGGGCAAAGGAGCCGGCCGCCAACGCGGTCTGCTTGAGGAAGGTGCGACGATTCAGGGAAGACATGGGGGTGGAGGGACGACGGACGCGGGGTGGCACGGCCCCGGGGAAAGGCCGCGTGAGAAGGGGTCGGACCAGCCAAACCGTCCGACCCGCCGGTGGCAAGCCCCGGGCCCGGTCCCGTCACCGCCTGGACTGGAGCGCGCGCAGCCGTGCGCCCGCCTCGTGCAGCACGGGTGCACTCTTGGCAAAGTTGAGGCGGACGTAACGATGCTCCGGATACGGGAAAAACGACGACCCGGGCACGGGCGCCACGCCGATCTCCTTCGCCATCCAGTGCGCACAATCGATGTCGCTCGCGAATCCCAACGGGCTCACGTCCAGCATCACGAAATACGCACCCTCCGGATGGGTGTACGTCAGTCCGGTCTCGCGCAGATACGTGAGCAGCACATCCCGGCGCGCCTCGTACTCGGAGGCGAGTCCCGCATAGTAGTCGGGTCCCCAGCCCAGCGCCGTCACCACGGCGTGCTGGAGCGGCGCAGCGGCGCCGACGGTGAGGAAATCGTGCACCTTGCGGGCCTGCGCGATGATCGCGGCGGGCGCCTGCACGTAGCCGAGGCGCCAGCCGGTGATGGCGAAGGTCTTCGAGAGCGACGAGCACGAGAGCGTGCGGGCGGCCATGCCCGGCAGGGCGGCGAAGTAAACGTGCTCGCGGCCGTCGAACACGAGATGCTCGTAGACCTCGTCGGTGATCACGAACGTGTCGAACTCCTCAGCCAGCGCGGCGATCTGCTGGAGTTCCGCGCGGGTGAAGACCCGGCCGCATGGGTTGGACGGATTGCAAAGGATGAAGGCCTTGAGCCCGCTCGCAAAGGCCGCGCGCAACTCCGCCGGATCGAAACCGTAGTGGGGCGGATGCAGCTTCACATGCACCGGCGTCGCCCCGGTGAGGATGGCGTCGGCGTTGTAGTTTTCGTAGAAGGGGGAAAAGAGACCAACGCGGTCGCCGGGGTCGCAGACCGTCATCATTGCGACCATCATCGCCTCCGTGGCGCCGCAGGTGACAACGAGGTCGGTCTCGGGATTGACGGGAAGCCCGGTGAAGCGCTGCAGTTTTCCGGCGAGGGCCGTGCGCAGTTCCGGCGCGCCCCAGGTCACGGCGTACTGGTGCCGGCCGGCGTCCATGGCCACCCGCGCCGCCTCCACGAGTGCGGCCGGCGGATTGCCGTCCGGGAAACCCTGCGCCAGGTTGATCGCGCCATGGCGGGCCGCCACTCGCGACATCTCGCGAATGAGCGACTCGGTGAAGACAGCGGTGCGTTTCGACGTCGAGGGCATAGATCAATCAGGAATAGACGCCGGTACCTTCGCGCGTCGGCCTCCGCTTGGCACGCCCAGAAATGGGGGCAACCCGACCGCCCGCCGACGCCAGACCTTTGCGTCCGCGATTACAAACAGCCACCCCACCCGCGACCACCCGATCATCGCCTTCGCGCCCCAATCGGATTTGCTCGGACCATGAGAGTCTCCCCCTCCCGTCTCATGCTTGTGCTCGGTTGCCTGATCGCCCTGCTCCCCTCGGCAGTGCACGCCGCGGAACCCTATCGCATCGGCGACACCCTGGAGGCGTTCACGGTCAACGACGCCAAGGGCGGTGCCTTCGTTTACGAACCGGGCAGCCTCGCCCTGCTGTTGGTCAGCTACGAAATGGGCACGGGCAAGGCCGTGAACGCGTTCCTCGAGGCCAAGTCTCCGGATTTCCTTTCGCGTCACAGCGCCGCCTTTTTGGCCAACATCCATGGCATGCCGGGCGTCGGCCGCTTCTTTGCCCTGCCCAAGATGGCGAAGTATCCGCACCGCATTCTGCTCGCCGATTCGGAGACGTTATTGACCCGCCACCCGGTCGCCGAGGACCGCATCACCGTCTTCACGTTCGATGCGCAGGGCCGGATCACCGCGATCCGCCAGGTCGATCCGAAGAAGGACCTGGCGTCGCTGTTTGCTCCTCCGTGAAACGGAGCGAAGGACGCTCAATCAGCGGTCCGCTGCAGACACAGCACGTCCTGCCGGCCGTCCCAGCCGTGCTCCTGGTAGGAGATGATGCGCCAGCCCGGGTTCTCGGCAAACCGTCGGAGAATGTAGGACGGCCGTGCGAGGCTGATGCCGTAGCCCGAGCCGGGCTCGTAGTCGACGTAGCCGAAACCGCTCTCGCGATACCGCTTCAGCACGGCGGCGCCCTCCGCCTCGGCGAGCCCGTACCGGTGGCGTCCGCTTTCCAGTTCTCGCTCGGTCAGGCGGCCGTGCAACGTGACGACGAGCAACCCATGCGGCCGCAGCGCTGCATGGAAGCGGGCAAAAAATTCGCCGCAGGTGCCTTCGGACAGGTGCGTCAGCAGCGACCCGCACCAGATCAGGTCGTAGGGCTCCGGCAACAGGATGTCATCGGGCCGCTCGCTCGACAGGACGGGGGTGGCCGCGAACGTCCGCGCGCAGAATTCCACGCCGTCCCGTTGCAGATCGCAGGCCGTCAACCGCGCGCGCGGAAAGGCCTTGCGCAGGAAACGCATCACGCGGCCGTGTCCGCAGGGCAAATCCAGGATCGCCGACACGCTCGACGCCGGACGACGCGCTGCGAACAGCGCCGCTTCAATCACCTGCAGCGCGGAGGCACCGGCATCGAAATAGTGTTCCGCATTCTGCCGGTACATTCCGTCGCCCGGAGCGATTTCCCGGCTGACCCCGGCCAGCGGATCGCCCTTGGGCACCCACGACCGCCCTTCCCGAAAACCGTGCAGCGTGAAGTGTTGCCAACCCGAGCCGACCACGCCGGCCGCCACGGCCGCCGCCACATCGGGGTTGATCTGAAGGTAACCATCTTCGTCGAACTCGCTGCGCAGTGGCAGGGCGGCGATAGGCGGACGGCTGGACGAGGCATACGACATGCCTTCACGCAAGCGACTAGCGCTGCCGTGGCAATGTTGTCCGGTCGATTCTATGCGAGACCCGCCGCCACCCCTCAGCCGTACACCAGTTCGTCGAGGCGAAAGGTCAGCCGGCCCGCCGGTACCACATGCAGGCGCAGGGCCGGACGCATCGCCCGCGACTCGCGCGCGCCGACCCGGTTGACCACGTCGACGAACTCCTCGAGGACATTCTGAAACCGCTCCGCCTCGGACGATGCCACCAGGGCCTTCTGCGCCTGATTGAGCAGTTCGTGGTCCGCCGCCGCCTCCGTCCCGCCCTCCGCCACGAAACTCGCGAAATCCGCCACCACGGCCAGCGTGGTCGGCAGGTCCACCAGCACCGCCCGCTGGCTGCGCCTCCCCAGCGCCACCGTCACCGCCAGCCCGCGGGCGCGTCCGGCCACCGGCACTTCGAGACGCTGCAGAGTGTAGCCGCCCGACGGGCTTTCCGCTAGCGCGGCGAGCAGGGCCTCGTGCCGCGCCGGGTTGAACTCGTCGAGGGTCTGCGGAATCCCGACCACCAGCCCGACCAGGCTGTGCCCACCGAAGCCTTTGACCCGCTCGTGCAGCCCGTGGGCCGGATCGCTCATCGCCGACAGCAGGGGACGCACAAAGTTGAAATAGTACCCCGTCGCGAGGCCCCGCGAGAGTCCGTACGATTCCGCTTCCTCGCGCGCACCGTCGACCCGTCGGAAAATCAGGATCGCCGTCAGCACAAAGGCGCCGAGCCCGCCGAGGATGGCTGCCAGCGGTTCCAGCCAGCCGGAGGGCCCGCCTTCGACGTCGCGCAGTCCGAGGACTAGCCAGGTCGCCGTCGCGACGAACGACAACACCACCAGCACGGCCCCGGCCGGCGGCCAGGCCTGCCAAACGGCTCTCCAGCGGGATCTAAGTTCGAAGCGGGACATCGCAGGGGGAGTTGAGGAGGCGGGTCCGCGGACCGCAGGACCCACGCCAACGTCACCCCTTCACCCAAGCGGGCACGCCCGCTTCAACCAAGCCCTTTTTCCAGCTACCGGCCTCATGCCCATGCGCGTTCAGGGCGAATCCGCATCCGCACCAAATCCTCGGCGCGCGATCACCATGCCGCCGGCCATGGCCGCGGCGAAGATCCATGCGTCAGACCGAAACGCCGCCAGGTTGGCCAACGCCGGCCCTGGGCACATGCCCGACGCCCCCCAGCCGACGCCGAACAATACCGCCCCCAGCACCAACCGCCGGTCGATCGGTTCACGCGTCAGCGACGGCAGGCGCGTGCCAAACCAACCGCGCTCCGGCGAACGACGCCGAACCCACGCCAGCGTGCCGGCAAAGGTGCCCAGCGCTCCCGCCATGACCCACGCCAGCGACGGATCCCATGCTCCCGCAACATCAAGGAAGCCCTTGACCCGCGCCGGGTCCGTCATACCCGACAAGGCCAGACCGGCGCCAAACACCATGCCGGCCGCCAACAATAGGATCGCCCGCGCCTTCATCGGAGCACCTCCGCCGCCGCCGTGTGGTTCAACACCCACACCGTCACCGCCCCCGCGATCATGAAGGTGAGGGTTGCCACCAACGACGAGCGCGCCCCCAAACCGAGGCCGCAGATGCCGTGTCCCGAGGTGCAGCCGCCTCCCACGCGGGTGCCGAGTCCGACGAGCAGTCCCGCCACGACCAGACCCGGCCATGCCAGCAGGCCGGAGTAAGCCTGCGCCGAGTCGACCAGCGCGAAGGTCAACGCGGCGCCAAGCGGGAGGCCGCCGAGGAAAAGCCAGCGCCATGCACCGTCGCCGGCCTGGCCCTGCAAGGCCCGGCTGAACACACCCGATACCCCGGGAATGCGGCCGGTGGCCAGCAGGGCCAGCACGCTGCCGAGGCCGATCAGCACGCCCCCGGCCAATGGAAGAAAAGGAGAAGATGCACCCATGTTGCCCCCTCCGATGGTCAAGGTCCGGGGCAGGTCAAGCCGACGGCGCCCTATCGCCACTCTCTCCGCCGGTTTGCGACGCCGGCCACCCGTGGTTCGTATCGACCCGGCTTGCGAAACGCCGACACGGCGTCATCCTCTTCTTCATGCCAGGGACGCGCCTTTTCCCCGCCATCCGCCTCGCTTGCGGCCTGATCATGGTCTGCGTGCTCGCGGCCGGCACCGGTTGCTCCACGGCTACGTCCTCGAAGAAACACACGGTGAGGATCACGTCGGCTGTCGATCCCGAGAAGAGCTCCGGTTTCTCCTACACCTTCGCCCCCGATCCTCCGGGACGCGCCGGCGACGTCTTCCATGTCCAGGTCAAGGAACGCGTCCGCACCGCCCTCGCCCAGCGCGGCATGTACGAGGCGCCCACGCCGGCGCGGGCCGACGTGATCGTCTCGTTCGATTACGGCGAATACCCGCCGCAAACCCAGGTGACGACCGTGACCGAACCTGTGTTTGTCGATCCGGGCATGATGGGCCCGGGTTCCTCTTTTCCCTCCGGGCCGGGCTCGCTCGGCTCCAGCCGCAATCCGCTCGGTACCGGCCGCTCCCAGATTGTCATGGTGGAGTCGATACGCGTGACCCAGACCCAGGAGAAATACTTCCGTCTCGAGGCCCGGGAGAACCGGCTGGAAAAAGCGCGCGTCTGGTCGGTGGACGCCTCGATCGAGGACGAAGGTACGCCGATCGCCGACTGCATTCCGGCCATGGTCGACGCCATCATCGAGTACATCGGCTACCGGACGCCGAAACCGGAAGAGGTCGTCATCAAGGTCGGGCCCGACGGCATCCGGCGTTGACCGGAACTCAGCGCGCCGCGACCGGCTCCAGACTGGCTCCGGCGAGGCAGGCTTCGGCAATCGCCTGATCCGTGGCATCCGCCGAAGCCTCGAGGTAACGCAGCGCCGACGCCCGGAACTCGTCCGGCATGCGGCACACCCGGCCCGCACGGTCCATGAAAGCCACGCGCTGCCGTCCCTCCGCATGCAGCTCGCCGGTGAGCCCGTGCTGAAATCGAAACACCAGCTCGGCACTCGCCCGCTTCAGGTTGCGGATCTGCATGCGGCACACCACCGGATCGAACAGGTGGAGGTTGCGATGGTAGTCGCAGGACGCGCTGCGCGTGATGAGCACGAGACCGTCCCGCAGCAGCTGCCGCGAGTTCTCCACCGCGTTGAGCACCCAGAGCTCCCGGACGATCCCCTGCAGCTTGAAAAAGTGGGCGAAATAGACCGCCTGCATCAGGTCCGTGTCGCCGATCGTGATGGTGGTCGCGTAGTCGAAGCTCTGGTTCATGGCGCCACCGACGAAAGCGAAACGCAGGTCGGTGGCAGCTCTCAAATCGTGCCGGACGCGCGCTTTACGTCGTCTTGACAGGGTGGTCGGCCCCGGGAGCGGACATCGTACCCGCCCGCCGGATACCGGCCGGCTCGATCACGATGCGGCGGTCGCGGTAGAGTGCGCCGATCGCCTGCTTGAACACCTTCTTGCTCAGGCCCAGGGCCGCGCGGATGCGCTCGGGTGGGCTGTCGTCGTGCAACGGCAGGAAGCCGCCGGCCGCCTCGAGCGCGGCCAGCACCTGATCCGCCGCCGGCGCCACGCGGTGAAAGCCCGCCCGGTCCAGCGCCAGATCGATTTTCCCGTCGGGACGCACCGCCCGGATGTAGCCCTCGAGGGTCCGGCCGATCGCGAGCGGACCGGAAAGGTCGGAGCGGTAAAGCAGGCCGCGGTGCGCGTGCTCGATGATGGCGTTGTAGCCCAGCGGGGTCTCGCCGGTGACGATCAGCCGCACCCGCTGGCCCTCCTGGTACGAGGGCGGGGTGAGATTCAGCCAGCGGTTGAGCCGCGCGCTCGCGATGATCCGCCCGGTCTTGTCGTCGAGCGCCACCCGCACCACCCGGCGGTCGCCCGGCTGTACTGGCGACGCCAGTTCCCGCATCGGCAGCAGCAGGTCCTTCTCCAGCCCCCAGTCGAGGAACACGCCCACGCGGGGATTCACGCTCACCACCCGCAGGTAGGCGAACTCGCCCACCTGCGCGAGCGGGTTCTCCGTGGTGGCGACCAGCCTGTCCTCAGAATCTCGATACACGAAGACGTCGAGGGTCTCGCCGGGCCGCATGCCCCGCGGCAGGTATCGGCCGGGCAGCAGGATCTCCCCCAGGTTGCCTCCATCCAGGTAGAACCCGGGAGAAGCCTCCCGGACAATGGTCAATATGTTGCGCCGGCCGATCGATGCCATGCCCCTCGGTAACACGGCGCGCGCCCGGAGCCAGAACCTTTCGTCACAGGCTCAGCTGTCCTCGAACGCGACGCCTTGCGCCTGAAGGAAGGGCTTGAGCTCATCCAGCCCGAAGTCGGCCAGCACCTTCCCGTGCCAGTCGAGCACCGGAGCCTTGGTCTGACCGGACACGCGCTCCATCGCGGCAAAGGCGGACTTGTCGGCGGACACGTTCACTTCCCGGTAACCAATACCTTGTTCGGCTAGGAACGAGGCGGCCTCCTGACACCAGCCGCACCCGGATTTGACGTAGAGAATGGGGAGTTCGGTGCTCATGCACCCTTAGACAACGGCGGCTGGCCAAAGTGCACACGTTCCGCGCGTGCGCCGGCCCGGCGCGACCACTCCGAGCAAGCGCCATCGGCTTGCATCGGCTTTCGCAAGCCTCAGACTGCGACGCATGAACCCCCGTCCCCAGGGTCTGCTCGCGGCCGTGGCCAGCATGGTCCTCTCGGTTTCGGCCTCGGCCAACATCTATCTGCCGCAGGGCGGAGGCGCCAGCCTCGCGCCACTGCGTTCGGAGGAGATCGTGATGGAATCCGAACGGGTGCTGGTGGAGCAGAACACCAGCCCGGACTCAACCAGCCGGGCTTCGGCGGTCTACCGGATGCGCAATGACACCGACCGGACCATCGTGACCCGCGTAGCGTTTCCCTTTCGCGAGAGTTATCATCACGCCCTCGCCCACGGTAACTTCAAGGTCACGGTGGTCGATGCAGCGGGCGCCGAGAGCGAGCCCATCTGCGAACAAATCCGCCCGCATGAAGTGGACCCGCTTCCCTACAACTTCGCCGCGGCCTACGTCTGGCCCGTCACGTGGGCGCCGCGTGAGACGAAGACGATCCACGTGACGTACTCGATCGGCGAAATGAACATACCCGAATTCTTCGTCGACGGCTGGCGACTGAGTTACCTGGTGAGCACCGGCGCCTTTTGGAAGGGGCCGATCGAAGACGCCGAGTTCACCTTCCGTTTCGCGAAGTATCCGCCGTCGGGGGGAACGCTGCTCGACTCCGTTTTCCCAGGTACGCGCAGCCCCGACATCGTCAACCCGGGCTACTCCTACCCGGAGCAGGCCCGACGCGTATCCGACACGGAGATCCAGTGGCGTTTCAAAGACTGGATCCCCGACGAGGACGTGTGGGTGGGGCAGATTCGTTGGGAGGGCATCGATGGTCTCTTCGGTTTGGAGCGGATGGTCTACGCCAGCAGTGATTACCAAGGAAACACCGTCGCCTACGATGACGCCTTCCTCGAGCGGAAGGTGAATCGCCTCCTCGATCCGCAACGCGACCGCTTCCCCGAGCAAACCCGGGCGGCGCACGATCTGCTCAAGGCACGCTATGCGCGGGTGCTTTACCACGAAATCCTCGCACGGAACGGGGAGGGTTTTAACCTCGGGAAGGAGAGACCGTGGCGGTCGCGCCCGCCCGATGCGCTGCACCAGTATAGCGATGGGACCTACGTCAGCGTGTGGCGCCATCAGTTCGAACGCAGTGCCCGCTATCGCCAACCGTGGTACCAGCCCGGCACCGGCAAGGGTTGGCGCGGAAGCGTGCGCCGGAAGGACCTCACACCGCTTGAACGCAGCAACCTGGAGTTCCTGCAGCAGTACTTCGATCCGGCCGAGGCGCATCCGGCGAAAAAGCCGTTCCCGATGTAGCACCCTCCCGGGTCGCGCTCCACCCCGACCGTCCGCATCGGCGAACGTTGCGCAATCGGCCGCACCTGCCACGCTCGCGGCCATGACGCTTTCGTACCCCAAGGCGGCACTGCTGCTGGCCCTGGCCGCCACCCTCGCCCCGGCCACGCCGGCGGCCGATCCCCTCGCAACCGAAGCCCGCACCGCGCTCGCCCGCGCCACCACTGCCATGCGCGCCCTCGCCACCGAAGGCGGTTACCTGTGGCGGTACTCGCCCGACCTGAGCGAACGCGCCGGCGAAAATCCAGCCACCGCCACCCAGATCTGGGTGCAGACTCCCGGCACGCCGGCCATGGGCCTCGCCTTCCTCCGCGCCTACGCGGTCACCGGTGACGCCCTCCACCTCGAAGCCGCGCAGGACGCCGCCGACGCGTTGGTCGCGGGCCAGTTGATGTCTGGCGGTTGGGACTACCTGGTCGAGTTCGATCCCGAGAAACGCAGCGCCTGGGCACTGCGCACCGAAGCCGACCGCCGTCCCGCGACCGGGTCGGCCACCCGGCGCAACGTCTCCACCTACGACGACGACAACACCCAGCAGGCGCTGCGCTTCCTGATCGCGTTGACCGCCGGGCATCCCGGCGACACTCCGCGCGACCGCCACCACCGCGAGGCGCGCGACTACGGTCTGGCCAAACTGATCGAGGCCCAGCTCCCGGGCGGAGGCTGGCCCCAGCGCTGGGACGGACGTCCGGTCAACCCGGCCGACTATCCGGTGCAACCGGCGCGTTTTCCCGCCACCTGGCCGCGCGAGCATCCCAAGACGTCCTACTATGGCCACTACACCCTCAACGACGACACCCAGCGCGACTGCATCCTGACCCTGCTCGACGCAGCCAGGCAGCTCAACCGTCCCGACTGCCGCGCGGCCGCCCTGCGCGGCGCCGAGTTCCTCCTGCGCGCCCAGTTGCCGGAACCGCAACCCGGCTGGGCCCAGCAGTACAATGCGCAGATGGAACCGGCCTGGGCGCGCGCCTTCGAACCGCCGGGCGTTTCGACACGCGAGAGCGCCGGCGTGCTCCGCCTGCTCGCCGAGGTGTATCGGGAAACCGGCGACACGCGTTTCCTCGAACCTCTTCCCCGCGCCATTGCCTGGCTGCGGCGCTCCGAGATCGCCCCCGGACAATGGGCGCGCCTCTACGAGCTGGAAAGCAACCGCCCGATCTTCGGCGACCGAGACGGCCGCATCTACTACCAGGTCGAGGAACTCTCCGAAGAACGCCGGACCGGCTACGCGTGGAAAGGCGCCTTCGGCGTGCCCCAGACGATCGCGTACTGCGAGGACATCCTCGCCCAGGCGCGCACCCCCGACGCGGCGAAGGCCCTGCCGGGAAGCCCCCGCACCACCCCGCCGGCGGTCGCCGCCACCCTCGCTGCCGAGGTCCGCCGTGTCATCGACGCCCTTGATCACAACGGACGCTGGATCGTCACCCAGCGCGGCGCTCCGGTGATCAGCACCGGCGCGTTCATCGCCCACGTGAACACGCTCTGCACCTACCTGTCGGCGGTGCCGGCCGCTCCCTGAGCCGGAGCGCAGCCGACCGACGTAGTGTCAGGCGGCAGGATACTCCCAGCCGGCGCGGTACTCCCGGCGCAGCAGACGGTTCGCGGCCTCGTCGCCGACAACCTTCTCCGCGGTGCCGTCCCACACGAGGCTGCGGCCCGCCTTGAGCGACACCATGCCGAGCAGCGCCATGTTGCTCGCCAAATGCACGTCGCCGATGTCGCAGACCGGCTTGGCCCCGGTGCGGATCGCGTGCAGGAAATCCGCCCACAGTTCCTTGATGTTCTGGTGATCCGGGGCGTTGAGCTGGGCAGGCTCGGTGATCGGCGGGGTCCGCGTATCGGTCGGGTAAAAGGTCCAACCGGAACGCCAGCCGACGTGCACGATGCCCTTCGTGCCGTAGAAGTAGCAGCCGACGCTTTCGCCCTTATCGGTGTTGTTGCCGCCAAACCGGCGGTGCTCCCACTGCACGGTGAGTCGTTCGAACTCGTAGGTTGCCACCTGATGATCGGGCGCATCCGAGGTCTGCGCATCAGCGGTGAGCACCGGCGCACCGGCGATGGTGCGGCCTCCGCTCGAGTAGATCCGCCGCGGGTACTTCTCGTCAGTGATCCACAGCACCTGGTCGAGCCAATGGATGCCCCAGTCGCCTAGCGTGCCGTTGGCGAAGTCGAGGTAGTTGCGAAAGCCGCGCGGATGAATGCCCCGGTTGCCCGCTCCGACCGAAGGCGACCGCGGATCGCCACCGTTGAAGGGACGCAGCGGGGCCGGCCCGCACCAGAAATCCCAGTCGAGTTCCTTCGGCACCTCCACCGTGGGCAGGGGCGTCTCGGCGCCGCCACCGCCATGCACGAAGCACCGCACCATGCCGATCTCTCCGGCCTGCCCAGAGCGGATAAACTCCCGCGCCCGGATGTTGTGGGCCGAGATGCGGCGGTGCGTTCCCACCTGCGCCACACGTCCGGCCGCGCGCGCGGCATTCACCATCGCCCGCCCCTCCATCACCGTGTGCCCGAGCGGTTTTTCCACAAAGACATGCGCGCCCGCCTTCACCGCGGCGATCATCGGCAGCGCATGCCAGTGGTCCGGGGTCGCCACGATGGCGATGTCCGCCTTGGCGGCCGCGAGCAGTTCACGGTAATCCTTGTAGGTCTTCGGCGTGTCTCCCGTGCCTTCGGCGACGTGCTTGAGCGTGGCCTCGAACTGCCGCGCATCGACGTCGCATAGGCCGACAATCTCGCATGCCCCGCTCGCCATCGCCTCGCGCAGGATGTTGTTGCCCCACCAGCCGCAGCCGATGAGCACGGTGCGGAGCCGGCGAGCCCCCGCCTTGTCCGCGGCGCGAATCGAGAAGGGCAACGCGGCGAGCGCCGAGGCCGCCGCCGTGGAATGGAGAAAGGAACGACGATTCATGGGAACGAGGACGATGGGAGTGTCGTGGAAAGGAGGATACGGCGGGGCGGTTCTCCGGCGGAAGGTCAGGCGCGGAGACCCAGACCGACCGTGGTGCGCAGGTAGGCGATGGATTTCTCGATCTCGGCTTTTTGAAACGCCTGCGCCACGGCGCGGCCTTCGTCGCCCGGAGGGGCGCGAAAGGGCGTGAGCGGGCGGCCGCGCGCCGCCAGGGCCTCGAACTTCGCCAGCTTTTCCGGGCGGCGGTCGTAGTGCGCCCAGAACTCTGCCTGGCGATACGGGAAGGTCCGCTGCGCACCCGAAATGGTCTCGATCATGACCGGCACGCGCGGGCAGAGCTGCGCCCAGCGGGCCGTCAATGCACGCCAATCGATCAGGCCCTCCCCCGGCGCGGTCCATTGCACCGCCGCACCCTCGGGGGTCGTCCAGATCATGCTGTCGCGGAGGCTGGAGCAGATCGTCACCGGACCGAGCGTTTCGAAGGCATCCATCGGATCCTCCAGCGTCCACGCCGCGTTGCCGGCGTCGAAATTGCAGCCGACGAAATCAGTGCCGGCGCGTTCGATCAACTCGCGGCACTCCCACGAATGCAGGTCGCCGCCGTGATTCTCGATCGCAACCTTCACCCCGGCCCGGAGCGCATCGTCGCGGCAGGCTTTCAGCACGGCCACGGTGTCGTTGATCCGCGCCTGAATGCCGCCCTCGGTCTTCCGGTCCTCGAGGTTGCCGAGAATCGCCCGATAAACCGGCGAGCCCAAGGCCTGGGCCACGCGCAAGCCGAGCCGGAGGTGTTCCTCGGCGGTGCCATAGGTGGAGCGAAAGGTCTTCGAGGTCGGACAGATGCTCCAGCCGCCGACGTACAACGCGAGCCCCGCGGCCTCCGCCTGCGCCCGCACCGCCCGGAGGGCCCGGTCTTCGAGGCTTTCGAACGCCTCGAGGTCCGAGATGAAGAGCGTGTCGCACCGCAGCGAGGCCGCGAAGGTGATCAGCTCCGGCGTCTTCCAGCCGAAGGCGCGCACGGCGAAATTATCGAGGCCGACGGCCAGCCGCGGCGCAGGCACGGTGGCGGCCGAGGCCCGGGGCAACAGGGTCGACGCCGTCGTAGCTAGCACGGCGTTCTTGAGGAAGGTGCGACGCAGCATAAGGGGTAGTTCGCCGGACCAACGACAGGGCCGTCCGCACGACATCCTCCATCCTTAGGACAGCGCGCGACCCGGGGGCGAGCGCCAAAACCG
>CAYZBG010000041.1:27353-44989 GCA_964476565.1 uncultured Opitutus sp.
CCCGTTGCCAGCCGGCCGAAGTCCGTTATCGTCCCGACGCATGAAACTTCGTTCTCTCCTCGTTGTGAGCGCGGCGTGGCTGGGCGCCGCCACGTTGTCTGCCAAGATCGTCACCCGGCCGGTCGCGTACGAACACGCCGGCGTCAAACTCGAGGGTTGGCTCGCCTACGACGACGCCAAGGTCTCCGCCACGGCCAAGGCACCGGGCATCCTCGTGCTGCCGGAGTGGTGGGGCCTCACTGATTACCCCAAGAGCCGCGCCGAACAACTCGCGCAGCTCGGCTATGTGGCCTTCGCCGCCGACATGTACGGCGCCGGCGTCATCACCGACGACCCGAAGCGGGCCGGCGAGTTGGCCGGACAATTCTACGGCAAACCGCTCATGGCGGAACGCGCCCGCGCCGCCCTCGATCAGCTGCTCGCCACCGGACTTGTGGCGTCCGGTCAGACGGCCGCCATCGGCTATTGCTTCGGCGGCGCGACGGCCCAGGCCCTCGCCTACAGCGGCGCCCCACTGGCCGGCATCGTGAGTTTCCACGGCAGCCTGATCCCGGCCCCGGCCGAGGCGGCCGCCCGCAATCAGGCGAAGTTCCTCATCTGCCACGGCGCTGCAGACGGCTTCGTCCCGCCGGCCGAGATCGAGGCCTTCCAGCGTTCGATGAACGAGGGTAAGTTCGACTACCAGTTCATCAGCTACGCCGGCGCGGTCCATGCCTTCACCAATCCGAAGGCGGACGAGATCGGCCGCAAGGCGGGCATCCCCATCGCCTACCACGCCGCCGCGGACCGGCGTTCCTGGTCGCACATGCGCAGCTTCTTCGCGGAACTCTTCCCGGGCGCCGGCCGTTAGGGCGTGTCGGGGTGTTGCGAGAGCCCAACGCTCCCTTTCAGCCCGCGACCGGAGAGATCGCGGGCTTTTTTGCGTCCGTCGCCGGTCCATCCGTGCAGTCCGCGATTGAAACGCACCGGCCAACCCCGTACCTCTCTTCCCGCTTCAGCCCCACCCTTATCCCACCCCACCCATGTCAGTCCTGCGTTTGCCTGGTCTGTTGATGTTGGTTTGTGCCTGTATCGGAGCCCTCGCGGCTCC
The DNA here is from genome assembly GCA_964476565.1 of uncultured Opitutus sp. GTDB lineage: Bacteria > Verrucomicrobiota > Verrucomicrobiia > Opitutales > Opitutaceae > CAMAXB01. The sequence continues at coordinate 28,444 of CAYZBG010000041.1, forward strand.
TGTGTCCGCCGCCGAAAAATCTCCCGCGGAGAAGTCACCCGCCGACGTGTCGTTCGACGCCTTCATGGCGCTGCGCGACAACCGCGAGGCCAAACCCACCCAGCAGCACTTTGAAGCACTCAGCCTCGCGAGCCTCGACGTGCTCGCGAAGCATCCGGGTCACCGCCGTATCACCACGGTGATCTCGCGCAGCACCGATTATCTCGGCGGCCGGGACAACGCGCCCTACCGAGCAGCCTGGCTCGCCCATCTCCGCTACAACCTCTTGCGCGCCTCCCGCGCCGAGGGCATCAGCGCCGAGGGCAAGGCCGCGCTCGCCGCCCTCGATGCCGCCATCTCCGGCGTGCAGGCGCGCGACCAGCCGACGCGCGACAACCTCACCGCCTACCGCGAGAAGATCGACGAACTCGCCGCCCTGCCGTCGAACGGGCGCTTCCTGCCCGATCAGGAAATCAACTACGCCAACTTCCTCCTGCTCTCCAATCCCAAGGCGGCCCGCGCCCACGTCGAGGGGCTGATGAACCACAAGGAAAAGCGCGTGGTCGACCGCGCCCGCGACGAGCTCAACCTGATGAACGCGCGCGCCCAGCCCTTCGAGCTGCAGTTCACCGCCTTGGACGGCAAGACGGTCGACTTCGCCAGCCTGCGGGGGCGTTTCGTCTACCTCGTCTTCTTCAACACGGATGCCAAGGACCTCAATGCCGACCTCATGGCCTTGAAGGAGCTCTACAGTGCCGTGAGCCGCAAAAACTTCGAGGTCGTCGCCGTCGTCTGCGACGCGCCCGAAAACCGCGAGAAGACGGACGCCTTTCTCAAGAAGGCCAAGCTGCGCTGGCCCGTCTACGTCTACGGTCCGCCCAAGGGCGATGACTTTGCCCGCAAACTCAACGTGCGCACGCTGCCGGCCGGCTTCCTGTTCGATCCGAACGGCCACCTCGTCCGCCACGCGCTCGGGATGAAGAGTGTCGCCGGGGAGCTGAAGAAGTACAGCGACCAGGGCGCCAAGCGCTGAGCCGAGCCCGTGCGGACGCCTCGCCCGGCGTCCGCACGGCGAAAATACCGGGCCGGCAAAACGCTCAGGGGTTGCAATTAACCCCTGCGCCCGCCTTCACTCCTCGCATGGCTGCGTGCTCCTTCCCCTGCCGCGTCGCGCAAGGCGTGGCGTATCTCCTGTTCCTGGCCGGGACCCTGCCGCTCCCGGCGCAGTTCCTCGGTTTCGAAGCCACCGAGCTCGGAGTCTTCGACCCCAACCGAGCCCGGATCACCGGCACGGACCTGAACAACAGCGGCGCCATTGTCGGCTACTCCCTGCGCTCGGGCGGGGCGCCCGCCGTCTCCTTTCTTTATCAAAACGGGACTTACACGGATCTCGGCACTTTCACCGAGGGTACCGCGACATTCGCCTACGGGATCAACGAATCGGGGCAGATCACCGGCTACAGTTTCGTCCGCAATGGGCTGGGCCAAACCTCGCCGGCAGCGTTCGTATATCAGAACGGAACGCTCACGAACGTCGGCATCGGCCTCGCGTCGCGGGGTCTCGCCCTCAACAACTCCGGCACCATCGCCGGCTTGGTGCAGCTCGATCCGAGCAAGCGCGACCAAGGCATCCTGATCGGGACCAATCCCTCCTCGCAGACGCCGGTCGACGGACTCGATGCCACGGCCAACAGCCGTTTCCTCGCCATCAACTCTCGCGGCGACGCGGTGGGCTTCAGCGGTGTTTCGGGTTCGACGATTCGGCCCGTGCTCTACACCAACGGGACGCTCACCGATCTGGGCGTACCCAACGGGGTTTCGAGCGAGGCGATCGCCATCAACAACGCCGGTACGATCCTGATTCGCAACATGACCGACCCGGACGTCGCCCTTAGGGGTTACCTGTTCCGGGACGGCACCTTTACCGACATCGGCCACCTCGGCGGCAACGACACGCGGCCGGCCGGCTTGAACGCCCAGGGCTACGTGGTGGGTTACTCGCGGCAGGCCGACGGCTCGGTGCGGGGCTTCGTGTACACGCCGGATGGGGGCATGCAGAATCTGGAGAGCCTTTTCCAGAACAACGCCTTGGTGACGGCCGGCTACGTACCGGGTTCCTTCAGTCCCTTCGCGATCAATGACAACAACCAGATCGCGGGCATAGGCACCTTCACCGACGCCTTCGGTGAGCACGACCGATTGATGCTGCTCACCCCCATTGCCATCCCGGAGCCGGAGACCTATGCGCTGATCCTCATCGGCCTCGCTGCGGCCGCGGCGTCCCGGCGGCTGCGCCGGAAACGCCGCTGACCGCGGACGTCTCAGGTTAGGCGCCGCGCCGCCGCCTGCGCCTTGAGGCAAAGCTCCGCCGCCTTGAAGGCGTGCGCCTGCGTCATCGCCTTCTCCGTCCGGTTCAGGCAATCGAGGATGAGCTCGCCGAAGAAGCGGTGCCCCACCTTGCCGGTTACGTCGAGGTGGTGCTCGCCCTTGTCGTCGACGAGGAAGACCTGGTTGCCCCGCTGGCCGCGCGCGACGTCCACGTACTTGCGCAGCTCGAGGTACCCCTGGGTGCCGAGGATGAAGGTGCGGCCGTCGCCCCAGGTGCTGAGCCCGGCCGGCGTGAACCAGTCGACGCGAATCATGTTCGTCGCGCCGTTGTTGCCGACCAGCGTTGCCTCACCGAAGTCCTCCAGCTCCGGTTTGTCCGGGTTGGCAAAATTACCGACCGCCGCCGATGTCACCGTCGCATCCGTCGCCCCGGCGTAGGTCAGGAACTGCTCGAACTGGTGGCTACCGATGTCACAGAGGATGCCGCCATACTTTTCCTTTTCGAAGAACCACGCCGGCCGGCCCGCCTTGCCAAGGCGGTGCGGCCCAAGGCCGACCACCTGGACGATGCGGCCGATCGCCCCGGACGCGACGAGGTCGGTGGCAAACATCGCCGACTCCACGTGCAGGCGTTCGCTGAAATAGACCATGTACTTGCGCCCGGTCCGCGCCGCCACCGCCCGGGCCTGCTCCAGCTGGGCCAGCGTCGTGAACGGCGTCTTGTCGGTGAAGTAGTCCTTGCCAGCTTCCATCACGCGGCAGCCGATCGGTCCGCGCTCGGACGCCACCGCCGCCGCTGTGACCAGCTTCACCTCGGGATCGGCGAGAATCTCGTCCAGCGAGCGCGCCACCTTAACGTCGGGATAGCGGCGCCGGAAGGCCGTGTGCTTCGCCTCGTCCGGTTCGTACATCCACTTCAACGTCCCGCCTGCCGCCACCAGGGCACTGCACTGGCCATTGATATGACCGTGATCGAAGTGCGCGGCCGCAAAGACGAACTCACCCGGCTTCACCACCGCGCCGGGCACCTGCGCCGGCAGGAACTCTGCCAGGCGTCCACTGGGAGCGGCCGCGGCCGGCGCGGCTTGGGCGCGCAGCGAGGAGGGCAAGATCGCACCGGCTGCGAGAGCACCGGCGGTGTGGGTGAGGAAATGACGACGTTTCATGGGAATCGACGGGGGTTGGGGTGAGGAACCGCAGAACCAAAACACAGGCACGCGCCCCGTTCAAGCGGAGCAAACGCGGAGCGTCCGCGCGGCGCAATTCGCCCGGCTCCCGTCCGTCCTTCGCCGACCCGATGCCACGCGACATCGTGCCCGCTCACGGTGGACGCGCGGGTCCTCCCGCGCGTGTTTGGGTGCCTCCAGGTAGGGACGGATCTCCGAGCCGTCCGTTCCGATCCGTCAGCCCCGCATGTCTTACGACAACCCAGCGGTTTCGGAGAAACCGCCCTACCCTCCGGCTCCCTGCGGGCACCGGGACGCGCCCGCCCACCTTGGGCCCGCCGGGTCTCGGCTCTCTCTTTCGTCTTTCTCGCTCCGACCCACAGCCGCCCAAGACGAAAGAGAAAGAGGGGCAGAGAAAGAGTCTGAGCGGATCCCTCCGCGCGTGGTTTGGCACCCCCAAACGAAAAAGGCACGCCACCCGTGAGTGGCGTGCCTCGCGAGGCCGGGACTCCGGCTCCAATTAGAAGTCGAGCGTGAGCGTCAGATCCACCTGCACCGGCTCGACGTACGAGAAGCGGTAGACGTTGGTGCCGTCCGCCATCGTGGTGAAGCCGGTCTTGCGCAGGTCGCCGTTCTCCAGATCGAACAGGTTGCGCGCGCCGAGACGGATGCGGGTGCGATGCCCGAAGATGCGCTGATCGCGCATGATGTAGGCACTCACGTCGTGGCGGGTCCCGCCGATCAGCTCCTGGCCGTTGCTGATGCCGAAGAGGTAATCGTCGCGCCAGGCACCGTTGATACCAAAACGCACGCCTTTGAGGCGTTCCCACGGCGACTTGCCGAAGTCGTAGTCGACCACCCAACTGGCCGACCACTTCGCGGCGCGCGGACCGGTGGCCCGGCCCGGCGTGCCAAAGGTGTCGAGGATCGACTTCGTATCGATGAGGATGGTCGCTGCGCCGGCGGCGTTGATCGGCGACGTCGGCGGCGGGGTCAGGAAGTTCGGATCCGCCAGCGCGTCATTGTAGTACTTGAGCATGTTGCCCACGTCGGCAGTCGCCTCGACATCCGCATAGGCGAGCGTAAAACGGAGCTGCAGGCCGTCGAGCGGCTGCGAGGTCAGGGTGAGATCGAAACCCTTGGACTTCTCCGTCGAGTTGAAGTTGCGCGAGGCCGAGTTGGCCAGGCGGGTCGCCGGCTTGAAGTTGGGATCGCTCGAGGGCAAACCGCGGTTCATCAGGTACTCGGCTTCGTCGGCGGAGAGCGCGGACGGCAGGCTGTTGTAACTGGTGGGGGCGTTGAGGCGCTGGATCTCGAAGACGCCGAGCGAAAGCGAGGCGCGGCGATTCCAGAAGTCGCCCTTGATGCCGAGCTCCTTGCTCTCGCCCTGGATGGCACCGATGCGCTCACGATCGAAGGTGAGGGCGTCCTGGAAGCGGAACGACTCGCCGTAGGCGGCGTACACGTTGATGTCCTTCGTGACGGCAAACGAGAGGCCGCTGCTGAAGGTCGTGAGCGCGCCGCGCTGCCCGAGGTTCTGCACGTACTGGCCCGGGGCGGCGTCCTCGCGCGACGACGGGAACGGCTCTTCGCCGAACTGGCCCTCGAACGCGACGGAGTCGTATTCCCACAGGCGGTTGAAATCGCGGCGGAAGCCGATGAGCGAATTCAGGCGGTTGCGCAGGTACTTGCCGGAGAGCGAGGCGGAGAACGCCGCGGCCTGGCGCCACTGCGTGCCGTCCATCGAGCCGCCGCCAGAACCGATCAGGCGGAGGGGACGGATGGCCACGTCGGCCGTGTCCGGCACCGCGCCGGGGCGCATGCGATCGAAGAGTGCGCGCGAGTAGAACTGCGGATCGTCGAGGTAAATGCGCAGACGGGCGCGGTCGTGGGTGATGTCGATCGACGACTGCAGACCCTTCTCCACCGGGCGGATGTTGTAGTACTGCCAGCGGATGTTCTCGAACTGCTCCTCCGTGTACTCACCCGAGACCACCAGCGTCTGTTCCGTCCAGCTCAGCTGGTCGAACTTGTAGGTCGCGATGGCACGGAACGCGTCCGTGTCGCTCGCGAAACGCTTGATGTCGAGGGTGGAGTCGATGTACGGCCGGCCTTCGAAATCGAGGCTGATCGTGCTGTTGAAGAAGTTGTCCGTGCGGTTCGCATGCTGGCTCTGGTGGTTGTACGCCACCTCGAAGTCCACCGGCCCGAGGCGCTGCTCGACCGTCAGGGTGTAGGTCTTGAAGGGCCGGCCCTGGCGGTCAAAGGCACCGCGGATGTTGTACTCCTTGGGGAAACCTTCGACCCGGCGGGTGCCGATGACGGCGCCCGTGGCGGGGTTGAGCATCGTCACGTCGAAGAAGCCGCCTTCCACGAGCGACGGCGAACCGCCGGCCGGGCCGCGGCTGAAATCGTTGCCCGTTCCGGTGGCAAGGATGGTCTTGCCGCTCGCAGTCACGTAGCTGGTCGGCACGCCGTTGGCGGCGGTGCGGCTGCGCACCCAGTCGCCGTCGGAGGTGTAGGTCACACCGTTGCTGAAGGCGCGGGTGCGGGCCGAGATCTCGCGCACCTGAACGCCGCCGAAGCCACGGACGTTGTCGAAGTCGCCGCGCTCAAACTCAAGCCGGACCTGCGTCGTCTTGAAGGGCTGCCAGGTGAGCGCACCGTGCACGCCCTCGAGGCCGAACTGCGAGGCATCCTGGTAGGTGCGGTTCTCGCGCTTCACCGCGTTGACGCGGAGAGCGAGCTGGTCAGTGACCTTGCGGTTCACGTCGAGCTCGAGCCGGTAACCGCCCTCGGAGTTAAGGCCGGCCGTGATCTTGCCGAAATCGCGCATGCGGGCGCGCTTGGTGAAGACCGATGCCTGGCCGCCGGGCTCAATCTCGCCGAAGACGAGCGAATTGGAACCCTTGCCGAAATCGATGCGCTCGACGTTGTAGTTGTCGGACGGAGCGTACCAGCGGAAGTAGTTGCGGCTGGCGTTGCCTCGTTGGGCGAGGCCACGAAAGGCGATCACATCCTGCTGGCCATCGTTCTCGATGTCCGGCGGCGCATAGGCGCCCGCAACGAACTTGAAGACTTCATCGACCGTACCGAGACCGAGGTCCTGGGTGAAGTCGGACGTGATGGCGTCGATCGCGATCGGCACCTCCTTGATCTCCTGCTTGATGCGGTTGGCCGAGAGCGTCTGGTTTGCGGACCAGCCGGTGTCAGCCGACACGGTGAACGGCGAGAGCTCGACGACGTCGTCATTCGCCTCCGGACCGGCCGGTGCGGCGGGCGCGACCTGCGCCGTCAGCTTGCTGCCAAAGACAACGAGGCCGCATCCGAAGACGCGCAGCCCGGTCGTCACATACGTGATCACTTTCATGGGTAGTTAGGGTGGTGGTTAGGTCGCCCCGGCGATTCCTCGCGGAACAGGCCGTCCGGGACGGGCTGTTCGAAAAGGGAATCGCCGAAACTGAGACGCCGTGACCGGCCGTCCGCATGCTCGGTGAGGAGGAATGCAGACAACGCGGGTGGCGTGCGGTCTTACGGCCGCGCACACAGGCATGCGCTCAGGCCGCAGATGGACAGCGTTTCAGCGGTTACGTGGTTAACCACGCTACCGTGACCGTCCGATTTCGGACGCACGACGGGCCGGATCAGCTGCCGAGCAGCTCCACCAATCGCGCCGCCGCGGGCATCGCCTTGCCCCGCTGACGCAGCACCTGCAGGTCCCAACGTGCCCACGCATCGGCCAGCCGCACGTAGGCGAGTCCAGCCGGCGCCTGGCCGTCGAGGTAGTCGGGCAGCAGGGCCACCGCTCCCTCGCCTGCCACCAAGGCAAAGGTTTCCTGCACGTTTGCGGTGCGGGCAATGAAGCGGGGACGGAACCCTGCCTTCGCGCACAGACCGACGACCCACGCGTTGCGCCCCGGCACCGCATCGTCGTCAACGCCAACAAACCGGTCCCGGCTCAGCGCCGCGAGCTTTGCCGTCGGCGCGCCCGCGAGGGGATGATCGGCGGGCAGCACCACCGCGACGCCCAGCCGCGCCACGGTACGCCGATAGAAACCCTCGCCCAACGCCCCGGCCTCCTGCCCCACCATCGCCACGTCCAGTCCGCCGGATCGCAACGCCTTCAGCTGCTCCAGCGGCGTCAGATCGAAAGGCAGAATCCGCAACCCCGGAAAGTCGCGGCGCAGTTTCGCCAGGGCCGGATTGAGAAAACGGGACGCCGCCAGGCCGATATAACCGACGCGCAACTGCTGTTGCCGGCCCTGCACGTAGGCAAACGCGTCCGCCCGCGCGCGGTCGTACTGCTGCAGGAGCGGCGCAAAGGTGTCGCGGACGAAAAACCCGAAGCCTGTCGGGCGCATGCCCCAGGGTCCGCGTTCGAAAAGCGGCGCGCCCAGCTCCTGTTCGAGACTTTGGATGTGGCGCGACAGCGTCGGCTGCGCCACGCCCAGACGCCGGGCGGCGCGGTTGACGCTGCCTTCTTCGATCACCACCGCCAGGCTGCGCAGACGTTCCAGCATGAGGCGGGGGTATGCCGATCCGGTATAGCCAAGGCAAGGCCGGGGTATTATCGGCATGGTCCCGTTTCGGCTAAGGTCGGGGCGATGTCCCACGCCGTCCGCCACCCTTCCTGGTTCGACCCGCTCCTCACCGCGGCGGCGCCGGTCATGTGGGGCTCGACTTATCTGGTCGCCGCGGAATGGCTGCCGCCGGATCACCCGCTTACCACGGCTGCGATCCGCACGCTGCCCGCGGGCCTGCTGCTGGTGCTCGCGACGCGCGCGTTCGCGCTGCCGATCGCCCCGGTCCGCCTGATCGTGCTCGCGCTGGTCAACATCGGGCTGTTCCAGGGCCTGCTGTTTGTCGCCGCCCATCGGCTGCCGGGCGGCATCGCCGCGGTCATCGGCGCCCTGCAACCGCTGCTCCTGCTCGCCCTCGCGTGGCAGGTCGACCGTGACCGGCCCACCGCGTTTGCCCTCGGGGCCGCCGGCCTTGGCATCCTCGGCATGGCCCTGATCTTCGCCGCCCCCGAAGCAACGTACGATGCGGCGGGCCTTGCCGCCGCCTTCGGCGCCACTGCGAGCATGGCGGTCGGCAGCTTCCTCTCGCGCCGCTGGCGGGGCACTTCGCCACTTCTCCCGTTTGCCGGCTGGCAGATCCTGATCGGCGGCGTCGCCCTGCTGCCGTTTGCCGTGGTCATGGAAGCACCGCTGCCGGCGCTCTCACCGGTCCAGGGGACCGCCTACCTTTACCTCGTCGTCGCCGGCACGGTCGTCGCTTACCCGCTCTGGTTGCGCGGACTGAGCCGCCTTCCTCCAGGAGCCGTTGCGTCCTTGAACCTGCTCAATCCCCTCACCGCCGTCGTACTCGGCTGGCTCGTGACCGGCCCCACGCCCACGCCACGGGAATTCGCCGGCATGGGCGTCGTCTTGCTGAGCGTTGCCGTGCTGCAAGGTGCCACCACGGCCCCGAACCGCCTGCCCACGCATTTCGCCGCGGTGACCGGCCGCACCGACGCGGTCCCTCCGTCTTTGTCCAAACCATGAAAACCTCGTCCTCCTCCCGCCCGGCACGTCTCGTCCTGCCTGCGCTTGTTGTCGCCACGGCGCTCGCCTTCGCCGCCGCTCCGCTGGCCGCACAACCCCACTCCGAAGAGCCCCGGCTCGCCCTGCACTTCAGCGACGGCTCGCCGGCCGCCGTGGGTCTCGCCGCGGTCAACGACCGGCTGCGCGAGGTCGGCGTCCGCGTCAGCCTCGTCGACCTCCCGCCGGCGGCGCGTCCTCTCCTCGAGACGTCCCGCACGCGGGCCCTCTCCGCGGCGGAAGCCTCGGCCCTGCTCGAGCACTTTCACCTCGGCCGGCGCGAGCTGCTCGAGCAGATCCGCCTCGCCGGACGCACCCCGGAGCTGCCCCGCGGCGGCTACCTGCAGACCTCCGAGGCGGGTGTCCCTCCGTATCCGAAAGTCTATGACATGAAGGCCCTGACGCCGGACGTGACCGTCTTTCTGCAGCGCAAGTTCGGCCGCCTTCACGTGAACTCCGACGACTCCGGCGCCGGCATCGACGAGGTGATGACCATCGTCTCCGGGGGCCCGTACACCTGGTTCTTCACCCTTGCGAACGACGTGGTCGGCAAGCTGCGCCTTGGCCGGGTGGGCCCGAACGATCCCGCGTGGCGCCTGAGTTATCCCGGACTCGTGCCCCACGGCGGTTTCTTCGACGCGCCAGACGGACTGGTCGTCGCGCATGCCCATGGCCCGCGCACGTTCGTGATGCGCTATGACGAGCCGGACGTTGAAGGCGCCGCCACCTTGAACGACAATCCGTGGATCGACTTCGCCGTCCCGCAGCCGCGGCTGCTTTCAACCCCGCGCCAGACCGAGCTCACTCGTTGAACTCGTCGACCGGCGTGGTGCGCAGGGGCTCGACCGGCAGGCCGAGCTCCTTGCGCAGGGCGTTCAGTTCGCGCCGGGCTGCATCCAGGTCTTCCTCGCGCTGCTCCAGCTCCGCCAGCCGTTCGACCTGCTCCTGTCCCTTGGCCAGCAGCCGTTGCTCGCCCTCTTCGATGAAGGAGGTGCGCGCGGCCTGCTCGGCCTTGAGGGCATCGAGGTCCGCCTGTTCGCGCCGTTGCGTTTCTTCCCAGGCCTGGACGCGCGCGGCAAAATCGGCCTCCTGCGCAGTCAGCCGCGCCCGCGCCTCGTCGAGTTCGGCCTGCTCACGCTGGCGTTTTTCCGCGAAGGCCTGCTCCTGCTCGCGCACCACCCGCTCGCGTTTCGCCAGCCCGATCTTGATCCGGGCAACCTCTTCGAGCTCCTGCTCGAGCGATTTGCGCAGGGCCTTGATTTCCTCGTCGCGCGCCGGAGAGGCCTCCGCCGCCCGGCCCGTCGGCGCCGCCGGGGCCGCGTGGCGCACGATCGAATCGATCAGGTGCTGATTGAAGCGTCCCGAAAACTCGCCATCGAGCAGGAGGGCCTCCGTTTCGGCGATCATCGCCTCCGGTTCCGAGGGTTTCAGGTCGCGCTCGACCACCGGCCGCAACCGGTCCCACCAGACGTTGAGAAAACTGCCCGCAGCCCGACGGCCAGCCCGGGCGGCCTTCTCCTCCGCCGTCGCCTGCTCCCGCTTGATGTCCTGCAACACCGCCATGAGGAACGAACCGCTCACCTGGGTCAGCTCCTGCAAGGTTTCAAACGCGGCGCCCGGAGAAAGCGTTCCCAGTTGTTCGATGATTTCGCACCAGCCGTACTCCGTATGCCTCGGACGGGCATCGGACCGCCGGCCCGACGCACGGGCCTGTTCGGCGACCACACGATTGAGGCATTCGACGTCGATCTCGATCAGGCGGGCGGCCGGCAGCAACCGGCGAAGATCCCCTCCGCCAAAGGGCGCCCGCGTGGCCTGCCCGCCCTCACGTCGGGCCGCGAGACGCAGGTTCTCCAGTTCCAGGCGGAAAGCCTTGGCGTTGAGTTCAAAGTGATAGGCAAAACGTCCCCAGTCCTCCGGAAACGCGTGTCCAGCGAGGCCCGCGATGTAGTCGGGCGAACGGGTCTTCAGGCAGCAATCCAGCCAGCGGCCGATCTCCTTGCCGAGCAGGAGAATCAGGCTGTCCACCTTCTCGATCTGCGCATCGTAATGCGCCTTGTAATCGATCGCCGCCTTGATGCCTTCCTGCCGCTCCCGTTTGGCGCGGGCAGACAAGCTCTTGAGCAATCCGGGGTTGGTCTCGAGGCGGGTCTTTTCGGCGAGGGCGCTGACCCGGGCCGCCTCCACCCGGGCGCGTGCCCAGACGAGGCCGGCTTCACGCACAAGCAGGTCCACCAACGCCTGCGGCAGGCCGCGCAGCGAGGCTTCAAGGGCGGGCGATGGACGTACGACAGTCAGGGTAGGCTATAGCTTTAGGCCCCGCGCTCGCACGCAACCTACGGCTCGGTCCGGAGTTGCCCGACGCGGGGTGGCACTACCCCTCACCGGAGGGGGTGGATACGACGCAAAACGCATGTCCTTTTATCGCCACAAAACCGCGTTCACTTAGGCGATTTCCCTCAGCACGTTTGTGCCATGAGTCACCCTCATTCCGGTCCGCAGTCGGACGAATGCACCTACTGGGCTCCCCCTTTCGATTGACCGGGGCGGCTGCGGCACCGAAGGCGCTCTCCTTCGGCGATTTCCGCCACCAGAAGGCCTTGATGTGGATCAAGACGGATGCCCAATCCCACTCAACCCTCCCCGCCCGGAGTCGAAAGCAAGAGAGATGCCTCGCGGCGTCTCATCATGACCTCTCGCTCCCGCTCTTCCGCGTCGTTATCCACCCGCCTGACCCTCGTCCTCGCCCTGCCCCTGCTGGCCGTGACGCTGTTGGGGGTGCGAGGCTCCCTCGAGGAATGGTCGGTCTATCGCGACTACACCCGGTTGCGGAGCAACTCGGCCGTTCTGCAGCAGATCGGGCAGACTGTGCACGAGCTGCAGATCGAGCGCGGCCGGTCCGCCGGCTTCATCACCAGCAAGGGCGCCCGCTTCGGTCCGGAACTGCAGACCCAGCGGGAGGCAACCGACAAGGCCCTCGCACACCTCCGATCGCTGCTCGCCGGATTCAACGCCGACCGTTTCGGTCCGGAGTTTGCCGCCGGTCTCACCCAAGCCGTCAGCGACATCGAACGGCTGGGCGACCTGCGCCGTGCCGTGTCGGCCGTGACCGTGGCCGCAGGCGAATCGACGACGCAGTACTCCGGCCTGATTGCCAAGCTGCTCGAGGTCGTCGTGGCGATGTCTCATCTGAGCAAGGATGCGGACATCGGCAACGGGATCTCCTGCTACGTGAATTTCCTGCAGGCCAAGGAACAGGCCGGACGCGAACGCGCCACCCTCACCGGCATCTTCACCGTCGACCGTTTCGATCCCGACTCCTTTCGACGGTTCAATGCCGTGCAGACCGCCCAGCAGACCTACCTCGCCGTCTTTGAAAGCTTCGCGACGCCGGAGCAGCGCGCCTTTGCTTCCCGCACCCTCGCCGGACCGGCGGTCGCGACCGTCGAACGGTTGCGCGAACACGCCTTCGCGCGGTCCGCGTCCGGAGGCTTCGGCGTTTCGCCGGAGGAGTGGTTCGACGCTTCGACCGCCCGCATCGCCCTCATGAAACAGATCGAGGACCGGCTCGGCGCCGACTACGAACACAACGCGCGGCTGATCGAGGCGTCCGCCCGCCGCCAGTTCGCCGGTTACGCCGTGGTCACCGGACTCGTCCTGGCCATCACTTCCTTTGTGACCTGGCGCGTGGTCCGCGCCATCACCCGCTCGCTCGCCGGCATTTCCGAGCGGCTCTCGCAGGGTTCACACGAGGTTGCCCAGGCCGCCAGCGAGGTCTCGTCGGCCAGCCAGTCCCTCGCCGCCGGTGTCAGCGAGCAGGCGGCCTCCCTGGAGGAAACCTCCGCCTCGCTCGAGGAAATGGCCGGAATGACCAAGGGCAACGCGACCGCCGCGGCCGAAGCGAAGACGCTCGCAGCGCAGGCCCGGGCGTCGGCCGATGTCGGCAAGCGGCAGATGACCCAGCTCCAGGAGGCCATGGACGCCATCCACGCGTCGGCTGCCAATGTGGCCAGAATCGTCAAGTCGATCGACGAGATCGCCTTTCAGACCAACCTGCTCGCACTCAACGCCGCCGTCGAGGCGGCCCGGGCCGGCGAGGCCGGTGCCGGCTTTGCCATTGTGGCCGGCGAGGTGCGGGAACTCGCGCAGCGCTCCGCGGCCGCGGCACGCGAAACCGCCGCCAAGATCGAAACGTCGGTCGGCACCAGCGAACATGGCGTCGCCGTTTCCCGGGAGGTGGCCCGCTTCTTCGGCGAGATCCTCGAGAAGGTTCATCGCGTCGACGCCCTCGTCGGCGAGATCTCCGAGGCCTCGTCCGGCCAGACCACCGGTATCGAGCAGGTCAATACGGCCATCGCCCAGATGGACAAGATCACCCAGACCGGGGCCGCGACCGCGGAGGAAACCGCGGCCCAGTCCGAAGAGCTCAATGCCCAGGCGGCGGAACTCGCCGAAGCCAGCGCCGAACTCCTGCGCGTCGTGCGGGGCAACCGTGCCGTTCCACGCGACGGCCCGGTCACGGCCCGACCGCACGCAGAAGCGGCGTCCCGGCAGGGCTCACGGGCCGCCACCACGGCGCCCGCCTGAGGTAGCCATAAGCCCGAGTACGGCCATCAGGCCGACCCCGCCGATCCACGCCAATGCTGTGATCCATTCGGGCGTTGCGTCCGCACCTCCGCACAGCTCGCGCCCGACACCGCCGAGCGCGGCACCGCCCCCCGTGTAGGCCACCACGCAGAGGACACACTTCGGTGCGAGCGCCAGTACGGCTGCCGAGGCGAGCCAGGCGCGTGTCCGCTGCCCGCGGCTACGGACGGGCTGCGGGAACGAGGGACGGGGCGTAGCGGTCATGATGACGAACCCAGCTCATCGGCGCGTCCGGATCCTCGTTGCGCCCGGCCGGAGTGAGGTCGAGCACCGCATAGGCTCCGATCAACGACTCCAACCCGCGGCCGTACGTCGAATAGGTATGGTAAACGTCGCCAAGGTCGTCCTTGGCGAACACGCTCAAACCGGGCGCCTCGTCGCAGGGAAAGTCCTGCTGCACGTAGTTGTAGTGGACCTTCCCCTGCTCCACGTCCGCCGCGGTGAACGACACGCCGAAGTCCTGATTGAACGTGCTGCCGTGCGCCGAAACCCACGGAAAGGTCCAGCCCATCCGGGCCTGAAAGGGCGCCAGTTGCTCAAGCGGCGCATGCGAGATCGCGGCGAACGCCACGTCACGCGCCAGGAGGTGCACCTCCGCCGGCACCAGATGATCCGCGACGAACGAGCAGCTCTTGCAACCCTGCTCCCAACCAGGACCGAACATGAAATGGTAGACCACCAACTGGCGGTACGGACCGAACAGTTCGGACAGCGTCACCGGACCGGCCGGCGAGGCGAATACGTACGGCGCCGTGATCTTGACCCACGGAAGGGCACGGCGCCTCGCGGCCAGGCGTTCGCGCGCTCGGGTATGTTCTTTTTCGTCGCGCAGGAGCGCGAGACGGGCCGCGAGCCAGGTTTCCCGCGGGGCAACGATCGGCGCGGAGGAAGGAGAAGGATTCATAATTGCGACAGGTTGGGGGTTGATGAAACGACGGTTGAGGTTGCGCGAAACGGACACCGGCATGCCCGGCAACTGGCGGGCATGCCGGTGGGATCGTGGCGTCAAGGTTGGGCGAGGGCCGCGTAGACCCGGTCGTACTCCGCCTTGATCTTGGCGTGCAGCGACCAGAAGGGCGGCCGCGGCGCGCCCTCGAGCAAGGCGACCAGGTGGGCGAGGTGGATGTGCCAGCCCGAGGCGTAGTTGGTGAGCTCGGCGCGCTCTTCGGCGCCTTCGGTGCGATGGGTAAGCACTAGCCTCACCTGCGCGCCCTCCGTGCTCAGCTCAAAGGTCACCACCGACTCGTCACCACCAAAGGTGTACTCGAGCAGGCGCGGTGGCTCGCAGCGGAGTACGCGACCTTCGAAGGTCACACCGGGATCCTGCACCTTGGCGTAGGCCGCCGGCGGAGTCTCGTCGGGCGCCAGGTTCTTGTGGTGCATCGCAAAGACGACCTTGCCGCCCGCCCGCTGCTCGAGCACACCGCCGCAGAACCAGCGCGCGCGTTTTTCGGGATCGGTGAGGTGGAGCCAGACGCGCTCGATGGGACCAGGCAGGAGGCGCACGATGCGCACCTCGCCGGGCTTGGTGAACTTTCCAGGTTGATCGTTGGTTTTCATCGGGAAGGTTTTTTCTTGGTGCCCGCCGCGCGGGCCGCCGCCGCATCCTCGGCGCGCAGGATTTCCTCCAGGGTGTCGAGACGGCGCGACCAAACCGCCCGGGTCTGCTCCAGCCAGGCTTCGAGATCGTCGAAGCCGCGCGGATCGAGCGACTGGATCCGCGAGCGGCCTTGGGCCCGCGTGCGGACCAGCCCCGCCTCGCGCAGCACATTCAGATGCTGGGAAATCGCCGGAGCGCTCATGTCGAACGCCTCCACCAATTCACCGGCGGTCCGCTCCCGCTCGGCGAGCAGTTCCACGATGCGTCGGCGGGTCGGATCCGCGAGGGCAAGCAGGCTTTGCATGCGGATATTGATTAAGTTTAAACTTAATCAATCAAGCCTAAATTTAAGTTTTAACTTAATAATTTCCGCCCGCGCGCCCGGCCTGCATTCGCTGCCAACGCGGCCTCCCCAACGGCACGGAGAGCCGGAACGCTTTCGGCCGGGGTGTTCGCCTTCCGCCCGCTTGGAGACTTGCCTCCACCACAGCTTCGACACCCGATAAGCCATGGCCGATCACCCCATTACCCTGCTGCCGGCCGGTGCCGGCCGAACCCTGCATGCCTTCGGCGAAGCCGTGACCATTCTGGTCGACGGAGCGACCTCAGGGGGAGCCTTTACCCAATGGATCGAAGATACCCCGCCCGGCGGCGGACCTCCTCCGCATCGCCATCAACACGAAGATGAGTCGTTCTTCATCCTTTCCGGCCGCGTCGCGTTTTTTGAGGGACGCACCGGCGCATGGACGGAGCTCGGTCCGGGAGGATCCGCGTTCCTGCCGCGGGGCTCGGTGCACACGTTCAAGAACGTCGGCCCGGAACCGGCGCGGATGCTGATCACCACGCTGCCGTCCGGATTTGAGACCTTCTTCGCCCGGTGCGCCGAGGTGTTCCGTCAGCCAGGCGGCCCCGACATGGGCCGCATCATGGCGATCGCGGCGGAACACGGAATCGAGTTCCTGCCGCCGTCCTGACCGCGCACCAGTACGTCACCGGGTCAGTCGGTGGCGGGCGAGTTGCTCCTGCTGATGCTTCACCGCCCGCGCGGCGAACTGGTCGTAGGGCTCGCCGGAAACCTCGGCCACGACGGCCCGCATCAGCTCCACCCCGACGGTCTTCCGCCCCACTTTCTGCTGTTCTTCGAGACGGGCGGCGATGCGTTCCACGACCGTGTCACCAAAGCGTTGATACGCCTCGATGAGCACGTGGCGCAGGCCGCGCGCTCCGCCCACCCCCAGGCGTAT
>CAYZBG010000042.1:0-44028 GCA_964476565.1 uncultured Opitutus sp.
AGGGTTTGCGCCGCACGGCCTCCGTGAGCTGGCCGCCCTCGTCGTAACCGACGTATCCGGGAGGCGCGCCGATCAGGCGGGCGACGCTGTGCTTCTCCATGTACTCACTCATAGAGCCGGTTTGACATACCAGGGAGCACAGCTATTCTTTCCTACATGAAGCCCACACCTATGGCTTACAGCTACACCCGTTTCTCCTCTGAGAGACAACGGCAGGGCGACTCTGTGCGGCGCCAACTCGAAGCCGCTGAAGAGTGGTGCAAAAACGAAGGAGGGGGACTTACACTTGATACTTCTCTGCGCGACGAGGGCGTTCCAGGTTACATGGGCCGCAACGCCAAAGTCGGCGCGCTCGCGCGGTTCTTGAAGGCAATCGAAGAGGGAATGATCGCGCCCGGCTCTGTTCTCGTAGTTGAAAATCTTGACCGCCTTTCGCGCAATGAACCGCTTGAGGGTTTGGACCTACTGAAGACGATTATCAAAGCGGGGATCGAAATCGTCACGCTGCATGATCGTCGGCGATACACGCGCGAGAATTTGTCGCGGGACGTCGTCTTCCTGATTAATGCCCTGCTCATTCTCGCGCGGGGTTACGAAGAATCCGACACCAAATCGAAACGTCTTGTCGCATCTTGGCAGAACAAGCGTCGGGCTGCAACCCAAGGCCGGGTGTTCTCCACTTGGATTCATCCATGGCTGCGGGTGGTTGGGGCCAGGAAGATCGGGCCGCGCACTGATTATTCCGAGGCCAAGATAGTCCCTATCGAGGACCGCGCTCAAATCGTGCGGCAAGTCTTCGCCTGGGCCCTAGCCGGCAAGGGTTACGAGACCATTGTTAAGGAGTTGAAAGCAGCGAAAGTGAAGCCGTGGAACCGGGCGGGCTGGTCGCGCACGCGCATTCAAAAAATCATCCGCAACCGTGCTGTCCTTGGCGAGTATCAGCCTCATCGTTATGAAGGCGGCGCCTACGGCAAACGCGTGCCCGACGGCGATGCGATCAAAGACTACTATCCCCGCATTATTTCGGACGATGTCTTCGAGCGAGCGCAGCCGACCGTTACCGGCAATCCTGGCGGTCGGCACGGCCGCTGGGTCAGACTGCTAACAGGATTGCTGGTGGACCCAAGCGAGAGACGGATGCACGTCTATGCCCAAGCGCAGAACAAATATTTCTTCTATGGCACCGACAAAAATCTCCTCGGACCAAAGGACAAGATGGTTCGTTGGTCAGGAGAGCATCTTGAACGCTCCGTCGTTGCCGCTTGCCAAGGTATTGATTGGGAGCGCCTCTTCTCCGTCAGCCTCAATATGGGGGATCGTGAACGCCTTGACGCTCAAATCGCGAACCTCGTCGCCGAGGAGACGGTGATAAACGGCAAGCTATCGAAGGCGGCCGAGGCTTTGTTGAACGAAAGTGGCGCTTTTGGCGACGCCTTGCGGAAGCAAGCGAAGCAACTCGAATTGCGGCTTGCGGAGGTCCGCAACGAGCGCGCCGCCGCGCGTGCTGAGTTGGAGAATTTGCGCAGGAAGAGCGAATCTGCGCCTTCCATCGGAGCGCGTCAGGTCCCCACCGAGGCCCCGGAACGCCGCAAATTGCGCGCGGAGCTTCGCCGCGTCCTGACGAAAATTCAGGTCTGGCCTGATGGCCGCACGCCCGATGCTTTTTGGAAACCAGTAATTGAACAAGCCATCGAGGCCGCACCGAAACGGGCCTACAAGGCCCACGCCGATTGCCACTTGATCGGCGCAATCCGCTTCTTCTTTGCCAACGGCAGGGAGATTACCGCCTATGTCACCTTCCACAAGGAGGGCAAAAACCGCGAGGCTCGCGTCCTCGCTTATGCTAAGCCACACGGGATGACCGCGACCGAATGGGCGGAAATTCGAGCGCACGGTCAGCTTGGTGAATCAGGCGGTGTGCCGGAATCAGCACCTCCTGCTCCCAGCCGTCGTCGTCTGGCTTCGAGGAAGTAAAAACACGACAGCCATCCTTCGCATCGAGCATCATCACGATCTCGTGCCCCGGGGGGATGAAGGTTTTCAGCTCCGCGGTCGTCATGGGTATGATCGTGCCTACACCACAGTCCCCTAACGCCACGTTCCTGGCAAAATCTCCACCGTTTGAAGAATGGCGCGGTTGGTCGTGTTCATCGCCTCAAATGGTCATGCCAACGCTACGTTGCATCTCGTGCCGGATCGCTTCGCGGTCCTGGATATGCCGAGCGACTAACCCGAGGAGCCGGTTGTGAAAGACGTTCGTGCGGTGGCGCACAGCAAAGCCGAAATCGGTTTGCTCCCGACTCCACGCCACCGACGCGGCGACTTTCTGTTCCAAGCGATCCCAGATGCGAAGTTCGCCGCCGTCGAATAAGGGCGTCGCTGACAGGAACGCCTCGATAGCGTCAGACGCCGAATCCGACTGGAAGCCCGCCACGTAGCTGCCGGCACGAGTCTGGCGGTAGATTTGAAAGCGCGATGCCTTGAGGGCATCCGCTGCCGTGGCCGGCTCCTTTCCTGATTCAATCTGCGTTTTCATTTTGTCTCCTTTTTTTGAATTCAACGGACGGAGCGGGCTCCGTCCTGTTTTCTGCCCCTAATTTCGGGACCTTCGCAGACGCCTTCAACGGGGCGCGTCTGCCGAGTTCTGGACCCGGCTCCTACCGTAAATCCGGCAGGTCACTTGGGTGGCTCGTTGTCCTCTGCCCGGAGTTCCCGCCATGCGAGTGCAACCACTGCCGGAACCTGACCGTTACCGAGGCATTTAAGTCGGTCCACCCGAGCGGCCACCCCATCAGCCACTCGACCCACGTCGGGTTCAGACTGCCACCATGTTCCGCCATCACACGATGATCGAGCCGGTCGTTCACCCGCGACCTGCCGTCCTTGCGGGTGAGGCTGCCCGGCGACGAGCCCTTCGAGGCCGCCACCGTCGGCGTCGGAAAGTTGGCTTCGGCCTGGCGCACGACTGTCATCAAGCCGTCGCCGCTGGTCGGACTCACACCCTTCCGGTTGTGGTTGCCGTGGACGGTGGGAGTCGGCCAAAGCGAGCGGTTCACCGCCCGCCCGAGTTCGTTTCCGCTGGGGCCGTTGCTCCGGCCGTCCGGGCTGAACCCGTGCGGCGTCGGCCACAATGGCTGACCCGGCACCGCCCTCTTTGCATGGCTTCCGCCCCGCAAGCCGTGCGTCATCGGAGTCGGCCATACTCCCAAGCGCGGCGGAGTGATCGTCCCTTCCGCCATCGCTTCCGCTTCGACCACGGTCAGCGCCCCCACTTCCACCAGTTTTCTCAACTGCATGATCGCTCCCTCCGATCGCCAGCCGTTGCACGTCGGCGCAGGCCAGAATCCAGATTCGGTCTCGACGGTGCGGCGCGCCGGCATCACAGGCTCCGAGCACTCCCCACCGCGCATCATACCCCAGCGAGGCCAAATCTCCGAGAACACGTCCCAGCCCTCGAAGAGTGAGCATTGGGGAGTTCTCCACGAGGACGTAGCCGGGTGCCACCTCGCGAATGATGCGTGCCATTTCCCGCCAGAGCCCGCTGCGCCCGCCGTCGATGCCGGCGCCTTTGCCGGCCGCGCTGATGTCCTGACACGGAAAGCCGCCTGATACGACATCAACAAGGCCGCGCCACGCTCGGCCGTCAAAACTGCACACGTCGGACCAAATCGGGAAAGGTTCGAGGCAGCCATCGTTCTGTCGTTGCGCCAGAACGGCTGCGGCGAAGGCATCACGTTCAACGGCGCATACGCACCGCCAGTCGAGGAGTTGCCCGCCGAGTATTCCTCCGCCAGCGCCCGCGAAAAGAGCCAGCTCACGCAGCCTCCCTTCGTCTTTGAGCGCTGCCGGAATTTGAGTTTCGCGCGTGGTGGAACGCGCCGTTGTTTGGGTCGTTTTTTTTCACGGCTATTGTTGAGGCGCGCCGACCCTCCCGCGCTCAACGCCGCGTCCGTGCCGAGTTCGGGAGACGCGGCCTGCCATGATTTCGGCAGAGGCGTCCCATTGGATTGCAGAGGGAGCCAGCCAAGGGTGACGCCATGCAGCCGGACAGAAAGGCAGAGGCGGCGGCGGACACTGGGCGGCCGGATTTTCCGGCCACCCAAGAGGCGAATGCGTTCCCGCATCGGCTTTCCCTTCCGCGAGCCGTGATGAACGTGCTGATCGGCCAGCCCGGCGTCGCGCATCATCCCGGCCTGCGGTGTCGTTTCCCGGCCCCGTCCACTTCCGGGCAAGATCACGCCGAACGTCTCCCGGCTTCGTTTTCGCTCCCGGCCAGTCACGGCAGGCACGGCGTCATCCCCCGTCAGCGCCAGCGCATGCGTTCACTGCTCCGGGCGGTGCGCGTTCTGTCCGGCAAGTCCGCTTGGGCGGACCGTTCCTTTCTTACGGAGCGTCTTTGCTCTCTCTGGCGGCCCCTCCAACCGGTCCGCCGCTACGCGGACAGGGAGCGTTCGGGTCCTCCTTGAAAGGAATCCCCCCAACCGTCCCCTCGTCCCGGCCGGCACCCCCGCCTTGGGGCGAGAGAGCAATCCCGCTCCTCACAAACAAAAAAAGGAACACAATGCCCTCCAAGAACGCTCAAACCGCCTCGCCTGCCAAAGCCACGAGCAGCGCCAACCAGCCAGTCAAAACCTTCCGCTTCGGCCGGATCAAAGCCGCCGTGTGGGAGAACGAAGCCGATCAGAAGAAATTCTACAACGTGACCTTCGCCCGGACCTACGTGGACGACGCCAAGAACTATCACGACACCGACAGCTTCGGCCGTGATGATCTTCCGCTCGTCGCCAAGCTGGCCGACCAGGCGCACACGTTCATCTTCGAACGACTCGCGGAAGGGAAAGCCGACCAAGGCGAGTAAATCCTAGCCTCAACGGGCGGCCGGAAAATCCGGCCGCCTTTTTCGTGTCCTTCGCCGCCAAACCCAACCGAACGGGGCTAGCTTCCGCCCTGAAAATTCGACACCTACCGGCTAACCGCCGAATCAACGGGCGGAGCGGGCCGCGGATGAACCGAGTCGCCCGAATCCGGCCAACTGTCGTCTCCGGAGTTACGCCAAGGTGTGAGCCAAGCGCCCGCTACACATCCGAGAATATAGCCAATGACCGTCGCAGGAATCGTGACGCTCAGGTGGATTTCAAAATCAAGCTTGGCGGCTTTGATCAGCAGCGGAAGCACCACCGAGACAATCATCAGAATCCAAGTCGCATAGCGAGTGACCAGGATATGCTGACGATTCCGACGTTTGATCGCCACCGCCGTTCGAAATCCGGTTACAACCATGATTACTCCGTAGATTACGGAGAAAATGACCGTAGCGGTGAAGGAATCCACAGGAGGCATATCGAAAACCTAGGTTTTCTTACACGGGACCCCAAGCTAAAATCCAAGGTGTAAAGGCACGGTGGCTCGCCGCCAGGCCAAGTCGAACGATGCTCGCTGACGCTCGAATTCTTCCAGCAACAGCCAGCCGCTGGTTTCTCCATTTTACACCCGGTCAAGGTAGTCCGCTGCGCGGCTCCACCACGCGCAAACGTTCCGCTTCCCCCTCGATTGGTCCCGCTGCGCGGGACGCTGCCTCGGCGCTCCACCCAGCGCTTTGACTTTCGGGTGCGGGGCGAAACCGCCAATCGGCTGTAGGCGATCAGGTCGCACGATGTGACACACGCCCCCACAGGCCGAACGGCATAAACCATGACAAACGAAAATCTGTTCGGAAACCCGGTCTATTCCTACACGCGCGCCCAAGCCATCAAGGACGGCGTGCTGGTTGACCTCAGCCAGATCGAAATCATCCGGCAACACTGGAAGCATCACATGGCCTGCACGTCCACGGTGTGGGCGATCATCGAGGAAGCCCTGAACACTTCCGGCCAGGATGTGAACGGCATCGTGCATGACATTTCCACGATGGCCAGGATGGAGCTCGGTATCAACCGCGCCACCAACCAAGTGCTCTTCGAGGTCATCATCACGGGAAAGACCCACACCCTCAAACTGCATGTCGGCCCCGGCGACAGGGGCGAAGCGGTCCTCACGCTCATGCTCCCAAACGAGGACTGACACGAGGGGCTTCGGCCCCTTTTTTCGCCCGGCCTACCCTCCACCGGCTACGGCGACTTTTCCCACGGTTTCCGCATCGCCATTTTTCCGTCCCTGAAGCTTTCGTTGAAATCCGGGATAATAAATGTTGTCCGTCGTTACCCGCACGTAGCCTTGTTGGAGCGCATACAGCATGAGCTGCCCTTTGTGATGCAGCTTCAATTTTGCCATGATCGCCTTGCGGTGCTGGTTCACCGTGCCCGGCGCGATGCCCAACCGTTCGCTGGCCTCGTCATCCGTGGAACCGTCGCCGATCACCGAAAGCACCACCCGTTGCGTATTCGTCAGCGCATCCAGCGTGATGTTGCGGACCGGTTTCAGCCGGTCCCGAAACGTCTCACTGACGTAGAGGCGGCGTTGGATGACCTGCCGCAAGACTGAGGGAAGGACATTGAGACCTTCGGCGAACCCGTCGAGCAGCCCGTCGTAGCGGACGGTTCTCAACATATTTATGGTCTGTTCGTCCTTCTGAGAGGTGACGATCAGGATCGGCAGGTTCGAATCCACGAAAGGCTCAAGGTGTTCCAGCCCGTCCATGTCGTGGATCTTCGCGCCCGCAATGAACAGATCGGGCGTCCTTTCCTGAATGAAACTGAGCGCGTCGAAACCGCTCTGGAACACGTGGACCGAAGCATCCGGCCACACGTCCCAAATCTGCCGGCGAATCATGTCACCATATAGTCGGTCCCATTTCAGGACCACGATGCGGGGAGCGAAATGATGGGGTGGCGTGTTCATAAATTCAGTTCGCTGACGCCGTGAGGGGACGCAGTTGCAGCTTTGTGCCGTTGGGATGCGGGCGGAGCCGACCCGCGCCCTCGCGGCCTTCCAATAATTCCTTGGCGAGCGCATTGCGGACCAGCAGTTCCGTCGCGTCCCGCATCGGGCGCGCGCCGAGACGTTCATGGTATCCGCGCTGCACGACCACATCCAGCGTTCCGCGGTCCGGTTCCACCGCGAAACCGCGAGCCAGCAGCGCGGCACATTCCTGTAAGATCATACCCTCGGCGATCCGGCATTGCACGTCGTAGTCGAGCTTGTTGAAGACCGCCGCGAGCGTGATGCGGGCGAAAATTTCCGGCCGCATCTCGCGCTGCGCGTCCTGCCGCACCAGCCGCTCCATCGTCTCATACTTCGACTTACGCAGCGTCATGATGCGCGGCGCCCCGATGTTGCTCGTGAGCACGCAATACCAGTCGGAAAAATCCAGCACCCGATTGCGGCCGGCCGTGATCCGCCCCGCGTCGAGCAGTTGCAGCAACACGTCGAGCACTCGCGGGTGCGCCTTTTCGATTTCGTCGAAAAGCAGCGTTCCCCGTCCACCGCAGGCGTCGTATCCCTCCGCAATGCGGCCAGGCTCTTCGTTGGAGACGCCGAGCAGCAGGGGCAGCCGGTCCACCGTCTGGTATTCCGACATATCCAACCGCACCACACGGCCGGGGCCGATCAGGTATTCCGTGAAGCACAAGGTCAGTTCCGTCTTACCGACGCCGGTCGGACCGAGAAAAAGGAAGCTCGCCTTTGGCCGGCCCGGCGTGGTCAGCCCGAGCTCGCCGTGTTGCAGCCGTTCGACCACCTGATCAATGACCAAATCCTGGCCGATAAGCGACGCCTTCAAACGCGTCGGCAGTGTGCGGAGCTTTTCGCGCTGGGATTCGGTGAGCGTCATCGCGGCCTCCCTACCATCTTACTTCGCCGGGGTTGGACGCCGGCACCTCAGCCGGCACCGTCGAGACGGCCGGAGCCGCCCGCAGTTGCTCCCGCTCCGCTTCCAGTTGCTCGCGCAGCCTCATGGTTTCCGCACCCTGCCGGACGAGCGCGGCATACTGCGCCTGCACCTGCCGCTCGGTATCCATGACGGCCGCTTGCACCGCCCGCAGGTTGGCGGTGATCGCCTTCTGCGTGGCGAGTTCCGCGGTGAGTTCGTCGCTTTCCGGCAGCGGCGCGTAACTGGCCGGGGCGAATTCGGTCCGCGAGACGGTCGCGAGTTCGCCCTCGAAATTCAACGGCACACGGCTGCGGCGCCAGACCGCGTGCGCCTCGTGGCGCAGCGCCGGCTTGGCGGCCTCGCGGTATCCGCGCACATCGTAGCGCGTCTCCACCGCCTTCGTGGGCATGGCGGCCGCAATCTGGACAGGCGGCGGCTCGACCACCGCGACCGGTCGCCGCGTGGCGCAACCCGCCACGACCAGCGACACCAGCAAGAAAAATACAGGGCGCATAATCATCCTTGGTTCGGGTTCGAAGATTGCGCCACCGGCTCCATTCCGGTGGCGGCCTGTTGCCTCGATCCGGCGACGTTTGCCTTCGCCGGATCGACGGCTTCGAGGACATACACATAAAATTCCTTCCCGGCTGCTACGCGGACGTAGTAGCCGTTTTCCTCGATCTCGCGGAGGACGCGCTGCGCGTAGAGGTCAAACACCTCCCCGACACCCTCGCGCACGCCGTTCTCGACCGAACCGGTGATGGTGGTTCCGAGCGCGGTCTGTGTGCGGTCCTGCGTGCCGCGGGCGAAGCCGCTCATGGCCGCAGCCGCGAGCATCTTCAATTCCTGCAAGTTGTCCGCCGCCAGAACGCGGCCTTTCATGCCCGCCGAGCCATCCGTGATGCCGTAGCCGTCGATGTCGTGTTCATATTCACGATCCAGGGCGATGCCGCTGAACGCCAGTTCGCGCCCGTCCTGCCAGACGAAGCGCCAGTTGCCCGCGGCTGTCATGCGATCCCGGATGCGTCCGGACGACGCGGTGCCGTGCACCAGCGTGTTAGCCGGGATGACCTTCTTTCCGTTTTGCCAAACATCTTCCAGCAGAACGGCGATGACCGGCGTTTGCTGATTGGAACTGTCGAGCGTGTTCACGAGTTTGCATTTCAGGAGCGTTCCGAACGGGATGAAGCGCTCCGGAGGAGTCGGCACCGGAGGAGGAGGCGGCGGCGGAGCCTCATAGGTCGCCAGCAATGAAGTGTAGCGGACTTTTTTGGGCTGCGTCTGTGCGCGGGCGGGAGCCGGGCCCTGCGCCGAAGCGGCGACAACCTGAGTTGAGGCTACCGCTGGCCTGAACGGCACGATGCCGCTGCTATCGCGAGCTCTATCGATGGCGGCGCCGCTCGGCGGTTTCATCGACTGCGGCACGCCGTCTTCGAGGCCCTGATCGAGCGGCACTTTCACTTGGCCCAATTCCACCTTTTTGGAATTCTGTGCCGCGAGCCGTGCCGCTTCCTTTTTCTCTGCTTGCCGCTGGCCGTAAATCCAAAGACCGGAGAAGAGCACGACCACGAACACGACGAACAAGCCGAACTTGCTCTTGAGAAAATTGCCGGCGAGTCGGGGATTCATGACTGCGGCGCCTCCGTCGCCGTGATTTGTATTGGAGTTTCCGTGACGGTTTTTCTCTGCGACGTGCTGACGAGGATCGTGAACGCATTGTCCGCGCTCAGATCGTTGCGCGTGCCGTCGGGCAGACCGACGATGGCGAACTCGGCGTCGGCGCTTTCACCCGGCGCCAGCGTGCGCGGCCCGTTGGCGATGGCCTGCTCGAATCGTTCGTTGGCGACCCGCGCCGCGAACGTGCTCGGCAGCAGGTCGAGCGTCGCGTCGCCGGTGTTTTTCAACCGGAGGAGAAACACCACCGCGTCTTCCTTCGAGAAGCGGTAAACCTCCTGCACGTCGATTTCGAGACCGGGCAGTTCGACCTTCCGATTTTGCGCGCTCAGGCTCACGCCCTCGACCGCGCGCGGCAGCGACTTGACCAGGACGGGATACGCGCGCGCCCGATCCAGCAGGCTCAATCCGATCCGTGGCGTGAATCGCACCGGCTCGGGTGGTGCATCGACCTTCACGGCCGTCTGCACCGCCGCGCGTTTGAAAATGGCGCTCGCGACGGATTCTCCCGCCACCGACCGCAGATTGAGCACGTAGGCCGAGCCTTCGTAGATCGCCGTCAGCCGCCCGGTCGCCTCCGGTTGCAGGCTGCGCAGCAGGAGGAAATTCGAACCGGGCGCGTGCGTGATGTGGAACCGCACCGGCGTGCCTACCTCGACCTCCACGGCGGCCTTGCCCGTGTCGATCAGCATGTCCGCTCCGGCCACCGCCGTCAGCGGACCGGGAAACATCACCGTGGTGATTTCCCGCGACACGGGCAGATCGACCGCCTGCGTCGGATCAAGCGTGACCTCTCGAATTGGTTGCGCCGTGAGCAGCGCCGCCGTGCAGAAAAAGAGCGTGGGGTGTTTCCACATACGGCCTCCTCATATTTTGGGTGCGGGTTCGACCTGGAACGCGGCGACGGCGGTCGGGAAGCGCCCGTTGCGAGTCAGGTCGGGGTTGACGAGAAACTTGAACTTCACGCGGTAGCGCATCACCTCGGTGATCGGCGCTCCCTGGTAGGAGCCGACACGGATCAACTGCACATCGACGGCGGAGTAGAAGGCACTATCCCTCGTGCTGAGGATTTCAGGCAGGCCGATCTCGACTTTCTGATGCAGCGACTTCGCCTCGAATTCCGCCTTCGTTTTGTCCATCGCGGCCTGCGCCACCTGCGCGGCCTCGCGAAGAAAGAGCTGTTTGAATAGCTCCGGGTTGTCGAGGCCCGCGGGTTTGCGTTCGAAGAGTGCCTTGCACGCGAGCTTGGTCTGCATCGCGTGCAGGTCCTTCGCGTTCTGGATGTCCACGACCGGCGACACGTAGTATGTGCCGAGGCTGTCGATCAGCACGACCTCACGCTTCTGTGTAAGTTGCGCGACCAAGCGATGACGGTCCCACACCGACCAAACCCATGCCGAGACCGCGACCAGAAACCAGATGAGTGATTCCCGGCGACGGCCGGCGAAGATCGAAAGCAAAGCTGGCTTCGGTTTGCCGAAGCCCGGCGAGGGGCGAGCCTCGCGCGCGGGGGAAGATTCGGCCGTGGCGACCATGGCTACCTCCGGGGTTGCTTGGGTTTGGGCGGCTCCGTCTTGTCCCGCGTCGTCGGCTCAAGAAGATCGGCGTTCTCCGGAGCGAACAGATGGTCGAGAAGGAGCTTCCCCTTTTTTTCTTCCGCAACGGCAATGCGCTGCGCCGCCTTGGCGGATTCCTCCGCCGCTTTGGTTGATCTACGATTTAGATGAATCATGGGAGTCGATGTCGATTGCTGCCTGATTAGGGTCTTCGATGTGTGGTTGTTGATTAAATCTACTCTGACTTTGGCGCCGACGCTGCATGCGTTGTGAGAATTCAGATGCAAAAGCTTCGGAGGCTTCCGCCTGCCTCTTCTGAGCGGCGGCCGTCGCCTCCGAGGCCGCTGCGTGGCGTCTCATAAAACTACCGGCATAGAATCCTGACAAACCTCCAATCGCGGTGCCGGTCGTGCGGGCCGATCCACCCCCGCGGGCGGCTGACTCCGTGCCTCCCGCCATCGCCCCGGTCGCCGCTGCGGCGACCACGCCGGCCGCGCCCAACCCACCGGTGGCCGCCGCCACACCGGCCCCAACTCCACCAGCGAATGCGGCCTGGGCAACCCCACCCACGCCGCGCGCGAATTCCGTCGCCGGATTCCCGCCCATAAGCAGGACTCTCGTAGTGACGTAGGGCGCGAGCGCGGAACTGACCAGCATCCACGCACCGATCAGCAATACCGTCAGCGCCGGGCCGGCAATGGGCGCCCCGACCACGATCACGGGAACGAGGCTCGCCGTCGCCGCGGCATCGAGCATCGCGTTGGTTACGACCGCCGCAATCACCCAACCGAACGGCCAGCACACCAACGCCACCAAGCCGATGATGTATTTCCGGGCAACGCCGGCCATTGGCCGCAGCATGAAAAATGCGAGGAAGATCGGGCTGAGCGCCCAGCCGACGACGAGCAATACATCGCCGATCAGTTTGACCACGAACTGAACGCCCCACGAAAACCATCCGAACAGCCAAAGGAGCGCATACGTGAGCGCCGTGCCGATGGATTTCGTTCCCCAAATGATGTCCCACACACTAGCATTGGGTTCGGTCGAGGTTTTTCCTGCGATGAATTCAACGAAGCGTTCATCGACCAATGTTGGATCGACTCTCATCAACGCGCCAAACGCCACCACGATGTCGTTCAGACGCATCAACCATTCGCGAATAAAGAGCGTGCTGATCCCGATGAGGAAGACTTTCGCCAAAAGCCAGATGAACGACCCGGCATCCGGTCGGCTATGCACAGTTTGAAACACCAGTCCAGCAGCCACGATGGCGCTCCCGATATAGGCGCACCCGCCCCACAACGACGAAAGGCCGTCGAAGAAGGATGCGGGAAGAATGCTGCCGATGGGAGCGGGCATGACCGGAAGTGGTTAGGGGGTCTGCGGTTTTTCTTCGGGTGTCGGAGCGGATTTTTCTTCCGGTTCGTTCTTCTTGAAAATATCCCGCGACTTGAACGCCTTCGGCAACGCTTCCATTTCCTTGCGAGCGGCCTCCGCTCTCGCCTTGGCCTCGGCGTCTTCACGCGCCTTGCGCGCCTCCGCCTCCCGATCCGCACACCCAACCGCCAGAAGAACCGCCACGAAAGCGCCGACTTTGAGCATAGTTTTCATAGGTGAATATGAGACAGTGGTCTGCGTTAAGGGTTGCGCTGTCAGGGAGACATCCGCCGTTCAGTTACATATTGAAGCATACACTCGTAGCGCGGCTTGAACGCCGTCGCCAGTTTCCGGGCTTCCTGCTGGGCGAGGCGTTTCCGCGCCTCGGCATCCGCCTCGCTCTGTGCCTCGGCCATCGCCGACGACTCGGCCGCCTTGACCTGGATTTCCGCCGCGCTCAGGGACACCTCCGCGTCCAGCGCGGCAAGCTGGCTGTATTGCGCGTTCAGGACCGCTTCGTGTTTCCGCATCTCGGCCTCGGTCGGTGCGAGCCGCATCGCCTCGCTGGTGCGGGCGATGGCCTCGCGCAACCGCTCGCGGCGGGTGTAAACGTCGGTCTGAACCTCTTTGAAGTTGTCCACCTTGGCCGCGACCTCATGCGCCCGCTTGTAGGGGTCCGCCTCCCGCAGAATGAAGCGCCCGTCGAAGTCCGGAAACTCGCGGGCAACCCCGCGGAACACCCCGCCGCGTGTGTCGCCGAACAACCCGTAGCCGTCGATTCGCGTCAGGCTATCCGTCCATGTTCGGATCTTTGTCGGCAGGGTCATCTCCACCTTGAGTTCGGGGAAACCCACGAGGTCCCGCACGTTCGCCATGTCACCCATGCGAGTGAGCTGGGTTTCCAACTGCCGGATTTGCTGCACCTGATGGCTGATCTGCGTCGCCTGATTGGCGAGCTGATCGACCAGGGCCGCATACTGGACGACGCTTTGCTTGAGGTTGGCCGCGTCGATCACCGCCCACTGCGCCGGCAGGGGCGAGGCGAACACCGCGACGACACCGATAAACGCAACGTAGGGTTTCATGACTCGTCCTCCCTTGGCATGACCACGCGAATGACTCGTTTGGTCGGTTCGCGACGCACGCCCTCGCGGTCGGTCGCCGGCACTTCGATTTCGTAATACCCCTCCTCGTAATGGTCATCGAGAGACGGACGCTGATTGTCGCGGGCGATCCAGTATTGCTGTTTCACCGCGTTGGACTGGCCCTTTTCGTAGCCTGCCAGATACGCCTCTCGCTGTGCCTTGTTGTTGAGGTAATTGATTCCTTCGCCGACGACGAAGCCGGCCGCGGCACCGATGGCGGCGCCCCGGCCCGGATTGCTGCCTTGCTTCGATCCGATATAAGCGCCGGCTGCCGTTGTCGCGCCGGTCGTCACGAAATTCCGCGTGCCTCCGGCCGTGTCGGCTCCGGTCGTCGCGCAACCCGACATCAAAATAACCACCAGGAGAAGCAGCAGTCCCACGATATAGGGATGCGTAAAAGATAGTCCTTCGAGGATGCGGTGCATGGGTGTTCCTTTCGTTTGCGTCATTCGGTAATGGAAATTCTCTCACCGTGCCGCTTGGCGAGGACCTGGCATTCCTCCTCGCGATGACACTGGCGCTCGATGGCGGCGGAAATGAATTCACTCGATTCAAGCCGGCCTTCCAAAAAGGCGGCTATGTCCGCCTTGGCCCGCAGCCGGGCCGCTGGCCCGAGCTCGCCCACCTCAACGATGGACGCAATTTTCTCCACGAGCTCTGAATCCGCGTCATCGATGAAATCCTCTTCCCCGATACGGTCGGTGAATGGAGCGAGCAACGCGCCGATTCTATCCTCTTCACCCAGTTGATAACCTTCGCTCAACGCATCCAGCACGTCGTCGCTTTTGATGATCGGAATCGGCCCGTGCAGGCGTTCGATGCCTTCGCCGGGGTCTGCGGTGTATTCCTCTTCGACCAAGAGGAATTCCGGTCTGTCTCCGTCGAGTTTTACCTCGATACGACGCGCTAACCGAAGCGTTTCGACCTCCTCCGAATTGCCGGTCTCTCCATCCGTGGCCGTCGTCAGGGTATCAGGAAACCGGAAGAGCACGCGCGATTCCAGTCCCGCGCTCATCCGCGCCGACGCCGGAGAAACTTCGTTCCGGCTCCGATGCTCCTCCCAATACCGGCGCCCAAGCTGATCGAGGCCCCTGGCTTCCGTGACAAGTTCGCGATGTGTTTTCATGGCATCAGGCATTGGCGATGATCCCCTCGACTACGTTGCCGTAGCCCTTGAGTTCCTTTTCGCGCTGGTCGTAGTGCGCGCCGGAACTGGACGCGCAGTAGAGCATTTCCCGCGAAGCCGCGTTGCGCATGGTTACGATAAGTGGTCTGCGCTCGTCAGTGTGATAGTAGGTGAATTGTGAATACTTTTGGCCGACGATCTTCTCCGGCTCGGGATGCGACATGACCGCATCCTTCACCGCCTCGGGGATGGGGAAATCCCGGCTCAAATCCTCGATGTCCGACCGGTCACTTTGCCGGAGAAGGAACAAGACGCGGCTGTTGCCCAGCACCGGCCCGCGGATGTCCGACGACTTGAACTGTTCGTAATTCTGGACGGTGGCGACGTTCCAGACATTGTATTTGCGAAGCTGCTGGTAGGATTCCCGCAGCACCTTTTTGCCGGAAGGAATCAGCGCGAAGCGCGCGACTTCCTCAAAAATGTTCCGTTTCCGCAGGCCGCGCGGCAGGCGCATCATGTGCGAACGGGTGTAGTTCGAAATCAGGAACGCCGCCGCCGCTTTCAATTCCTCCGCCGACTCTGGGATGTAGCCCAATTCAAAATGCGCGATCTTCCCGGTGAGGTTCACGTTGGAGACACCATCGAACAATTCACCGTAGGCGCCGCCCGAACCCCACGGCTCCAGGAGCGTGGCGAGGTAGCGCATTTCGTCGGCGTGCGGCCCGGACGCCTCCGCCGAAAGCAATTCCTGCAAATGCCCGTGCTGAGGATAGTCGGCGGGACCGAACTCCGAAAAGATCAGGTCGCGCACCCGCTGGGAGCCGACGCTGTCCTTTTCGAAGCGCAGCACTTCGCCCGGATCGATGCCGGCGAGAAACGCGGCGGCCTCGTCCGGCTTCGCTTGCTCAAACTCGGCGAATTCGAGGAACGCATCCAGATCGGTCGCCTGCGGGCCCATGCGCTCGCGACGATACGACTCGAGCGCGCAGGCCCGCCGCGAGATCGGTTCGCGGCGTTCCGGTTGCTTGTTCAGATACCAACGGGCGAAGTCGTCGTAGAGACGCCCGATGGAGTTCGAGAGGAGCGCCTGTCGGAGCTTGTTGCGGTCCTCATCCTTCGACTGGCCGACCATCAGCATGGGCAGCGCCGCCGCCGCGCTCAGGTGCAGGCCCGACAGCGGGAGGCCCCGCGTGTCGAGGTAGTTCATCGTCAGCTTGCCGTTGGCCTGAACGATGATCGACCGCGCGTCGGGATCGACGGTGCGAACATAGACCGCGTAGGCGTTGCCTTCCTCGACAATGGTCGTGAACGCAAAATACATCCCGGTCTGCGTCAGGATGTCGATCAGGTTGACGCTCTTGCCCGAGCCGGTCGTGCCGATGACAACCGCGTTTTGCGGAGTCTGGTTGTCGCCCTCGCCGACGAAGGTCCGTCCGCCGACAAGATTTCCGTTGGCACCCTCGTAGATGAATTCGGCAGTTTCCAGGTAGCCGGCCGGCGTGGACGAAAAGGGCAGGATATTCGCCACGAGCGCGTCGTCGTAATCGTGCCAAAGCGAGGTGTAGCGGCTGTGCGTCCATCCCGGCCACGAGCAGTAGAAGAAATTCCGCGCCGAAGTTTCCAACGCAGGTTCGTAGGCCACGGCGCGCTCCATGTTGCTGACGGCGGCTTTCAGCGCCGTCAGCTTCGCCCGAAGTTCCTCCCGGTTTTTATCCCACGCACGGATGATATACTGGATACGGTAGGGCGAACTGTCGCCGTTGCTGTAGCGGGCGATCTTCGCGGCCTTGGTCTTCATCGCCGCCAGCAGTTTGATCTTTTTCAGGCTCTCGTAATCACCCTCCACGCGATTGAGTTCCTTCTGCTCCTTCTCGATCAGTTCCTCCACGTCCACCGCCGCGACGTTGACCGTGATCGCGTAGTCGCGCAGCGCGAGCTTGGTCAGGAGATAGGCGATGCCGGGCCGGGTCCGCTTCGGCGGCGATTTCAGGACGAGTATCCCGTGATAGTAGCCGTCGAGGTAGAAGCCGGTGTCGGGCTTGTCCAACGGCCGGCCCTCGCTGTGCCAGCAGTTTTCCTGAATGGATTTTTCCGGGTCGAAGAATTCCAGCGGGTCGGAGATATTTTGCTCCGGCAGCGAGGGGTTCAGGAACTCCACGTAGTGAAGAAAATGGTCGGCGTCCGTCATGGGGCCGACGGTGCCGCCGCTGCCACTCAGGAGCGCCTGAAGGAACTGGCCGATCTGGTTGAATTGCTCGGCGTAGGCGGCGATCAACGCTTCGTGCGTGGCCTGCCCGGTCTTGCCGACTGCGGCGGCGTCCACCGGGATCGTGAAATAGACCCGCAGACGTTCGCGCCGAAGCAGGCCGTCCCGACTCATCTTCATGAAACGCACGAAGCGCTCGTTGCGCTGACGCTTCTCCCATTCGTTCGAGGCGTGCTCGTGGGTCTCCGACCGGTAGCGTTGGAGCGGACGCCGGAAATCGGAGTCCGGCATCCACTGCACCTGCATCCCCCAATCTCCTTTCGGCAGGGACAGCATCGCCACCAGGTCGGCTTCGAGCGCGTTGTGGTGGACGGGATCGGCGTTCTCCAAATCGGGCGCGGTGATCTCGAAACCACGCGAGACAAAGCCGCCCCGATGCAGCCCACCGAAGACGATCAGGTTTTCGCCGAAAAATCCGTCGATGGGTTCAACGCGCATGGTCAGTCCTCCAAACGTTCGGAAAACACTTCTTCCAGCCGCTCTTCCGCCGCGTGCAGCCGTTCCTGCAACTCCTCATAGGCCGCCTGCGCGACCACCGGCTCTTTCTTGACGGGTGCCTTGGGCTTTTCTGCCGGGGCGGGCTCGCCGGCCGCGGTCTCGGCGACCGACGCCACCGGCGCCAACCCTCGAATTTTACGCGGTGCCGTCTTGAACGGCAGCCGCGCAAAGGGACGGGCGGGTGCAGACGCCGACTGAGCCGGAAGACCGGTGAAGGGGTTGACCCCGCGGGTGGCCTGCGGACCGAAGCGCAGTTCGAGCACGCCGGCCTCGACCAACGCCGACTCGAAAAAGTCCGTGTCGTAGTGCTCCGGCTTGTTGTTCTTCAGCGCAAAAACATACGCGAGCGAGAGCATGCAAAGCACGATGCCGACGAACAGGCACAGCAGCAGCGATACCCCGAAGATACCCCACAGCAGGATCACCATCAGGATGGTCATCCCGCCCGAACCGAGTAGATACCACCCGGAGTTGCCCGTCATCCCGAGGAATTCCCCGGATGACTGCGCGCCCTGGTTGGCGTCGTGTTCGTTGAGGTGCGTGGAGTTCATCGCGGTGCCTTCGCGTCAGGAACGTGTCAGGGCGCAAACGAGCCGACTCCGGATGCCTCGATGCCCATGTTGCTCCACATCGTGCGCACGATGGCGAACGCGAGACCCGAGACCATCGCGCCGGCAAAGGCCCACTTCGCGATGGATTGCCGGCCCATCATCATGGCGACGCCGGCCGCGACGATACCGACCGCGGCGAACGTTCCGCTGAGATACATGATGATCGCGTTGCCGGACTCGGTTGCGGTTCGCAGATCGACCTGGGCATGCGCCAGCGTCGGCAGCGCCAGCACCGAGCCCACCAGCAGCACGAGCTTTCGACCGTGGAATGAGCCGCCGTGTCGCCGCGCTTCCATTTCCCACAGGTGCAGCGCCCTCGCCATCATCGCCACACCGCAAACGAACGCCAGATACGGCGTCACCAGAATCAGAGTTGTCATCTTGATTTTCTCCGTTTTCGAGCCGGCGCGTATGGGGGCCGTTTCCCTCGCAACCGGTCCCCGCTGGTCCAACAGCAGGTGCCGGCTCCGTAGGTGTATAAAGGGAATCCGGCCCTGCCTAAAGCAAGGGGCTGTCTATACCGAAAAAAGGATAGAACAACTTTTGGAACCAAATCGGACTTCGCCAATCACGCGCGCGCGTTCCGGCTATCCGAGCCCGAGTTCCAACTGCCCCTTGCGAGGTGGCGGCGCGGGTTTCACGAAACGAATTTCGCAAACGAACGTGTCGGCCTCGCGGTCCCGATCCTGCGCGAGTTCCGGCAGGGCGCGCACCCGAGATAGGGTGTGATTCTCGATGGCTCCGAAGAGCGGGCCGAGGTTGTGGCCCGAGAGAAAAACCACCCAATCGCCAATCTCGACCTTGATCGTGTCCGGCTCTGCGTAGTCCCAACGCGCCTCGACGTAGTGCAGCCACGGCATGTTCCGGCGCACGTTCTTGCCGTCGTCAAACGTGACGTGGCTCGGATGTGCGTCCGTGTCGAAATGCTCCTTCGGTTTCCTGAAAGCCGGTTTGTCCATCACAGGCTCCTCCGTTCACCGAGGTTTTCGCGCCACTCGCGCAGCGTGCCCGCCATGCTCGCCCATGCGGCCCGCATCCGGGCTCGCAGGTCGCGGCGCCGGCTCACACGCTCGTTCAGCACGATGCGATGCCGCTCGATAAACTCCGTCGCGAGTTCGCGGCCGTCGTCGTGCAACGACAGCCGGCGCAGGATTTCCGCACGGCTGGAAACGTAGATGGCATGGCTCCCGCGATAGCGGGTGTTGCCGACGTAGAACTGACGGAGCTTGAGCGAGCGCGCCGCCACGTCGCCCAGCACCATCAACGATTCCTCCGACGTGCTGCCTTGGGAGCGATAGGACGTTTGCGCGTGACCATAGGTCCACGCGGCGAACGACGGCGGCAGCTCGCCGCCGTCGGTGAACACGATCCGGTTTTTCTCGGGATCGACCGCCGCCACGGTTTTCAGGTCGCCGTTGGCGAACTCGTGATCCTTGTCGCGTCCACGAATCAAGAGTTGTTCGCCGGCCGACACCGACAGCGTTTGCGCCCTGCCCACATCGAAAGCCGACCGTTGCCGGCGCGTGATCTTCGTTTCCCGGCCCGACTCGTCCCGCACCCGCAGACCGTTGGGTAGGATCGCGACCACTTCGGCGGCCGTGCCGCGCTTGTGGAAGTTCACGTCGTGAATGAAGAGCAGCCGGTCGCCGACCTGATACTGGTCCCAATGCGCCTTTTGTTCCTCGGTCCATACCATCGGCCGAACCGCCTCGCGCGAAACCTCGGCTTCCCCCAGCAGTCCGAGCCGACGCAGCGCCGGCCGGACATGCAGGTTGAAGCGGTCGATCTCCTCCCAAAACGGAATGACCACCATCGTTTCGATGCCGTTCAGCCGGTTGGTCGCGTAGTGCTCCGCCGCCTGGGCGAACATCGCCTCGTCGTCGCCGGCCTCGCGAAAAAGGCCGCGCCGATCCGCGTAATGGAACGCCTCGTCGATGCGGCCCGACGCGAGAAGACGGCTGAACTGCCGGTCCGGCTCCCGGCGTTGCCGCAACACCTCCGCCAGCCGCACGACCGGCAGGCCGGCGTGCTTGACGACGTTTCGCAGCGCATCGCCGCGCTCGACGCTGTAGTGCTGCTTGGTGTCTCCGACCAGCAACACCCGCGCCCGCACGGTCTCCGCGATGCGCGTGAGGTGTTCGAGTTGTTGCGTGGAGAGAATCCCGGCTTCATCGACCAGCAGCACGCGGCCCGCCGCCTGCGCGTGCATCGCCTCGCTCACGAGAAAGCGCTGCACGGTATCGGCCGACTCGAATCCGCTCCCCGTCAACGCGTCGCGGGCGCGAGTCGTCGGGGCCAGCGGCATGAAGCGCTGCCCGCCCGAGAGCAGGTGCGCCTGTTCGACCGCCGTCAGCAAGGTCGTCTTGCCGGTGCCGCCATCGCCGACCAGAACGGACACGAAGTCGCGGCTGCCGAGCAGCGCCCGCGCCGCGTTCATCTGGCCGGGCGTAAGCGAAGCGGGCAGGTGTGCCGCATCGCCCAATGCGAACCGCTGGTTCCGCCCGGTCTGCACGCGCCGGACGGTCGCGGCTTCCTCCTCGCGAATCGGCCGCAGGCTCATCTCGCCGTCGCGGCGGATGATTTCGGGATGCTCCGCCAAGGCCCGCGTTAGTTCCCGCCAGCGATAAAAATCGGGATGCAGTTCCATCGCGGCGTTCAGCACCTCGCCCTCGCGGGCGACGCTGCTGCGCTCGTAAACGTGGCGCAGCGCCGCTTCCAGCACGGCCCGCGCCTGCCCGATGGACGGTTGCTCGCGGGGCGCCTGCTTCCGCGCCGCCCGCACAAGATCGTCCAGCTTCCGCGTCTCGTCCGCGTTCAGTTCCTTCCGCTGCCGCGCGCGAACCTCCGGCGTGCTGACTTCGGTCAACTTGTCCTCACGCGATTCCCGCACGAGGACTTCGATTTCCCGCTTGGTCGGCTTCCGGCCTTTCTGCTTCGCGTAGTCCTCCGCGAGTTGCTGAACGTGCCGGGCGCGCTTCGAGAAGCGTTCGCGCAAGTGCTCGACGCCGCGCACCGCGAAGCCTTTCGAGTTCATTTCGTGCGATTCGTAGCCGAGCGCCCGCAACCGGCCGGCCAGTTCGCGATACATGACCTGCCGGAGATACGCCGAGGCCCGCAGCATTTCCACCGGTTGCAGCGCGAGCCATTCGTTGCGCGTCGCGTCCCACGTCGCGTTCGCGAGCACCGCGTGCGCGTGCAACTGCGGGTCGAGGTCGCGACTCGTGTCATGCAGGAACATCGCGCCGACAAAGTTTCCCGTCAGGCGATACGCTTCCGTGCCGACCGCCTCGCCGCGCCGCTCGCGCACGGCGGCGAAGCGCTCCATTTCCGCGAGCGCGGTTTTGACCGATTCAACGAACGCCTCACGCACACGTTCGTCGCCGCCCACCATCGCCAGCACGCTCACGTCCTTCGGTGCGGAAAGTTGCACATCGAAAAACGCCACGCGGTTTCCCCGATCACGGGCGGTCAGCGGTTCGCCGGTTTGCGGATGCCGGTTCTGACGCAACGCCTCAAAGGGCGCATCCGTCACCGCGCCGGAGAGGCCGAGCGCTTTTGCGCCTTCGCCGATCCATTCGCCGCGCACTTCCTTTTCGCCCTCCGACCAGTAATCGTTCTTTCGCAGGTGATGCGAAAGGTAGGTGGCTCCGTTGCGAATGACTCCGACGGTGATCATGCCTTAACAGAGCATCGGAATCGTGTCGCGGCTCAACGGAGCGCGTGTTCCCAATCCACGGCAGCGAGCCTGTCCCGAATGCGGTAGCGTGCGGAATGCTCGGGCGTCGTTTTCGGTGCCGGTTTGGTCACGGCGAAACCGCCAGGGTGGGCGTGGGTCGGTCCCTCTTTTTGGCAACAGACGCAATACCCTATCGACTTCGATAGAAGCCGGAGCCCACGAATCGGCACGATCCGGCCCGCCCGCATCTATCCTTTTTTCGGTATATGCACCCCCTCGCAGTTCGCCCTCGCCGGGCTTGAATGGATGCGATGAAGGGCCTCCCGCCGCCGCATGTCTTGTTGCGCCAATGGCTGCATGATCCGCACGCCATCACGGTGCTTTTTTTCGCCCTCGCGTTCGTTTTCCTCGTCTTCGCTGGCTGGAAAATTCACCGGAATCTGCGCCACAACGATCCCGGTTTGAGCGCCACGGCGGCCCTGTTTTTCGCGCTTTTCGTCGCGGCGTTCGGGCTCGCCGGCAGCGAACGCCTGGCATTTCCTTGGTCGTATGTGGCCGGCGCGGCGGCCTGCATACTCGCCGGTCTGCTGTTCTATTTTGCCGACCATCGCCGCTTCGTGCGCGATCCGAACGGCAAGATCGTGGCCGACCGATGGGAAATCGTGCTCGCTTATGCCGGCTTCCATTGGACGCGCGACAAGGCCAACCGACATTTCTTTTTCACCGGCGACACCGGCTCCGGCAAGACCTCCGGCATGAACGGACTGCTTGCCGCGCTCCTCAAACGGAACTCGAAATTGGGTGGTGTCATCATCGCCAATAAGGGCGACGAGTGGTTCCAGCTTGAAACCATCGCCAAGAAATACGGGCGCGAAAAGGATCTAATCCGACTGCGCCCGAGGATGGTCGGAGAGAAGGAAAAACCCGCCCACCGGCTCAACGTAACGGGCGACGCCCGCCTGCCGTTCACCACCCGCGCCCGCCTCCTTGTGGACACGGCGGCCGCCCTGAATCCGAAGGACGAGAAGAGCTTTTTCAAAATCAAGGGCGCCGCCCACATCGGCCGGGCGTTGGAATTGCTGGCCGACATCGGCCGGCCGGCCACGGCCACCAACGCCTATGCGCTGCTTACCTCGGAGAAGGAATTGCGGGCCGCGCTGGACAAACTGACCGAGTTGGAGCCCACCGAACGGCGCATCCAGTTGGCGGAAATTCTGGAACAAACCTACCTCAAGCATGAGGCCAAGGAGCAGAGGGCGGGCGAGATCGGCACGTCACAAAACTATTTGGAATACCTCGGCACGCCCGAGATTGCCGAGGTGTTCAGTTCCGATGAACCCGATACCTGCTCCATCGCCGATGTGGATCAGGGGAAGATTTTCTGCATCGACGTGCCGCAGGATTTCACGACGGAACGCCAGTATATCTTCACCGTCGTAAAGCTGCTCCTCTACCGGCACTCCCTCCGGCGTTACGCGCTCCCGCCGTGGGAGAAATACGCCCTCAATCAACTCATCTACGTGGGAGACGAGTTTCAAAACGCCATCACCGCCAGCCACGACGGCACCAGCGACTTCAACGTGGTGGACCGGCTGCGCGACTGCATGCTCATGCTGATCGTTTCCGCGCAGGCGTTCGAGTCGTTGATTCCGCCGCAGACCAAGGAACAAGCCGATGTTTTGGCCCTCAATTTGAAGAACCTTTTCATGTATCGCGCCGCGTCCGAGACTGACGCTTTGCGTTGCGCCAACGCCCTCGGCAAACATTATGTGGAACGTTCTTCCCGCACCACTGGCGCGGATCACACTTCTTACACTCATCAACGTGTCGAAGAATACTTCATCAAACCGCATGAGTTCCGGCGCCTGCCGGACCACACCGCAGTCGTTCGTCACTGCACCAACGGCTACAAGAAAGTAACCCTCAGACCGGCCTGATGTGCCGCTATTTCCATGAACAAAAACGACAGCTCCA
Source organism: uncultured Opitutus sp. (assembly GCA_964476565.1). Classification (GTDB taxonomy): domain Bacteria; phylum Verrucomicrobiota; class Verrucomicrobiia; order Opitutales; family Opitutaceae; genus CAMAXB01. The sequence goes on from CAYZBG010000042.1 coordinate 23,714, forward strand.
CCATCACCGCGGCGACTGTGGTTTCTCTCCGAAACGAACCGGATGCACTTCGCGTCATCACCGAAAAACTTGGAGTCAAGGCGATGGGACCGGCCGATCACATTCGCACCAAGCATGAAGTGAAGGCGTTCCTTGAGACCGGTGGAGACCTGGCAACCGCCGAGCGCATCGTTGCCCGCGCCCAGGCCCGCCGCGATTTGCAGCAAGCCCACCGCGAAGAACAAACTCAGCGGCAAGGACAGCGAATGTCGCAGTGAGGCTTAGGGATGCCGCCATTTTGAGACGGCGGCGACCACTTCGATTTCAACCAAAACGCCGGATGGCAACGCACGGTTGGAAATGACGGTCCGTATTGGACGATGGTTCGCGAAAATGCGTGCATAGACCGGTTCGATCCGTTCCAGATGTTTGGGATCAACCAGATGAACCGTGGCATGCAGCACGTCGGCCAATGAACTCCCTGCCGTGGTGAGAACGGCGGCGACATTGCGCAGCACCTGCTCCGCCTGTTCCTCGATGTTCATCCGGGGAGGATTTGCCATCGATGGATCAAACGGCCGCTGAGCCGAAACATAGACCGTGTCGCCGTGCACGATGGCTTGGGCCGCGTGCCCCGATGGCGCCGGCACCTTGGACGCATGCACCGCTTTCAACCCTTGGTGTAGAACGACAGGTCTCGTTTCACGCGGCTCTTTGATGAGCAGGAGGCGGGTAAGCCGGCCTTCAATTTTTTCGAATTCCGAGATGTTGATCGCGAGAGTCTGGATACCCGCCTCCTTCAAGAGCTGTTCCGTCTTCGGAAAGGACGCGCTCACCAAAGTCGTGCCTGCCAGGGTCAGCGTGTTCGCAGCCAGAGGTTCGGATTCGTCCACCGGGATCGGAGTGCAATTTTCAAAAGCGGACGCATCCACCCATGCCGGATTGAGCACCACGAAATGCGGCGGGATATACGTGCATGCTGCCTTGAGGTTTCGCCCACCGCGCAGTTCGACCGTGCGAACCTCATACCCAAAAGGCTGCACAATATCGCGAAGGTCAGAAATGCCCTCCGCATTTGTCCACTGGGTCTGAGCGGCGTAAAGGGTCCGGTCGATGCACAAAACATCCCCGCCATCGAGCAAACCTGATTCACCAAGGCGCTGCACGGGCCTGTGGCTCGAAAGCACGCTGACGACTTCCGCTCCCTCCTTTTTCTGTGCGGACGCCGGAGAGTTGGCGACGACGGCTACCTCCGGCAGCAAAAGCACCAAGTCCCGCAAGAATACAGATTCCAGATTTTCCGAGGACTTCAGTAATTCGACCTCCAACCCGAGCCCCCGAATCACCTTCACATAGGCAGCGAGCTGCTTTCGTGCGCGTTCCAATTTGAAGGAGGATTTTGTCGTTACCCCCTCGATTCCGAGTTCGCGAAGAAATGCGATCATTGCAGTGGCTCCATGTTTTTCAGTGATAAAGAGCCGGCGATTTTCGCTTCTGCCGGCATCGGCGATAGAGGAACAAGGCCGTATCGCAGATTGCACCAGCCAGCCCACCGATGAAGCCTCCCTCGCTCATCCAAAGAAAACTCCCGTCCCAACAGACCTCGGCTCCAAATCCGAATAGCATACCCAAGCCTACCATCCATAGAGTTACCTCTGGCTCCCACTGCACCCGGCGTGGGGTTTTGGCGGCCTTCTTCGCTGATCGCTTGGAGCGCATGCAAGGTTAAGCCTCCTTTGATTTGGGTTTTGCGAGCAGACGAAGGGCATTCGCGATCACCAGCAGCGTGGCCCCCGTATCTGCGAGAATCGCAAACCACAGGCTGGCGTGGCCCGTAAGGGTCAGGATCAAAAATACCGCCTTCAGCCCAAGCGAGAAGGCCACATTGAAATAGATGATACGCAGGGTGCGCCGACCGAGGTGAATAGTCTCCGCGATCTTGCCCAGCTCATCCTCCATGAGCGCGATGTCGGCGGTCTCAATGGCGGCATCCGTGCCGGCCGCGCCCATCGCGATGCCAATATTCGCGGTGGCCATTGCGGGCGCGTCATTCACGCCATCGCCGACCATTCCCACGACACCATATTTTTCACGGAGCGCCTTGACGGCTTCCACCTTGTTGTCGGGAAGCAAATCGCCGCGTGCTTCGTCGATGCCGACCTGACGGGCGATGAAATCCGCCGTGCGCTGATTGTCGCCGCTGAGCATCACGACTTGCTCAACGCCGGCCTCGTGGAGCGCGGCAATGGCGGATTTGGCGTTAGGTCGCAAGGTGTCGCCGATAGCGATGATGCCGAGAACCTCGCCCTTGCATCCGTCGTGCGGGCGATGGCCCACCACCACGACCGACTGCCCTTTGGCTTCCATGCCCGCGAGGCGGCTTTCGACCTCTTCGGAGCACACTCCGAGTTCGTGAGCGAAACGGTGGTTGCCCACAAAATAGGCGTGGCCGTCGATCATGCCTTCCGCACCGCGTCCGCTGCGGTTCCGATAGCCTTCGGCTCGACCGTGGGAGACATTTTGTTCCTCAGCGTGCGCGACCACGGCTTTCGCCAGCGGATGCGCGGAGTGCGCGTCGATTGCCGCGGCGATGCGAAGAACCTCCTCCGGCTTTGCCGCTTGAATGAGTTCGACGCCGAGGACGCGGGGCTTCCCTTCCGTGATCGTGCCCGTCTTGTCCAACGCGAGGCCCTTGAGTCGTCCGATGGTTTCGAGATGAGCGCCGCCCTTCACCAACACACCCCGGCGCGCGAGCGCGGTCAGCCCGGCGACAATGCTGACCGGCGTGGAGATCACCAATGCACACGGGCACGCGATGATGAGCAGCACGCAAGCCCGATAGAGCCAGGTGCTCCACTCGCCATCCATCAGCAAGGGCGGCACAAGAAAGATGAGGAACGCGACCGCCGTCACGGCGGGCGTGTAGTAGCGGGCGAACACATCCACGAACCGTTGCGTGGGCGCTTTCTGTTCCTGCGCTTCCGCGACCAGCCGGATGATACGCGCGAGCGTGGTGTCTCCGGTCGTCTTGGTGACTCTGATTTCCAGCGAGCCTTCGCCGTTGATGGTGCCGGCAAACACGGTGTCGCCGGGCTTCTTGTCCACGGGCACGGACTCGCCGGTGATCGGCGCCTGGTTGACGGCAGACTCGCCGGTGATGATTTCCCCATCGAGGGGAATGCTCATTCCGGACTTGGTGGCGACCGTCTCGCCAACCGCGACCTGATCGACCGGCAGTTCAACAAACCGTCCGTCCCGTTTCACCGTCGCGGTCTTTGGAGCCAGTTCCAGCAAAGCCTCCGTGGCGCGACGTGCGCGGCGGTTGGCCCAGCCTTCAAGCCACTCGGCGACTCCGAACAGAAACACCACCGCCGAAGCCTCGACCCATTCGCCGATGATCGATGCACCGATGGCCGCTATGACGACGAGAAGGTTAATATCCGGACGAAATTTCTGGATCGCATTCCAAGCCTTGGGCAGGAGGAACCAACCTCCGGCAAGCATCGCGGCCAACGCGATGCCCCCCACCGTTTCAGGAGACAACCATGCGCGCCAGTGAGCCAAAAGTGCCGCACCGACGAGCACCCCGGAGACCGCCAGACTGATAGTCTCCCAGCGGTTGCCCCCTTCGCCGTGATCGTGATTACAAGAGCCTTCGTGTTCAGATTTGTCGTGATTGTCGTGTGTCATGGCATCTATTTTAATAAGGTTGGGGCCGGTTGGATTTTCAGAACGGCCATGTAAAGAGAACAGGCAGCGTAAGCTCGCCGAGCGAAGCACCGCGCAGATGCTCGACGATTTCGAGACACGCCACCGCGATCAGAAACCATGCGACCTCGGAGAGCGCGCGAACAATCACCTGCGGGTCGAGAGCCAAACTGGAACGCGACCAATAGAGACGAAAACGCGGCCATAGCCTGGGCACTTCTCGACAATACTGGGTATAGGTGTCACCGAATATCTCCCGCAATTGGATTTCCTCGGATTTAATCACGAAAGAATGATAGCCCCAAAAGATGGGGACAATTATCAAGCTGATCGGCACCGACCTTGCGACGAACGCGAGGCCGATCACCCCGAAGAACGAGAACATATAGAGCGGATTCCGGCAGAGAGAATACGGTCCATCGCGGCACAGTTCGACATTCTTGCGGCCGGCAATATAAAGGGCACACCAGATGCGTCCGAGCACCGCTGCAATGATAAGGAAGAATCCGGCAATCTCCACGGCCAGCACCCCGAGCGGGCTGCCCGGCGATGATGTCAAAATCAACAAGCCAACAAAGCCGACAGCCAGGAGGCGACTCACGGGCTTGCGCCAGCGTGCAAACCGCGACGAGAGATTCGGAAACGACGAGGCGCGAGCGATCATGGAGAAAATCGCCCGCTCGACGCGGCCACCACAAGGCGGTGACCGCGGGAGCAGGCTTTCAGGATGATCTTAAACCGCGACCTCATCAGTTTCACCGGTGCTGATGCGCAGCGCGGATTCGAGGGCGACGACATACACCTTGCCATCACCGCGATTACCTGTGCGCGCCGCTTTGGCGATGGCCTTGGTGATCGCGTCCGCGTCGTCATCTTGGGCCATGACATCTACACGCACCTTGGCAAGAGTGCCGAAAACGGCTTCGTCGAGAGCACTCTTGGTATGGTCGTGACCCCGTCCGCGGCCAAAACCACGCACGTCGGCGAAGGACGCCCCGGTGACGGCGGTTAACCCGTGCAGGGCCTCACGAACCGCTTCTTCCTTTGAGGAACGAATAAATGCTACGATGGCTTTCATATAGGTCAGTGAGCATGTCCGTGTCCGTCGCTGCTTTCGCACACGCAGGCGTATTCGGCGCGTTTGCACTCGCCGCAGACCTCGTCGTGAAAATCCACGCGATAGTTCTTGGGCCTGGCCTCGGCCGTATCGCGAACCTGCACGACAACGCGATAGCCGTCGCCCTCGGGCAGCGGGGCGGTGGAGACGAGCGCGCCGTCCTTGGCGGCAAAGGCGAGTGTCACCCTGCCGGTCTTGGCCTCCGCGATGACGGAAACGACCTGCCCGGACGGGGCCACTGGCTTGAGGTCTTTGTCGTAAAACGACACGGTGACGGAACGGTCTTTTTGGACGAAGAACTCCACATGGGGAGCTTCCGTGGTGACGATTTTCCCGCCTTTGGGGCCGGGGATCGGCTTGGCGGCGAACGCTACAGCCGTGGCGAGCAGCGCGAATGAGGTGAGGATGATTTTACGGATGGTTTTCATGGGATGGAGGAGAGTTTAGGCGTCGATGTGGCGGCCTTTGTGAGCGCGCACCTGGATGGTGGCCGTTTCCGGTGGAAGATTCTCAAGCGGCAGGGAATACCGCCCCCGGCCGGGGGCCAGAAGAGGTGAGAAACGAGTCGTCTCGATCCGCAGTTGGCGTTTCGAGGAATCGAGAAAAACAACGTCCAGATGGGTCGAGGCGGCGGACGGCGCACCGGCTCGTTTATAAACGGAACCGGTGATCGTCAGTTGTCCCTCTTTCGAGAGAATCACCGGTTGAAACACCAAGACTGTGGGGGAACGAACGGCGGTGAGTTTGATTTGAGCAGCTTCAGGAGGAAGCGCGGTCGAGGCATGCACTGCCGGGACGATTGTCAGGAGGACGAGGGCGGATATTAGTTTCATGATAGTTACTTGGTTCGATTCAGACTGAGGGTTCTTTACGATTTACAGAGCGGTCCTTCTCCACCCACGCATAGAGCGTGGGCAGCAGCACGAGCGTGAGGAACGTCGAGGTGATGATCCCGCCGATGACGACGGTCGCCAGCGGACGTTGCACCTCCGCGCCCGAGCCTGTGCTGATTGCCATCGGGATGAAACCGAGCGAGGCCACCAGGGCGGTCATCAGCTTCGGGCGAAGCCGCAGCAGCGAGCCATCCCACACCGCGGTCTTCAAATCGGCGCCCTGCTCGCGGAGCTGGTTGAAGAACGTGATGATCATGAGCCCGTTCAACACCGCGATACCGGAGAGGGCGATGAAGCCGACCGCCGCCGAGATCGAAAACGGCAGGTCGCGCAGCGCGAGGGCGAAGACGCCTCCGGTCACGGCGAGCGGCACCGCGAGGAAGACCAGCACCGTCTGCCTGAAGCTGTGCAGCGTGAAGAAGATCAGGATGAAGATCAGCACCAGCGCGGCGGGCACGACGTAGGCGAGGCGAGCCTTGGCCTCCATCAGGTTTTTGAACTGACCGCCGAATTCGATGGTATAGCCGGAGGGCAGCTTCAACTCGGCGCCGAGCTTGGCCTGGGCCTCGGCGACGAATGACGCCACGTCGCGACCGCGAAGATTGATCATGATCGCCGCGCGCCGCTGCCCGAACTCGCGCGAGATCGCCGCGACCTGTTCGGTGAACCGCAACTCGGCCACTTGTCCGAGCGCCAGCATGCCGCCGTCGTCCGTGCGCACGGGCAGGCGTTTCAGCACGTCGAGATCGATGCGCTGATCCTCCTTGAGTCGCACGACCAAATCGTAGCGCCGGTTGCCCTCGATCAGGCGTCCGACTTCCTCGCCGGCCAAGGCCGCCGCGACCACGCGGTTGATCTCACCGGCGTGAAGATTGAAGCGGGTGAGCGCCGCACGGTCGGGAATGATCTCCAACATCGGCGACTTGCCGAGCGCGTCGAATTCGACATCGGCCGCGCCGGGGACGCGTTCGAGGATCTCGCGGGCTTCGCCGGCGATGCGCTCGATCTCTTCGAAGTCGTCGCCGAAGATTTTCACGGCGATGTCAGCGCGCGTGCCTTCGAGAATTTCGTTGAAACGCATCTCGATGGGCTGGCTGAAGAGATACGCCTGCCCCGGCACATTCAAGGAGAGCTCGGCCGACATGAGGTTCGCCAGTTCGTCCTTGGTGATCGTGCGTCCATCGATCTTGCGCCACTCCTTCTCCGGTTTGAAGAAGATATAGACGTCCGCCACGTTGACGCCCATCGGATCGGTGGCGACCTCGGCGGTGCCGATGCGGCTGAAGGTGTAGTCCACTTCGGGAAACTTCTCCAAGAGGAGCTTTTCGGAGCGCTCCTGCATCTCAATCGATGCGTCGAGACCGATGCTCGTCGTGCGCATCATGTGGGTGGCGAACGAGCCTTCGTCGAGTTGTGGCACGAATTCCGCGCCGAGTCGGGAATAGGTCCAGACGGCGAGACCGAAGACCACGGCCACCGCTCCGATGACGATGAACCGGTAGTTGAGGGCGAAGCGCAGCACCGGCTTATAGACGCTTTTGGCAATGCGCACCAGCCAGGCGTCCTTTTCCTCGATCTTGCCGCCGAGGAACCAGGAGCAAAGCGCGGGCATGAGCGTGAGCGCAAGCACCAGCGCGCCAATCAGCGCGAACATTACGGTGAGCGCCATGGGCCGGAACATCTTTCCTTCGATGCCGGTGAGCGCCAGGATCGGCACATAGACGACCGTGATGATGAGCACGCCGAAGAACATAGGGTTCACGACCTCTTTGGCGGCGACCAGCACTTCGTGGGCACGCTCTCGTGCGTCCAGTCGCCGGCCGAGCTTGTGCTGCTTCTCGGCCAGGTGGCGGATGATGTTTTCCACCATCACCACCGCGCCGTCCACGATGAGGCCGAAGTCGATTGCTCCAAGACTCAGCAGGTTGCCAGAGATTTTGCTCTGCACCATGCCGGTCATGGCGAAGAGCAGCGACAACGGGATCGCGAGTGAGACGATAATCGCCGCGCGCCAGTTGCCGAGGAGCAGAAGCAGGACCACGACGACAAGGATGGCACCTTCGAAGAGGTTTTTCTCTACGGTCCGGATCACATCATCGACCAAAACCGTGCGGTCATAAACGGGCGTGATAATGACGCCTGGCGGCAGTTTTTCCTGAATCTCGACGAGTTTTTCACCGACAGCCTTGGCAATCAGCCGGCTGTTCTCTCCCGCGAGCATCAGCGCGGCGCCGAGGACCGATTCCTGACCGTTGTAGGTAGCCGAGCCGGTGCGCACCGACGAGCCGACCAAAACCGTGGCGACATCGCGCACTCTGAGCACGTCGGGCCGACCGGTGAATTTGAGCGGCAGGTTGGCGATTTCCTCCATCGTGTTGACGCGGCCCGCCGCGCGCACGGTGACCTGTTCGCCGCCGAGTTGAAGCACGGAGCCACCCGCGTTCTCGACGTTTTCCGCGAGCGTGTCGGCCACTTCGGAGAAGGTCAGGCCGACCGCACGCAGTCGTGCCGGGTCGGGCGAAACGATGATTTGCTTTTCGTAGCCACCGGAGGCGTTGACCTCGGCGATGCCCGGTGTGGAGCGCAGTCGCGGCTTGAGCACGAAATCATGGATGAGCTTGAGCTCCATGAGTTGCTCCGGCCGCGTGGCCGGCTTGTCGGGAGCGTCCGGCGCGTAGTCCAGGACATAGTAGTAGATTTCGCCCAAACCGGTCGTGATCGGAGCGAGCCTGGGCGTGATGCCTGATGGCAGATCGTCGGCGACGTTTTGCAGCCGCTCGGCCACAAGCTGGCGCGCACGGTAGAGGTCGGTGCCGTCGGAGAAGACCAGCGTGACTTGCGAGAGGCCAAACTTCGACTGCGAGCGCAGTTCGGTCATGCCGGGGATGCCGGCGAGTTCGTTTTCCAGCGGGAACGTGACGAGCTGCTCGATTTCCTCGGGAGCCAGCGCCGGCACGGCGGTGTTCACCTGAACCTGAACGTTGGTGATGTCGGGCTGGGCGTCGATGGGCAGCCGCAAGGCTGACCATACACCCACACCTATAAGGATGAGTGTGGCCAGCGCGACAAAGGCGCGCTGACGCACGGAGAATTCTAGGATGCGATCCAACACAGTGATAAAGGGTTTAAATGTTAATGAGCGTGGCCGCCGCCCTTGGTGAAGCGCAGCTCGGTCAGCCAGAGCTGTTCGACGGGCCGGGCTACGACGATGTCGCCGGCATAAAGGCCGTCAGTGATTTCAATGCTGTCGCCAGACGTAATGCCGACCGAGACGGGGGTGCGCAGGAAGGCGGAACCGTTGGCAACGCAAACGAAGGTTCCGGTCGTTGTGCGCAGAAGCGCTGAGCGCGGGATGACCACCACAGGGGAAGATGTCTCGGCGGTGAGCGTGGATGTGATGAAATCACCCCTCGCATGCTGCGAATCGAATGCGAGAATCAGTTCCGCTTCTCCGGTGACGGAGGAGGCAGTTCGATCAATGCGCACAACCCGACCGCCCGAGAGGGCTTTTCCCGCAAGTGCGTCAGCCTGCGCCAACGGCACGCTGGCGGTCGCCAATACGGGTGGACCCGCATCATATACCTGCGCGGTCACCGCTACGGTGATCGGCAGCACGCGCTCTATGACTTCGGCCGTGGTGAGTCCAATCGCCCGTCGGGTCTCTTCGGGAAACGAGAGGCCGGTGCCTTCCTTGAAGGAAGTTTGGGCTGCGCCTCCCACAGACGCTTCTTCGTGGGCATGATCGTCGTGATCGTGACCGGAGTGATCATCGCCGCTCTTTTTGCCGCATCCGGCCAAGAGCAGAGCCGAGCCGGCCACACTGATAAAAAACCAGGAACGGGGCTTCATGGTTTGATTTCGACGGGGTTGAGTTCGAGGCCGGTGAGCTGCTGAAGCTTGAGCCCGGCAGCGAGCGTTTCGCTCTGCGTGTCGAGCAGCGCTTCGACGGCATCGAGGTAGCTGTTCTGCAATTCAACGTAGGTGGCGATGGGCACCGCACCCATGCGGTAGTGACGGTCGGCCAGATCGGCGGCCTCACGGAATTTCTGCACGGCGTCGGGCGACCAGCGGCGGGACTCGGCGAACTTGGTCGCAAACGCCTGGGCCGACGTGATGACTTCGCGGTCGAGTTCGCGCAGCGCAACGAACACGGCAGCCTCGGCCTGGCGACGACGGGCATTGGCTACTTCGACGGCCGCACCGGTGCGCCCCGAGATGGGCAATGGCACACTCAGGCCGATGCCGACGATGGTCTCGCGCTCACCTACGTTATCACGCGAGAGATAAGGGCTGACGCTGATGCCGGGGTAGCGGTCGTTGCGTGCGAGGCTGACGGCGAAGCCCTGTTGCTCCAACTCGACCAGCCGCATGCGGTAGTCGAAGTTTTTTTCGCGCGCGGCGGCGAGAAGGTCGGCCGTAGCGGGCACCGCATTGAAGCCGAACGCAGGAGCTTCCACGCGCAAGGACGCATCGACGGCGGCTCCGCGAAGCTGGTTCAGCTCGATGAGGGCGGCCTGCACCGCCAGTTCTGCCTCGGTGGCACGACGTTGGAGGGCGAGTTCGCTCGCCTCGATCACCCGAGTCTCAAGCAACGGAGTGATACCGGCAGGATCGCGGGCGAGAAACGTTTCCTTGAGCGCGGAGAAGCGGTCGGAAACTTCACGGATGGCCGAGGCTTTGGCGTTCGCGGAATAGAGGCCGAAAGCCAGCGTGCGGGCACGGGCAGTCAACGCATTTTCAAAGCGGGCCACACCGAGTTCGGCCAACTCGACCTGTCGATTGGCGATGGCCTTGCGCAGCGAGAGCCGGCCCGGCCATTCGAAGGTTTGGGTGATCGATACCGACCACACGGCACCGTCATCAATTTTGGCTCCGGAGGAGTCCCTGAGTCGCTTTTGGCCGACATCGAAGGATAGCTCCGGGTCATTGAGTCGGGAGGAGAGGCGCACGCCGGCTTTGGCCGCGGCGATCTCTTCCTGATAGAACTGGCGCTCGGGATTCTTGGCGGTGATCTCGCTGACGAGCGCGGATAGCGAAACCGTTGGAGTGGATTCGGCGGGCTCAGTCTGAGCGCGCGCGGCCCCGACAAGAGCAAAGAGCATCAGCCCGAGAGTCGGGCGGACAAGGGAATGGGCGGAAGAAACGATGGGATTCATGAAAAAACGAACGGACGCAATAAGGCTGTGATTGGATCGAAACACCCCGCGAGAAGCGGACGCGCACAGGCGTCCCGCTACGGGATGGATTAAGAAAAAAGGCCGATCAGTCCGCGCAGGGACTGATCAACCAAGGAGCGACGGCGCCCGCGACAACGGCGCGGCGCGACGAACAAACTGCCAGACCGGAACCCAATCTTGGGGATGGTCGGACTGGGCGACTGCCAGAGTAGGCTCAACGGCCAACTGCGGAGTCAAAAGCTGCAAGCACAGGAAGCAGGTGCAGACGATCAATGACGGCATCGGCACCTTGATGGTGTCGTTGTTTTGCTTGACCAAATTACCTTCTATCACACTGCCCCCATCGTGGTGAGCGCAATGACTGCTGGCCGGCTCGCTGCAATCCGCCATGTCGCTATGTGGCGCTTTTCCAACAATCAACCCCGCCGCTTCCAAATCGCAGTGTTGAGTCATCGGCAACCAGAGGGCCAACAAAACAACCGCGATGATGTGACGGAATGAGGACACTTTTGGTAAGCAATCAACACAGCGCGCTTTTTGTCAATTGCTACTTTGCCGCGCACACCCATCCGGCACAATTCGCACCGGCGTTCTAGAGGCTAGCGGGGACACCCCGCAACGCCCCGTCAGGCAACTCTACCGCGGACGTGCCGGCCGTCGCTCCGTTGCTCTGCTGCGCCTCACCGTATCTCTTTCGCTACGGTCGGAGACGGTTTGGACTCACGCGCTCCCAGCGCCTCTGACGACTCGTCGCCCAAGCGCGACCACTCGTCAGGATCGCATCCTCCGCAGGCTGCGTCTGCGACACCGGCGCTTCCCGCGCTGCCGTCTGCACCGACTCCTTCCTTCGCTCCCGGTCTCCGGCTTCGCTCCGCGCCGCATCCTCCGCGCCAGCCGGCACGTCCGAATCGGTTTCAACCGCTCAAGCGCCGCTCTGGCTTGATGCTCGCGCGAGTCTCCCAATCAAGGCACCGGAGTGATCTGGCGAACCAAGTCCGAATCTTCGATCAGGGCCGGGGCCAGCCTGCCTTGTGTGCCCACTTGCACCACGCAAACCTGAATGCCTTCACGCCTCGCCAACTTAATGGCTGGCAGCATATCCGTATCTCCGCTGATCAGGATTATACGCTCCACCAGACGTTTTAAGCTCAGGGTCGCGAAATCCATGCCGATGCGCATGTCCACGCCCTTCTGCTCCATACCGAAGCGGATGTCGCCGGCCGACAATGTGACCGCGCCATGCGGAGTCGCCAACAGTCGGGTTGTCACCGCTTCCTTGATCTCCCAGCCGCGTCCTTTCACTATGCCCCGCCGAAGAGCAACGTAGGGAAGCGCGGCCAGCTCTTGGAAAAAGCGTATGCGCTCCTGATACATGGGATGCGTGCTCCCAAATCTGACCCAGCTTTGATCCAACGGGTTGCGCTGCGGTTTGTCGAACGGTTCGCAGTCGTAGCAAAACAGCCGGAATAACTCTTCTTCCTGCGGATCAAGGGCCGCACAGGCGTTGCGGTAAAAAAAGCCGGCCGTGATCGACGGCGGGGGGCTGGCGACGGCGGGGGAGGCGGCCGGCGTTGATGCCGGAACCGGCATCGCATGTCTCAGCATCTTTCGGAACCATTCTGCATCAACGAGTATTGCAGTCTTCTTTTTCATAAAAAAGATAACCCGCATTCATTACGAATGCGGGTTCAAATATGCCCGCCTACGGGCGTAACGGTAGAAATTGGTGGGAGAAGACCCAAATAATTTAAGCCTTATTTGGAGGATGCAAGTCATATCTGAAAAAAGCGGTTCAAAACGAACTGGAAAAGCCGAGCGTTTTTCGAAGCAGATTTTTCCGATTTTTTGAAGCATAAATAGCTCTCCGGGGAAACGCCTTTCCCCGCGCGCGAGCCGAAGTCTCGCGCTCCCCATTCCAGCGGGGACACCCCGCAACGCCCCGTGGTAAGTCCTGTTCGCTGCGCTCGCCGCCGAGCCTGATCCGCTCAGACGCCGCTAGGGCTTGCAGTGCTCGCTCTCTGCGCGCCGCTCGCGCATCCGCAGTCAGCGGGTGCCACTCCCAGAGGGAAGCCTTAGTTTAGCCCCTGCACCGGCTGGCGGGCCTCGCGCTGCGCACTCCGCCCGTCCGCGCCTCAAGGTAATCCTCGCTGCGCTTCTGTCCACCTTGTGCGACCGGGGCTTCACGTCGGCATCCCTCCGGGGTGGCCGATTTTTCGGTTCGGCTCCGGTGGGGTCCGCGCAGCGCGGCCCGCTGCAACACGCGCCCTCGTTGGGGCGCACCACGAGGACAAAGAGCCATGAAAAAGCATCACAAAGCACCGACGGCGGAACAGAAAGCCGCCGCTCAAGCCCGGCGCGCCGAGCTTATCTCCCGCACCCTTCCGCTCCAAGCCGCCCGCAAGGCCGGCCGGCTTCCCTGGGCCGAGCTGCCCACGGTCAACGCCTGCCTAGAACTCATCTATGCGAGTGAGACAGGACAAACCGATTGGAAAACCTTTCTCGGCTGGAAGGAGGCCGGATTTGCCGTGAACAAGGGCGCAAAGGGCTTCGCGATCTGGGGCCGGCCCATCGACTGCCAGCGGCGCGAGGCCGAGCCGGAAGCGGCGACCGACGAGGCGGGCAAGTTCGAGTTTTTCCCCCTCTCCTACCTCTTCCACGCGGGGCAGGTCGCCGACCAGGAGGGGAAGCACCCCGCCAGCTACCGGGCGCCCAACCCGTTTGCGGCCGCCATCAAGGCCATGCCGCTCGCCCTGCCGGCACCGAGAGAAATTGAGACAACCGCTTAATCCCACGGCCATGAACTCCGAAACCTACGACTATGACGCGCGCGTGCGCGAGCGGCAGACGAGAGAACAGCAGGAAGCGGCTGCGCTGCGGATCAAGGTCCGCGGCGTGGCCCGCCTGCTCGGCGGCCGCTACCTTGAGGACGAGCAAAACCGGCCCAACCACACGATAGAGCTGGCCCCGACCGTGCACCTTTGGGCGCGGCGCGACTGGAAGAAAAAGGGCATGATCCACTGGGGCGCGTCCTGTCCGAAGGCGTCCGGCTACTCGGCTCCAACCGTGAGCACGTCGATCAACCGCCCGGTGGCCGCCCTCGCCGAAGACCTCCGGCGCCGGCTGCTGCCCACCGCTCGCGCGTGGTGCAAGCAGACGATGGACGCCGCGGCCCAGGCCCGCGACCGCGAGCACGCGAGGCGCGCCCGTCTGGCCGAGATCGAGCAAATCCTCGGGACGATGCGCGAGTCTCACGACCACACGCACCACCACAGCGAGGGGTTTTCGATCCGCCATGACGATCTTCTCGGCAGCTACCGCGGCGAATTCCGGGCCGAGGTCACCGTGCGCTCGTGGCATTGCCTCCTGATGATCGCAAAACTCGTGGCCGAGGATGCCCGCGTTCCGCGGGTCGCGGCCTCTTCACCGGGCGAACCCTGATCCCGAGCCAACGGAGCGGTGGCGACCCGTCGCCGCTCCCTTTCCCCCACGCACTCAACTTTTCATCACAATGAAATCTCTTCCTTTCCACTATGCCGAAGCCATCGCCTTCGCGCTCGATACCCCGGCCGAATCCTCCCGCGAATTCTATTCGCCGCGTCTCTATCTCTATATCCAGGGAACGCCCGCCAACCGGCCGCAGTTCGCCGGCCAGGTTTATCTCGAATGCTTCGAGAAGACTGTCGGCGGAGTCGCCTTCCTGAATTGGTGGGCGCCCGCCACCAAGGCCGGCGTCCGGCAATTCTTCGCCGCGCTCGCCGCATATGACGAGACGCGCGTTTCGCCCCGTCCCTACCGGCTGGGCCAGTCCTGCGATGGCACGATTGGAAGTCCGGTGCTCCATGCCTTCAAGGTCGCCTGCGACGCGCTCGGCTTGGATGCCGACGCACTCCACCGCAAGGCGTATCCGGACGAGCACGACGACGTTCCCGACTGGTCCGATTGCCAGCGTCATGCCGAATGGCAGGGCGGGGTTGTCTGGCCCGAACGATGGGACGCCTCCGCCGTCGCTGGCCTCGCCGAATCGCTCACCGAAATCAACTACCACAGTCTTCGAGGCGAATTCGAGGAAGCGGCCGAGGCCGCGCTTCGGGAACGCTCCGCCAACTGACCGTAATCGGGAGCGGTGGATCTTCCGCCGCTCCCTTTCTCCCACGTCTGCCCGGACAGGCCGCCTATCCCTTTTTCGGTAGGCCCTCACCCGTGCCACCTCATTCCCACACTCCACATTCTCATGCCATGAACTCACATCCGATCCACCGTCCCGACGAGGCCGAACGCAAAGCCGCCCTCGATGAATTCTTTGCCGCCGTGCGCAGCGCCGCGCGCGAAGCCGACGCCGCCGTGACCGCCGCCAAACCCGCGCTCGACCGGCTTGCTTCCGCCATCGCCGGCCACGACCACGGCCAGGCCATCCGCGCCCGCTCCATCCTGATTTCTCTCTACACGGGCGGCACCATGCTGGCCGACGTGTCCGACTTGCTCGCCCTCGACTGGACGCTCCGCCGCGACCTCTGCGCCGTGTTGCTCGCCTTCAACCACGGAGAATTCAGTTACGACTATATGCGCGCCGCCTTCGAGCGTGCCGGGGACCGGAACGCCCGCTGGTTTCTCTCCGCCGCCAACAACCCGCGCGAACGGCTGCGCGAAGCGCTGGACTTCGCCAAGCCCGGCCCGCTCGACACGACGCCGCGTTCATCGAGCGAAAAGGGCGTGGCCGGTTTCATCGCGAGCCTCTTCGCCGGCCAGCCCGTTGACCTCGCCTCCGCCGTGCAACGGCTCGATGAAATCCGCCGTTCCCTCGTCGCCGGCTTGTTCGCCGACTACCTCGCGCAGCGCTTCGACGCTGACGACCGCGAGACGGTCGCCGAACACTTCGCGCTGGACTGATGCCAGCCCCGAGGAGCGGCCGACTGGCCGCTCCTTTTTTCGACAGGCGGCTTGCCGCGTTTTGGGCAGACGCCCGCCGCTGCAATCCAGGGGAGCGAGCCTTGGAGTCATTTCCGAACCAGCCATGCAGGCCGGTTGAAACCACATCACAAAAATCAACGCCGGCTTCGCCGGCCTACATGCCATGAACACAGGAAACACGGAAGCCACTCAAACCGACCGGCCCGCCTCCGGCCGGGCCTCACGCTCGACGGCCGGCACCGACGAGCTTTCCCGCTTGAAACAAGAATTGATGCACGCGGAGGTGCGCCTTGCCAAAGCTCGCGCCACCGTCGTCAGCGCCGAGATCGACATCAAAGTTATCAACACCCGCCTCAAGGCGTATATGAAATAGGCCGGACCTCAGAAATGCTCCGGCGCATGAAAAGGCTTGGGGGATTCATCTTCAATGACCGGCGCCACCAGTTTCCCGGCTGGCGTCGGCTTCCATTGCCCTTCGCGTCCGAAGTAGTGGTGATCGGCGAGGCGGAAGATAGTGAAGATGCCCACTCTGGCGTGATCCAGGTCTTCCACCGTGGGGTGATCGGAGGTTCCAAAAACAAGCCCGTCATCGCGAAAGAAAATGTAGTGGAACTCTGACATGAGAATGACAGGGCGCTATGTGGTCGGATAGCCCGAAACTCTGGTCATGAATGCGATTTTCACCTCTGTTGATAGGGCCATCTTATCAAGGACACCAGTCGCCTACCTCAGTTCAACCTGACTACTGTCTGTGTCAATTAGGAAGGCCGGCCACTAGAATGTATGCTTGGATACCACCCAAGCCTTCGCCCACGTCCTTCTTCAATTTCGAAGGGAAAAGGGCCTCACGCACGAGGCGCTTGCCGAACGTTCGGGACTTCATCCGACGACGCTCTCGCTTTTGGAGCGAGCCAAGCGACAGCCCAGCCTTGCCACGATTTTCTTGCTGGCCCACGGCCTCGATTTGGAACCGGACGTTCTGATCCGGGAGGCCAACAAGCTGCGGCCGAAATTGAGAAAATGAAACGGGCGAATGGAGTCGGCAACGTGCTCCGCGTTGGTGGCCTCAACCAATTCTTCGCCGCGCCCCTCTTCCGGTAAGACGCCTGCCGTATTTTGGGCAGATGCCCGCTGCTGTAAGTTGGGCAAGCATAGCTTGGTTTATTTCCATGCACTCACGTCTGCTCAGGGATCGGCTCGAACTGACTCGCCGGCTCGCCGCGGAGGCGATCCAGGCTCGCAGCGCATTCCGGGAATCACCGACAGAGCATTGGGAGAGCCGGCTGGCGTATAAAAGTGCAAGCCTCGCCGTGGAGATTGAGGGCGGCCGCCCGGTGTTCCGCCTCTTGAAAGAAGCCTTTCCTAATGAAGTGGCAGCGACCTTTTCGAGCCCCCAGGAAGCGGCGAAAGCCGCTGTAGAATATCACCGAGTGGACAACCTAAGCGGCCCTCGCTACGAAGTTCTGCGACAGCCTTTGTTCGGGGTGGAATACGAACGCGATTTCGCTGCCGATTCACCGGAAGAGGCCGTGGAAGGGTTCCGTGACAGCATGCCGGCATTCGACGGCGGCGGACTCATTATTTGGGATCGGCACGAGCATGCGTGCGCGGCTTATCTCCATTGGACGCCCAGCTACGATCCCTACGGCGAAGTGATTTCTCGATCCTCCCAACGGTTGTATCTGAATCAAGAAATAGCTCAAGCCGCGCAAAGGCTCGATCAGCGAGAAGCCCAACGGGAACACCTGAATGCTGGAATTAAGGCTGGGGTTTGAGCAACGCACCCGCCAAGCTTCGGCCATGCAACGCATGCTTACGGCCGCGACCGAAGGACGGCGATTTGGGGTCCCGGAGATCGTTGACGGTTTGCGGCACACACCGGTTTTTGCCACGGCCGTATTCGTAATCACCGCAGGCAACTTGTTCACCTTTCAAAGTCCTTGGCCCGTATTCTGGCCGAGCGTGGTGGGCTCCGCGACTGTTGGCGGACTGCTCGCCCAACGCTGTTGGGCAAAGGACCTCTACCAAAACGTGCGGTGGATTGGCATCGCTGCCGGGATAACCGCGCTGGCCGGCATCGGGCTTTGGATGGCCGGCTTCCGGTTCGGCACTCTGCTAGCTGGCTTCACTCCAATCGGTGTTGCTCTACTGCTACCCTTGACCCCGCGCTTTCGACCGGTCGATTTGCAAGACTAGCCGGCGCGCCCTCCTACTGCGCTCCGGTAAGCAATGGTCGGATTAACCACAGCCCCAGCTTACTTCGCTCGCAACCCAACCACTTAAGAAATGGTATTCCGTTCGAGAGGGATTTTGTGCATGACCTCGATGGCCTGAGCGATGCTGCACTGTTCCGAACAGAGGACACAGAAATTGTGCGCGAAATAAAGGTGGCCTTTCGTATCTATATCAGGCCCCGCAAAGAAGAGGTCGTGCTTTAACGAGCCATAGTAGTCTCCGTGTCCTGAAACGCGGACGACGACCAGGCCATGACGCTTTTCTTCTACGGCTACAATTTCTGCCAGTCCAAGGTCCAGCGGTGCGTCGGCCGTTGCTGCTGCGGAAAGTGAAAATCCCGCAATGTCATGCGCAGCCTGCCAGATCAACGGCAGGGGAGGAACATCGGCCTGATAACCGATAGCTGCGAGTCGGCGCGTTAATCGCGCCCAATAGGAGTTATCGGACATAGCGCGGTTGTGATTTATTGAAGAGGAACCCTAAAAAGGGACTCAAGATTGTCCATGCACTAAAAGGCTGGGACCGGATGAGACTGGAATAAAGCAGCGATCGATGCTCACTCCGCTCGAATTCTTCCAGCACTGCCCCGTCCGGTAGCGTCCCATTGTATGGGCGGTCAAGGTCGTCCGCTGCGCGGCTCCACCACGCGCAAACGTTCCGCTTCCCCCTCGATTGGTCCCGCTGCGCGGGACGCTGCCTCGGCGCTCCACCCAGCGCTTTGACTTTCGCCCATCCCGAGCGGGCGCTCAACCGGGCAGCACCCGCGATCACTCGACACAACGTCGAGTAGGGAAACGCAGCTCGCGCGAGCGCTCACCATGCGTGTTTACGAAGCCAAACTCGTTTATTCCCTCCTGTCCCTCGGCGACGATGTCCAACTCGACCGGCCCGAAACTGCCGTCGAATACCTCCGCTCCGCTTTCGAGGAGCACCCGATGCAGGAGGCGTTTTACTGCGTCTATCTCGACACTAAGTCACATCCGTTGGGCCGGCACCTCATCACGCTCGGCACGGTGAATTCGACCCTGGTTTCCCCGCGCGAAGTGTTCCGCGGCGCGATTTTGGCGGGAGCTTCCTCCCTGCTGGTCGCACACAACCATCCCTCCGGCGATCCGGCCCCCAGCGCGGCCGATGTGCGGGTGACGAAGGTTTTGCGGGAAGCGGGGCGTGTCCTCGAAATGCCCCTTGCGGACCACGTCATCGTCGGCGATCCGAAGGCTGATCCGAGCGGCACCGGATACTACTCGTTCAGGGAAGCCGGCTTGGTGTGAAGTTCCGAGTGCGTGCGGTGATACTCTCAAAAAGGAGCGGCGCGAGGAATGATCCTCGCGCCGCATCTTAAAAAAACGAACCGCTCACCTCGTTGCAGAAGGTTCTTTCTGCTTAGGCACCAGCTCTTCGTTCTGAACGGTAAACGTAACGGTAGCCCCTTCACCAAGATCACCGGCGATGATTGCACGCGCCAGCTTGGTCTCAACATTCCGTTGGAGGAAGCGCTTGAGCGGTCGCGCGCCGAACACCGGGTCGTAACCCTTCTCGGCTACCCATTCTTTCGCCTTCGCATCAAGCTCAACCGTGACCCTCCGGTCGGCGAGACGCTTGTTCAGGTCCACCAACAAGAGGTTCACGATGCTGCCGATTTCTTCCAGCGTTAGCGGCTTGAACAGGATCGTTTCATCGATGCGGTTCAGGAACTCTGGCCGGAACGATTTCCGCAAGTCAGCCATCACGCTCTCTCGCACGCTGTCGGGGATCGAATCGCCTTGCACGCCTTCGAGAAGATAGCGGGACCCGATGTTCGAGGTCATAATGATGACCGTGTTTTTGAAATCGACTGTGCGGCCCTGACCATCTGTCAGCCGCCCATCGTCGAGGACTTGGAGGAGCGCATTGAAAACGTCGTGGTGAGCCTTCTCGATCTCGTCGAAAAGGATCACCGCGTAGGGCTTGCGGCGCACGGCTTCCGTGAGCTGGCCACCTTCCTCGTAACCGACGTAGCCCGGAGGCGCCCCGATGAGACGATTTACGGAAATCGGCTCCATGTATTCGGACATGTCGATGCGGATCATCGCCGCCTCGCTGTCGAAAAGGGTCTCAGCAAGGGTCTTCGCGAGCTCCGTCTTGCCTACGCCGGTCGGGCCCAGGAAGAGGAAGCTGCCAACGGGACGGCGCGGATCCTTGATGCCGGCCCGCGCGCGCATGATGGCCTCGCTCGCGAGTTGCACCGCCTCATCCTGGCCGATCACGCGTTCGTGCAGCACGTCGCCGAGCCGCAGGAGCTTTTCCTTCTCGCCCTCG
>CAYZBG010000043.1:0-43461 GCA_964476565.1 uncultured Opitutus sp.
AGCAGCAGGTCGGTGATGTCGGCCTGCGCCCGCTCCAGCAGATCCGGCCGGGCGCCCTGGATGACGATCGAGTTCAGACGGTCGCGCCGGGTGATGCGCTTCATCGCGCTCGTGTAGGGCACGATGATGGTGTCGTCCTGATCCTGACCGAAGTAATTGAAGCCCTTCGACGACAGCACGCCGAGCACAGTGAAGGGAAGATTGCGAATGCGCACGGTCTGGCCGACCGGGTCCGTGCCAGGGAAGATCTGGTCTGCGACCGTCTTGCCGATGACGCAGACCTTGGCGGCACTGCGCACATCCTGCTCGGTGAACATCGTGCCCTCGGCGAGGGGCCAGGAGCGGATGCTGAGAATGTCGGGAGCCTGACCCGAGATGGTGGTGTTCCAATTGAGCCCATTGGCGAGGACCTGCTGACGGTCACGCACTTCCGGGCTGACGCCGAGGATATTGGGAATCTCCGCGGCGATCGCCTCCGCATCCTCGATGGTGAGCGTTGAGGCGGAGCCCCAGCCACCGCGCATGCCGCCCGTGGTGGTCGTGCCGGGGAAAACGGTGATGATGTTTTGCCCGAGGCTCGCGACCTGGGCTTCGACCTGCGCTTTAGCGCCGTTGCCGATGCTGACGGTGGCGATCACGGCGCCGACGCCGATGATGATGCCGAGGGCGGTGAGCACGGAGCGCAGCTTGTTGCGGCGCAGGGCGCGGACCGAAATGATGGTGGTGGCGATGGCGCGCATGGCGGGCTAGGACGTGGCGGACAGGAGTTTGGCCTCGGCTTCGGCACTGATCAGCTTCTGCATCTCCTCGGCGGCGTTGAGCCGTTTCTCGACTTGCGTATCGCTCACGATCCGGCCGTCGCGAAAGACGAGGTTGCGTTTGCAGTAGTGGGCGATGTCGAGCTCGTGGGTCACCATCATGATGGTGATGCCCTGGTCGTTGAGCTTCTGAAACACGCCCATGACCTCGACCGAGGTCTTGCTGTCGAGGTTGCCGGTCGGCTCGTCGGCCAGCAGCACCTGGGGGCGGTTGACCAGCGCACGCGCGATGGCGACACGCTGCTGTTGACCGCCGGAAAGCTGACTCGGGTAGTGGTCGAAACGTTGGGACAGGCCCACGATGTCGAGCGCGTGCATCGCGCGTTCCCGCATTTCCTTCGAAGGAAGACGCTTGGGGCCGTACAACATCGGCAGCTCCACGTTCTCGAGTGCCGTGGTGCGGGCGAGCAGGTTGAAGCCCTGAAACACGAACCCGAGCTTCTGGTTGCGGATGTCGGCAAGCTCGTTGCGGTCGAGTTTGGAAACGTCGATGCCGTCGAGCAGGAAGGTGCCCTTGGTCGGCCGGTCGAGGCAGCCGAGCAGGTTCATCATGGTCGACTTGCCCGAGCCCGAGGCGCCCATGACGGCGACGAACTCACCTTTTTGCACGTCGAGGCTCACGCCCCGGACGGCGTGCACCTGCACTTCGCCCGAATCGTAGATCTTGTGGATGTCCCGCAGGCTGACGACCGGTTGCATGGCAAGGGGCGGAAGGTTAGCGGCGACCGCTCATGCCGCCGGGCATGCCGCCCCGCTGCTGCTGGAACGGATTGCTCATCTGGCTGGACGACGACACGGGCGCTCCCGGAACAATAATGCTGGTGACGAGCGTTTCCCCGTCGTTGAGGCCGCTCACCACTTCGGTGACCGAGCCGTTGGTGATGCCGAGTCGGATCGGAACGGCCTCGACCTTGGGGGTGAGTCCACCCTCGACCAGGCGATACACTGTACCCGAGGTCGTGGCTCCGCCGCCACTGCCGCCCGAGCGTCCGCCGCGTCCGCCGCCGAGCATGCGTTCGGGCAGCTGCAGGCCGCGCTCTTCAGCGAGGGCGCGCATTTTCGCGATGACCTCCGGCGACGGCGGGCCGCTGCCCGGAGTGAAGCCGGCATCGGCCATGAGCTTCTGCATCTGTTCGCGCTGGTCACCGCCGGAGGCGCCAGGTGCGCCCGCCGCGCCGGAACCGGTGCGGGCCGGTGCGGCCGGGCGATACTCTTCAGGGATGCGCGCCCGCAGGGCCGCATTGGGCACGAGGACGGCGTTCTCCCGCTGGGCGATGATGATGGAGACGTTGGCCGTCATGCCGGGCTTGAGCGCGAGGTCGCGGTTGTCGACGTCGATGATGGTTGAATACACGACAACGCTCTGGGCGGCTTTGGGCAGATTGCGGATCTGGGAAATGCGTCCGCGGAACTGGCGTCCGGGAAAGGCGTCGACGGTGAAGTTCACGTTCTGGCCGAGCGCGATCGCACCGATGTCGGCCTCGGCCACGGCGGCGTTGATCTGCATCTTCGACAGGTCGTTGACGATGGTGAAAAGGGTGGGTGCGTTGAGGCTGGCGGAGACGGTCTTGCCCTTCTCCGTCTGGCGATCGAGCACGATGCCGTCGATCGGCGAGAGGATGGTGCAGCGGGCGAGGTTCACCTCGGCGTCCGCCACGGCGGAGCGGCGGGTGAGGAGTTGGGCGTCGGACTGGGCCAGCTGGGCCTCGGCCTGATCGAGCTCCTGCTGCGAAACGAGATTCTTGGTCCGCAGCTCGCGGATGCGCTCCGTGTTGAGGCGGGTCAGGGTGTTGTTGGCGAGGGTCGACGCGAGGTCGGCCTTGGCCTGGTTGAGCCGCGCCTCGTAGGTGGCGGGATCGAGCCGGGCGAGCACGTCGCCCACTTTGACCTCATCGTTGTAGTCGACCAGCACCTCGGTGATCAGGCCGGACACCTGGGAGCTCACGTCGACGCTCGTGACGGCCTGGAGATCGCCGGTGGCGGTGACCGATTGGATGACTTCACCGCGCGCCACGGTCGTGGTGACGATCTCCGGCGGTTTGACGGTCTGTCGCTTGAAGTAGAACCAGCCTCCGGCGCCGACGGCGCCGAGGAGAACCACGTAAATCAACAGCTTGGTGAAGGTGCCGGTCTTGGCCATACGAGGAAAGGATGACGGTGTGAAGCGAGGGAGGACGTTGCGCCGGAGCCGTAAGGCGCAGGCCGCGTGCAGCAGATGACGCCGGCATGCGGAGCAAGTTACAGCATTTGGGCGCGTTTCGCCCGGAGGGCGGAGGATTCGCCGGAATGCGGTCCGGCCAACCGGTGCCTTAGGGTGGGTCTGGGCTCTCGCGATGCCCAGCTACACCCTAGGCGTCGGCGCGCGCGAAGGGGGCACCGGAGCGGCCGCCGTTGCGCGGCGAAACTCCATCCGACTGCATTTCGCGGAGCACGCTGCCGATGTAGGGGATCAGCTGCTTCTTGCGGCTGACGATGCCCGGCATGTCGAAGATCTCGTTCTTCTCCACGTGAGGATAGCCGATCCGGGCGATGAACTCCGGGTCGCCTTTCACGAGGAGGAGGGAGTTCTGGGTATTGATGTCGGTGACCAGCAGGCAGGCGAAGGAGAGGCTTTCCTCCCGGTTGAGTTTCTCGAGGGCGCCGGCGATTTCCTTGGCGTGCTGCCAGAAATTGCCGAAGCCGAGTTCCTCGACCTGGGAGACGGCGAAGCGCACGCCATCCTCCTCATACAACTTGTAGTCGGTGCGGATCACCTTCTCCGGCGGATGGGCGAGGATCACCGAGCCGGAGCTAAAGATCGCATCGGCAAGGCTGCGCGACTCCACGCCGGCGAGCTTGGCGAGCCACCCGAGCAGCGAGGCATCTTTCTCCGTCGAGGTTGGGCTGTTCAGGTGCAGCGTATCCGAAATGATACCGCTCATCATGATGCCGGCGATCTCGGGGGACGGCTTCAGGTTGTCCCGGCGGAACAGGTCCGCGATGATCGTGCAGGTGGAGCCCACCGGCTCGTTGATGAAAAGAATGGGTTGCTGGGTGTTGAAGGAACCGAGGCGGTGGTGATCGATGATCTCGGCGATCGTCACCTGATCCGCGCCGGCGACGGCCTGCGTCATCTCGTTGTGATCGACCAGCACCAGCCGGGTCTTCACCGGGCGGATCATGTCGGTCTTGGTGATGATGCCCTGCAGCCGACCATCGTCGTTGAGCACCATGAAGGCCGGGGCCGTCGACGTGGCGATCTTCTTGCGCAGTTCGGAGAGGCGGATGTCCGGCCCGGTGGACGGATACTTCCGGTCGATCAGGCGTTCGATCGTCGTGGCCGTGCGCACCACCCACGCGGTGGTGGCGGAGTCGTACGGGCTGACCATCAGGGAAACACCCTTCTCCTTCGCCAGCTGCACCACCTCGTCGTCCACCGGCAGGTCGCCGGTGATCACCAGCGCGCGCACGCCGATCTGGATGGAGCGTTGCTGAATGTCCCAGCGATCGCCCACGATGATGATCGACTGGCCGGCGGGGATGCCTTCGTCCTGCGAGATTTTCCAGAACGAGCGTACGTCCATCGCGCCGATGCGCACAAAGAAGTCCTCGCAGCGATCGGGGTTGGCGAGGTGAACCACGCGGGCCTTCAGCGCACGCGCGATGTGGGAGAGGTTGGTCGTGACCTTCCGCATGTCGCGCGGCTCGCGGACCTTCGGGACGAAGAAGTCGCCCAGCTGGAAGATGGAGAGCGAACCCTGCACCCGGCGGTCCTCGGTCACCACGGGCAGCACGCGGACATCGTGGCGGTCCATCAGCTCGAGGGCTTCCGCACAGGTGGCGCTGAGCGGTACGGTGATGACGTCGGACACCATGACGTCGCGCACGCGCGGAGTCACATCGCTGACATAGACGGGGAGCGGCTGGCGAAACCGTCCCAGAATCGTGTCGATGCGGGCGTTGGAGTTGCCGCACCGGGCCGCCACGAATCCCTTTTCGCCCCGGCTTTCCTTGTACGCAGCGTAGGCGATGGCCGAGCAGATCGCGTCGGCGTCGGGATTGCGGTGGCCAATGATGTACGTGGTTTGGGCGGAACTCATTTAGTGGTTCCACCCTAGAGCAGGTTGTCGGCGAGAGAAAAGCCCGGCTTTTGGGGCCGGGCTTCGTGTAGTAGGACCTCGGATAGGCCCGATCAGAGGGCGGGCGGCGCCACCGACTCCGTGCCGCCGGCTGCGCCCAGCCCGCCCGTGGTCGTGTCGGCGTAGATGCGGGGATTCGGGTTCTGGGCCGTCGCCGAGGCGCTGAAGGGCAGGGCTTGCAGCAAATTCGACGTGGGCTGGCCGTTGGAGGCGACCAGTTGACCTGGTGCATCGAGGTTCTTGTGGAATGTGACGCTGCCCCCGAGGAACGCGATGAAGCCGCCGCTTTCGCCGTAGACGCCGTTCGTGCCGTGCCAGGTACCGCTGGATTGCAGGCCCCGGGTGAAGGCAACCGGGGTGGTGGCCGCGTGGCCGACGCGGAGACCTCCGACCAGCTCCACGCTCAGCGGCATGGCGGCGAAGTCGCTATTGAGGGCGAATCCGGTGGGGGTGCGATCGAGGATCGCCGACGGCATCGCCTGAGGGCGCTGGTTGTCGAGTTTGGAGCTGTAGAACGTCGGGTCCTCCAGCAGTCCGGCCCGGGCAAGAGCCGCCGCCCAGAGATGGGGCGTGGTCGTGATCGCCGTACCTGCGGGCTGGAAGGTCGTCGGCGAGATATTGTTGCCCGGCAGGCGATCGCTCTGATCGGCGGCGTAGAGCGAGGCCGCCTTGGCGATCTCACGGAGGTTGTTGGCGTCGACCGTGCGTTGGGCCGTTTCTCTTACTTTGCCTACGGTCGGGATGACGATGGCAGCAAGAATGCCGATGATCGCAATGACCGTGAGCAACTCAATCAGGGTGAAGCCGGCCGAAGCGCGGCGGGAGGTAGGGATGTGCATAGGGAGGAGGTGCCATATGGTTGCAAATTAAATGCAAAAACAAGCCAATAAGCGGCTCTGCCTTCATGCGCAGGCACGCGACGAGGCGGTCGGACCCTAGCCGTGGATACGACCGACCGCGTCGTGGAACGCATCTGCGGCGCTCCGTACCGGTCCGAATTCAAGCCGACTGTGCGCCGGAGTCCGCGCGGGGCTGGACAAGCTCGCGCGGCGGATTCTAGGTTGCTCCGGATGAAGATTTACCTCGACGGCAAACTGGTTGACGCAGCGGAAGCCAAGGTCTCCGTGTTCGATCACGGTCTCCTCTATGGCGACGGCATTTTCGAGGGGATCCGCCTCTACCAGGGCAACGTCTTCCGTCTTGAGGAACACTTGGAGCGGCTCGAGTACTCGGCCAAGGCCCTGTTGCTGAAGCTGCCGATGACGCGCAAGGAACTCAGCGACGCGGTGTGCGAGACCTGCCGGGCCAACGGGCTCAAGGACGGCTACATCCGCCTCGTCGTGACGCGCGGGGTGGGTGACTTGGGCCTGTCGCCCTGGCTCTGCCCGAAACCGTCCGTCTTCATCATCGCCGACAAGATCGCGCTGTACCCGAAGGAATACTACGAAAAGGGTCTGGAGATCGTCACGGTGCCGACGCGCCGCGTGAATCCGGCCGCCGTCAGCCCGGCGATCAAGTCGCTCAATTACCTCAACAACATCCTCGCCAAGATCGAGGCCCGGCAGGCCGGTGCGCTCGAGGCCATCATGCTCAACGATCAGGGCTTCGTGGCTGAGTGCACGGGCGACAACGTCTTCGTCGTGCACAAGGGCAAGATCTACACGCCCGCCGCCCAGCAAGGCGGCCTGAAGGGCATCACCCGCGACTCAATCTTCGACATCGCGAAGGAAATCGGCGTGCCGATCGAGGAACACGACCTGACCCGCTACGACGTCTGGAACGCCGACGAGGTGTTCCTCACCGGCACCGGCGCGGAAGTCATCCCGGTGGTCAAGCTCGACGGGCGCGAGATCGGCACGGCCAAGCCCGGTCCGATCTTTGCGCGCGTGCTGGAGGCCTTCCGCCGGCGGGTGCTCGTGGAGGGAACGCGGCTCTGAGCGTCCGCCCTTCGCGTCACACCTGGGTCATTTCCGCCCGTATCGCGGCGCAGCGTGCGTCGCGACGGCGCATGCCGCTGTCCGGCCGATTCGGATCCACCCGGGCTTGCCGGCCGGGTACGGATTGGCATGGTGGGTGCAGGGAGAGGTAAAATTTCCCTTCTGCCCATTATTTCGGATTCAAACGGTCGATACTTAAACTGGACGTGCTATACTAATTACAATGGCGAGCCCGCTCAAATGTGACCTCTGTTCGAAGCCCGCTACCGTGCACCTCACGCAAATCGTGAACAACAAGGTGCACAAGGTGGACCTCTGCGAGGAGTGCGCGCAGGCCAAGGGCGTGACGGATCCCAGCGGGTTCTCGCTCGCGGACCTGCTGCTCAAGGCGTCGGTCGGCGGCGAGCCGGCGGCTCCGGCGGGCATGGCGTGCGAGCAGTGCGGCTACACCCAGTCCGATTTCAAGAAGCACGGCCGCTTCGGCTGCCCGCAGTGCTACGAGACCTTCAAGGGGCTCGTGGAACCGATGCTGGAGTCGATGCACAAGGGAACCCGTCATGTGGGCAAGGTGCCGCAGCGGGCCCTGGCCCGGCAGTCCTTGCACGACCGGCTCACCCGGCTCGAAACCGATTTGAACGAGGCCATCAAGGCCGAGCGTTACGAGGAGGCGGCGCGTTTCCGCGATGAAATCCACCAGGTCAAACAAGCCTTCGAGCAAAAGCCGGCGCGTTGAGCCCATGAACGTCGCCTCCCTCATCGCCACGCCGTCCGAGTTGATCGACAGCGCGAGCAGCAAGTGCGCGGTCGTGCTCATGACCCGCATCCGGCTCGCCCGCAATCTCTCCGGCCGCTCCTTTCCTGGCTGGGCTGAACGCTCGGAACGCGCCGAAGTGCTCGCCGCCTGCCGGGCCGCGCTCGTTGCAACCTCGTCCCTCAAGCGCAGCCTGAACGTCACGATCGACGAACTCGGGCCGCTCGAGCGCCAGATTCTCGTCGAACGCCACCTCATCAGCCGCGAACTGAGCGGCTCCAAGGGCGGCAGCGGCGTCGTGATCAACAAGGAGCAGACGCTCTCGATCATGATCAACGAGGAGGACCACCTCCGCCTCCAGGTGCTGCGCGCCGGCTTCCAGTTGAAGAAGGCGTGGACGGCGATCAACGACCTCGACACTGCCCTCGAGGAGTCACTCGACTATGCCTTCTCGCCTTCGCTCGGCTACCTGACCGCCTGCCCGACCAACCTCGGCACCGGCATGCGCGCCTCGGCGATGATGCACCTGCCCGCGCTCGTTATTTCCGGGCAGATGGAAAAGGTCGTGCGTGCCGTCAACCAGCTCGGCATGGTCGTGCGCGGTCTCTTCGGCGAGGGGTCCGACGCCTCCGGCAGCATCTTTCAGATTTCCAACCAGACCACGCTCGGCGAAGCCGAGGAGGACATTCTCAAGCGGCTGCAAAGCGTCTTGCAGTCGATCGTGGAGCATGAACTCAACGCCCGGGCCAAGCTGCTCGAAGCCGACGGGGCCAAGCTCTTCGACAAGATCGGCCGTGCGTTCGGCATCCTGCAAAACAGCCATTTACTCAGCTCAGGCGAGGCGATGAACCTGCTGTCGTTGCTCCGACTCGGCGTCGACATCGGTCTCTTCGCCGACGAGGCCCGGACCAAGATCGACCGCCTCTTCATCGAGGCCCAGCCGGGCCATGTGCAGCACGCCGGTGGCCGGCCCGAGGTCGACGCCACCGAGCGCGACGCCCTGCGCGCCGCGCACCTGCGCTCCGAATTCGCCGGTTTCACTCCGCCCAATTTCACACTGAACGGCAACAACTGACCCACCACCGCCATGTCCGAACCGATGAACAATTTCACTCCGCGCGCCCAGCAGGTCCTGGCTCTCGCGCGCAAGGAGGCCGACCGCTTTCACCACAACTACGTCGGGACGGAGCACATTCTGCTCGGCCTGATCAAGCTGGGGCAGGGCGTCGCGGTCAGCGTCCTCCAGAAGATGGGCCTCGACCTTGAGACCGTCCGCTCCGCCGTGGAGAAGCAGGTCGGCACCGGCACCGAGACCAAGACGCAGGGCAGCATTCCCTACACGCCGCGCGTGAAGAAGGTGCTCGCCCTCGCCGGCAAGGAGGCCAAGGCCCTCAACCATTCCTACGTTGGCACCGAGCACATCCTCCTCGGCCTCCTGCGTGAGGGTGAGGGCGTCGCCGCCCGCGTGCTCAAGTCTCTCGACATCGACATCGAGCGCACCCGCAACGAGATCCTCCGCGAGCTCGATCCGCAGTTCTCCGGTGGGGAACCGCCCCCGGGCGGCGGCGAGGAAGCCGCGGCCCCGTCGCCGCGCGGCGGCAACGGCCCCGAGGACAAGAAGGAGGTCAAGACGCCCGCGCTAAAGGCTTTCGGTCGCGACCTCACCGAACTTGCCCGCAAAGGCGAGCTCGACCCGGTGGTTGGACGCAAGAACGAGATCCGCCGCGTCATCCAGATCCTCTGCCGCCGCACCAAGAACAACCCGGTCCTCATCGGTGAGGCGGGCGTGGGCAAGACCGCGATCGTTGAAGGTCTCGCCCAGGAGATCGCCTCGGGCATCGTGCCCGAGATCCTGATCGACAAGAAGGTCATCACCCTCGACCTCGCCCTCATGGTTGCCGGCACCAAGTACCGCGGCCAGTTCGAGGAGCGCATCAAGGCGGTGATGGATGAGATCAAGCGCGCCAAGAACGTCATCATCTTCATCGACGAGATGCACACCATCGTCGGTGCCGGTGCGGCCGAAGGCGCGATGGATGCCTCCAACATCTTCAAGCCCGCCCTTTCGCGCGGCGAGCTCCAGTGCATCGGCGCCACCACGCTTAACGAGTACCGCAAGTACATCGAGAAGGACAGCGCCCTCGATCGCCGCTTCCAGGCCGTCAAGGTCGAGCCGCCGTCCGTCGAGGATACCATCACCATCCTCAAGGGCATCCGCGGCAAGTATGAGGATCACCACAAGGCCACGTTCTCGGACAAGGCCCTGGAAACGGCTGCGAAGCTTTCCGACCGCTACATCACCGGCCGCTTCCTGCCCGACAAGGCGATTGACGTCATGGACGAGGCCGGCTCGCGGGCGCGCATTGGCGCCCTCGTCCGCCCGCCCGACGTTGAGGACCTGACCAAGGAGATCGAGAAGGTCTGCGCCCAGAAGGAGGAGGCGATTGCCAAGCAGCACTTCGAGGAAGCCGCCAAGTACCGCGACACCGAGAAGCAGCTCCGTGCGAAGCAGGAACAGATCACCGAAGCCTGGAAGAAGTCCCGCGACGAAAAGCGCGTCGCCATCGACGAGGACCTGATGATGCAGGTCGTTGCCGACTGGACCGGCATTCCGCTCTCCCGCATGGAAAAGAAGGAGAGCGAGAAGCTGCTCGGCATCGAGAAGGAGATCCAGAAGGTCGTCGTCGGCCAGGATCAGGCTGCGGTCTCCATTGCCCGCGCCCTCCGCCGCTCGCGCGCCGACCTCAAGGATCCGCGCCGCCCGATTGGCTCGTTCATGTTCGTCGGCCCGACCGGCGTCGGCAAGACCGAGACCGCCAAGCAGCTCGCGGCCCAGATGTTCGGCAACCAGGACGCGCTCATCCAGATCGACATGAGCGAGTACATGGAAAAGTTCGCCGTGTCCCGTCTCGTCGGCTCGCCTCCGGGCTACGTCGGCTACGAGGAAGGCGGCCAGCTCACCGAGGCCGTGCGTCGCCGCCCGTACTCCGTCATCCTCTTCGACGAAGTCGAGAAGGCCCACCCCGATGTGCTGCAGATTCTCCTGCAGATCCTCGAGGACGGCCGCCTGACCGACTCGCTCGGCCGCACCGTCGATTTCCGCAACACGATCATCATCATGACGTCCAACGTGGGCGCCTCGCTCCTCCAGCGGCAGACCTCGATGGGGTTCGCCGCCGCGACGGGCAGCTTCAGCGACCACGAAAAGATGCGCGAGAAGGTGCTCGAGGAGGCCAAGCGTGTCTTCAAGCCGGAGTTCCTGAACCGCATTTCTGACATCATCTTCTTCCGCCCGCTGGCGAAGGACGACCTGATCAAGATCGTGGAGATCGAGATCGTGAAGTTCGTGAAGCGCCTCGAGGAACGGAAGATCACGCTCGACTTCACCGCTGAGGCGAAGGCCCTGCTGATCGAGAAGGGGTACGACGAGAAGTACGGTGCGCGCCCGTTGCGCCGTGCGATCGAGCACTACCTTGAGGATCCGCTGGCCGAGGCGTTGCTGCGCGGCGACGTGAAGGACGGCGAGTCCGTCCTGGTCGTGCGCAACGGCGAACAGCTCGAGTTCAAGCAGAAGGAGCCGACAGCGTCCGCGCCCGACACGGGTGTCACACCCTGACCCTGCGTCATCCCTCGCCACCTTCCCAACCGCCCTCCTCCCGGAGGGCGGTTTTTTTGTGTCGCGGCTCCGCCCCCCCTGCGCCGCGCCGCCACCCCACCTCTCATTCACCGCCCATTCCGAGCCCAATGTTCGTAATACGAACATTGGATTTTCTTCATTTTACCTCTGAGAAGCCCGAGGTGATGACGGTCAATGTTCGTATTACGAACATTGGCGCCGGAGGTGGGGCGGTGGGCTGAAGGGTGGTTTCGGTCAGGCCTTGAGGGCGGTGATGAGGCTGCGGTCCGCGGTGGTGGGGGTGAACCGCACGGCGGTGAATCCGGCGGCGGACAGCAGGTCCTCCATCTCGCGGATCGAGTAACATTTCCCCTCTGTAACGTTCATCAGCAGCGCCGAGTACTTCGCCACAGGGAGCGGCCCGGTCTTGTCGGCGTTGAGGTGGGCGTCATGGATGAGGATCATGCCGCTGTCGTCGAGGGCCGCGAATGAGGCGGCGAGCAGCAACTGCACCTTGGCGGTGTCCCAGTCGTGCAGTACGTTGGAAAAGAGGTGCAGGTCGTGCCCGCGGGGCAGCGGCGCGGCAAACATGTCGCCCGCCGCGACGGCCACGCGCGCGTCGTAGCCGCGTTTGCGGATCATGGTCCGCGCGATGGCGTCCACGGGCGGGCGTTCGAACACGGTGGCCTGCAGACCCGGGTGGTGCGCCGCGAGGGCGCACGCGTAGATCCCGGATCCGCCGGCGATGTCGAGCAGGCGGGTGCGCCCACCGGGTTCCACGGCGCGCGCCAGCGCAGGACCGAGGTGGAAGCCGCGGCAGTCCATCGCGGCGGTGAACGTGGTGGCGAAGTCTTCGGTGAGCATCGCGTCACCCCAGGGCTTGGCGTCACGGAAACTGCCCCAGCCGGCCGGGCGGCCCGTGCGCAGGATCGTGACGTAGTCCCGCACGACCGGGCGGTCTTTGAGCGAGGCAAAATACGGGGCGAGGGAGAACGCGGACGTTCCGACCAGGTGCTCCTCCGCCAGCGGGGTGATATGAAAGCATCCGCGGTCGTTGCGCAGGTAGCCTTCGGCGGTGAAGAGCGTCAGCATCACGTCAGTCGGACGCGGCTGGAGGTCGAAACGGCGGCAGATCCCGTCGAGATCGGACGGGTGGCCCTGGAGGCGGGTGAAGAAATCGAGCTCGCAGAGTGCGGCGGTGAGCAGGTCGACGGCGTACAGACCGTCGCGGTAACGGTAGATCTCCAGCGGATCGGTGCGGGCCAGCCGGGTGAGGTCAAGGGGAGCGTCTTCGGTCATGGAAAAAGCGATACGTACAGGTTAGCCGACGCCCTCGTCCGCCGCCTCCCGACGGCGGCGGGCCTCCGGGCTGAGCCGCACCCAGCGAAAGTGCCACAGGGTGATGAGCTTCAAGGTGGCGCTGACAGAGGCGAGGAGGATGAGCGGCCAGCCCTGACGCCATCCCATGGTCAGACCGAAGGCGACCGTGGTCACCCCGGCGAGCAGGACGCACTGATGGAAACGGAGGGAAACCGCGCCGGTGCGTCCCGACCGGCGGATCAACACCACCTGATGGATGTAGCCCTGGGCCAGCACGACCGTGGCGGTCACGACCAGGAGCTGGGCGGCGAGCACCCCGAGGTGCGCCAGGGACCGGGCAGGAGGACGAGGGGCGCGGCGAGCAAGGCCAGCACGGCGCCGCCGAAGGCGAGGGCGGTGGTGCGCAAATGCCGGTCCTGGTGGATCTGGTACAGCAACACCACGGCCATCAACGCGGCCATCAGGCGCGGCCAGGCCAGGTAATGGTTCACCGGCCGCAGGCTGACCGCGTAGAGAAAGAATGCATAGGTCGCGAGAAAGACGCTGACGATCTGGTTGAGGGACAGGATGGCGGTTGGCCGTCCGGCCCCCGGCACCTGGCGAAGGTAGTCGCGCCGGCGTCGCAGCACCTTGCGCAGCTGGAAGATCTCGCCGGCCACCGTGAACAGAAACGCGACGGCGGCGATGACTCCGGCCACGTGGTAGGGCATGTCCGAGTCCGTGCCGATCTTCGCTCCGCGTCAACGGCGATGCCAGCCGGTCAGGGCTTGCTAATGCATCCGATTATCGTCCCAAACCCCCGGTCTACGTGGCGCTTGCGCCTGGTCGCCGGCGCTTTACTCTCGTGACTGCATGTCCTCGCTTCCAGCCGGTATTGGCCGACTTCACGCGTCGGGATTCATTGGAATCATGCGGACTCCGCCGATGGGCGCATGGGGTCCGCTGTGGCGGGGCGGCGCCGCCGGCATGACGGAGACCCGGGGCGCACGGTATCCATTTTCCCACGACGTATGAAGCCGCGACGCACCCAGGCAATCCGGTTCGCAAAGACACCGACGGGCATCGAAGGTCTGGATGAGATCATGCGCGGAGGCCTTCCGCGCGGACGGACGACCCTCGTGGTGGGAAGTCCCGGATCCGGCAAGACCGTGCTGGCCCTGCAAGGCCTGGTGAACGGTGCGCGTCACGAGGGCGAGCCGGGCATCTTTGTGGCGTTCGAGGAGAGTGCCAGCCGCATCGTGGCCAATGCCGCCACCTTCGGCTGGGATCTGCCGGGACTGCAGCGGCGGAACCTCTTCTTCCTCGATGCGCGTCCGGGGCCGGATCTGGTCGCCTCGGGTCCGTTCGATTTGCACGGCCTGCTGGCCTCCCTCGGCAGCAAGGTGCGGCGGATGCGGGCCCGCCGCATCGTTTTCGATTCCCTCGACGTGCTGCTGGGCCTGCTGGCCGATCCGGAGGCGGCGCGCCGGGAGATGGAGCGGCTGCACGAATGGCTACTCGCGCATGAATTGACGGCGGTGATCACCGCGAAGGCGCTGAACGCAGAGGCGGATCCTGAGTCCCCGGGTGGCTTCATTCACCCCCATGCGTACCTCGTGGACTGTGCGCTCACGCTCCGCCATGCCGTGGTCAGCGGCGTCTCGCAGCGGAGCCTGCGCGTCCTGAAGTACCGCGGTTCCGGCTTCTCGGAGAACGAGGCGCCCTTGGTCATCACCGACACCGGGCTGGAGGTGGCGGGTGACCGCATGCCGGCTGAGGAACCGCCGGCCAGCCAGCGCCGGGTGTCGTCGGGTGTGGCGCGTCTGGATGCGATGCTGCGCGGAGGGTATCTGCGCGGCGCGAGCGTGCTTGTGACGGGCAGTCCGGGCACGGCCAAGACAACGCTGGGTGGGGCGTTCGCCGAGGCCGCCTGCCGCCGTGGTGAGCGGGTTCTTTTTGTGACGTTTGATTCCCAGGCGTCCGAGGTGGTGCGCAACCTGGCCTCGGTCGCGATCCGCCTTGATGCACCGCGGGTGCGCCCGCGGATGAGCTACCTGACCTCGCGCTCAAGCGCGTGCAGCGCCGAGGCGCACCTATTGCGCATCAAGGCGGCGGCGCGGCGGCACCGCGCCCGCTGCGTCGTGATCGACCCGGTGTCGGCCCTGGCTAAACGTGGCAATGAGCTCACCGCCCATCATGTGATCGAGCGTCTGGTGGACTGGGCGAAGGCGGAGGGCGTCACGCTGTTCTGCACCAGCCTGCTGGCCAATGCGGACCCGCAGGCGGAGGCTACGCCCCTGCAGATCTCCACCATTGCCGACACGTGGCTGCACCTCGGTTATGTCGCGCGGTCCGGAGAGAGAAACCGGACGCTCACGGTGATCAAATCGCGCGGCACGGGACACTCCAATCAGGTCCGTGAAATGATTCTCAGCGATCGCGGCGTGACGCTGGCCGACGTCTACACGGCGGGCGGCGAAGTCTTGATGGGCACGCTCCGGTCTGAACGGGAACGGGCGGAACGGGAACAGGAGGCGCGCACGGTCGCGGAGGTGGAGCGCAAGCAGCTCGAGATCCGGCTGGCCCAGACCGAGCTGGGGAACCGGGTACGAATTCTCCGCCGTGAGTTGGCGATCAAGGCATCCGAACTGGAGTCTCTGCGCGGCAGCGAGGCCGGGCGGAGGCGCCGACGCGACGCGGGTACGTCCGTGACGCGCCGCCTGCGTCAGGGCGACGCCCCGGCCGTACGCGGCGGGAAACGCGGAGGATGACGACGATGGCGGACCACTGCTTTAGACTGTACGTCGCGGGAGGATCCGCCAACTCCCAGATCGCCCGGGAACACCTTGAGGCGATTTGCCGTGAGCGGCTGGCGGGACGCTCCCGCGTCGAGGTGATCGACGTCATGAAGCAACCCGAGCGCGCGTTGGCGGACGGCATTCTGGTGACTCCCACCTTGGTGCGAATCGAACCGTCTCCGCAGGTTCGGGTGATCGGCAACCTCACGCCGCGCGCGAAGGTGGAAGCTGCGCTCGGGCTGGAGGAGGTGTCCTCGTGAGCACGGACCGCCGCACCGACTCCGTGCCGGTCACACCTGAACGGCTGGCCGAACTCGTCCGGCACCTCACCGAGGCGGAGGCCGAACTCCAAGCGTGCCTGGCCGACCAGGTCGACGCGATCGTCGGCCACGACGGACACCCGTTGCTACTGGAGAAGGCGCAGCATCGCCTGATCGAGCAGGAGGCGGTGCAACGGCAGGCCGCGGAGCTGCAGACCGCGATCCTCGACGCGCTGCCGGCCAACATTGCGCTGCTGGGGAGCGATGGCACGATACTCGCCGTCAACGAATCATGGCGGCAGTTTGGGCGAACCAACGCCGCCACCGGGTCTGATTTCTTCGTCGGGCGCAATTACCTCGCCATCTGCGACTCCGCCGCGGGTGAGTGCGGTGAGGAAGCCCGCGCAACCGCGGAGGGCATCCGCGCCGTGCTGTCCGGCAGCCGGACGGAGTTCAGCTTGGAGTATCCCTGCCATTCGCCGACGGAGAAGCGGTGGTATCGCGTCGTGGTCAGCCCGCTGCGACCCGGTCGGTTGACCGGCGTGGTGGTGATGCATCTCAACATCACGGAGCGCAAGCTGGCCGAGTTTGCCCTGGCCCAAAGCGAGACTCAGCAGCGCGGTCTCGCCGTCCTGGTCGAGCGGGAGCGCGCCCGCCTCGCCGCGGCGCAAGCGGTGGCCAAGGTGGGCAGTTGGGAGACCGATCTCGTCACCCTCACTGTGACCTGGTCGGAAGAAACCCATCACATCTTCGAAACGGACCCGGCGACGTTTGCGCCGACGCATGAGGCCTTTCTGGCCCGGGTGCATCCGGATGACCGTCCGGCAGTGGAGGCAGCGTTCTCCGGTTCCATTGGTTCCCATGGTGTGCATCACATCGAACACCGGGTGATCTCCCTCGACGGGACGGTGAAGGTAGTCGAGGAACGCTGGCAGGTTTTCCGCGACGCCGAAGGTCGCCCGGTCCGGGCGTTGGGTACCTGTCATGACATCACGGAACGGGCCCAAGCACAGGCGGAGCTGCAGCGCGCGCAAACGATGGCCCGGATCGCCGGCCGGCTGGCCCGGCTGGGCGCATGGTCGGTCGATCTGCAGACCATGACCTGCCACTTCTCCGAGGAGGTGTGTGCGATCCACGAGTTGCCGCCCGAATCCTCGATTTCGCTGGAGGATGCGCTTGCGTTCTATCCGCCGGAAATGAGGCCCCGCATTGAGGCGCGCTTCACCGAATGCGCCCGGCAAGGCACGCCTTACGACATCGAAGTGGAACTGATCACCGCCCGGGGACGACGTCTTACCGCCCGGGCGATCGGTGAGGCGGTGCGCGACGCACGCGGCCAGATCGTCGGCGTGCAGGGGGCCCTGCAGGATATCTCCGAGCAGAAGCGGGCCGAACGGGAGAAGCGGGCCTTGGCCGAGCGACTGGCGACCACCTTGGAGAGTATCACCGACGGCTTCTTTACGCTCGATGGCGAAGGTCGCTTCACCTTCGTGAACCATCAGGCGGAGGTGATGCTCAACCAATCGCGGCTGGAACTGCTGGGGCGGAAGATCGGAGACGCTTTTCCCGAGGCGAAAGACACCGTATTCGCGGAGCACTACCGTGCGGCCTGGGGCGAGATGCGCCCGGTGCAATTCGAGGGCTACTTTCCGCCGCTGGCGCGTTGGTTCGAGGTGCGGGTCTTTCCCCATCCGGAGGGCCTGGCGGTGTACTTTCGCGATGTCACGGAGGATCACCGGGCGCGGGAGGACTTGGCCCGCACCAACCGGGCGCTGCAGTTGCTCAGCCGTTGCAATGAAGCATTGGTGCGCACCGAGAATGAACAAACCTTGCTCGACACGGTGTGCCAGCTGGCGATCGACGTCGGTGGCTACCGGATGGTCTGGGTGGGCTATGCGCAGAACGACGAGGCCAAGTCGATCGACGTCCGCGCGGCGGCCGGGGCGGAGACCGATTATTTCTCGGGCCTGCAATTGAGCTGGTCGGACGACGTGCCCACCGGCCGCGGTCCGGCGGGTCGCACGATCCGGTCCGGCCAGTCCATGGTCGTCGAGAACGTGGCCGAATCCGAATACTTCCGTCCTTGGCGAAGCCGGGCCCTCGCCGCCGGATTTCACGGTGTGGTCTGCCTGCCCTTGAACGATGGGCCGCGGACCTTCGGCTTGATGGGCTTGTACCTCGGCGAGGTCCGGACGCTTCCCCCGCACGAGTTGAAGATGCTGCAGGAGATGGCGGACAATCTCGCTTACGGCATCGTGGCTTGCCGGGCCCGGCTCGAACGGAAGCGCACCCACGACGCCGTGCTCGCCATGGCGCGCGGTCTGTCCGGGGACATCGGCATCGAGTTCTTTCATCAATTGGTGCAGAGCCTGGTCGAAGCCCTCGGCGCCGACGCGGCCTGCCTCGCGGTCTTGCCCTCGCCGGACGCTCCCTCGCTTCAGCCGCTGGCGGCCGTCTCCGGTGGCGCCCGCATGTCGGGCTTCGCCTTCGCGCTGGCGGCCCTGCCGGCTGCCCGCGACCAACGGACCGAGGTGGCGGTGATCGACCGCGGCCTCGACGCGATGTGGCCGGAGGCACGGCATCTCCTGCCCGGCGGCTCCGAGGGCTTTGTCGGCTCGCTGTTGCACGACGCCGACGGCCAGATCGTCGGGGCATTGTTTGCCCAGTTCCGCGGTACGCTGGGTGAGCCGGAGTTTGCCGTCTCGACCCTGCGGATCTACGCGGCCCGGGCGGCGGCGGAGCTGGAGCGCGAACGGTCGGCCGCCCGCACCCGCGAGCAGGCGGCGTTGCTGGACAAGGCTCAGGACGCGATTCTCGTGCGCGACCTCAATCACCGCATCACGTACTGGAACAAGAGTGCGGAGCGCCTCTACGGCTGGAAGGCCGAGGAGGCCCGCGGCCGCTCGGTGCGCGATCTGCTGTATTTCGAGCCCTCGGAGTTCGATCGCGCGATGAGCAGCCTGATGGACCAGGGGGAATGGGTGGGGGAGCTGACCCAGGTGCGGAAGGACGGGCAGCCGCTGACCATCGAAGGTCGCTGGACGCTCGTGCGCAACGACCTGGGCGAACCGGTGTCGATCCTCGCGATCAATACGGACATCACCGACCGCAAGAAACTGGAAGCGCAGTTCCTCCGGGCGCAGCGGATGGAAAGCATCGGCACGCTGGCAGGCGGGATCGCCCACGATCTCAACAACCTGCTCGCACCGATCACCATGGAGGTCGATCTGTTGAAACGGTCGGATCCCCGGCCGGAGCACCAGCGCCTGCTGGCCACGATCGAACGGAGCGCCCAGCGTGGGGCCGACCTGGTGAAGCAGGTGCTCTCGTTTGCCCGCGGCGTCGAAGGGGCGCGGGTCGCGCTGCAACTGCGCCACATCGTGCACGAGCTGGAGGTGATCGTGCACAACACCTTTCCGAAGAACGTCCGGTTTGAGACCAAGGTGGAATCCAATCTTTGGCCAGTCCTCGGCGACCCGACGCAGCTGAACCAAGTGCTGCTCAACCTCCTCGTGAACGCGCGCGACGCCATGCCCACCGGCGGGCAGGCGACGCTGTCGGTGTACAACACCGAGGTTGACGCCCAGTACGCGGTCATGAACCGCGGGGTGACGCCGGGCAGCTACGTGGTGCTGGAGGTCGGCGATACCGACGTGGGTATGGAGCCTCCGGTGATCGAACGGATTTTCGAACCGTTCTACACCACTAAGGAAGTCGGCAAGGGCACGGGCCTTGGGCTCTCGACGGTGCTGGGCATCGTGCGCAGTCACGGAGGGTTTGTGAACGTGTACAGCGAGCCGGGACGCGGGAGTACGTTCAAGGTGTACCTCCCGGCCCGGCCGGAGGCACCGCCGGCGGCGGGAGCTGCGCCGCCCACTCCGGCCGCGCTCCCGGCCGGGCGGGGCGAGACCATCCTCGTGGTCGACGACGAGCCGACCATCCTCGAGGTCACCCGCGAAACGCTGCAATCCCACGGGTACGCGGTGCTCACGGCGGAGGACGGAGCCCAGGCGATCGGGACCTATGCCGTGAACCGCACCCGCATCGCCACGGTTATCACGGACATGATGATGCCGGTGATGGACGGCCATGCCCTGATCACGGCGCTGCGCCGCATCAATCCGGAGGTCCGGATCATCGCCGCAAGCGGGCTTGCGGCCAACGGGGGTCTTTCGCGGGGGGCAGCGCCGGACGTGCGGCACTTCCTGGCCAAACCTTACTCCGCCGAGGCGATGCTGACGCTGTTGCGCACCGTGCTGGACGAGCCCTCCGGCTCACGGCCGCCGATGGTATCCGGTTCGCCATGACAATGTCCCTGGTGCGCTTGTCCTTGCTCCGTCGGTCCGCCCTCCTGTGCCGGCTCGTGCTGTGGCTCGGCCTCGTGGCGTCCGCCGGAGCCGAACCGTGGCGTGTGCAGCTGAAGTGGTATCATCAGTTCCAGTTTGCCGGGTATTACATGGCGGAGAAGCAGGGGTACTTCGCGGACGAGGGGCTTTCGGTGTCGATTCTCGAAGGCGGCCCCGGCCGCGGGCCGATCGCGACCGTGCTGGGGGGCGGAGCCGAGTTCGGTGTGAGCGATGCCGAGGTGCTGCTGGCACGGCTGCGGGGCGACCCGATTGTCGTGACGGCGGCAGTGTTCCAGCATTCGCCCTACGTCATCATGAGCCGGGCGGACCGCGGGATCCGCACGCCGGCGGACCTGATTGGCCGCACCGTGATGGTGTCGGACGACCAGGGGGCGGCGCAGTTGCGCGCGATGCTGACACGGGAAGGCATCGATCCCGCCACGGTGACCTTTGTGCCGCACTCGTGGAACCTCGACGACCTTGCGGCTGGGCGGGTCGATGCGATCTCCGCCTATGCCACGGTGGAACCGTTCATGATGCGGGCGCGGGGCCTCGAGCCGTCCCTGCTCCGCACGGTGGACTACGGAATCGATTTTTATGGCGACACGCTGTTCACGACCGCAGCCGTGGCCGGGCGGGCTCCGGAGGAGGTCGCCGCGTTGGTGCGGGCGGTGCAGCGTGGATGGGACTACGCCTTCGATTACCCCGAAGAGACCATCGCGCATATCCTGACCCTGCCGGGCGTGCAGGCGCGGGGCATTACGGCGGCACAGCTGCGGAGCGAAGTGGAAGCGATGCGTTCGCTGGTGCTGCCGGAGTTCGTGACGATTGGGCACATGAACCCGGACCGTTGGCGGCACATCGCGGAGGTTTTCGCTTCGCAGGGCCTCGCGGCCGGGGCGCAGGTGCCGGACGATTTTTTCTTTGTGCCGGACGAGCGCGGGCTGCTGGTGCGGCACGGCCGGCTGCTCGCGATCGGCGCCGGCGTGGTGTTGCTGGGCTTGGGCGCGGTGCTCGTCTGGAACCTGCAGATGCGCCGACGGGTGCGTCAGCGCACGGCCGAGTTGCAGGCGGAGATCCGGCGCCGCGGGGAGATTGAGGAAAAATTGCGGGAGCAGGCCCGGTTGCTCGACGAGGCCCATGACGCCATCATCGTGCGCCGACTCGACGGCACGATCACCTATTGGAACCGGGGGGCGGAAAAACTCTACGGCTGGACGCGGGCGGAAGCGGAGGGCCAACGGCTGGATATCCTGCTGAAGGCGGACGCCAAAACGTACGCCGAGGCCGGGGTCGTGGTGCTGGCCCGGGCTGAATGGAAGGGCGAGATTCGGAAATACACCAAGGACGGAAAGGAGCGGATGGTCGACGCCCGCTGGACCCTGTTGGACGGCGGCCCGAACCGGCCGCAGGCGATTCTCGCGATCGACACCGACATCACCGAGAAGAAGCAGCTCGAGTCCCAGTTCCTCCGGGCCCAGCGGTTGGAGAGCATCGGGACGCTGGCTGGCGGCATTGCGCACGATCTGAACAACCTGCTCGCCCCTGTGGTGATGGGCGTCGATTTGCTGAAGGACAGCGCTACGGATCCCGGCTCGCGCATGGTGATCCGCAACATCGAGCGGAGCGCGCGCCGGGGCACCGATCTGGTCAAGCAGGTGCTGTCTTTTGCCCGGGGCGTCGAAGGCGCCCGCACGCTGGTGAATCTCCGGCACCTGGTACGCGAGACCGAGGCGATGATTCAGAATACCTTTCCCAAGCATGTGCGGATCGAAAGCGACGTCCCGCGGGAGCTCTGGCCGGTGATGTGCGATCCCACCCAGATCGACCAGGTGCTGCTCAACCTCTGCGTCAACGCGCGCGACGCCATGCCCAGAGGCGGTCTGCTGTCGATTCGGCTGCGTAACGTCGCCCTGGACGCGCAGCAGGCGGCCACGGCCCGGGGCGGCGCCGCGGGCAACTATGTGTGCATCGAGGTGAGCGATACCGGCACGGGCATTCCGCCGGAGATCGTCGACCGGATCTTCGATCCCTTCTTTACCACCAAGGAACCGGGCAAGGGCACCGGTTTGGGTCTGTCGACTGTGCTCGGCATCGTACGCAGCCACGGAGGGTTTGTCCGCGTGGAAAGCGAGGTCGGGCGGGGCAGCCGGTTCCTGGTATACCTGCCGGCCTCCGGGTGCGATTCGGGCCCGGATGCGACCGGTGGCTCCGGTGAGGCGCTGGCCCGCGGCCGGGGAGAACTCATTCTGGTGGTCGACGATGAAGCGTCGATCGTCGAGATCACCCGGCAAACCCTCGAGGCGTATGGCTACCGGGCGATCGTGGCCGACGACGGCGCCCGTGCCGTGGGCCTCTTCGCCCAGCATCGTCAGGAAGTGAAGGCCGTGCTGACCGACGTGATGATGCCGGTCATGGACGGGGTCGCGCTGATTGCGGCGTTGCGCAGGATCGAACCGGGTCTGCCGATCATTGCCACGAGCGGCCAGGCGGGGACGGACCTCGTCGCCCGCCTGAAGGAGCAGAAGGTTGCATTCCTCGCCAAACCCTTCTCGGCCGAGGCGATGCTGACGCTTCTCCAAAGTATTCTCGAAGAAAGGCTCGTCTCGTCCGCAACCAAGTTGTGATTATCGGGCATGCCTGATTCCGTGCCTCCGTTCCGTACTCCGGCCGTGGTGGCGGACCGTTTGGCGGCGCAGACTCCGGCCGGGCGGCGGGCGTCGGTGCGGTGGCGGGCGGCCGGCATTGCAGGCGCCTACGGGCTGATCGCGCTGCTTTGGATCTATTTTTCCGACCGGGCCATGGGCGCGATGATCACGGCGCCCGACCTGCTGGTCACCTGGAGCGTGTACAAAGGGTTC
This sequence comes from uncultured Opitutus sp., assembly GCA_964476565.1. GTDB lineage: Bacteria > Verrucomicrobiota > Verrucomicrobiia > Opitutales > Opitutaceae > CAMAXB01. Next base: position 22,805 of record CAYZBG010000043.1, read on the forward strand.
GTGTTCGTCGGCGTGACGATGTGCCTGCTCTACGTGCTCATGCGCCGGGTCTTCGGCCGGATCGAGTCGGGTTATCATGCACTGCGGGCCCACGAGGTGGAGATCGAGCGCCTGCGGCGGCTGTACAGCGCGCTCAGCCAGATCAACCAGGCCATCGTGCGGCTGCCCGGCCGCGACGAGCTGCTCAACCGCGTATGCGCCGTGCTGGTCGAGCAGGGGGGATTCCGGATGGCGTGGGTGGCCTGGGCATCGCCGGACGATCTTGAGTTGCGGCCGGTTGCGGCGTGGGGCGACGGCAAGGGTTATGTGGACCAACTGGGTATCCGGAGGGATGATACGCCGGGCGGGAAAGGCCCGATCGGACGCGCGTTTCTCGGCGCCGTCCCGGTGGTGAGCAACCGCCTGCTCGACGATCCGACGGTGGGCCACTGGCGTGACGAGGCCCGCCGGCGCGGCTTTCGTGCCCTCGCCGCCCTCCCGATCCGCCAGGGTGGAGAGCCGGTTGGCGTGCTCGCGGTTTACGCGGACGTCGAGGATTTCTTCAAGCCCCAGGAGATGGATCTGCTGACCGAGGCGGCGATCGACGTGTCCTTTGCCCTCGACAACCTGGCGCGCGAGCAGGAGCGAAACCGCGCCGAATCCCTGGCGCGACGGGAGAAGCTCTTCTCCGACACGATGGTCGACAGCATGCCGGGCATCCTGTATTTCTACGATACGTCGGGCCGGTTTCTGCGCTGGAACCGCAACTTCGAGACGGTCTCGGGTTTCTCGGGCGAGGAGATCGCCCGCATGCATCCGCTGGATTTTTTTGCCGCGGACGAAAAGCCCCTCCTGCAGGAGCGGATCGCGGAGGTGTTTACGCGCGGCGAGTCGAGCGTGGAGGCCCACTTCCAGACGAAGGATGGCCGGCTGGTGCCGTATTACTTCACCGGCCGGCGGGTTGATTTCGGCGAGGCGACCTGCCTCGTGGGCGTCGGCATCGACGTGACCGAGCGTCGCGCGGCGGAGGCGGCGCGGCGGGAAAGCGAAGAACGGTTCAACGCCTTCATGGATGCCAGTCCGGCGATCGCGTGGATGACCGATGAGGAAGGGCGGCACCTGTACATGAACCGGGCCTGGAGTCAGGCCTTCGGCCTCGAACGCGAGCCCTGGTACGGCAAGACCGCCCACGACCTCGTGCCGGCCGAGGCGGCGGAACGAATCCGGCGCAGCGATGCCGAGGTGCTGGCGCGGGGGCATCCGTTGGAGATAGCGGAGGACCGCGGGGTGATCCAGGGACGTTCCTTTGTGTGGAACTGCTTCAAGTTTCCCTTCCGCAACGCCTCCGGGCGCCGGTTTGTGGGCGGCATCGCCATCGACATCACCGAACGCAAGCGGGCCGAGGAGGAACTGCGCGATCTGCGCGGACGGTTTGAGGTTGTGATCGAGAATCTGCGCGAAGGCGTGATCATCGCCGATCCGGACGCGGGCGTTTCGCACTGGAATCCGGCCTCGCTCCGCCTGCTGGGCTTCGACGACATCGAGGAAGGCCGCCGGCGGCGGGCCGAGTTCGGCGAGCTGTTCGAGCTGTCGTTGCCGGACGGCACGCCGCTGGAGCCGGGCAACTGGCCGATGGCCCGGGTGCGGCGCGGCGAGGCTTTCCAGAATCTCGAGCTCTGCGTCCGCCGGCGCGACCGCGCGTTTGAACGCATCCTGAGCTACACGGGGGCCCGAGTGGCCTACGGCAGCGGGCGGCTGCTGGCGTTCATGACCCTCCGCGACATCACCGAACGCAAGCGGGTTGAGCGGCTGCTGCGCGAGGCCAACGCCACGCTGGAGCAGAAGGTGGTCGAGCGCACCGGTGAACTGCAGGCGGCGCTGGTGCGCGCCGAGGCGGCCGACCGCATCAAGTCCGCCTTCCTTGCCACGATGTCCCACGAGCTCCGTACTCCTCTCAATTCGATCATCGGGTTCACCGGCATCGTGCTGCAGGGGCTCGCCGGTCCGCTCAATCCCGAGCAAAGCAAGCAGCTCGGCATGGTGCGGGGCAGCGCGCGGCATCTGCTCGAGTTGATCAATGACGTGCTCGACATCTCGAAGATCGAGGCAGGCCAACTCGAGGTGCGATCGGAGCCATTCGCCTTTCGTGAGGCCCTCGAGCGCGTGACGCAGTCGGTGCGTCCGCTCGCCGAGAAGAAGGGCCTCTCCCTTACGGTGGAGCTCGGTGCGGCACCCACGACCCTCGTCGGTGACCGCCGTCGCTTGGAGCAGATCCTGATCAACCTGCTCAACAACGGCATCAAGTTCACCGAAAGAGGCGGCGTTTCGCTCACGGTCTTGCCGGCCACGTTGCCCCCGCCGGAGACCGGTGGGCCGGACCGGCCGGCGCTTTGCCTGCGGGTGACGGATACGGGTATCGGCATCAAGCCGCATGATCTCGCGTCGCTCTTCCAACCTTTCCGTCAGATCGACACCGGGCTGTCCCGGCAGCATGAGGGGACCGGCCTAGGCCTCGCGATCTGCCGCCGGCTGGCCGAATTGATGGGTGGAGAGATCACCGCCACCAGCGAATGGGGGCAGGGAAGCACCTTCTCCGTCTTGCTGCCGCTCAACTCCTGATCTTCTTCACCGCATGCCCCGCACCGTCCTTCTGATCGAAGACAACGAACAAAACCGTTATCTCGCGACGTTCCTGCTCGAGCAGCACGGCTACCGGGTGGTGGCATCCTCCGACGGCCCGGCCGGCATCGCGGAGGCCAGCCGGCTGCGGCCGGACTTGATCCTCCTGGATATTCAGCTGCCGGGTATGGACGGATACGCCGTGGCCCGCGCACTGCGTGCGGTGCCCGAACTTCAGTCCACGCCGATCGTGGCCGTCACGTCGTATGCGATGGTGGGCGACCGGGAGAAATCCCTGGGGGCGGGTTGCAATGGCTACATCGAAAAGCCGATCAATCCCGACACCTTTGTGGCCGAGATTTCCCGCTTTCATCCCGATTCGCAGCCTCCCTCCACCTCATGACGCGCGTCCTCATTGTCGACGACAAGGAAGAGAACCTCTACTACCTCGAGGCGTTGTTGCGGGGCCATGGCCTGACGGTGGAGTCCGCGCGCCATGGCGCCGAGGCCCTCGTCAAGGCCCGGCAGCACGCCCCGGACGTAGTCATCTCCGACCTGCTTATGCCGGTCATGGATGGCTACACGTTGCTCCGGCATTGGAAGGCCGACGCGCGGCTGAAGCGTGTGCCCTTTATCGTCTACACCGCCACCTACACGGAAGCGGAGGACGAGCAGCTGGCGCTCAGCCTCGGTGCGGATGCCTTCATTCTGAAGCCGGCTGAGCCCGACGACTTCATGGTCCGCCTGAGGGAAGTGCAGGCCGCCGGCTCGACGTCGGGGCCGCGGGCGCCCAAGATGCCAGAGGGTGACGAACGCCAGTTGCTCAAGGTCTACAGCGAGACGTTGATCCGGAAACTGGAGGAGAAAACGCTCCAGTTGGAGGAGACCAACCGGGCCCTTGAGCAGGACATCGCGCAGCGCAAGGCGGTCGAATTGGCGTTGCGGGAAAGCGAGCAGCGGTTTCGTCAGCTGGCCGAGAACATCAACGAGGTCTTCTGGCTGACCGACCACACGAAAACCCAGATGTTCTACGTGAGCCCGGCCTACGAGCGGGTCTGGGGACGCAGTTGCGAGAGCCTGTATTCCGCGCCGCAGTCGTGGATTGAAACGGTGCATCCCGAGGATCGCCCGAAGGTGGAGCGGGCCGTCGCGGTCGACCAGGTCGCGGGGCGCTACGACCTGGTGTACCGTATCGTCCGCCCGGACGGGTCGGTGCGCTGGGTGCGGGATCGTGCCTTTCCGGTGACGAACGATCAGGGGCAGGTCTACCGTCTCGTCGGGACGGCGGAGGACATCACCGAACGCCGCGAGGCCGAGGAGCGGATCCGCGAGCAGGCGGCGCTGCTCGACCAGACCCAGGATGCCATCTTGGTCTGCGACCTAGAACACCGCATCCTCTCGTGGAACAAGGGCGCCGAACGCATCTACGGCTGGACGGCCGCCGAGGCGGTGGGGCGCCTTGTGCGCGAACGGATGCAACGCGATCTCGGCCAGCTCGTCGAGGCGATGAAGAGCCTCCAGGCCACCGGCGAGTGGAGCGGCGAACTACGCCATGTCACCAAGCAGGGCGCCGAGGTGATCCTGGAGGGGCGTTGGACCCTGCTGCGCGACGCGCAGGGGCAGCCCAAGTCGATGCTGGCGATCAACACCGACGTCACCGAACGCAAGCAGATCGAAGCGCAGTTCCTGCGGGCGCAGCGCATGGAGAGCATCGGCACGCTCGCCGGTGGCATTGCCCATGATCTGAACAACCTGCTCGCACCGATCATGATGGCGGTCGATCTGCTCCGCTTCGAGACGCTCAGTCCGACGGCTCAGGATGTGATCAATACGATCGAGCGCAGCGCCCGGCGCGGCACCGACCTCGTGAAACAGGTGCTGTCGTTCGCCCGCGGAGTCGAAGGTGCGCGGGTGGCGGTGCATCTGGGCCACATCGTGCGCGAGCTGGAGTCGATCGCGATCAACACCTTTCCCAAGAACATCCGCGTGTCGACCGATGTGCCGCGCGAGCTCTGGCTCATCCAAGGCGATCCGACCCAACTCAACCAGGTCGTGCTCAACCTGGCAGTGAACGCCCGCGATGCCATGCCCGGCGGCGGCACGCTGCGGTTTGCGTTGTCCAACCGCGAGATCGACGACCAGTTCGCGGCGATGAACCGCGGGGCGCCGGCGGGCCGCTATGTCGTGCTCGAAGTCGCCGACACCGGCTGCGGCATGAAACCGGAGGTGATCGAGCGCATATTCGAACCGTTCTTCACCACGAAGGAAGTGGGCCGGGGCACGGGGCTCGGACTTGCGACCGTGCTGGGCATTGTCCGCAGCCACGGCGGCTTCGTGAATGTCGAAAGCGAGCCGGGGCGGGGCAGCACCTTCACCGTCTTTCTGCCGGCGCAATCCGACGGCTCGCCCAAGGAGGCCGTGGCGCTGGCGACGCGGGATCTGCCGCGGGGCCGGGGAGAAACCATCTTGCTGGTCGACGATGAAGCCTCGATCCTCGGCATCTCGCAGCAAACGCTCGAATCGTTTGGTTACCGCGTGCTCACTGCCGAGGACGGTGCGCAGGCCATGGGCCTCTACGCGCTGCAGCGCTCTACCATCGCCCTGGTGCTCACCGACGTGATGATGCCGGTGATGGATGGCGTGGTGCTGATCAACGCGCTCCGGCGGATCGATCCCAAGGTGAAGGTCATCGCGGCCACCGGATTCGACTCGAAAGTCAGCGCCAGCCGGGTCGGTACCCTCGGGGTGGGCGAGGTGCTTTCCAAGCCGTATTCGGCCGAGACCATGTTGAGTGCGGTGCGACGGGTGCTCGACCGGCCGCCGGCGTAGGCGGGCGCACCGCGCGCTCGACCGCAGCGACGTCGACCGCCAAGGTGCGGCGATGTCCGTTTCCCGTCCTCCCGCGCCGCGCCTGCTCACGGCCCTCTGCTACCTTGCCATGATGAGCCTCGCGATCGGGCTCAACCTGCTGCCGGTGTTTCTCACCGCGCTAAGCACCCTGCATGGCGGCGCGGCCGGACTTTCCCAGGAGCAGCTCGGCCGGCTTGGGGCCCTGACCTTTCTCGGTTTGGTCGTGGGCATCCTGCTCGCCGGTCCGCTGGCGGATCGCTTCGGCACGAAGCCCTTTGCGCAGCTGGGCAACGCGTTGATCGCGGTCAGCCTCATCGCCGCAGCGTTCGCCCCGTCGTATGCGTGGCTGGGCACGGCGCTGTTCGTGTTAGGGCTCGGAGCGGGCCTGCTCGACATGGTGCTGAGTCCGGTCGTAGCAGCGCTCAATCCCGAGCGGCGGTCGGCGGCGATGAACTGGCTGCACTCGTTCTATTGTGTGGGCGCGGCCGTGACCATTTTGGCCGGGACGGTGATTCTCCGGCTCGGCTGGGGCTGGCGGGAGGCCTGCCTGACCCTCGTCGTGCTGCCGCTCGGCCTGCTGGTCGCCTTTGCCCCGCTTGCGTTCCCGGTGTTGGTGACGGATGCGCAGCGCCTGCCGGTGCGCCAGCTGGTCCGGCGCGGATGGTTTCTGGCGGCGCTGGTGGCGATCTTTCTCGGTGGAGCGACGGAGCTCGGCATGGCCCAATGGCTGCCGGCCTATGCGGAGACGACGCTCGGTTATCCGGCGTGGGTGGGAGGGAGCGCCTTGCTGGCCTTCTCCGTTGCCATGGCTCTGGGGCGGATGGTGGTCGGTGTCATCGGCAACCGGATGAATCCGTTTCATATCATGGCGTGGGGCTGCGCCACCTCGGTCGGCTTGTTTCTCGCCGGCTCGTTCCTGCCGGTGCCCGGGCTGGCACTGGCGGCCTGCGTGGCGGTCGGCTTCACCGGCAGTGCCCTGTGGCCAACGCTGCTCGCCGTGACCGCCGACCGTTTTCCGGAGGGCGGCGCGAGCATGTTCGGGGCCCTGGCCGCCCTGGGCAATGCGGGCGGCATCTTCATGCCCTGGGTGGTCGGCTGGGTGGCGGATTTCCACGGCCTCGCCTGGGGGCTCGCGGTCTCGGCGTTGGCGCCGGCCCTCATGCTTCCGCTCGTGATCGCTCTGGGCCGCGCGCCGCGGCGGACATGAAAACGCCGGCGCCCTTGGGAGAGCGCCGGCGGCAATAGAGCAGACGCGTGTCGATCAGACCTTCGCGAGGGCCTGCTCGAGATCGGCCTGGAGGTCGGCGAAGTCCTCGATGCCGACCGAAAGGCGCACGTAGTCGGGCGAAACGCCCGTGCTGACCTGTTCATCGGCGGTCAACTGGCTGTGGGTCGTGCTCGCCGGATGGATCGCGAGGGATTTCGCGTCGCCGATGTTGGCGAGGTGGGAGAAGAGCTTGAGGCCCTCGATCAGCTTTCGTCCGGCTTCGTAGCCACCCTTGACGCCGAAGCCCAGCAGGCCGCCGAAGCCGTTGCTCAGGTATTTCTTCGCCGCAGCGTGGTTCGGGCTCGTCTTGAGGCCGGGGTAGTTGACCCACGTGACCTTGCGGTGGGACGAGAGGAATTCGGCGACCTTCATCGCGTTCGCGCAGGTGCGCTCCATGCGCAGGTGCAGCGTTTCGAGACCCTGCAGGCCCGTCCACGCATTGAACGGTGAGATGCAGGCCCCGATGTCGCGCAGCAGTTGCAGGCGCATCTTGAGGATGTAGGCGACGTTGGCGCCGCCCGCCGGTGGGAAGCTCTTGAACGCGTCCCAGTGCACGAGGCCGTGGTAGCTCGCGTCAGGCTGGGTGAAGCCCGGAAAGCGTCCGTTGCCCCAGTTGAAATTGCCGCCGTCGACCACGATGCCGCCGATCGAGGTGCCGTGGCCCCCGATGTATTTGGTCGTCGAATGCACCACGATGTTGGCGCCCCATTCGAACGGGCGGTTGAGGAAGGGCGTCAGGCAGGTGTTGTCGATGATGAGGGGCACGCCGGCCTCCTTGCCGATCTTGGCCACCTCCTCGAAGGGGAAGATGTTGAGCGCCGGATTGCCCAGGCCCTCGCCATAGAAGGCCTTCGTGTTCGGCTTGAGTGCGCGCTTGAAGGCGTCCGGATCCTGCGCGTCGACGAACGACACCTCGATGCCGAGTTTCGGCAGGGTGTGGTGAAACAGATTGTAGGTGCCGCCGTAGAGTTGGGAGACCGAGACCAGGTGGTCGCCGGCACCAGCGAGATTCAGGATGGCGTCCGTGATCGCCGCCTGTCCGGAGGCGTGGGCGAGGGCGCCGCTGCCGCCCTCGAGCGCGGCGATGCGCTGCTCGAAGACATCCGTCGTCGGATTCATGATCCGCGTGTAGATGTTCCCGAGTTCCTTGAGGGCAAACAGGTTTGCAGCGTGCTCCGTGTCGCGGAACACGTAGCTGGTCGTCTGATAGATCGGGACCGCGCGTGAACCGGTGGTCGGGTCCGGCTTCTGGCCGGCGTGGAGGGCTTTTGTTCCGAATCAGTGGGTGCTCATGGGTGCGTAGCGGGGGTTGAGGAGGAAACCCCCAGCCTTGAATGCCGCCGAACCGAGTCAACCCGGATGCCGGGCTGGCCGCCTGCGCACTGTCCCGGTGAGCGGACCTGCCTCGGACGTTGCTCCATCGCGCTCGGCGGGCTTTGCTTCGCCTTAGCTCATTGCCCCCATGTCGTTCGCCCTCCGTGCCTCCGGTCTGGTTTTCCTTCTTGGTCTCGCTGTCAGTCCCGCCGTGCTCACGGCCAAGACCTACGCCGTCACTGTGGCCGCCGCGGAGCGTGATCGCGCGGCCCAACTCGCGTCGTTCCCTCTGCCGGAAGATGCCCCGCGTCCGCCGGTGCTAAAGGATGACATGGGCCGGCTGCTTCCCGTGCAGGTGGACGGCGAAGGCCTCGCCACGTTTCTTGTCCCCGCCCAGAAAGGCGGCGAAGCCCTGCGGTTCACGCTCGTGGCCGGAGTGGCGGCGACGCCGGGGGTGGAGGTGTCGACCGAGGCGGGCAACCTCCAGGTCAACGCAGCGGGGCGCCCGGTGTTCGTCTATCGCATGGACAAGGACGCGTTGCCCCGGCCGGAGATCGCCGACATCTACCGTCGCGCCGGCTACCTGCACCCGGTGTTCAGTCCGTCCGGCAAAGCGGTGACGGGGGACTATCATCCGCGGCGCGAGCACCACCACGGACTCTGGTCGGCATGGACCAACACGCGGTTTCAGGGGCGCACGCCCGATTTCTGGAACGTGCAGGCCAAGACGGGCGGGGTGGAGTTTGCCGGTCTCGATGCGACCTGGAGTGGCGCAGTGCATGGCGGCTTCTCTGCCCGTCACACCTTCATCGACCGGAGTGCGGGCGCCGCGCAGCCGGCCCTGCACGAGTTCTGGACCGTCACGACCTACGCGACCACCGAGGCCACGGTGCTCGATCTTTTGCTGACGCAGGTGTGCGCCACGCGCGATCCGCTCATTTTGCCCGCGTATCGCTACGGCGGCATGGGGTACCGTGCCCACAGCAGCTGGCTGGGACGCGACCTGCCCAAGGTGCTGACCTCGGAAGGCGAGACGGATCGGGTAAAGGCGCATACGCAGAAAGTACGCTGGCTGCATGTCGGCGGTCCGGTGGACGGCGCATGGACGGGCCTCGCGATGATGGACCATCCCGAAAATTTCCGCTCGCCGCAGCCGGTGCGGGTGGGCGAGGCCGAGCCGTTCTTCTGTTTCTCGCCCTCGCAAGGAGGAGACTGGAGTATCGAGCCGGGTCGGCCCTACGTGGCGCGCTACCGTTTCGTCGTGATGGACGGCGAGCCGGATGCGCAGCGGCTCGACGCGTACTGGGCCGGCCATGCCATCCCAGCGGTGGTGACGGTGACGGCCGTGGACTGAGCGGTGTAGTGGCGGGCGCGTCGCACGCGTTCTCCCGCTCGGCGGAGCGGCGGCACTCTTGCCGCCGTCTGGGAAATTGCGAATGCCTCCAAGCGCCAAACCAGGCGACAAGAGTGTCGCCGCTCCTTCCGACACATCACCGGCTCCAGTCCAGCATGCGCTGGATGGGCACGAGAGCGGCGGAGCGGATGGCCTCCGGCAGTTCGATGGCCGGTGACATCGTCTTCAAGGCGTCGCGCACCTTCTCGATCGTGTTCATCTTCATGTAACGACAATCGTTGCAGGCGCAGGTATCCGTCGGGCCGGCGACAAACGTCTTGTCCGGCACCTCGCGTCGGAGCCGGTGCAGCATGCCGCTCTCCGTCACGACGATGATCGTATCGGCGGGCGAAGCCTTGGCGAACTTGACCATGAGTTCGGTGCTGCACACCTCGTCGGCGAGGTCGCGCACCGCCTGCACGCACTCCGGGTGAGCGACCACGGGCGCGCCCGGGAACTTCTGCCGTACCTTTTCCAGCGCCTGGACGGTGAATAGCACGTGGGCGTAGCACGAGCCCGGCCACAGCTGCATGGCGCGGCCGGTGCGTTGCGAGACCCACTGGCCCAGATTCTGGTCAGGGACGAACAGGATCGGCCGGTCGGCCGGCACGCGCTGCACGATCTTTTGCGCGTTGCCACTCGTGCAGATGACGTCGCTCAGCGCTTTCACCGCGGCGGAGCAGTTGATGTAGGCGACGACGTAAAGCTCGGGATGCGCGGCCTTGTAGGCGGCGAGGCGGTCGGCCGGGCAGGAGTCGGAGAGGGAGCAGCCGGCGTTGAGATCGGGCAACAGCACGGTCCGGCCCGGATTCACGATCTTGGCGGTCTCCGCCATGAAGTGCACGCCGCAGAAGAGGATGACGTCGGCCTTGGCCGCCTGCGCCTGGTACGAAAGCCCAAGGGAGTCGCCGACGTAATCGGCCACTTGCTGGATCGCCTCGATTTGGTAATTGTGAGCGAGGATCACGGCGTTGCGCTCGCGCTTCAGGGCGAGGATCTCCTCCTGGATGGGCGTCAGCCGCACCGCTTCGCGGCGAGGCGCGAGGACGACAGGTTCGTAATCGAGAGCAGGCATACCAGGTAAGGAAATGACCAAGGACCAATGTTCAATGACCAATCAAGGATTGGGTGCCGAGCGCGGTGCGTGTGGGACGGGTGTGACTAAGCAGGCCGCCTTGCGGCGGCCGGGCGTACGAACCACGCGCGGAGGGATCCGCGCGTCCACCTTGGTTTCCGACGGCGATTGCCGACGCGGTCAGCTCTTGGGCTGCAGCTTCTTCAGCAGGAGCTGGAATTCCTTCAGCTTCTGCAGGCCCTCGAGATCGGGGTCTTGGCACATCCAGTCGTAATCCTTGTAACCGAGGTCGATGGCCCGGCGCAGGGAACGCAGGGCATCGGAGCGGCGCTTCGACAGGGCGAGGCTGCAGGCGAGGTTGTAATGCGCCGTGGCGTTGTCCGGCTGCAGCTTCACCAGGCGGCGGTCCATGCGCAGACCGTCCGCGATGCGTCCGGTCTTCGTGTAAAGTCCGCCGAGGATCTCGATCACATCGTCGTAGCGGGGCGAGCGGCGCAGGACGGATTCGAAGAACGAGATTTCGAAACTGGGATCTTCCTTGCGGGCCATGGCGTCAGGAGCGGTGCTTGCAGGTGCCGGTCTGGCGCAGGGTGATGCAGTGCGCGCTGACCTGGAGCCGTTGCGAGACCGGCGTCAGGCCGAGCTTCGACGAGACCGAGTTGCCGTACCATTCCATGAACGGTGCGTTGATCTCGAAGATCTTCTCGCAATCGAGGCAGATGACCTGGGCGACCTGGGCGTTGTTGTCCGCGTTCGGCAGGTAGTACTTCAGGTTCTTGCCGATATCCACTTCGCGCAGCAGGGCGCTTTCCGTCATGATCGGCAGGGTGCGGTACACGGTGGCGCGGGAGACGGAGTCGTCGATGGCGCGGGCGTGATCGAGCAGTTCTTCGGCCGTGAAGTGCTCCTTCTGGGCGAAGGCGGCATCGAAGATGGCGAGTCGCTGGTTGGTGACGCGCAGGCCTTTGCTGGACAGGTGCTGTTTGAATTTTTCGCGGGCCGCGGCGTTGCTCACGGCTGGCAATGTCGGAACGCACCCCCGGCCTGTCAACCTGATCGTAGACGCGGTGGACCCGGGCTTGCAGGCACCCGCTGGGAGCGTCATCACCACGCCGATGACGGTCGGTGTCCATCCCCTCGCGGGCTTTGACAAGGTGCTGCACTACAAGGTCCCCGAGTCGATGCGGGACCGCGTCGGGGTGGGCTCGCTTGTGCGCGTACCGATCGTCAATCGCCTGCATCTGGGCATCGTCGGCGAGGTGGGTGCGCCGAAGGACTTTCCGATCGACCGGCTTAAGACAGTCGCGCAGCTGGTGTATCCGTTTCCGGCGCTGCCGCCCGACCTGCTCAAGCTGGCACGGTGGATGGCCACGTATTATGCGGCCCCGCTCGACGGCATCATCGAGGCGATGCTCCCGGCGGCGGTTCGCCACGCGGCCGGGCTCAAGGAGGAGAAGCTGCTGGCGGTGGCAAAGCGCCTCGAACCCGGCGAGGTCGAGCAGATGGCTCGGCGCGCGCCCGCGCAGGCGAAGCTTTATCGTTTCCTCGAGGTGCAGTTCAAACCGCAGAAAAAATCGCTGGTGCTCGCCCGGCTCGACGTCGGCGCCGCCGCCGCCACGGCGCTCGTGAAACGCGGGGTGCTGCGCGAGGAAACGCGGCGGATCGAGCGCATTGCCTACGCGGACGACTGGGCGGGCGGCGAACTGGTGGCGAGCCAGCCGCACCGGCTCAATGACCAGCAGCAGGCGGCGGTCGACGCGTTGAACACCTCGCTCGGCGAGGGCCGGTTTGGCGTGACGCTGCTGCACGGCGTGACGGGCTCGGGTAAGACGGAGGTTTATCTTCGCGCCATCGACACGGCGTTGAAGGGTGGGGGCGGCGTGATTTTTCTGGTGCCGGAGGTGGCCCTCACGCCGCAGACCGTGGCGCGGCTGCGCAGCCGGCTGGAGGCCATCGCGCCCGGGCACCGCTGCGTGGTCTGGCACAGCCACCTCAGCGAAGGGGAGCGTATGGACGGCTGGCTCGCGCTGGCCACGGGCGAGGCCCGGGTGGTCGTCGGCGCCCGGTCCGCCATCTTCGCGCCGGTGCGGGATCTCCGGTTGATCGTGGTCGATGAGGAGCACGAGCCGGCGTACAAGCAGGACGAGACTCCGCGCTACCATGGCCGGGATGTCGCGGTCATGCGGGCCAAGCTGACCGGCGCGCACGCCCTGCTCGGCTCGGCCACGCCGTCGTTGGAGAGTTTTGCCAATGCGAAGGCCGGTCGGTACCGCCTGCTCACGCTCACCGAGCGCATCGATTCGCGGAAGCTGCCCTTCATCGACATCGTCGACATGCGCATCGAGATCATGCGCTCCCGCGGTCTCACCGCGGTCTCGCGCAAGCTTGCGGACGCCATGCACGCCCGGCTCGAGCGGCGGGAGCAGACGATCCTCTTCATCAACCGGCGCGGCTACTCGTCGTCCATGCTCTGCGTGAAGTGTTCGCACGTCGAGGAGTGTGCGCACTGCAGCATCACGATGACCTATCACCGCGCCGACGAGACCCTGCGGTGCCACCTGTGTGGCGACACCCGGCCGGCTCCGTCGCGGTGCCCGAAGTGCGGCGCGCCCGACATCCGCTGGCGCGGGCTCGGCACGCAGCGCGTCGAGGAGGCGGTCCGCCGCATCCTGCCGCGCGCCCGCATCGAACGCATGGATACGGACACGATGGCGAAGAAGAACCGGTTCCGCGAAGTGCTGGCCGAGTTCCGCGCCGGACGGATCGATGTGCTCATCGGCACGCAGATGATCGGGAAGGGACTCGATTTTCCCAACGTGACCCTCGTCGGCCTGATCGACGCGGACATCTCGATGCACATTCCGGATTTTCGGGCCAACGAGCGCACCTTCCAGCTGCTCGTGCAGGTGGCGGGCCGTGCGGGCCGGGGCGACCGAGCGGGCGAGGTGGTGGTACAGACCTTCACGCCGCAGGCCGAGGCGATCCAATTCTCGCGTCACGCCGACTACGACGGCTTTGCCGAGAGCGAACTGCGGATGCGAAAGCAGTTCCAGTATCCGCCCTACCGGCACCTGATCCACCACCTGTTTCGCGGACCGAATCCGGAGAAGCTCAAATTCTACGCCGAGCAGTGGGCGAAGCAGGTTGAGCAGGCCCTCGGGACGCAGGTCGAGCTGCGGGGGCCGTCGCCGTCGCCGATCGAGAAGATCAAGGACCACTACCGGTATCAGTTGTGGTACTTCACGGGCAAAGTAACGCCCGTCGTGGCCGAGCTGCAGCGCCTGCGCGCGGCCTTTGCCTGGCCCGAGGACGTGGTGCAGGTGCTCGACGTCGACCCGGCGAATCTCGTGTAGCCACGGCGCGGCGGGCGACACGGTTTTTCCCCTCGCCCCGACGGCGCAGGCACACACGTTGGTCGCATGGCTTTGTGCACCCTCAGTTGGAAAAGCGCGGTGTTGGGCAAGATGACGACGACGCAGGTGCTGCTGCCCGACGGCGGCAAGGGACCCTTTGCGACGCTCTACCTCCTGCACGGCTTGTCGGATGACTCGACCACCTGGTTGAGGCGCAGCCGCATCGAGGTGTACGTGAAGGACCTCCCGCTGGTAGTCGTGATGCCTGACGGCTACCGCGGCTTCTACACCGACAACGCCGAGGGGCCGGCTTACGCCCGGCACATCGGCGAAGAACTGCCTGCGTTGATCGAACGGACCTTTCCGGTGAAGGCGGAACGTTCGGCCCGCGCGATTGGCGGGCTGTCGATGGGTGGCTACGGTGCGCTTCGGCTCGGGCTCGGTTATGCCGACCGGTACTGCTCGGTGCACAGCCACTCCGGTGCCGTGGGTTGGAACGCCAAGGGCGGCTTGCGGGCGATGGCGCTACGGCGCGACTGGCCGCCGGAATTCACGGCGGAGCTGCGCCGGATCTTCGGGACGTCGCCGGTGGGCGGTCCCAACGACCTCGTTGCCCTCGCTCTCAAGGCAAAACGAGCCCGGCGCCTGCCGGCCATCGCCCTCGATTGCGGCACGGACGATTACCTGCTCCAGGACAATCGCGATTTTGTCCGTCGCCTGACCGAGGCAAAGATTCCGTTCACCTACCGTGAATTCCCCGGCGCCCACACCTGGGACTACTGGGACGACCACGTGCGCGACGCGCTGGCGTTTCACGCCCGCAACCTCGGCCTCGTTTCGTAGTCGCGTTCTTCTGACACAAAAAAGGCGGACCCTTGCGGGTCCGCCAGAGTGAGGGGAGGAGACCAACCGCTTACAGGCGGCCGGCGTAGACGCCCGTCGAACCCAGCTCCTCTTCGATGCGGAGCAGCTGGTTGTACTTGGCGACGCGGTCGGTGCGGCTGGCGGAACCGGTCTTGATCTGGCCGGCGTTGGTCGCGACGGCGATGTCGGCGATCGTGACGTCCTCGGTCTCGCCCGAGCGGTGCGAGATGACCGCGGTGTAATGGTTCTTGTGCGCGAGCTCCACCGCGTCGAGGGTCTCGGTGAGGGAGCCGATCTGGTTCACCTTCACGAGAATCGAGTTGGCGGTGCCGGTCGCGATGCCCTTCTTGAGGAACTCGACGTTGGTGACGAAGAGATCGTCGCCGACGAGCTGCACCTTGTCGCCGATCGCGTCGGTGAGCTTCTTCCAGGTCGTCCAGTCGCCCTCGGCGCAGCCGTCCTCGATCGAGTCGATCGGGTACTTGGCAACGAGGTCCTTGTAGTAGGCAACGAACTCGTCGCCGGTGAACTGGCGGCCGTCGGACTTCTTGAACACGTACTTGCCGGTCTTCTTGTCGTAGAACTCGGACGAGGCGACGTCGAGGGCGAGCATGATGTCCTTGCCGAGCTTGTAGCCCGCGGCCTTGACGGCGGCGGCGATCGCATCAAGCGCGTCCGTGGTCGAGGCGAGGTTGGGCGCGAAGCCGCCCTCGTCACCGACCGCGGTCTGAAGACCCTTGGCCTTGAGCACCTTCTTGAGGTGGTGGAACACCTCGGCGCCGGCGCGGAGAGCGTCGCTGAAGGTGTCGAAATTGACCGGACGGATCATGAACTCCTGGAAGTCGATCGGGGCGTCCGAGTGGGCGCCGCCGTTCATGATGTTCATCATCGGCACCGGGAGGACCTTGGCGTTCGGGCCGCCCAGGTACTTGTAGAGGGGCTGGCGCAGGGCGTTGGCGGCCGCATGGGCGGTGGCGAGGGAGACGCCGAGGATGGCGTTGGCACCGAGCTTGGACTTGGTCTTGGTGCCATCGAGTTTCAACATGGCATGGTCGATGCCGACCTGATCGCAGGCGTCGAAGCCGACGAGGGCCGGGGCGATCACGCCCTTCACGTTGCCGACCGCGGCGAGCACACCCTTGCCGAGGAAGCGGCTCTTGCCGTCCACGCCCTTGGGCAAGGACTTGGCCGGAGCGGCGCCGTCGCGCAGCTCGAGGGCCTCGTGCTCGCCCGTGGAGGCGCCCGAGGGGACGGCGGCGCGGCCGAGCGTGCCGTCGGCGAGTTTCACATCGACTTCGACAGTGGGATTGCCGCGGGAATCAATGATCTCGCGGGCGGTGATGGCGGTGATGGTGGTGTTCATGAGGAAACAGGCGTTGAACCGGACAAACCCCCAGTGAAGACGGTGGCCCGGTGCGAGGGAAGCAGATTTCGGCGCAGCCGGCGCGGCTGTCACCGGATCGTAACTGCGGCTTCGGCCCGGCAGGCCGCTCAGTCCTCGCGGGGAGGGAACGGCGGGATGGCCCCCACCGGTTTCGGTCGCAGCGACGCGGGCAGCTGGTCGACGAAACCGCGGCGCAGCGCGTGGCGCAGCGGGGTGACGCCTTCGTGGTTCTTCACGTTCAGCACCGCCTCGGTGAGCAGGGCAGCCGGAACCTGAAAAAGATAGCCCGCGTAGGCCGCGGCGTGGGCGGGGGTATCGCCGTGCGGATTCGGCGTGGTCAGCAGGTCCACCGTCAGCAAGCCGGCGGGCAGGCGGTCGAGCTGACCGGTTTCGGCGGCCACGTGAAGCGGCGTCAGGCCGGCCACGCTGGCCGAGAGCAACCGATCCGGCGTCAGCGCCGCGGCGGGCACCTGGTCGAGGTGCCGCGCGAGGGCGGCGGACAGGATCACGGATTCCCCGGCCTTGGTCAGGCGCATGAGCAGGTCCGGCGTCAGGCAGTCCACCGGCACCTGGGGAAGGAAGCCGTTCAACGCCGCCACATGCAGCACGGTTTCGCCGCCGGCATTCGGAATCAGCAGCCATTTCGGCGTGAGAAACTCCCGGGGAAAACGGTCGAGCGCGCCGCTCTCGGCGGCCTCGTGGAGCAGGGTGTTGCCCAGGGCGGTGCGGGCGACCAGCACATCGGGGGTGAGCAGGTCGGCGCGCAGCTGACCAAGGCAGCCATGGGCGGCCGCGACGTGAAAGACGGTGTAGCCGGAATTGCTCTTCGTCCCGAGCCGTTCCGCGGTGAGCAACGTGGCCGGTATCTGGTCGAGGTGGCCGCCGATCGCGGCGTGATGCAGCGGCGTGTAGCCGGATTCGTTGCGCAGCAGGAGGTGCTCGGCGGTGAGCAGCCCCGGGTGGAGCGCACGCAGGCGGCCGTACTTCGCCGCGACGTGGAAGCCGGTGTTACCCGACTCGTTGCGGGCGGCGAGGGTGTCGCGGTCGAGCGCGCCCAGCACCGCGTCCGTCAGTGCGCCGTCCCTGATCGCCGCCAACAATGCCGAGGTATCCATGCCGCGGACACACTCTGGTTTTTGCCCGGCCCAAGGCGAAGCAAAAGGAATGTGAAAATGCCGCCAGCCGCTTTCCCGTTTGCCACCTGCGTCCGCCGGCACAGCCTTGTCCCAGCATGCCCCCCGTGGAGTATCCCGCGCTTCCGCCCACGCCTGTCCTGCACAAGGAGCCGATCTTGATGGTGGACGATGAGCGCCCGCTGCTCGACATCTTCGTCAACACGCTGTCGCCCTGGTACGACTGCCATGTCGCGACCTCGGCGCGCGACGCCGAGGACCTGCTGCGCCGGAAGAGCTTTCGGGTCATGCTCTCCGACCACCTTATGCCCGGAGGCAATGGCATGAGCCTGCTCGTGCGCGCGCGGGAGGAATACCCGCTCATGCAGCGGGTGCTGGTCACCGGCTTCATGAAGCCGGAGATGTTGCTGCGCAGCGTCAACGAGGCCGCGCTCTTCCGCTACCTGCTGAAGCCGGTCTCGATGGGCGAGTTGATCAAGACGGTGCAGGAGGCGATCAAGGCGCCGGTCCCGCGGCCGCGCGGCTGAGGTGCCGGCGCAGATACGGGGCGGTTGGACTGCGCTTCACTTTCTGCAGGCCAGGCAGTGGTCCCTGATAGAGCAGCTGTCCGCCGCCGGGCCCGCCGTCGGGTCCGAGTTCGATCAGGTAGTCCGCCTCCGCCAGCAGGTCGAGGTGGTGTTCGATGACAATGACGGTATGCCCCTGGTCGACGAGCGAGTGGAGAACCTTGATCAGCTTCTCGCAGTCACTGAGGTGCAGACCGATGGTCGGCTCCTCCAACAGGTAGAGATTGCGTGGCGGCGTGCCGCGTGAGCGTTCCTGGTAGCTGGCGAGACCCTTGGTGAGTTCGGTCACGAGCTTCAGACGCTGAGCTTCGCCGCCGGACAAGGTGGGCGAACTCTGTCCGAGCGTGAGGTAGCCGAGGCCGCAGTCGACCATGAGCGCGCAGACCTGGGAGAGCTGCGAATGGAAGTCGAAGAAGGCCGCCGCTTCCTCGAAGGTGAGCGCGAGCACGTCGCCGATCGTCTTTCCTTTCCAGGTGATGTCGGCGAGCTCGGGTCCGTAACGCGTGCCGCGGCAGTCGTCGCAGGGCAGGTAGGTGTCGGGCATGAACGCCATCTCGAGCTTGATGCGGCCGGCGCCTTCGCAGGTGGGGCAGCGTCCGCCGGCGGTGTTGAACGAGAACCGGCCGGCAGTGAAGCCGCGCATGCGCGCCTCCGGCAGGTTCGCGAAGAACTGACGGATGAGATCGAAGATTCCAAGGTACGTGGCCGGCGTGCTGCGGGGCGTTTTGCCGATCGGCGACTGGTCAACCTCGATCACCGAGCGAAAGGCGCCGGCTCCCTTGAGCTCGCGGAAGGGCGCGGCACCGAGGCCGGCGGCCTTCGCGTAGTCGCGGCCGGTCAGACGGCTGAGCCGGTGCTTGCTCGCGTGTGCGACCGCTGGGGTGAGCACGTCGCGGAGCAGGGTGGATTTGCCGGCGCCACTGGGGCCGGCAACCATCACGAGGCAGGCCGGCGGCACGCGCAGGTCGACGTCGCGCAGGTTACGGAAGTTCACGCCGCTGAGCTCAAGCCAGGCGGGCGCGCCCTTGGCCGCCTTGGCGCCCGGCAGCGGGCGATAGGTGCCGCGTTGCGGATGGGCGATGCCGCGGGCGAGGAAGAGGCCGGTCAGGGAACGGTCGCTGCGCTTGATGTCGGCCGGGGTGCCGCAGGCCAGCAGTTCGCCGCCGTGCACGCCGGCCGCCGGGCCGAGATCGATGATGCGGTCCGCCCGCTCCATCAGTTCGTCGTCGTGCTCGACCACGAGCAGCGAGTTGCCCTTGTCGCGCAGGGACACGAGCGTGTCGATCAGCCGGTCGTTGTCGCGGGCGTGCAGGCCGATGCTGGGTTCGTCGAGCACGTAGAGCACGCCGGCAAGATTGGTGCCGAGCTGCGCCGCGAGGCGGATGCGCTGCGCCTCGCCGCCGGAGAGCGTTTCCGTGGGCCGGTCGAGCGAGAGGTAACCGAGGCCGACATGGTCGAGGAACTTCAGACGTTCCTCGATCTGGGGCACGAGATCCTGGGTGATCGCCCGGCCGCGTTCGTCGAGCTCAAGGGCGTGCAGGTGCGCCAGCAGTTGCGCGGGCGTGCAGGCGAGCAGGGCGGGAAGCGAGAGCGGCGGCTGGCGACCGCGCAGGTGGAGTTTCACCGCCCGGGAAATCCGGTTGAGGCGGGCGCCCTGGCAGTCCGGGCAGACCTGGCCCTCATCGGCCACTTCACCGGCGTCGTCGAGGCCGAGCAGGCGGAGGCGGGCCTCGGCCTCGTCGTCCTCAGTCTCGTCGTCCGCGCTTTCGAGCATCCACGGAAAGATCCGGCCGTGCCCGCGGCAGGACGGACACCAGCCTCGGGGCGAGTTGTGGGAAAAGTGTTTGGGTTCGAGTTCGGGAAAAGACTCGCCCGTCTCGATGTCCGTTCGCGTGGTGGAGAACCACGAGAGGATGTCGCCGGCTGGGGTGAGCAGAAAGCAGGAGCCCTTGCCCAGCCCGAGGGCGCGGTCGAGCGCGAGGCCGCGGGCGCGGGCGTCCTGCTTCTTCAGGTCGGCCACGACCACCTCGATGTCGTGTTCGCGGTAACGATCGAGTTTCTCGAATGCGTTGACCGGCAGGAGCCGGCCGTCGGCGCGCATCAACTCGTAACCCTGGCGGGCGATCCAGGTGGCGATCGGCTGATGGTGACCCTTGCGTCCGCGGATGAGCGGGGCGCAGAGGTAGAGGTGCTTCGCGCGCGCCGCCTTCGGGGTGGCGAGCACGCGGGTGAGCAGCGTCTTCAACTGTCCGGGCGAGAGGGGTTGGACGGGTCGGTCCGACACCGGGTGATGTTGCACGCCGATGCGCGCGTAGAGCAGGCGCAGGTACTGGGCGACCTCGGTGATCGTGGCGACGGTGGATTTGCGCGAGCCCCGTGTGACCCGTTGTTCGATCGCCACGGTGGGCGGAATGCCGGTGAGGCGGTCGAGGGCCGGGCGCGGCAGCTGTTCGACGAACTGCCGGGCGTAGGGCGACATCGACTCCATGAACCGCCGCTGGCCCTCGGCAAAAACGATGTCGAAGGCGAGGGTGGACTTGCCCGATCCCGACACGCCGGTGACGACCACGAGTTCGTGATGGGGGATGCTGAGGGTGAGGTTCTTCAGGTTGTTTTCCCGCGCCCCGATGATGCCGAGGGCCGAGCCGGTCCCATCGCGCCGCGCCGGCCGGTGCTCGGCGGCGAGCAAGGGTACGGTCTCGCGCCGCAGGCCGAAGGCGAGGGCATCGGCGAGGAACGGCGCGGTGGCGGAGCGGCTGCGGGCGACCGACTCCGGCGGTCCTTCGGCGATGATCCGGCCGCCGCCGGCGCCGGCCTCGGGGCCGACCTCGATGATCCAGTCGGCCGACTTGAGCACGTC
>CAYZBG010000044.1:0-42292 GCA_964476565.1 uncultured Opitutus sp.
GCGCAGGCCGGGCGGAGAAGTGGTGGCCAGACTCGGAATCGAACCGAGGACACGAGGATTTTCAGTCCTCTGCTCTACCAACTGAGCTATCTGGCCGTCAGGGAGGGGGAGAACAAAGACTGCCCCCGGATGGCGTCAATGGGAATTTCGCACCGATTCGAACCGCGGTGAGAGCCCTTGGAGCGATCAGAGTCCGGCGCCGCCCAACACCCCGTCGAGGTGCGACTTAATGATCGCGCCCCAGCGGACGTAGCCGTCGGGATTGAGGTGCAGCCGGTCCTCGACAAAGAGTTCGTCCCGCGGCTTGCCCTCGGCGTTGAGGAACGCGCTTTCGGTGGGGATGAAATAGGTGTGCGGGGTCGCTTCGCAAAAGGCCTGCACCGCCTGGTTGCCCGCCTTGATCTTGGGCCACGCGGCAAACCGGGAGCCGCTCGGGGTCACGGCGACGTAGAAGACCGGCGTGGTGGGATGCCGCTGGCGGATCACGCCCAGAACCTGATGGAACAACGAAACGATTTCCCCAGGGGTGCGGTCGTTCTCCCGGCCCTGGATGTCATTGGCGACGAAGAAGACGAAGGCCCGCGGCGCATGCGGACGAATCAAACGCTCGGCGAAGATCGCCACATCGGGCCAGCTCGAGCCACCGAATCCGCGCTGGATCGGGCGATACGGCGCCATGCCCTCGGCGATGTCTTTCCACAACCGGATGCTCGAGCTGCCGATGAAAAGGATTCCGCCCGGGGCATGCAGCTCCGTGCGATCGCGTTCCTCCAGCGCGGCGATTTCCTTTTCCCATCGGGCCAGCGACGCGGCGCGGAACGGTTCAAGATCGAACGGCGGTGGCGTGGCGGCGAAGGCGACGACCGCCAGACCGGACGCCAGCAACCAGACAGCGACCATGCGGAGCAGACCGAAAGCGGGGTGGGGCATGCGGTGGAGTTATCGGGACGCGGCGAAGGTTGGCAAAGGCAAAGCAGTGCTCACGCGGCGCGCGCCGGCGGCTGGGGCAGCAATTCCAACAGCGCCCGCACCGGCTCGGATAACCGCCCCCGTGGCCACGCAACCAGTAGGTCGAGGGTCGCGCTGCAGCCTTTCAGCGGCCTGAAAACGACGCCGGGTACGCCGTCCGTGCGCGCATAGTCTGGCATGAGGCTGACCGCGCCCTCGCTCACCACCATGGCGAGACCGTGCGCGAGGCTGTCCGAATCGCCGACAAAACGGGCTCGAAAACCCGCAACGCGGCAAAGCCGGGTGATCCAGCGGTTGTGTCCGGGCAGATCGGACTCCGCCGCCCCTACGAAGAGATCGGTGCGCAGGTCCTCGAGCCGGATCGCTTTCTCGCCGGCGCGGGGGTGAGTGTCGGCTAGGGCCACGATGATCGGCAGCGACGCGAGCCGGCGCACATAAAACTCACGCCGGAGGAACGTGCCGGGATCGCGCAGGAAGGCGAGGTCGATTCCACCCTCGCGCAGCGCCTCGATCTGTTCGCCGGGCGACAGATCCACCAGGGTAACCTTGATCGTCGGATGTGTGCGGCGCAGCGCGGACAGCGCGGGATGCAGAAAGCGCGCGGACGCCGAGGGCATGTAGCCGATGCGCAGAGCCGAACTCTTGCCGCGCGCCCGTTTTCGCACTTCGCCCAAGGCGGCGTCGAACTCGGTCAGCAGCGGTTTCATCCGGTCGAGCAACAGACGGCCGGTCGCGGTCAGCGCCACGCCACCGGGCCCGCGCTCGAGCAGGGCGCCTCCGATCTCCTGTTCGAGCGCCTGCATTTGCCGCGTGAGCGTCGACTGCGAGACGCGCAACCGTTCCGCCGCCTGGTTGAGGCTGCCGTGTTCCACCACGGCGAAAAACGAGCGCAGCAGGTCGAGATTCACGGGCCGACGTTATGCGTGATACGCATGACGGCAAGCCGTTCCGCGCAGTAGGCGCGAGCAGGTCCGGCTGATATCGTTGGCGCCATGAACTCCACCCGACTTTCCCGACTGCTGGGCAGCGTGGGCGCCCTCGCCCTCGTTGCCACCCTCACCACATGGGTTGCCACCGGCGCCCATCTCGGCTGGACCCGCACGCAGGCCGTCATCCTCCAACAGGATGAGGTCACCGGCATCGAGTACCCGGTTCACGTTCCGACCTTCGTCGCCGGAGTTGAGGTGCTCGCCCTCGGCCTCGCGCTGACCGTCGCCACCGCCGGTTCGGCCGCATGGCTCCGCCGTCGTGTCCCGGTCCGCGCCTGAAGCCAAGTCTCCACTCTCTCCATCAACCAACCATTCCATCATGAACTCCCTCCATTCCTCCCGTCTCGTCTTCGCCGCCGCGCTTGGCCTCGCTGGCCTCTCCGCTTCGGCCGCACCGCTTTCCTTCGATTTCACCGATCCGAAGGGCGTCAACAACGTCCAGTTCTCCCTCGATGCTCCGCTGGAGTCGATCACCGGCACGGGCAACGGCGTCTCGGGCACCATCGTGTTCGATCCGCAGAATCCGGCGGCCACGCGTGGACGCATCGTGCTTTCCGTCGCGTCGTTGACCGTGGGCAATCCCATCATGCGCGATCACCTGCAGGGCAAGGACTGGCTCGCCGCCGAGCAGCATCCCGAGATCGTGTTCGAGGCTGACGGTGCGGACAACGTGCGCACCGAAGGCGGCCGTGTCGTGGCCGACGTGAAGGGACGGCTGACCATCAAGGGCGTGTCCCGCGAGGTGGTCCTGCCGGTGTCGTTTGCGTTGCTGCCTGACAAGCTCGGCGCCCGCGTGGGCGATCCGAAGGTGAAGGGTGATCTCCTCGTGGTGCGGGCATCGTTTGCGATCAATCGCAGCGAATTCGGCATCCAGCCCGGACAGATGACCGACAAGGTGGCGGAGCAGATTCAACTGTCGCTTAGCCTCGCCGGAGCCGCGCCCAAGGCCTGAATCAAGACGACAACTTTTCCCATGAGCACAAAAATCAAAATCGTTTTCCACAGTCTGTACGGTCACGTCTATCGCCTCGCCGAAGCCATTGCCGCCGGCGTGCGTGAAGTTCCCGGCGCCGAGGCGGAACTGCTGCAGGTGCCGGAGACCTTGCCCGACACGGTGCTCGCGAAGATGGGCGCGCTCGAAGCCCGCAAGGCGTTCGCCCACATCCCTGTCGCGGATCCCAAGAAACTGGCTGAAGCGGACGGCCTGCTCTTCGGCGCGGGCACTCGGTTCGGCAGCGCCGCCTCCCAGATGCAGGCCTTCTTCGACGCAACGGGCGGCCTTTGGTCGCAGGGCGCCTTGATTGGCAAGGTCGGCGGCGTGTTCACCTCGACCGCCACGCAGCACGGCGGCCAGGAGGCGACGTTGTTGAGCATGCAGACCTTCCTGCTGCATCACGGCATGGTCGTCGTCGGCGTGCCCTATGCGGCCCAGGAGCAAACGGCCATGCATGAGATCACGGGCGGATCGCCGTACGGATCCACCACCATCACCGGACCGAAGGGCGAACGTCTGCCGACCGAGAACGAACTGGCCGTGGCGCGTTTCCAGGGCCGGCACGCCGCGAAGATCGCCGCCAAGCTGAAGGCGGCGTGACGCACGGTGCGGTCAGCCCTGCAGCAGCTCCCGCAGATCGTGCAGTTTCAGCCGGGAGGTGGCGGCATCGCTTGCCTCGAACACGTCGGCGAGCAGGGCGCGTTTCTCGTCCTGCAGGGCGAGCACCTTCTCCTCGACCGTGCCGCTGCAGATCAACTTGTAGCTCGTGACCATGCGCGTCTGCCCAATGCGGTGGGCGCGGTCGGTGGCCTGGGCCTCGACTGCCGGGTTCCACCACGGATCCAAGTGCACAACCACATCCGCCGCGGTCAGATTCAGGCCGGTGCCACCGGCTTTCAGCGAAAGCAGAAACAGCGGTGGACCGCCGTCGGCCTGAAAGCGGTCTACCTCCGCCTGGCGCGCCTTCGCCGTCATCGAACCATCCAGGTAGGCGTAGGCGATTCCTGCAGCATCGAGCTCCTCCCGCAGCAGCGCGAGCAGCGAGGTGAACTGTGAGAACACGAGCAGGCGATGTCCCTCGTCGAGGGCTTCATCGAGCAACTCGCGGAACGCCTCCAGCTTGGCCGAAGCCTCCGCGGGCGTGGCGGGTGAAACGAGCCGGGGATCGCAGCAGACCTGACGCAGGCGCAGCAGTTGGGTGAGCGTGGCCAGCCGCATCGAGCCCTCGCTCGCGCCTTGCGCAGCGAGGTCGAGCAGCGTGCGCTCGGATTGCTGCTGCACCTCGCGATAAAGGGCCGCTTGGGTGGGAGTCGGTTCGCAATAGATGACCTGCTCCTGCTTGGGCGGGAGTTCGGGGGCGACACTCTGTTTGGTGCGTCGGAGCAGATACGGCGCCGTTTGTGCGCGCAGGCGTTCGTCGTACCACGCCCGTTCCTCGCCGCGCAGACCCGCGGGCAGCCGAGTCACCATGCCGGGCATCAGGAATTCGAAGAGGGAGCGCAGATCATCGAGAGAGTTTTCGAGCGGCGTACCGGTGAGCAGAAACCGGCCGCGGGCGTGAAGGGAACGAAGGGCCTGCGCGTTCTGACTGCGGCGGTTCTTGATGTGCTGCGCCTCGTCACCGATCACGCATTCGAAGGTAGTCGACGCGAAGAACTCGCGATCGCGGGCCAATGTGCCATAGGACGTGATGACAAGATCGCACGCCGTCGTGTCGTCCCACGAGGCGAGCCGCCGTTCGCCGTGATGCACCCACGCCCGCAGCTCCGGCGCAAAGCGCAGCGTCTCGCGGCGCCAGTTCTCCACCAGCGACGCCGGGCAAACGACGAGGGAGCGCGGCGGGGATTCGCCGCGTCGCGAGGCCTCTCCGTGCAGCGCGGAAAGCAGGGCGATCGCCTGCAGGGTCTTGCCCAGGCCCATCTCGTCGGCCAGCACACCACCCAGCTCGTGACGGTGCAGATGCCAGAGCCAGGCCACCCCGAGCCGCTGGTAGGGGCGAAGCCGGGCGTCGAGCGCGGCGGGCACCGGTGCCGGGGGCAGGCGGTCGACGTGGCGCAGGGCTTCGCTGCGCGTCCGCCACGCCTCCGGAGGTTGAAAGCCCGGGACAACCTCGGCCAGGATGTCCTCCGCCTCCGCGAGACGGGCCCGCGAGATTCGGTGGGTGCGACGGGCAGTAACGGCGGCGCCTGGCTCGCCGACCAACGCCCGTTGCGCAGCCTGGACCCGCTCCAATTGCTGCGGATCGATCAGGTAAACCGTACGACCCTCTTCGACATACCCACGGCCGGCGGCGACGGCCGCGAGCAACTGCGGCTCCGTGGCGCGACCGGCAGACAGGCCGACGGTCACCTGAAAATCCTCCCCGGCCGCGCTGGCCTCGGCGGTCACCTCCGCTGCCTTCAGGTGAGCGGTGTTCTTCTCATAATTGGCGGTGAACTCGGCGTGGAACTCGTCCCGCAAGGCGCGGCCGTGGGCGGCGAGGAAATTGAGCACCTTGTGGCGGTCCCGCAGCCACCACCGCCGGTTCGACGGCTCGAGCATGAAACCATGACTCTTCACCAGCTCGAGGGCCGCGGCGTAGCCGGCGGATTCGCGGGAGGGAAGGCTAAGGGCAAGGTAGTGCTCACTGCCGTCGACGGTCAGCGGCGTTGTCGGCACGGTGGGACGTCGCGGGGAAGGGGAGGGCGTCGCACTGCGCACGGCGGGCGCGGCCACCGGCACCGGTTTGGCGGCAGGGGCCTCCCCGAGGTGTTCGGTGATCCCGCGCAGGATCGGCCCCACCCAAAGCAGCGGGCGATCCGGCTGGTCGAGCCGATAGACGACGGGTTGACCGCGCAGGGCCGTCAACAGCTCGCGCACCTGCAGGCAGTTCAATTGCAGAAAGAGCACCGGGGCCGGTGTAGCGCCGAACCGTTGCAAGGCCGCCAAGGCCGGCAACCACTCCGGTGCCGGCGCCCGATCGAGGTCAAGCTCGACCTTGACCGACACGGCGTCACGGGCCGCAGCGGAGGCCAGATTGGGCGGGAAAAACACGCGCAGCATCGCCGGCGAACGGTCAACGCGTCCGGGCTCGACGCGAGGAGAAAATACCGGAATAAAACCGCTCGTGCCAACATCCCACGGGCGGACCATGTCGAATCCCGTTTTCACCCAGCTGGTGGACGCCCACTATGGGGCTTTGTACCGCTTCGCGCTGAGCCTCGCGCGCAGCGAGGCGGATGCGTGCGACTTGGTGCAGCAAACGTTCTACATCTGGGCCACGAAGGGCGCGGCGTTGCGCGATGCCGCCAAGGCGAAGACGTGGCTGTTCACCACGCTTTATCGGGAATTTCTGCGCGGGCGGCGCCGCGACGGTCGCGTCACGGCGCTGGAGGACCTGAGTCCGGAGGAACAGGACCTGCCGGCGGAAACGATCGACCACGTGCGCCGGCTCGACGGCGTCCAGGTGGTGGAGATGTTGCAGCAGGTGGACGAGGTCTTCCGCGCGCCGCTCACGCTCTTTTATCTCGAGGATCTTTCGTATCAGGAAATCGCCGACACCCTGGAAGTTCCGGTGGGTACGGTGATGTCACGCCTCTCCCGGGGCAAAGCCCAGCTCCGGGCCGCCCTGGCTCGCAATGCCGCCGCAACGGCCGGGTCGAAGATCGTTCCCTTCGACGGAGCAAGAAAGAGTTCAGCGTCATGACCAACGAGCAGGCCAAATTCATTCTTCGGGCTTACCGGCCCCGCGGCCAGGACGCCGCCGATCCGGCTTTCTCGGAAGGCCTTGCTCAAGCCGCAAAGGACCCGTCGCTCCGCACGTGGCTCGAACGCGAGCAGGCCTTCGACGGGGCTCTGGGCGAAAAGCTGCGCACCGTGACGCCGCCCGCCGGGCTGCGCGAGGCGATCCTCGCTGGCGCCCGGGCCAGCCGGCCGGTCTCCCGTTTCCGCCGTCCCGCCACGTGGATGGCGATGGCAGCGTCCCTGGTGGTGCTGCTCGGGGTGGCGTGGGTGTTGCCACGCTCCGTCTCCGCGGCGACGAGCGTGGACGAACTGGCGCGTTTTGCCCTCACCGAATTGACCCTGCCGGGCCATCCCCGCGGCCAGCCGCTGTCGGAGCTGGGTGAGTTCGGCGCGTGGCTGGGCAACGTTTCGAACAAACTCGGTGGCGGTCTGCCCGTGGATCTGAGCGAGCTGCGCGCGAACAATTGCCGGGTCGTCACGGTCGCAGGCCGGGAAGTCTTCGAGATCTGCTTCAAGCGCGATGTCTGGTATCACATCTACATCGCGCGCCGGGGTGACTTTGGCTGCCAGGAGGCCGAATATGCGCCGATGTACCGGGAGCAAGGGGAGCTCGCTTCCTGCACCTGGGTCGACGACCAGCATGTTTACGTATTGGTCAGCCGGGCCGGTCTCGATGCCGTAAAACGCGCCCTTTGATGGGCCTGAGGGCGTCGATCGCCCCGCGGTTTCGCCGGTGAACAACGACCGCGGTCGATTACAGAACGGCCTAGGCGGCCATTAAGAATCGAGGGACCAACGAGTTATCTATCTCTCCCGGTCTGAATGGTTTGTTAATAAGTTGTTTGAACCTCGCGCCCGGGGGCCGGGTCTAGCGCAGCCTGCTCATACCATTCCGCAGTTGGTTGCCCGCAAGGGCGGTCGACGAGGCCTACTTGCAAATGATTTTGCTACGTAGATGCCTTCCTTGCCCAAGCAAGGTGCGTGGCTGGAATGAGCCCCACTATGAAGGCTACACTACTGTTGTTCGTGTTTGGGATCTTGGCGGCGGCGGCCTCGGCTGCGCCGGATCGTTGGGAAACCCTTCAGGCGATTCATTGGGTGGAGAATCCGACCGAATCCACCCGCCCCGGGCCCTATGGTGAGTTGGGCGCTTACCAATTTCGGCGTGCGACCTGGCAGATGCACACCACGGAGCCGTTCCACCTCGCGAATCACCGCGCCACGGCTGACAAGGTGGCGGTTAAGCATTACGAGTGGCTCCGGACCGGCCTGCTTCGCAATGGCATCGCCGCAACGCCTTACAACATCGCCTTGGCCTGGAACGCTGGTCTGACCGCCGTGGTCAAGGGGCGGGTACCGTCCGCGTCCCGAAATTACGCCAGCCGCGTCACCAACCTGGTCGAGGACCTCAAGAACCGGCAACTCGCCTCGGTGCGCTAAGTCCCCGCCGATTGGCCCGGTTTTCCCAGCGCTCGGAGACCCCCGGGCGCTTTTTCATGCCTGCTCGTCGAGGAACGTATCCTGTTTGGGGGCTTTCGCCCCAGGCTTCCGTCCTGCCTCCGTCGGATCGGGATTGAGGTGGCGGGGAGGGCGGGAAACGCGCTGAGCCAGGGCCGCTTCGCGGTCGGTCACAATGCGGTCGCAGATCTTATGAATCTGCAGACGCAGCCACTTGGCGGTAGGGCTGTTTTCCCGATAGTCCGCCGGCCCGTAGTGATCGATGCGCCCGACCTGGCGCAGGCGGTCATTCTGTTCGAACTCGGGGGTGGAGTCGGGGTTGTAGACGGCGTAGGCCTTGCCGCCGCCGCCCTTGACCACGGAGAAGCTCGGAATGTCGCTTGGACCGTCCGCGATGTAGATCATGTTCATCAGCGGAATCCGGCGGTCTTCCGGCTTGATGTTCGCGTTCACATCGATCGCCGGATTCTTATTCGTGCCTTTGTTGATCTCGAAGATCGCGCGGGTCTTGGTCGTGTTGTCGATCACCATGCCGATCTGGGCGATCTCCGCCTCGGCGCTGAGCTCAAATTCCTTCTGCGTCAGGAAGCCGGGCTGCAACGGATTCTCGACGAATTCGCAGCCCCAGATCCCATCGACTTTGGGGGCGATTGCGCTGCCGCGGATCATCTCCGCCAGGCCAGTGCTGACAATGTAGTGCTCGAGATGGATCTCGTGCTTCAGGTACTCGGGCTTTTCCTTCACGTACGCGCGGCAATGGTCGAGGAAGCCCGGCATGCCGGGGTAGAACGCGATCTCTGCGCCGCAGTCGCGCAGCACCTTGTTGTTCAGCTTCGGCATGTTGCCGGCTATCACGTAGGTGAGCAGGTGATTGAGGTAGGCGATCTCACCCGAGATGTGATAGCCGCGCCGTCGGTAGTGCTCACCCAGGCTGTTGGTCTCCGCCCAGAACGAGGGCTCGTGCACGCCATAACGGCGAAACAGCGGGGCCTGCATGTAGTCGGGGATTAAGGTCTTGTCGAAATCCCAGATGCAGGCGATGGTGTTCTGAGTGAAAAGCGTCGTGGCCATTGCGGATCAACACCGATAGGCGGGCTCGCCTACGGCTAAGTGCCGATCGAAGGAAGTCGCCGGGCGCGGCTTTCGCAATGCACAAATCGCCCGGCTGTTCCGCGTTTTCTCCTGCCGCCGACCGTCCGCGGCCTTCCCGACCGCCTCATGGATTCCCTGCCCGACATCACTCCGTTTCAACACCGCCTCGACGAGCTCAGCGCCCAGATGGCCGAGCCGTCGTTCTACGCCCAGCCGCGTCGCGCCGCCGAGATCACCCGGGAACAGCAGAAGCTCGCGCAGTTGGTCGCCGACCATGCCGCCTGGCTCAAGGCGGGCCGCGAGCTCGCCGAGGCGGACGCCCTGTGCCGCGATCCCCAGGCGGATCCGGATCTGCGTGAGCTGGCCGAGGCCGAGCGTCCCGAACTGCAGCGCCGCCGCGAGCAGCTGCACGAAGCCGTGCTGGCGGCGATGATCCCGCCCGACCCGAGCGACTCTCGCAATACCGTCATGGAGATCCGGGCCGGCACGGGCGGCGAGGAGGCGGCACTCTTCGCCGCCGAGCTGCATCGCATGTATTCACGGTACGCCGACGGCTGTGGCTGGAAGATCGAGCCGATGGGCAGCAGCGTGAGCGAACGGGGCGGCTTCCGGGAAATCAGCTTTCTGATCAGCGGCGTCGATGTCTACCGGCGGCTCAAGTTCGAGAGTGGCGTGCACCGCGTGCAGCGGGTGCCGGTCACCGAAGCCAACGGGCGCATCCACACCTCAACCGTCACGGTCGCGGTGCTCCCGGAGGCCGAGGAGGTGGACCTGCACCTCGATCCGCAGGACCTCGAGATCACGGTCATGCGCGCCAGCGGTCCGGGTGGGCAGGGGGTCAACACCACCGACTCCGCCGTGCGCATCCTCCACAAGCCCACCGGCATGATGGTCTACTGTGCCGACGGCCGGTCGCAGCAGAAGAACAAGGCCAGCGCCCTCGCCGTGCTGCGCTCCCGGCTGCTCCAGCAAAAGCAGGAGGAGGAGCAGGCGAAGTACGCGGCGAACCGGCGCAGCCAGATTGGCACCGGCGACCGCAGCGAACGCATCCGCACCTACAACTTTCCCCAGAACCGGCTCACGGATCACCGCATCGGCCTCACGCTCTACAGTCTGCCCCAGGTCATGGAAGGGGCGCTTGCGCCGGTGATCGAGGCCCTGCAGCGCGCCGACTTCGAGGCCCGCCTCGCTGTGCTCGCCGGCCGCCCTTACGAGTTGCGCCCCGCCCAGGCGGCGGCCGATGAAGATTGAGGCTCGCGATCCGGCCGCCGTGCCGTCCACGCTGCCACGCATACGATGCTCACTGTTCTCGAGGTCATCCAAAAGACCGCTGATTTCTTTACGGCACGAGGCATCGAGAGCGCCCGCCTGAATGCCGAACTCCTGGTGGGCCAGGCCCTCGGCCTGAAACGGATGGCGCTCTACCTCCAGTTCGAGCGGGTCTTGTCCGATGCGGAGCTCGCGCAGATCCGGCCGCTCGTACGCCGGCGCGGCTTGCGCGAGCCTTTGCAGTACATTCTGGGTGAAGTTGAGTTCTGTGGTCTGCGCCTGAAGGTGGATCGGCGTGCCCTGATTCCCCGTCCAGAGACGGAATACCTGGTCGAACAGGTCGTGGCCCGCTGCGCCACCGCGCCCGCCCGGGTGCTCGATCTGGGTACGGGCAGTGGCGCCCTTGCCCTCGCTCTGGCGAAGCAGTACCCGGACGCCGATGTCGTCGCGATCGATCAGTCCGAGGACGCCCTCGCGCTCGCACGCGAGAACGCCGAAAGCACCGGACTGGTAGCCCGCGTCCGGTGGCTGCGGGGCTCGTGGTACGAGCCGCTCGCCACGGGCGAAGCCTTCGACCTCATCGTGGCAAACCCGCCCTATCTGACGGAGGCAGAGACGGCGGCCGCGGCTCCGGAAGTGCGCGACTTCGAGCCGCTGTCCGCGTTGCGCTCCGGCGACGACGGCATGGCTGACCTCAAGGTCATCCTGGAAGGAGCGCCCGCATGGCTCCGGCCCGGCGGTTTGCTCGCGTTGGAAACCGGAATCGCGCAGCACGCCCGGTTGAAGGACGTCGTCCTCCGTTCGGGTCTGATCGGACTCGAATCGGTCGCCGACCTCACGGCCCGCGACCGGTACGTGTTCGCCCGCGCCGCAGGCTGACGCGTCAGCTCTTGTTGTCCGCTTTCGCGGTCAAGGGCGCCTGCTCGGCAACGAACTGCGGGCTCAGGGCCATCTCGAGTGCGTCGCTCACCACCCGCAGCGCTTCGCGCAGGTGGATATCGAGCACATCGTAGCCCTCGTTTTCTTCGGTGCTGAGCTCGAGCGGCGTGGTCTCGGTCCCCTCGGCGGGGGCGGCACGGCGGCGGGGCGGAGGCGGTGCTCCGAGGTGAAATTCCCGGAAGGCGAAATTGCCGGCGGTGAGCCGCTCGCGTTCCGCGTCCATCTCCTTCTTGAAGGATTCATCCGCCTCCTTGGTGCGACGACGCTGGTCGAGGTTGAGGGAGATGTCCTTCTCCTCCTGCCGGGCCTTGAACCAGTCGATGTTCCGCTTGAGGTAGATGAACTCGGGGAGCGAATTCTGGCGGGCGAGACTGGCTTCCTTAAGGGGAGTAAGAATGCGGGCCTCGAGCGGACGTCCGTCGAAGAAGCTCGACGGGATCTCGTCCCACACGAGCGCGTGATCGAGACTCTTTTCGCCCACCTCAAGCAGATCCTCCACCGACGGCAGCACGATGTCCGGCACGACGCCATTCAGCTGGGTCGAGGCCCCGTTGGGCAGGTAGAATTTCTGGATGGTGAGCTTGGCCGCACCGCTGCGGCTGCGGGCGAGTTGCGGATTGAGGCCGCGCATTTCCACGACGGTCTGCACCGTGCCCTTGCCGTGCGTCGAGCTGTCGCCGATCACGACCGCGCGTCCGTAATTCTGCAGGGCTCCGGCGACGATCTCCGAGGCGGAGGCGCTGAAGCGCGACACGAGGACGGCCAGCGGACCGGAGTACGTGATGGCGGGATCCTCGTCTGAATCCACCTTCACCTCGCCGTAGTAGTTGCGAACCTGCACCACCGGGCCTTTGGGAATGAACAGGCCGGTCAGCTCAATTGCCTCGCTCAGAAGACCGCCGCCGTTGTTGCGCAGATCGAGGACGATGCCCTCGACCTTGGCCTCCTTGAGCCGGCCGATCAGGTCGGCCACATCCTTCGTGGCGCTGTTCTGCGCCTTGCCGTCGCTGCCGCTGTCGGGGCCGTAGAACGTGGGCAGGGAAATCACCCCGATCGGCTTCAGGTTGCCCTCACGGTCGGGCACGTCGAAGATCGCGGCCTTGGCGCGGGCGGAGTCGAGGTTCACCACGTCGCGGGTGATGATGATTTCCTGGCGCTGGGAGCCGTCGACCGACTCGGCCGGCTGCACGATCAGGCGAACCTGGGTGCCCTTGGCGCCGCGGATAAGCTCGACGATCTTGCGCAGCTTCATGCCGATCACGTCGACCGGTTCGCCCGCGTTCGGGCCGACCTGGCCGACGGCGATGATCTTGTCATTCGGCTTCAGCCGCTTGTCGAGGTCGGCGGGCCCGCCGGTGATGACCTCCTTCACAACGCAGTGGTCTTCCTCGACGCCGAGCAGCGCTCCGATGCCGACGAGCTGCAGCCGCATCTGGATGCTGAAATCCTCGAAGGTGTCCGCGGAGAAATAGGTGGAGTGCGGGTCGTAGAGCTTCGCCACATTGGTCAGGAAGCTTTCGGCGAGGTCGAGACCCTCAATGTCGGCGAGATTCTTCAGCATGCGCTCATACCGTTTGCGGACCGTGGTCTTGGCCTCCTCGATCGGTTTGTCGGCGAGCAATTGCTGGATGATCTCGAACTTCAGCCGGCGGCGCCAAAGGTCGTCCGCCTCGGCCTGGCTGGCCGGCCAGGGGGCCTTGTTGCGATCGATGGTGAAGGTATCGCTCGTATCGAGGCGGAAGTCGCGCTCGAGCTCGTTGAAGATCCAGGTGATGCGATCATTCGCCCGTCGTTCGTAGGTGTTGAAAATCTCGAAGGCGGCGTCGATGCGGCCGAGCGACGCGATGTTCCAATAGAGGCCTTCCCCAAACCGCCGCTCGAACTCGAGTCGATCGGAGTCGAGGAAGAACAGACGCTGGCCGTCCCAGTCGCCCATGTAATTGGTGATGATCTCGCGATAGTCGCGAGGCTTGACCGCCTCCTTGTTGTAATGCGCCTCCTCGAGCAGCCGGATCAGGAACTTGGTCTCGGTCTGGAGCGTCGGCGGAAGATCGAACGTGCGGTCTCCCCGGGCTGCCGCTGCCGTGCCGTCGATGGCTTTCGGCGTTTGCGCGACGGCGGTGAGGGAGAACGCGACCGCCAGAAGGGCGGGCAAGAGGGCAAGGCGGGAGCGAAGGCGAAACGTGGTCACGGGAACTGGGTGGGATGCCGGGAAAACAAAAAGGTTCGGAAAAATTACCGCAGAAGATCGGTCGTCAGGTCCATGCTGCGCGGGTCGGCCTTACCGCCGGCCAAGTGCCTCCCGGGCATCGTCGAGCAATCGCTTCTCCTGGGCCGTGAGGGCGCCGAAGCCCTCGCTGTTGATCTTGTCGAGGATACGGTCGACCTCGATGCGAAGGTCTTCGCGGCTGGTCACGTTGACCTTGTAGGCGGGCTGGGCGATCTCCGGAGTCTCCTTGGCCCGCTTGAACCACGCAGGAAGCTCAACCGACGGCGCGCGGTCTGGCGTCCGCCACTCGCGGGCATGGACGTAGCGAAAATACACCCAACCAGCCAGCATGCCGCCGAGATGAGCGGAGTGGGCGAACCCGAGCGGCGACCGGCGGCCCAGCGCCTCAAAGAAAAAGAAACCGAAGAGATCGATCGCCAGCAGCGAAAGCGCGATCCACTTGGGCTTCAGCGTCACCGGCAGAATGAAGAAGAGCAGGAGCGTGATCGGCTGGTTCGGGTTGAGGCAGGCAAAGACGACCACCAACGCGACGACCCCGGCCGAGGCACCGACCACGGCACCGCCGTAG
Source organism: uncultured Opitutus sp. (assembly GCA_964476565.1). Taxonomy (GTDB): domain Bacteria; phylum Verrucomicrobiota; class Verrucomicrobiia; order Opitutales; family Opitutaceae; genus CAMAXB01. The sequence continues at coordinate 14,232 of CAYZBG010000044.1, forward strand.
CTCCAGTTGGTCGCCAGCCAGAGACCCGCTCCCGCCAGCACCGCCGCCCCGAACAGGGCCACAAATCGCCTCGGCCCGAGGTAGGGCAGGATCTCGCGCCCAAAAAAGAACAAGCCGAGCAGGTTGCCGATGACGTGGAGATACATCCCCGTGTCGTGCATCAGCGCGTACGACAGGGGCGTCCAGACCATGCCGGATTTCAGGCCATCCACCGACAATTCGAAGAGCCCGGTCAGATCCGCCTTGAACCAGGTCGTGAAAAGGACTTGCACGACAAAACAGGCGATGATCGCGCAGATCATCCACGTGAGCACGGACGTCGTTTGCCGGCCGTAGCCGTGATCACGCATGTAAGGGCGGTCAGAAAGCATCTCTTCGAAAAGAGTAGGAACACCCGGGGGTGAACTCAAGCCGAGTCCCCGGTATTTTTGCGTGAAAAACACGCATGAATTCCGTCCTTTTGCGTCTGGCCGGGAAATTTCCCAAATCCCGGCCGGCGCATCGCTTGACAGGTCCGCGAATTCCTCTTTGTTGCCCCGTCAGCTATGGCTAACAAAGCAGACAAGTGGGACAGCAACGTTGCCGGCAAGTTTTTCGTCGATCAGCAATGCATCGACTGCGATCTCTGCCGCGAGACCGCGCCGGCCTTCTTCACCCGCCACGATGAGGGCGGTTACTCGTACGTGCACAAGCAGCCGACGACCGAGGAAGAGATCGCGCTTTGCATGGAGGCCCTCGAGGGCTGTCCGGTCGAGGCCATCGGCAACGACGGCGACGAATAAATCGTTTCCCGTTCCCAAGGTTTTTGCCCCGCGGTCACCCCGCGGGGCTTTTTTGTGTCCGGTTGATCCACGTCAAGGCGGTGTCCACAGCGATCGGGTAGGGTTGGGCCAATCCTTCCGACCATGACGTCCTCAATCCGTGTGCCCCGCCTCTTGATTCTCGGCGCCTCGCTCCTTTGGGGGCTGCCGCTTTTCGCCTCCGACGGCCCCACCGCCGCGAAAGGCAAGGTCGAGCTGCCGCCCGACGTGGCCTCCCTTCCGATCGAGCAGGCGGTACTCACCGCCCCACCGCTCGTCCCGCCGCCCATCACGCGCAAACACCCGGCGCGCGTGGTCGTGAACCTCGAGGTGCGCGAGGAGGTCATGCGCATCGCCGACGGCGCCACCTACACGTTCTGGACCTTCGGCGGCACCGTGCCGGGTCTGTTCATCCGGATCCGGGCCGGCGACGTGGTCGAGTTTCACCTCAACAACCACCCGTCCTCGAAACTGCCGCACAACATCGATCTTCACGCCGTGACCGGACCGGGTGGCGGTGCGGCCTCCACCTTCACGGCGCCGGGCCATAGTTCGCAGTTCACGTTCAAGGCCCTGAACCCGGGCCTTTACGTCTACCACTGCGCCACGGCGCCGGTGCCCATGCACATCGCCAACGGCATGTACGGACTCATCCTGGTCGAACCGCCTGAGGGCCTGCCGCCGGTCGACCGCGAGTACTACGTCATGCAGGGCGATTTCTACACCCAGGGACGTTACGGCGAGGAAGGCCTGCAGACCTTCGACATGGCCAAGAGCATCGACGAACATCCGACCTACGTGTTGTTCAACGGCTCAGTCGGCTCGATGGTCGGCGACAAGGCGATCGCCGCCAACGTCGGCGAGACCGTTCGCCTCTACTTCGGTGCCGGCGGCCCGAACCTCACCTCGTCCTTCCACGTCATCGGCGAGATCTTCGACAAGGTCTACCTCGAGGGCGGATCCCGCGTCGCCCAGGAAAACGTGCAGACGACCCTCGTCCCAGCCGGCGGCGCCACGATCGTCGACTTCAAGGTCGATGTCCCCGGCACCTACGTGTTGGTCGACCACTCGCTCAGCCGCGCCTTCAACAAGGGGGCGCTGGGCATGCTCAAGGTCAGCGGCGCCGAGGACCGGGTGATTTACTCCGGCAAGGAAGTGGATGCGGTCTATCTCGGCGCCCAGGCCGAGGCCGGCTCCGCTTCCTCCCGGCGCGAGGCTGAGTTGAAGGAGAAGATCGCGGCGGAGATCCAGTCGAACCCCACCATCGCGGGCCTCTCCAAGGAGATGCAGTTCGAGAAGGGCAAGCAGATCTACATGCAGCTGTGCTTCGCCTGTCACATGCCAGACGGCAAAGGCCTGCCCGCCGTGTTCCCGCCGCTGGCCCAGTCGGATTACATGATGGCCGACCGCGCCCGCGCCGTCCGCATCGTCACCAAGGGCCTCACCGGGCCGATCACCGTCAACGGCCAGAACTACAACAGCGCGATGCCGCCGGCCGATCTCAGCGAACAGCAGATCGCCGATGTGCTGACCTACGTCACGAATGCCTGGGGCAACGAGGCCGACGCCTTCACCGTCGACGAGGTGCGCCGGGCCCGTTCGGAAGCCCGCTGAACCGTCCGCCTGCCTTCACCATGAACCGCCCTCTGATCCTCTTCCTCGCCTTGGGGGCCCTGCTGGCACCGGTCGCCCCGGCGCAGACGGCGGACATGGTGATCATCGCCGGCGGCACCTATCGTCCGCTGATCCGTTCGGTCAAGGAGGCCGAGACCGTTCCGGTGGCGGCCTTTCTGCTCGATGCCCGTCCGGTGACGAATCGCGAGTTTCTCGCCTTCGTGACGGCCCACCCCAAGTGGCGGCGCAGCGAGGTCAGCCGGCTCTTCGCCGAACGCTCTTATCTGGAACACTGGGCGGGTGACCTGGAGCCCGGCCCGGCCGCGCCGCTTGATGCGCCCGTCGTTCGGATCTCCTGGTTTGCCGCCCGGGCCTATGCCCGCTCCGTGGGCAAGCGCCTGCCGACGCTCGCCGAGTGGGAGATGGCCGCGGCGGTCGGTTATACGACGCGCACGGGCGCCAACGAGCCAGCCTTCCTCAACGATTTGTACGCCTGGCTTTCCCGGCCGGTGCCCCCCGTCATGCCCGCGGTCGAGACCGCCCGGACCAATCTCGACGGCGTCCGCGGCCTGCACGGGCTCGTGTGGGAGTGGGTGGACGACTTCAACACGGCCCTCGTCACCGGCGAATCGCGCGCCGACGCCGGACTGGACCGCGATCTGTTCTGCGGCGCCGCCGCCGCCGGCACCAAGGACACCTCGGATTACGCCGCGTTCATGCGGCAGGCCCTGCGCTCGTCGCTTCGGGCCAACCACACCACCACCTCGCTCGGCTTTCGCTGCGCCCGTGATCTTCCCGCCTCGCCCGTCATCGCTTCCTCACCATGAAAACCCGTCTCCTCCTTTCCGCCCTGCTGCTCGCCTCTGGTGCTTTCGCCGCCACGCCCGGCAAATCCTGCTGCGCCGCCAAACCCGCCGCGACGGTCGCGGCGGCCGGCACCTTCACCCGTGAATCGGTCTACCAGCTCGACCTGCGTTTCACCGACGACCGCGGCGACGACCGGACCCTCGGACAGTTGCGCGGTCGGCCCGTTGCGGTGGCGATGTTCTTCGCTTCCTGCACCTATGCGTGTCCCCTGATCGTTGCCGATCTGACGCGCGTCCGGGCTGCGCTCCCGGCCGAGGTGCGCGACGAGGCGGTGATTCTACTCGTCTCGTTCGACTCGGAGCGGGACACGGTGCCGGTGTTGCACCAGTTCCGCACCGACCGCCTGCTCGATGACGGCTGGGAACTCTGGCGCGGCGATGCCGGCGCCGTGCGCGAACTCGCCACCCTCCTCGGCGTGAACTACAAGCCGGAAGCCGACGGCCAGTTCGCGCACACCAATCTCATCACGGTGCTCAACCGTGAGGGCGAGATCGTGCATCACCGCCTCGGCCTCAAGGGTGGTCTCGACGGCGTGGTGGCCGCCCTGACTGCGCCGTCCGCCCAGTAATCGATCTACGGATACAGCCGCTGTTCCCGCCAGCCGCCGTCGCCGGGCAGGTAAAGGCGGCGGTCGTGCCGGCGAAAGGGGCGCTCCTGCCAGAACTCGATCCGCTCTGGCAGCACCCGGAAGCCCGACCAGAACGGCGGACGCGGAATGGCGGCGAACGGATGGCGCAGGGCATAGGTCGCGCAGGCCTGCTCGAGTGCGAGTGGCGTTGGCATCGGCCGCGACTGGCGGGAGACCCAGGCGCCGATCTGGCTCAGGCGCGGCCGGGTCGCGAAGTAGGCATCGGCTTCGTCGGCCGAAACCGCCTCAACCCGGCCGGCGAGGCGCACCTGGCGTCCGAGCGCCGACCAGTGAAAGGCGAGGGCGGCGCGGGGATGGGCCCGAAGGTCGGCGGTCTTGTCGCTCTCCAAGTTGGTATAGAACACGAAGCCGCGCTCATCGGCGTGTTTGAGCAGCACGATGCGCACGGCCGGACCGCCGTCGGGCGTGACCGTGGCGAGCGACATGGCCGTGGGGTCCTTCTCGCCCGCACGGCGCGCCTCGTCCTGCCAGGTGCGAAACCGCTCCAGCAGGTCGGCCAACGGAAACACCGATCCGGCGGTGCCCGCCAGCGTTTCCTCGGGGGAAGGCGCAGCAGAGGTCGCATCGTTCATGACGGAGAGAGGTCGTACCGCGGAGCCTCTCCCGTGCCAACCTGCCGATGGCGTCGGCTAAAGAAAGGAGCGGAGGCACTGGTTAATATAAAAAACGAAATGCTTAACAAAGGCTTGTTTTGCCGGCGGCTTTGGCTTCGGCTCGGAGGTCATGACGTTCACGCGTTCAATCCTCGGATTCGCTTTCCTTGCCGTCGTAATGACGGCCCAAACTCCTCCCGTGGAGTTGCCGCAGCTGGCGGTCACGTCGACCCGGGTGGCGAATCAGGAGCCGGCCGGCACCTTTGCCATGCCGGTGACCGCCCTGCGGTTTGAGCCGAAGGTCGATGTGCAAGCGCGCAACCTCGCCGAGGCACAGAGCGACGTCGCGCTCCGCGGTGGGACCTTTGAAAACACTGGCTTCAAGCTCGGCGCCTTGCCGCTCTACGATCCGCAGACCGGGCATTACTTCGCCGAGATCCCGGTCGGAGCCGGGTTTCTGACCGCACCCAAGGCCCAGGTTTCCGCCGGTGAGGCGGCGCTCGGCTGGAATGCCACCGCCGGCGTCGTTGCCTACGGCTGGCAGCCGGTACGGACCGCCGGGCTTCTGTCCGCCGGGGTGGGCGAGAACCGTACCTTTCGCGGGGAACTGCACGTCGGGCAGCGCAGCGACAAGCAATGGGTCGGCCGGACCATCGGCATGGATGTCGCTCTGGCGCGGTCCAAGTCCGACGGTCCGATTCCTCTCGGCGACCACGACTTCAGCCGGTTCAACGGCCGCCTTCAACTGGCGGCTCCCGGCGAGCAAACCGACGTCGTCGTCGGTTATCAGGAAAAGTTCTTCGGCTGGCCGAACCTCTACACGCCCTTCAACGCGCCCGAGAGCGAGAATCTGCAGACCCTGCTGGTGGCGGCTCATCATCGCCGGACGGTCGGCGCCGAAGGCGGTTACCTCCAGACCGGGATCTATTACCGGCGCAACAAGGATGACTATGATTTCAATCGCTTCACCGAAGCAGGCAAAGACGGCCTATTTCAACACACCACCTGGGTGTACGGCCTCGGTCTCGAGGGACGGGCGCCGGTGGGAGAGCGCCTCGCCCTCGGCTACCGGGCCGGCGTCGTGACGGACCGGTTGCAATCGAGCTCCCTGACCTTCGGGCGCTACCGCTCGCGCTCGCACGTGTCGGCCGCGCTGACCCCCGAGTGGCAGCTGGCGCGCGACGACCGGCGGACGTGGACCGTGCTAGCCGGGGCCACCTTCGATGACACGAATCGCGAAGCGAGCGCCCTGTCCCCGGTCGTGGAGGTGTCACGGACGGCTCCCGCGGGCGTGCTCCGCCGGATCTTCGCCGGCTACGCCCGCGCCACGCAGGTGGCGACCTATACGGCGTTGAACTCCGCGCCGGGTGCCGGCCTGTTCCGGGGCAATCCTGACCTGGGCCGCTCGTCGAGTCATCAGGTCGAACTGGGCGCCACCGGTGACTGGCGCGGCTGGGAGTTCGAGGGGGCGTGGTTCGTGCGGCGCGATCTCCGGTTGGTGGACTGGACCTTCCGCCGCGGCGTGACCGCCCGCACGGCCAACGCCGTCGACATCGACAACACCGGGATCGAGCTCTTCGCCCGACGCAGCTGGCAGCGTGTGTCGCTGATGATTGGATACGCCTGGCTGCGGAAGGACGCGGACTATGGCACGGCATCGGTCGATGCCAGTTTCTATGCCCTCAACTTTCCTGAGCACCGCGTGACCGCCGCCGTCATCGGCACGCTGGGCCGCGGGGTCGAGGTCCGCGTGGACAACGAGCTGCGCTGGCAGTCCGACAATCTCCTGCGCGTGCAGGGCGGCGACTCCGCAGCGCTGACCACCGTGGGGATCTACTGGCGCGTGCCGCGCGTGCGCGGCCTTACGCTCTCCGCCCAGATCGAGAACGCGTGGGACAGCGATTTCCAGGAGGTTCCGGCCGTGCCGGCCAGCCCCCGGCAGTCGGCCGTGGGCCTGACGTACCAGTGGTGAGCCTGCGGCCGAGGTGGACGCCCGGATTCCTCCGCCCACATCCACCAGACGGAAAGACGGGTTGACGGTTGACGTTTCCGGGAGCGCGGCCTCGCTTGCCGACGTCATGTCGTCGAACCCGTTTCTGGATCCCGCCTTCGAGATTGCCTGGTCGCGGCACACGCCCGACCAGATCGCGCCGGCTGTCGAGTCCGCCCTGGCGCGGGCGCAGGCCGCGATCGACGCGATCGCCGGCCGCCCGGTGTCCGAGGCCACGTACGCCAACACCTTTCTCGCCCTTGAGGACGCCACCGAAGAACTCGGTCGTGTTTGGGGCAAGGTGACGCACCTTCAATCGGTGTCGGATTCGCCCGCATTGCGCGACGCCCACAACGCGATGCTGCCCCAGGTCTCGGCCTTCTATGCCAAGATTCCCCTGAACGCAGCCTTGTGGGAACGCCTGAAGGCCGCCGCCGGGACTGCGGAGGCAGGAAAACTCACCGGCATCCACCGGCGGTTCCTCACCGAGACCATGGAGGATTTTGTCCAGGCCGGCGCCGATCTGCCAGCGGACCGGCGCGCGCGGCTCGAAGCGATCCAGAGCGAGCTCGCGCAGATCACGCAGAAGTACTCCGAGAACGTGCTCGACGCCACCAACGCGTGGCAGCTGCTCGTCGATGACGAGGCCAAGCTCGCCGGCATCCCGGACCATGCCAAGGCCGCGGCGCGACGGAACGCAGAGGCCAAGGGTCTGGGCACCGCCGAGGCGCCGATCTGGCGTTTCACCCTGCACATGCCGTCGCTCGAGCCGGTGATGACCTACGCGGACAACGAGGACTTGCGCCGCGAGATGTGGTCGGCGTCGGTGTCGGTGGGAGCGCAGTCTCCGTACGACAACACCGCCCTGATCCGCCAGATCCTCGCGCTGCGCGCGGAGAAGGCCCGTCTGCTCGGCCGGGACCATTTTGCAGACCTCGTGCTCACGCGGCGCATGGCCAAGAACGGCCAGCGCGCCCTCGCGTTCATTGAGGACCTGAAGAACCGCAGCCTCGGCGCGTTCCGCCGGGAGTGCGACGAGTTGGAGGCCTTCAAGGCCGCCAAGACCGGTGCGCCGGCGGGCCCGCTCAAGGCGTGGGAGCTCGGCTACTGGGCGGAGAAGATGCGTCGCGAACGTTACGCCTTCGACGAGGAGATCCTGCGTCCCTATTTCCCGCTCAACCGGGTGATCGCCGGTCTGTTTGAGCTCGCCGGCCGCGTCTTCGGTCTGCGCATTGCCGAACGTCCCGCCGGGGCGGTCGAGGTTTGGCATCCCGAGGTCAAGTTCTACGACATGCACGATGCCCGCGGGCGTCACCTCGGTTCGTTTTACGCCGACTGGCACCCGCGCGAATCGAAACGCGGCGGGGCCTGGATGGGCTACCTCGTCACCGGGGGACCGTCGGCAGATGGGCAGCGCCGTCCCCATCTCGGTCTGATCTGCGGCAACATGACGCCGCCCGCAGGCGACCGCCCTGCGCTGCTGACCCACCGCGAGGTCGAGACGGTGTTCCATGAGTTCGGCCATCTGCTGCACCACCTCTTGGGCGAAGTGGAAATCAAGTCGCTCAACGGCGTGAACGTTGCGTGGGACTTCGTCGAACTGCCGTCCCAGATCATGGAAAACTGGTGCTGGGAGCGCGAGAGCCTCGATCTCTTCGCGCGGCATCACGAAACCGGCGCGCCGATCCCGGAGGACATTTTCCGAAAGATGCTTGCCGCGAAAAATTTCCGCTCGGCCTGCGCCATGATGCGGCAGATCCAGTTCGCGAAGATCGACCTCGTGCTTCATCAGCGCACCGCGGATTTCCTCGAGGGCGATCTCGAGGCCAAGGTGAAGGCCGAGATTGCCGACTGCCTGATCCCGACCGTGCCCGAGGCGCGCACGATCCTGCGCCGGTTCAACCACATTTTCGGCGATCCGGTTGGCTACGCTGCCGGCTACTATTCCTACAAGTGGGCGGAGGTGCTCGATGCGGATGCCTTCACCCGCTTCAAGCGCGAGGGCATCTTCAATCCCGAGGTCGGCGCCGCCTTCGTCGAACACATCCTGAGCAAGGGCAACTCCGCGGATCCGGCGGACCTGTTCCAACGCTTCATGGGCCGCGGTCCCGATTTGGGCGCGCTGCTTACGCGTTCCGGACTGGCACCGGCGGCCTGAGTCGCTGTCCTTGTCCGGGGCGCCTGGCATTACGCCGCCCGCGCCCGTCTTCCCATGCGGCGAACCTTCCTGATCCTCGGCATCCTGGCAGCCGCCACGGCGCTCAGCCTCGCCGCGCTGCCGTGGTGGTTGGGCCGGGCGCTGACGCTCGCGGAGGGACGGACCGGATTGTCCTTTGCCGAGTATCAGACCCTTGGTTACACGCGGTTCGTCCTGATCGGCGCCCGCTTCGAGCGGGGCCCGGTGACCGTAACCGCCGACCGGCTGGAGGCGACCACGCCGATCGCCTGGTTGCTCGGTGACCGGCAGCCGGTGCGGATCGACCGGTGGGCGTTGGAGGCGGCCTCCGCGGCACCGGGTGCTGCCGGCGGGCGGGAGGCTTCGTCGGCGCCCGTCGTCCGTACCACCCCTCACGGCATGGTCCCGGTTTTGGCCGAGACCCGGCGCTGGCTTGACCAGTTGGCGCCGTGGTTGCCCCCCGTGGAACTCGGGCCGGGAGAACTTCGCCTCGGGGCGCTGCGCCTCACGCTGGAGCAAGCACGCTACACCGGAGATACCGTGCACGTGACGTCGCTGCGCTGGCGCCGCTGGAGTGCGCACGGTGCCGTGACCTGGGCTGGGGTCGAGGACTGGCGGGTGACGGCGCAGGATCCCGGAGGACAGTGGCAGGCGGACGCATCGAGTGCCGGACCCCGGTGGCAAGGGCGCCTGGTGTTTCTCGAGCAGGTGGCAACGGCCGAGGCCGTGTTTGCCGAAACAGGTTGGTGGCCCCGCACCGCCCACGTGCGCGCCGAGGCTTGGCGTCTGCCCGCGGCGGCGTTGGGGTGGGGCGACGCGTACGACGACCTTGCCGGCCGCGCCGAGATCGACTGGCAGGACCGCCGCGTCCGCTTTTCGGTGCAGGCCGGAGCCGAGCCTGCCACCGGCCGTGCTTCTGCGGCACCACTGTTGCAAATCGACCTGCGCGGTGGCGGAGCATGGAACGACTTCGCGATCGAGGCCGCCGACGTCCGCCTGCCCGGAGTTCGCGCGGCGTTGAGCGCGCCTGTGCGCGTACGGCCGACGCAGCTCGACGACGTGGGAACCTCGACCTTTGAGGTGGAGATCGACCTGGGCGCCTGGCCCACGTTGGTGACCCAGGGCCGCCTTGCCGGCCAAGCAATGGTCACGACAAGGCTCAACGCCGCGCCGTCGGTCGACCTCGTCCTGAAGGCCCAAGGCCTCGCGCATCGGGATGCGCCGGCCGTTGACGGAACGGTGTCCGGACAGGTGGTCTGGCCGTGGCTGCGTCGCGTCGACGCACGCCTGCAGTCGGCTTCGGGGAGCAGCGTTGAAGCGGGCGGTGACTGGCAGTGGACGGAACGGCGCCTCGAGGCTGGACGCGTCCGGGCTGTCCTCACCTCCGCTGATGTGGCGAAGTATCTGCCGGCGGGGATGTCGCTGGATTCAGTCGAGCTTGCCGGCACGGCAGCCGGAGTCTGGCCCGACTGGCAGCACGAGGGAACGGCGGCTTGGACCGGTCTGGTCCTGCCAGCGTTTCATGCCAACCGGGGACAGGCCCGCTGGAGCGGTGATGGGACGCGCGTGTCACCGCTGGCGGTGGAGGTGGCGTCCGGGGACGCCCAGGTGGATCTCACCGGCAACGGGGATGCGGCCTCCGGGCAAGGTGAAGTCACGGCGTTGCGTTGGCACGCGAACGGACATCCGAGCCTCGTCCTCGCGAAGCCTGCGCGGGTCTCGTGGCGCGAAGGCTGGCGCAGCTCAACCTTTTCCCTGGCGGGCGGCGATACGCTCCTCGAAGCCGAGGGCGAACTCGGCCCGAGCGGGCGCGGACGCCTTGCCGTACGGGGCTTTTCCTCGGACCGGCTGGCTCCCTGGCTCAGTCTCGCCGGCCCAGCTTGGCGGATAGACGCGTTGGCGTGGTCCGGCGACTGGACGGATGGACCCCTGCGGCACGAAGGTACGGCGACGTTTGACGTCACCCTGGGTGCGGAGCGCGAAGCGACGGTCGAGCTCGCCTTTGCCGGCCAGGCCGGGGCGCTGCGCATCGGCCGTCTGGCGGTGTCGGAGGAGAGTTCACCGGTGCTTGAGGCCAGCGGCGAACTCCCGCTTGGACTGTGGCCCTTTCAAGCGGAGCCGCTTCGCCTCGACCCCTCGGGCGTGCTCAACGTGACCGCGCATTCGCAACCCAATGCCGCCTTCTGGGCCCGACTCGCCGACGTGACCGGCGTGCGCCTGCAAGCCCCCCGTTTGGCCGCCCAGCTTTCCGGCACCTGGGCACGTCCGCAGGGCGGCCTCGAACTGGCGGCCGAGAAAATCGCCCTGGAAGGTCCGCGCTGGCCCGCCTGGCTTCCACCCTTGTCAGGACTGCGTTTGCGGGCCAGCGGCGACGGCGAACGCCTTGCGCTTGACGAGCTGACCGTGGCGGCGGCCGGACAGACGGTGCGGGCCAGCGGGAGCCTGCCGGTCGAGGCGGACACGTGGGAACGCCTAAGACAGGCTCCCTGGGATCACCTTCGGCGCGAGGCATCCGGCCGTATCGAAATTCCGGATGCAGAGATGGCGGAGCTGTCCCGCCTGATGCCTGCGTACCTTGCCCCCTCCGGCCGGATCGATGCGCAGGTTAGCCTGGCGCGTGGCGGAGCGTGGACAGGGCACGTGCGGCTGCGCGGCGCGGCCTCACGGCCGCTCGGACCGCTGGGCGTGCTGCAGGACATCACGGCCGATCTTTCGTTGGACGGACGCACCCTGCGCCTGCGCGAAGTGTCGGCCCGCATGGGCGGACAACCCGTGGTGATCACCGGCGAGGCCACGCTGCCGACCGATGCTCCGGTCCGCCTCGACCTGCGCCTTCAGGGCAACAATCTACCGCTCGTCCGCCAGACCGGTCTGCTGGTGCGCGCGGACCTTGATGTTCGCGCCGAACCGGGAGCACCCGGCGAAACTCGATTGGCCGGGCAGGTCCGACTGCGCGACGGTTTGTTCCTTGCCGACCTGCTTTCGCTGCTGCCGGGAGGCGGAAGCGTGGCGGCGCCGGACCGGCGGCCGCCCTATTTTGCGGTCAACGTTACCCCCTTGGATGCGTGGATCCTCGATGTGGAGGTGAGTGGCGACCGGTTTCTCCGGTTGCGCACGCCGGTCTTCGTCGGCGAGGCCTCGGCGCGGTTCCGGCTGGGCGGAACCTTGGGCGCTCCGCGGGCCGTGGGCCAGGCGATGATCGACGCCGGTGACATCCTGCTGCCGTTTGCCACCTTTCGCGTGAATCAGGGCTCGGTCCGCCTGACCGAGGCCGATCCCTTCGTGCCGGTGCTCGCGGTGACCGGCACCGGACGGCGCTTTGGCTACGACCTGCGTTTGGAGCTGAGCGGCCCCGCGACGACGCCGCAGCTGCGGTTCAGCTCCAGTCCGCCGCTGAGCTCGGAAGACGTGTTGCTCATGGTGATGGCAGGCGAGCCGCCGGGCGACGAGGTGACCTACACCGGCCGGCAGCGGGTGGTGCGCCTGGGCACTTACCTTGGCCAAAGCGTGCTGCGCGGCCTCGGCGGAGATCCGGCCGCGGCGGAGCGATTCAGTCTGACCACGGGAGAACGCGTGTCGCGGCAGGGACGGGAGACCTATGGCTTCAGCTACGAACTCGATTCGCGCTGGTCCTTGGTCGGCGAATACGACGAGTTCGACGACTACAACGTCGGGGTGAAATGGCGCCTGCTCGGCGGCACCAAGGAGGAATCCCATGCTCCGTGACCGACTTGGCCGTATCGGATTCTTTGTAGCCGGCCTCGCGCTCGCGCCCATTGCGTCCGGCGCAGAGCCTGCCGCCGAAATCGATGTCACCGGACTCGGCTGGTGGCGCAACCGGGAGCTTCGCCTTGCGATCGACCGGCTCGCCGGAGATGAGGCGCGCCAGCCGGCGTTGGATGCCAACGCGATTGAAGACGCGGTGTTCCTCGTGATTTCGACCGTGGCCGAGCAGGGTTATCTCGCACCCGAGGTCCGCGCCCACCTCACGCTTACCGACGGGACCCTCCGCACGTTTACGTTCGATGCCGGACTGACCGCGTTGCTGCCGCGCCCATTGACGGCCTCGGCAGTGAAACTCGAGGTCGAACCGGGCGTGAGGTTCACCGTCGAAACCGTGACCTTCTCCGGTCTCTCGGTCGTGCCCGAAAGCGAGGCCCGCCTGCTCTTCCGACCGGGCAGCGGGCTCGGCTTGAATCCGGCGGAACGGGCGTATTCCCCCGCGCGGTTGCGACGGGCGATCGGAGCACTCACCGACCGTCTACGGCAGCTGGGTTATGCCGAGGCGAAGGTCGAGGCCGCGGCGGTGGACCGCAACGAGCAGACGGGAGACGTAAGCCTGCGGCTGAACGTGACCGAGGGACCGCGGCACGACGTGAGCGACGTCACGATCACGGTCGCCGCAGAAACCGAGGTCGACGTGCAAGGCGCGGAGACCTCGATCCACGGGCCATGGACGCCTCTGGCCCAACAGGATTTCGAAGCGGAGCTGCGCCGGCGCTTTCAACGCGGCGGCCATCCGGATGTGCGGATCGAACTCGAAGCGGAGCCCGGTGCAGCCGTGGAAGGCCGCCGGCCGGTAAAGGTGGTAGCCCGGGTGGATCCCGGCCCCCGGGTCACCTTGACCGGGGTCACGTTTCGCGGAGCCGAACGAACCCGCGAGTCGGTCCTGCAGCGGCGCGTGTATGCTCGTCCCGGGGAACCGCTCGATCCCCAGGCCCTCGACGCGGCGCGGTACCGGCTGAGTCAGCTCGGCGTCTTCACGAACGTCGACCTCGCCTTCGACCCTCCGCAGGGTCCGGCCCGGGCTGCGGTCTTCACCGTGACAGAGGCACGCCCCTGGGAAGCGAACCTCCTCGGAGGATACGGCAGCTACGAACGCTTTCGCGTCGGACTCGAGTTGCGCCAGACGAATCTGTTCGGGCGGGCTCACCTCAGCCGGCTTCAGCTGGTGCAATCGACCAAGAGCAGCCGCGGGGAATACGCGTACACCGTGCCCGAACTCTTTGGCGAACGGGTGGACGGGACCGTGCGTCTGTTCGGTTTTGAACGCGAGGAGCCGGCGTTCGTGCGCCAGGAGTACGGCGGCAGCGTCATTTTGCGGCGCCCCCTGCCGTGGGTGCGGGCCGATGCGAACGTCGGCTACACGTACCAGGCCCTGCGTACGCAGGACAACCAGCTCGACACGCGGGCGGTCGATCTTGAATCGGTAACGGTGGCCAGCGCCGATGTCGGACTGGTGCGGGACCGGCGTGACAACCCGCTGCGACCGCGGGCGGGTTATCGTTGGTTCGCCCAGGTGGAGGCGGCGGCTAAGCTGTTGGGCGGCGAGGTGGATTACCAACGTTGGGAACTGGGCGCGACGTGGCATCGCCGGATCGGCCGGGACCGCTGGTTGCATGCCGGCGTGTCTCACGGCGTGGTGACCACCGCGGGAGCTGAGAACGATCGCGAACTCCCGGTCAACCGTCGCTTCTTCCCCGGCGGCGACAGCAGCATCCGCGGATATCAGGCGGGCGAGGCGGCTCCGCGGGCGGAGGACGGGCGCTTCCTCGGCGCCAAGTCCTTTCTACTACTCAATCTGGAGTTCGAACAAACGCTGACCGGCAACTGGTCGGCCGTGGTGTTTGCCGATGCCCTGGGAACGGCGGTGCGCCTGGCGGACTATCCGTTCGACGAACGTCTGGTGTCCGTCGGCGCCGGGGTGCGGTATCAAACCCTCGTCGGTCCCCTGCGGCTCGAGTACGGCCACAACCTGCGCCGCCGGCCGGCCGACCCCTCGGGGACCTGGCACTTCTCGGTGGGCTTTCCGTTCTAGGGCGTGTCTGGGACTGACACTGAATTTTCAGCCGGCCTGCGGCGGGCAATCTGACGGTCGCCCATTAAAAAAATTCGCGCCCCGACGGAAAATCCCGCAAATCCGGCATTCCCTCGTTCAGGTCATCGCCCTCGCATGTCCGCCCAAACCCCCTCCAACGCCTCGTCCCCGTCATCCGCCGTTCCGCTGCGCCCGATCCGCAAGCTGATGGCCGCCAACCGCTCGGAGATCGCTGTGCGCGTCTTTCGCGCCGGCACCGAACTCGGCCTGCGCACCGTCGCGGTCTTTGCCCAGGAGGACCGGTTCTCCATCCACCGCTACAAGGCCGACGAGGCCTACCAGGTGGGGCGTGGGAAGGGCCCGGTGGCGGCCTACCTCGACATCGAGAGCATCGTGGGCATCGCCAAGGAAAAGCAGGTGGATGCGATCCACCCGGGCTACGGTTTCCTGTCTGAGAACGCTAATTTTGCCCGCGCCTGCGAAGCGGCGGGCATCACCTTTGTCGGCCCCCGGCCCGAGTTGCTCGACATGATGGGCGACAAGACCGCTGCCCGCGCGCTGGCCCAGCGAATTCGTGTGCCGGTCCTACCGGGCACGGAAGATCCCGTGTCGGACCGGGCCGAGGCACTCAAGATCGCGAAGGAGATCGGTTTCCCGCTCATCATCAAAGCGGCCTTCGGCGGCGGCGGACGCGGCATGCGCGTGGTGGAAAAGGCCGCCGACCTAGGCGCCCTGCTCGACGAGGCGCAGGCGGAGGCCGGGCGCGCCTTCGGCAACCCGGCCGTCTTCCTCGAGAAATACATTCCGCGGGCCAAGCACATCGAGGTGCAGATTCTCGGCGACCGCCACGGCAACGTCATCCACCTGCACGAGCGCGACTGCTCCGTGCAGCGCCGGCATCAGAAGGTGATCGAAGTCGCACCGAGCTACGGCTTGCCCCGCGAGGTGATCAACGAGCTGTGCTCCGCCGCCGTGCGCATCGCCCGCGAAATCCGTTACGACAACGCAGGCACGGTCGAATTTCTCTACGATCTCGACCGCCACGAATGGTTCTTCATCGAGATGAACCCGCGTATCCAGGTCGAACATACCGTGACCGAGGTCATCACCGGCCTCGATCTGGTGCGGGCCCAGATTTTGATCGCGCAGGGCCATTCGCTGCACTCGCCCGAGGTTGGCATGCCGGCCCAGGACGACATCCCGCGCAACGGCTTTGCCCTCCAGTGCCGCATCACCACCGAGGACCCGGAGAATAAGTTCGTGCCAGACTATGGCCGCATCCAGGCCTACCGCTCGCCGGGCGGTTTCGGCGTGCGGCTCGACGGCGCAGCGGGCTTCGCTGGTTCGGTGATCACACCGTTCTACGATTCGATGCTGGTCAAGGTCATCGCCAGCGGCCAGAGCTACGAGGTCGCCCTCCAGCGCATGCGCCGCGTGCTGAGCGAATTCCGTATCCGCGGGGTGAAGACGAACATCCCGTTCCTCGAGAACGTGGTCGCCCATCCGCTGTTCCGGTCCGGCCAGGCCACCACCACGCTGATCGACACGACGCCCGAGCTGTTCCGCTTCAAGCCGCGGCACGACCGCGCGACCAAGTTGCTCACCTTCCTCGGCAACGTGGCGGTCAACGGGAACCCCCACGCCAAGGGCCACCGCCCGGCCAAGCCAATGCCGGCGATCACGCCCCCGGCCGTGGACCTGCATCAGGCGGCGCCGGACGGCACCCGCCAGCTCCTGCTCCGGCTCGGCGCGAAGAAGTTCGCCGAGTGGACCGCGGCCCAAAAGCGCCTTCTGGTCACGGACACGACGTTCCGCGACGCCCACCAGTCGCTCATGGCCACGCGCGTGCGCACCCACGACATGCTCGCCTGCGCCGATGCCATCGCGCGCCGGGCAGCGGGCCTGTACTCGTTGGAAATGTGGGGTGGCGCCACCTTCGACACGGCCATGCGCTTCCTCAACGAGGACCCGTGGGAACGCCTGCGCCAGCTGCGCGCACGCGTGCCGAACATCTGCTTTCAGATGCTCTTCCGTGGTGCCAACGCGGTCGGCTACACCAATTACCCCGACGCGGTCGTGGCCGGATTCGTGCGCCATGCGGCCGCTGCGGGCATGGATATCTTCCGCATCTTTGATTCGCTCAATTACCTGCCCAACCTGCGGGTGGCGATGGAAGCGGTGCAGGACACCCATGCAGTGTGCGAGGCGGCAGTCTGCTACACCGGCGACATCCTCGACACGCGACGCGACAAGTTCAGCCTGACCTACTACGTCAAGTTGGCGAAGGAGTTGGAGAAGATGGGCGCGCATGTGCTCGCGATCAAGGACATGGCCGGACTCTGCCGCCCGGCCGCGGCCTACAAGCTGGTCAAGACGCTGAAGGACGAGACCGGCCTGCCGGTCCATTTCCACACCCACGACACCAGCGGCATCAATGCCTCGAGCGTGCTGCGTGCCGCGGATGCGGGCGTCGACATCGTCGACCTGGCGCTCGCCTCGATGAGCGGCAGCACGTCGCAGCCCAACCTGAACTCCGTCGTAGCCGCGCTGCAGCACACGCCCCGCGACACCGGCCTCGATCTCGACGTGCTGAACGAGCTCTCGGACTACTGGGAGCAGGTGCGTCCGGTGTACGCCCCGTTCGACACCGCGCCGCGCAGCGGATCGGCCGAGGTCTACCTGCACGAAATGCCGGGCGGCCAGTACACGAACCTCAAGGAGCAGGCGGCCTCGATGGGTGTGTCGCACCGCTGGCCCGAGATCGCGCGCACCTACGCCGAGGTCAACCAGCTGTTCGGCGACATCGTGAAGGTCACGCCGTCGTCGAAGGTGGTCGGCGACATGGCGCTGTTCCTCTTCTCACGCGGCATCAAGCCCGCGGATGTGGTCAATCTGGAACCGGGCGCGACTCCGTTCCCCGAGAGCGTGATCGACATGCTGTCCGGCGGCCTGGGCTGGCCGGACGGCGGTTTCCCGGACGCGGTCTCCCGTGCCGTGCTCGGTGAAGAACGGTTCAAGGCCGCGAAGGCCCGCTACAAGGCCTCGCTCAAGGCATCCCCGCGCCGCAAGGCCCTCACCGCCGGGGCGGAGGCGGAGGCGCTCAAGCCGGTGCGCACCGAGCTCGCCGAAAAGCTCCGCCGCGATCCCAGCGACGACGAACTCTATTCGCACCTCATGTACCCGCAGGTGTTCGCCGAGTTCGTCAAACACCAGAAGGAGTTCGGCAACGTGAGCGTGCTCCCGTCGGCGGCATTCTTCTACGGCCTCCAGCCGGGCGAGGAAATCACCGTCGAGATCGAGGAGGGCAAGGTGCTGATCATCCGGCTCGTGAGCATCAGTGCGCCGGACAAAGACGGACGACGCACCGTCGCCTACGAACTCAACGGCATGGCGCGCGACGTGGTCGTCTCGGACAAGAGCGTTACGCCGAAGACGAAGGCCCGTCCCAAGGCGGACCTCGCCGATCCCACCCAGGTGGCGGCGCCGATCCCCGGACTGATCGCGTCGCTCTCGGTATCGACCGGAGCGAAGGTGTCGAAGGGCGACAAGCTCCTCATGATGGAGGCGATGAAGATGCAGACCACGGTTTACGCCCCCTGCGACGGCGTCGTCGACGATCTCAAGATCGCCGTCGGCGACACGGTGGAGGCGAAGGACCTGCTCATCCGCATCCGCCCGTCAGCGGGTTGACGGATTGCTGCTCCGCGGGCCGCAGGAGCGGCCCGCGCTCAGCGCGTCGGCTCCTGGCCGAGGATTTCCTCGGCAAAGCTTCGTGTTTCGCCGATCGGGGAATTGCCGCTTTTCAGCGTTTCAGAGGTTTCTCGCAGCGTGCGGGTCCGGGCACCACCCGGCGCGGGGGTATCCGTCGCGCTTGGCGCGCCGTCGCCGCCAAGGCGGAAACGGAGAAGGCGCGCGGCCTCCTTCACCCCGGACTCGCTTTCGGTCGACGCAAGGATCGCGTTCACGATTTGACCGGCGGTGGCTGCGTCGCCGGAACGCCAGCGGATGGTCGCCAAAGCCAGCAAGGTGGGATCACGCCGGGGCAGGGTGGCCATGGCGTTCTGCACCCGATTGACCGCATGCACGCGGATGGTGGGCGACCGGGCTTCGACTTCGGCCAGCAGTTCAATCAGCTCCGCGTCCTGAGGGCGGAGCGCCAAGGCGCGGTCGATCCAGCGCTGGACATCGAATGCGTCCGTCGCGGACAGACGTTGGTCGAAATCATTGCGATCGAACAGCCGCATCGCGTCGCGTACCATCGTCGCATAGATGAAGGGGTTGTCAGAGGCACGTTCCGTGGCCGATCGGTAGTAATCCCGGGCGCGGTCGTGATCATTCTCGAACGCGGCGATGGCCCCGAGCACCTCGAAGGGTCGGGCGGAGTCGGGTTGTGTCGCCTGGAGCTGGAGCAACCGGCTGGTCACCCCGACGTTTTGATGAACGCGAAACTCAAGGTTCGCGAGCGCGACGTCGCGTTCAAAGTCGGTTGTCGGACGCACCGCGACCGTACTTTCGTCGAAGGGACGGGCCGGCAACCGGCGCAAGCGGTAGCGACCGCCGTCCAGATACTGGCGCAGGGCGAAATCGAACTTCCGCATGTCGTCGCCAAAGATTTCGCGAAACGCGCGCTGCGCATGCACACCCGGCGTGCGCAAACGTTCGATGTAGGCCGCCAGATTCTCGAGGTTGCCCTTGTCCGTACCGCAAAGGAGGTAGTGCGTGAAGGCCCACGCCTGAGCATAGAACAGGCTTCCGCGCAGCTCCTCGTTGTACAAAGGAGACGAACGATCCACGCCGAGCAGCTGCTCCGTCGGCAGCATGCTCGTCTCGGATAGGACAAACGCATAGAGTCCCTTCGGCGCGCCGATCTCCGCGTGTTTGCCGTCGACTCGCAAGGTGGAGAATACCTCGGCCAACCCCTCCTCCAGCCAGAGCGGAAACTCGAGGCCACGCGTATGCGTCAGCAGATGAAAGTATTCGTGGTAAATGAGCTCAACGGGGTCTTCGTGCTCGCTCGACTCCTTCTCGGGCTGAAGGGCGACGATGACCTCGTCGGGTCCACCGATAAAGTAACCGGCAACTTCTTTCGGTTTGCCCTCGTGCGTCGGCATGTAGGGGCGAAACGCACGACGTGACGGGAAGAGGTAAACCCGGACTTTCGGTTCTTGGGCCTCGCCCAAAGGGAATACGCCGAGGACGTTGGCGCGGAAGCGCTCCAGTTCGATAAGAAGTCGGCGCGTTTCCTTTTCGGATGCGCCGCTCAACACCTCAAAATGGGGACTGGTGCCCATGTGCCAGCGCTGGCCGAACAGCTCACCGGAAATTGAGCACACCAACAAGGCGCCGAACCAGCCTCGGCGAAGCCACAGGATGAGAGGGTTCATAGGGGATGCAGCCACGGTGGTGTCCGGAGTGGGCACCGCTCGCAACGTAGAACTACTCCGCCGACCGATAACGCCGGCCCGCATCCCCATCTGGACGTTATCGCGGCGCGACCGTGCGCCGACGGGCTTCGCTCTGACGGACCATCTCGGCGAGATCGGCCGCGGGGCGGATTTCCCACGGGCCGAAGTGCGCCCCCGGATGTTGCGAGATCAGGTCGATCGCGTGGTTCAAGTCGCGCGCCTCGAGGATGAGGATGCCGCCGAGGTGTTCCCGCGTCTCGGCAAACGGTCCGTCGGTGACCACGATGCGGCCTTCGGATGGACGGAGGGTGACGGCGGTGTGCGGCGGTTGGAGCGCTTCGCCTCCGGTGTAGTGGCCGCCGGCGCGAAGGCGGTCGTCGTAGGCGAAACAAAGGTCCATCATGGCGTGCACCTCGGCTTCGGATGCGGAGGTCAGTTTGGCGGGATCGATGTAGCCCAGGCAGATGAATTTCATGGGGGTTGGCGTCTGAAGGGAGGGCGCGGCAGCTGCGCCGTTCATCCTTGGGTCGATTGGCCCGGCAGTGTTTCGACCGGACTTGAAAAAAACGTCACGAAAGTTCCTGCAGCCGGGACGCGAGGAAACGTTGCTCCGGACCGACCGTGGTCAGCGTAAGCGCCTGCGCAAAGGCGGCGCGGGCCTCCTCGCGGCGCCCGAGACGCCGCAACAGGTCGCCCCGGGCGGCGTGGGCGAGGTGATGATCTCGCAAGGTGTCATCGGCGAGGAGCGCGTCGATCAGGGACAGGCCGGCTGCGGGACCTTCGTGCATGGCCACCGCCACGGCGCGATTGAGGGCGACGACCGGCGACGGCTGCAGGCGCAACAGCAAGTCGTACAGCTCGCGAATCCGGCGCCAGTCCGTGAGTTCCGGCGCGGAGGCGGCGGCATGCACGGATGCGATCGCGGCTTGAAGCGCGTACGGCCCGACGGCACCGGACGCAAAGGCACGCTCAACCAGAGCGAGACCGTCCCGTATCAGCGCACTGTTCCACCGGCTACGATCCTGTTGATCGAGCAACACGAGGTCGCCGTCGGCATCGGCGCGGGCCTCGCGGCGGGATTCGTGGAGCAACATGAGGGCAAGCAGGCCCATGACTTCGGGCTCGGGTCGCAGTTCGAGCAGGAGCCTGCCGAGTCGGATTGCCTCGGTGGAAAGCTCGGCACGGGTCAGCGCAGAACCGGAGGTCGCCGCATAGCCTTCGTTGAACAGCAGGTAGACCACGGTGAGCACCGCGTCGAGGCGGGCGGGCAGTTCCGCCTCGGAGGGAACGCGGTAAGGGATGCGTTCGTCGCGGATCTTCGCCTTCGCCCGCACGATCCGCTGGGCAACCGTCGGGACCGGCACGAGGAACGCCCGGGCGATCTCCTCCGTGGTCAATCCGCACACCTCGCGCAGGGTGAGGGCCAGACGTCCCTCGGGAGGCAGGGCAGGGTGACAGCAGGTGAAGATCAGCCGGAGCCGGTCGTCCGGGAGTTCATCGTCCACCGGCGCGGCAGCGGCTTCGCCGTGCAACGTCTCCGCAATCCGCTCGCCCGCCTGTTCGAAGCGGGTGCGTCGCCGGATGGCGTCAATTGCCTTGAAGCGCGCGGTGGAGATCAGCCAGGCGCGCGGCTGGGCCGGGATGCCGTCGACTGGCCAGCGCGCGAGGGCGGTGTTGAACGCGTCCTGCAGCGCATCCTCGGCCCGTTCGAAGCCACCGAGCAGACGGATCAAGGTTGCGAGGATCCGGCCGGATTCCTCGCGGTAGATGCGTTCGATACGATCGCGGATCTCCTCCGGGGTGGCGTCGGACATGGCGGATCAAGCCAAGGCGTGGATGCTTTCGCCTGCAAGCATCGGTCCGGGCGCGGTTGGCGCACCGGTTGACCAGACGGCGCGAAAAAGTTCGCCCTGTCAGGGCCGAACAAACTACGCCTCACGGAGTATGATCATTGCAGACCTCGCCAAGATCGCCGGCGGAACCTTTCCCGCGCGCCGTTGGGGCCGCGGCCTCGTCGGCCAAGCCACCCAGCCCATCCAGGCCAAGGGTTTTTCCATGGGATACTCCATCCTCGAGCCCAAGGGCGGACAGGTGCCGTGGCACAATCAGGAACAGGAGGAGGTTTACTTCATCGTGCAGGGGGAGGGAGAAATCTGCGTCGGTACCGAGCGCAGTCCGATCAAGGCCGGACAGGCGGTCTACATGACGCCCGGCATCTTCCATCAGCTGACGAACACCGGCGACGAGCCGATGCACATGATCTATGTGTATTGCCCGGGTGGTGACGTCGCCCACTGGCGCCAGGAGCTCAACGGCACGCTGCCGCCGGCGGGTTCGCCCGGGATCCCGCCGCTTCCGGCCGGTGCGCAGCCGCAGTGGACCGGCACGACGCCCAAACCGAAGATCGCCTGAGCGGCCTTTCCAGGTCAGTCGGATTTGGCTGATCGGACGGATCTCGCTGCGGCGTGAGGGCGCGTGCCGGCGCTCAGCGGTTCCACCCGCTGGGCGTCGAGCCGGTCTGCTTCCGAAACCAGCGGGAAAAATAGTTCGGGTCTTCGAATCCCGCCTTGGCCGCCGCAGCGGCCACTTCGTCGCCGGCCTGCAAGGCCTGTTGCGCGGCTTCGAGGCGTAACTGGTCGCGCAGCGCGCGCAGGCCAAGGCCATGCTCGCGCTTGAACTTCCGGCTCAGGGCATCTCGGGTGTAGCCGGCGTCGCGGGCCACCGTTTCGAGCGAGCCGGCCTGCTGCAGCCGCCCCCGCACGCGTTCAATCAGGGGAGGCGGCGGTGGCGCGGGCTGGTCGGTTCCCGCCGGCTCGAGCAGGCGAGCGATCACGGCGATGATGGCCGGATAGTCCGACAACGTCGGCCGCCCCTTGGTCGGAACCCGGGCCAGCAGACCGTGCAGTTCGTTGAGGGTGTGCTGCGGCAGCCGGCGATGGGTCAGGCGGCTGCTCTTGCGCGACGTGTCGTAGTCAAGCACGAGGCAGAGCGGACGGCTGCGGCCGACCACGGCGTAGCCATGCGGCGTACCGGGAGGGATGATGAACAAGTCGCCCGCACGGGCCTCATGGCGGCGGCCGCGGATGACCTGGGCTCCTTCGCCCGCCAGATACAGGATCAACTGCGTGTAGTCGTGCCCATGCGGAGCCACCTCGGTCTCGCGATGGCGGTTGAGCTGCAGCTTGCGCAGCACGAAGCCCAACGCGTGGATCTCGATCTTCTGAATCAGGATGGGGCTCCAGGCGAGCATGGACGGTTTTGTGCTAGGAAATGCCGGTTTAGTTCTAACCGCAAGCCGCGGATTCGCCTAAGATGGCGCATCCCCGAAACCCTGAATCCTTCTTCTCCATGACTACGCACAAAGTCGGCATCATCATGAACGGCGTCACCGGACGCATGGGCACGAACCAGCACCTGCTGCGTTCGATCAAGGCCATCATCGACCAAGGGGGCATCAAGCTCTCGGACACTGAGCGCATTCTGCCCGATCCGATCCTCGTGGGCCGCAGCGCCCCGAAGCTCGCCGCCCTCGCTGCCCGCGCCGGTCTTCCGACCGACCGCATCAGCACCAACCTCGACGCTGTGCTCGCAGATCCGTCGAACCAGGTGTACTTCGACGCGACGCTCACCGGCCAGCGCCCTGTTGGCATTCGCAAGGCCATCGCCGCGAAGAAACACATTTACTGCGAGAAGCCCACGGCCACCACGTCCGCCGAGGCCCTTGCCCTCTCCAAGGAAGTGACCGCGGCCGGACTCAAGAACGGCGTCGTGCAGGACAAGCTTTGGCTGCCCGGTCTCCTGAAGCTGAAGTACCTCATCGATACCGGCTTCTTCGGCAAGATTCTGTCGGTCCGCGGCGAGTTCGGCTACTGGGTCTTCACCGGCGAGTACGAAAAGCTGCAACGCCCGTCGTGGAACTACCGCAAGGAAGAGGACGGCGGCATCATCGTCGACATGCTCTGCCACTGGCAGTACGTGATCCAGAACCTCTTCGGCGAGGTGAAGTCGCTATCCTGCCTTGGCGCCACCCACATCCCGAAGCGGTGGGACGAGGCCGGCAAGCCCTACAAGTGCACGGCGGACGATTCCGCCTACGCGACCTTCGAACTGGTCAACGGTGTCATCTGTCACTTCAACTCCTCGTGGTGCGTGCGCGTCGATCGCGACGACCTGCTGACCCTGCAGGTTGACGGTACCCACGGTTCCGCCGTGGCCGGTCTGCGCGACTGCAAGGCCCAGGCTCTTGCCGCCACGCCTCGTTGCATCTGGAACCCCGACATCGACAGCCCGATCAAGTACAAGGATGGCTGGACGCGCGTGCCGTCGAACGACACCTACGACAACGCCTTCAAGGTGCAATGGGAGCTCTTCCTTCGTCACGTGGTGAAGAATGAGCCGTTCCCGTGGGATCTGCTGCAGGGCGCGAAGGGCGTGCAACTCGCCGAGCTCGGCCTCAAGAGTTGGGCCGAGCGCCGCTGGGTGGACGTGCCGAAGCTCGGCTGAGTCGACCTGCGTCAGATTTACCGGGCGTGACCCGCCCGTGCGTCATGCCGGCCCGGTTATAATCCGGGCCGGCTTTTTTATCCCGGCCGGTTCCCCTTGCAAAGTACGTCGGGCGAATATTTTGACAGGTCCTGTGATTCGCTCCGGCGGGGTTGCGATCACGGCCCGGCAGCTGCTCATTCCCGCCAACCACAACCACCTTTATCACCATGCTCATCTGGATTGCTCTGATCATCGTTCCCATGCTGTTCGGCCTGTATGCGCAGATGCGCATCCAGAGCGCCTACAACAAGAATGTGCAGATTCCGTCCCGCGGCCGTATCACCGGGCGCGAGGCCGCCGAGGCGATCATGCGTTCGGCCGGCGTGCACGACGTTGAAATCGTTCAGGTGCCCGGTCAGCTGACCGATCACTACGACCCGATCCGCAAGCGCCTCGCGCTGTCGGAGCTCAACTACGACGGCACGAGTCTCGCAGCCCTCGGCGTCGCCGCCCACGAAGCGGGTCACGCCATCCAGCACAAGGTGGGCTACACCATGATGAACATCCGCCAGACCATGGCTCCCGCGACGCAGATTGCGGCCGGGGTGTCGAACTGGGTCATCATGGGTGGCATTCTGCTGATCAGCTTTGCCGGCGCGAAAGTCCTGGGCACGCAGCTGCTGATGCTCGGAGCGATCGCCCTGGGCGTCATCGTCCTTTTCCAGCTGGTCACCCTGCCGGTGGAGTTTGACGCCAGCCGCCGTGCGAAGGCCCAGCTGGTGAACCTCGGCATCGTCGACCGTGACGAAATGCCGGGCGTGCACCAGACGCTGGATGCCGCTGCCCTGACCTACGTGGCTGCCTTCGTGGCCGCCCTCGGCTCGCTGCTGCACATTCTGATGATTCTCGCCGGCAACCGCCGCGAGGAATGACCCGACTACACAGACTACAGACCTACACCTAGAACTGGCGCCGCAACCCACGGGTTGCGGCGTTTTTTTTGTCAATGATGGGTCCGATTACGACGCGAGCGTCAGCACGGCATAACTGCGTTTGCCTTTGCGCAGCAGGAGGTGCTTGCCGAAGAGCAAATCGCGCTCCGTGACGGTGCGTTGCGGGACGTCCGGCGCGGCCTTCACGTTGTTCACGTACACGCCGCCGCCTTCGATGTCTTTCCGTGCCTGTCCCTTCGATGGCGCGAGGCCGGCAAGCACGAGCAGTTCGGTCAACGGCGTGCCGGCGCCGGCGAGACTTCCCGTCGTGAGCGCCTTGGTGGGAACCTCGCCGACCACATCGTTGAACGTCGCCTCGGAGGTGTCACCGATCTCGGCGCCGAACAGAATCTCGCTTGCCTTGATGGCCGCCTCGAGGGCGGCGTCGCCGTGGACGATCCGGGTCACCTCGCGGGCGAGCGCCCGATGGGCCTCGCGCGCTCCAGGATTGGCCGCATGCGCCGCCTCGAGGGACTCGATTTCCGGACGGGACAGGAAGGTGAATTTCCGCAGGTACTCGGAGACCTTGGCGTCCTCGGTATTGATGAAGAACTGGTAGAACTTGTAGGGACTCGTCTTGCGCGGATCGAGCCAGACGGCGCCGCCCTCGGTCTTGCCGAACTTGGTGCCGTCCGCCTTGGTGATGAGCGGGAATGTCCAGCCCCACGCGGCTACCCCCAGTTTCTTGCGGATGAGGTCGGTGCCAGCGGTGATGTTGCCCCACTGATCGGAGCCACCGATCTGCAGTTCGCAGTTCAGCGTGCGTCGGAGGTGGAGAAAGTCATGCGCCTGCAGCAGCTGGTAGCTGAACTCGGTGTAGCTGATGCCCGCGTCTCCCTCCATGCGCGACTTCACCGAGTCCTTGGCGAGCATGACATTGAGGGAAAAATGTTTTCCCACATCGCGCAGAAAATCGAGAAAGCTGATCGGCGCCGTCCAGTCGGCATTGTCCACGAGGCGCGCCGGGTTGGTGGGCGAATCGAAATCGAGCAGGCGGGCGAGCTGACCCTTGATCTGGCTGACATTGTGCGCCAGCTGCTCGCGACTGAGCAGGTTGCGTTCGGCCGATTTGCCTGAGGGATCGCCGATCATGCCAGTGGCGCCGCCGGCGAGGGCGATCGGGTGGTGGCCCGCCAGCTGAAAGCGACGCAGCGTCAGCTGGCCCATGAGGTGGCCGACATGGAGCGAGTCGCCGGTCGGGTCGAAGCCGCAATACAGCGTCACCGGTCCTTCGAGCAGGCGCTTTGCGAGCGCATCGAGGTCGGTGCAGTCGGCCAGCAGGCCGCGCCATTGCAGGTCTTCGATCAAGGTCATAACGTGGTCGGTCAGGTTAAGCGATCCGGCCGGGGGAGGGGCAAGGGTCTTTTCCGGGGCATTGGCACCAGGGCTCCCTGAGGTGGACGCGCGGGTCCCGCCGCGCGTGGTTTGCGAGACTGATCCGGTCCACTCGCACCCCGTACGCGCATCCGCACGAAACGCCCGCCCCATGAAAACTTATCACCCCGGCCTGCGGGGGGGAATGAACGCGTCTCGTCGTAAAAACGGATTGCGGGGGCGGGAGGACGGCGCCTACGTTCACCACTCCCGACGGCGCCCGTGTCCGGACGCCGTCGTCCTCAAATCCTCAACATTTATCCATATGCCCATCGCGGTTGGTTCCAAGGCCCCTGATTTCACCCTCAAATCGAAGACCGCCGACGGTCTCAAAGATGTCACCCTCAGTGCGAACTTCGGCAAGAAGCAGACGGTCCTGCTCTTCTTCCCGCTGGCCTATACGGGTGTTTGCACGCAGGAGATGTGCGATCTGAGCAGCGGCCTCGACCAGTATGCGTCGCTCGGAGCCGACGTCATCGCGGTGAGTGTCGACAGCCCCTTCACCCAAGAAGCTTGGGCCAAGGCGAACAAGATCACCGTGACCCTCGCCAGCGACCTGAACAAGGAAGTGACGAAGGCCTACGGCGTGCTCTTCCCCATGCTGGCCGGCATCGGCGATACGTCGGCCCGCGCCGCCTTCGTGATCGGCAAGGACGGCACGGTCAAATACGCGGAGCAAACCGCCACACCGAAGGACCTGCCGAACTTTGCGGCGGTCAAAGCTGCCTTGGCCAAGTAAACGCCGGTCCCGCCTCCGCCACGGCGGCTGCGTGCCGCCGTGGCAGTCCCCTCCTTTTCCATGAGCCTCCCGAATCCCTTCAACACGCTCGCCACGTTCAGCGCCAACGGCGCAACGCACTCGTTCTATTCGCTCCCGGCCCTCACCAAGGCCGGTTTTGCCATCGATCGCCTGCCGGTCTCGATCCGGCTGGTGCTCGAGTCGCTGCTGCGCAACGCCGACGGCAAACGGGTGACGGAGCAGTCGATCCGGGAACTCGCATCGTGGGGGGCGAAGGCGCCGCGCACCGAGGAAATCCCGTTCGTGGTCGCGCGCATCGTGCTGCAGGATTTCACGGGAGTGCCGTTGCTCGTCGACCTCGCCGCGATGCGGTCGGCGGTCGCCCGCCTGGGCAAGAACCCGAAGATCATCGAACCGCTGGTCCCGGTTGACCTCGTGGTCGACCACTCGGTGCAGGTCGATTTCGCCGGCTCGGCGGACGCGCTGAAGAAGAACCTCGAGCTTGAGTTCTCCCGCAACCGCGAGCGCTACCAGTTCCTCAAGTGGGGCATGCAGGCCT
>CAYZBG010000045.1:0-20156 GCA_964476565.1 uncultured Opitutus sp.
GCGCGACAAGAGGTTGGCAATCG
This sequence comes from uncultured Opitutus sp., assembly GCA_964476565.1. Lineage (GTDB taxonomy): Bacteria > Verrucomicrobiota > Verrucomicrobiia > Opitutales > Opitutaceae > CAMAXB01. Next base: position 24 of record CAYZBG010000045.1, read on the forward strand.
GGCTGGCATCGAAAGGTGTCACCAATGCCTTTCGGCGGAGCGGGTCGGCGCGACCCGAGGTGGTCCGCGACAAAGACGGCAAGCCCGTGCTGGCGTCACCAATGCCTTTCGGCGGAGCGGGTCGGCGCGACGCCCGCCAAGCCTGCCGAACCCGCCGCCGATCGCCACGTCACCAATGCCTTTCGGCGGAGCGGGTCGGCGCGACGGGCATTCGTCGTAAGGACCAGCCACCCACCGTTACCGGTCACCAATGCCTTTCGGCGGAGCGGGTCGGCGCGACGCGGCCAAGATCGCGCACCGGATCGAGATCAACAGTCACCAATGCCTTTCGGCGGAGCGGGTCGGCGCGACAACGAGGCGCACCTGTTCACGACCACGTTCCTGTCCACGGGTCACCAATGCCTTTCGGCGGAGCGGGTCGGCGCGACCGCAGCATGCTCGCCAAGGCGTGGGGCTGCGACAAGACGTCACCAATGCCTTTCGGCGGAGCGGGTCGGCGCGACCGGCGGCGCGGACGGAGTCCGAGACTCCTGAAGGTCACCAATGCCTTTCGGCGGAGCGGGTCGGCGCGACGGCGCGGTATCGTGCAGGGGTGCACGAGAAGTGGGGTCACCAATGCCTTTCGGCGGAGCGGGTCGGCGCGACACGGCTGTCCTCGGGAACGAACGGAGCGACGTCGGGATTGTCACCAATGCCTTTCGGCGGAGCGGGTCGGCGCGACCGCCGCCAGAACCTTGACGGTTCGGGCAACGTGATGGCCGAGTCACCAATGCCTTTCGGCGGAGCGGGTCGGCGCGACGGACGAAAGCGCCGGGGCAACCCGCTTAAGATCGTGTCACCAATGCCTTTCGGCGGAGCGGGTCGGCGCGACCAAAGGTGGCGCTCGCCGCCTCTGCTAAAGGCATGTCACCAATGCCTTTCGGCGGAGCGGGTCGGCGCGACCGCGCGTGACCGCTGCAAAGGCGGAATATGATAAGACGTCACCAATGCCTTTCGGCGGAGCGGGTCGGCGCGACACGAATACCGCGCAACTCGACGTGGGATTCTCGGTCGCGTCACCAATGCCTTTCGGCGGAGCGGGTCGGCGCGACCGCCGACCCGGAAGTGATTGTCGCACAGCGGCCGGAAAGGAGTTCCGGTCGGGAGTGCCTGCAGAAGACGATTTTGAAGGAGCGATCGCGCCGACCCGCAAAGAGAAAAGTGGACAGGTTGTTTTCAAAGAAACGGTTTTGGAATCGGTCGGGATATCGGCGTACATGAGATTCCAAGGGTGCCGACCTGCAGGGCTGGCCTTGAAGCTCAACAAACGTAGGCTACGACCTGTTCGTTATGAACCATGACACCGGCCGTGTGGATGTCACGCGCGCACTTGCTGCAGATCTTGTAGGCGACGAGCCGGTCAAGTTTGGGGTCGATCACGCCCAGAAGATCCGTCCAGAACCGTTCGAAGGCGTCGGCTTCGAGTCGGCATTCGAATACCGAGTATTGAACGCGCATGCCCCAGTCTTCGCAGACCTTGGCCACGCGGTGCAGTCGTTTGGGTTCGGCGATGTCGTAGGCGATGAGGGTGAGCATTTGATGGCTGCCGCAGCGGTGGCCGGAGAGGTCGCTGGCGGTGGGGAGAAGGGCGGGAAACCAATCGGTGGACGCCGGAACATGGGTGGGGTGGGGCGAGGGGCGGACCGTAAGGGCCGTCAGGGTGAAGTTGACGGGCAGCACACTTTGACCAAGTGCGCTGGCGTGACGAACATTTCGCCGTGACGGTGGTCGGGAGGCCATGGCGGGGTTTGTCGCGTCAGTTCATGATAAAGGCGGTGAAACCGCCGCCTTCGCGCAGGTGTTTCTTGAGCGCCATCACCTGTCGATGAATCTCCTGCCGCAGCGTGGTGCGTTCGCCGCTGAGTTCGGACGTGAAGGGGCGGTCCATCCGGCGTTCGTAAGCGGTGAAGAAACGGCGGCGTCCGGCAAGGTTGAGGTAGATGCCGCCGTCTGCCGCATGAAAATGCCGAGACGCGTCGAGCGTGCTGTGATTGAACAGGTCGAGCGCCAGGCCATCGGCCACCGGAGCGCGAAACGGCTCGATCAGATCGAGCGCCAAAGCGGGGCGATGAGGTTCGGCTTCGTGCAAAAATCCGAGACCGGGGTCGAGTCCGCGGAGATGAAGGGCCGTGGCCGTCTCGTGGACCAGCAGCGAATAGGCGTAGGACAGGACCGCGTTGGCCGCGTTGTGCGGGGGCCGGCGTGAGCGCCGTTCGAACGGCGCGGAGGCGGGAAAGAAGCCGGCGAGGGCCTCGAAGTAGGCTCCGGCGGCCGAGCCCTCATAGCCACGCAACGTGTCCACGTCCGTGGCACGCAGGGCACCGGCTCGGAAAGGCTCAAGGCGGGCGACGGCGGCGGGTGCGGACTGTTTTCGATTGGCCGCGAGGCGTTGCAGTAGCCGGCGAGAGTTGGCGATCTTGGCCTCGACCAAGGATCGGGCGATCTCGAGGCCAAACGCACTGTCAAGTCGACGTTGATAATGGCTAAGTCGCGTTGGCAAGTCGCCAGCGGGTGGCAAGGTGTGGGCGACGGCCTCGCCCCGGCCATTGACGATCACGATCGGGACCGTGCGCTCTGCGAGCGCAGCCTGTGCCGCCAGCGAGAGCGTCGCACGAGTCGATACGACGACATGTTCCACGTCGTGCAGCGGAACGCGTTTGAGGAACGGCCGGGGTGCTTCGCTTGTGGCTGTGGGCGGACCTTCGGATTCCGATTCATCGAACTCGAAGGGGAGTTCGATCTCGAGGTGTTGGCTGACGAGGTTGGCCCGGGTACCGGGTGTGGTGAGGTAGAGCGAGGGCATGGGGGTGGAATGGTTTAGAGCGAGCAGCGGGTCGTAAGGAATGAGCCGGCAAGCGATTCCCGGCTATCGGCGGATGAGGGCGGCGTAGAGACCGAGGAGGATGAAGGCGATGAGGCCGACGGCACTCCCGGCAGCGACACACGCGGCGGCAAAGGCCAGCCAAAGGCTGAACCGAATCAGCATGGTGGTGATCGTAACCGCCACGCGGCAGGCAACTGCGGAGAGTTCGAGAATCCAAGAGCGGCCTGCGGCGGGCGGGTGGCCGGCGGCGTGCCGGGACGGGGTCGTTTTGGTGGCAGCGGTGGTCATGGCAAGGAAGGCCCGGGGCACCCCGGTCAGCACTGGCCAGGCGGGGCGGGATGCAGCGGCCAAGGGGGATGGCGCACACCCGGGCCGAAAGTTAGCGATCCGTGGATTCGTCGGGATCGGCGTCGGGATAGGGCCAGTCGTCGTCGACGAAGCGTTGGAATTCTTCGAAGTCGGCGCGGAGGTCTTCGATCTCTGCCTGACGCAGGTAGTCTTCCTCCGAGACGAAGCGGTCGTCACCGGAAGACGGTGAGGGTGGGGGTGGGGGTGGGCGTGGGTTCATGGGGGTAGGATGGGTGGGGCGGAGGGCGAAGCCGGGCAGAGGGCGTCGGCCAGCGGCAGGGTTACGGTTTCGTCGGGAATCTCGGCGAGGGCCGAAGCCGGCACCTGCCCATGGAACATGGGGTCATCGTTGCGGCGGATGTGGTAGACCAGATTCCCATCGAGGTCGGTGGACAGATCGTCGATGGTGACGACGAAATGAGTGCGCCGGTGCAGGGCGACCGTACCCCGCGCCAGAGCGAGGCATGGCGAGGCGTCCGGCCAGTCGAGTGGTGCCCGGGCCGGCGCGACGGTGGCAGCTTGTGCGATCGCAAGGGCGGCGGCGACGGTGGACGTATCACCGTCATGGAGACGCTGCTGCAGCAGCAGGGCGGCGCGACGGAGGATCGAGGGAACGAGGTTCGGGTCCGCGAGGGCCGAACTGAGGCGCAGTGAGCCCGGCACCGTGTCGTAGACCGCGATGAACCGGGTCCCGGCCTGAAGGTTGCGGCGGTCGGCGCGCAGTCTTCCGCAGGAGGCCGCGATCTCCGCAGCCTCCCTTGGGCACACATCGAGCAGCGCATCGCGGACCGCCGCGGCGATGAGATCCCGTCGGATCGAATCGCCTTCGAGATGGGGCGAGACGAGGAGCACGCTTGTGGTTTCATACGAGCGGTAAAGGGGGCCGTGTACGCCATAGGCTCCGGTGCGGTAATCGCCGCCCGGCGCGGGTTGGCCACCGTGAGTTTCGGCGAAGCCTGTCAGCGCTTCGGTGGCCCGACCTGAGGCTTCGATTAGGCGAAGGCTTGGTCCGGGCCACCGCAGATCAGCCAGCACCGGCTGGGAAAGATCGGGCAGGAAGGTTGGCGGAATTGCGACGGGCTTCGTGTGGTAGTGCCGTTCTTCCGCGACGGTCAACGTGCGCTGGCGGGTGTTTATCCCCAGCACCCGCCACGGCTGGCCGTTATGGTAATAGACTGCACCCGGATAGGCCTCGCGCAGGATCTGTGCGTAGGTAAGGAAACCGTCGGGTGCCGCATGACCGCCATGAGCGGGCTTGAAGGTGAACGTTTGCTCGACGGAGCGAAGCGGGAAGGCCAGGTGGGGTGGCTGCGTGTTGGCCTGTTGCAGGAGGGCATCCCGCAGGGCAAGGGAGGGTTCGCCGCGCAGCAGGGCGGCGTGGGTGTCGCGAAAGGCTCCGGCCAGCGCGGGCAGGCGGGACGGTTCGGCGAGTTCGCCGGCCGGAAGCCCCAACGCGCGTCGCTCCTGGTCATGGCAAAGCACATGGCGCGCGATCAGGATCGGATTGTCCGGGTAAAGAGCGGCGTCGCGGGCGACCCAATGGAGGAGCCGGGCGGGCTCGGCGAAGGCCTGAGCTGTGCGCTCGGTACCGTCGTCGATGAGAAAGACATCCGCTTCGCCGTGGCGACCAAACCGGCCCAACCGTTGCCAGAAGCTCGCGGGCGAATCGGGAAGGCCGACCAGAAAGCCGAGATTGAGCCCCGGTAGGTCGAGACCCAGCTCGAATGCGGACGTGCAGACCAGTCCGCGCAGATAGCCGCGGGCGAAGCGTTCCTGCAGGTCGCTACGTTCCGGTGCCGACAAGCCGGCGCGATACGGGGCGAGGCGTGGCGGCATGGGGTTACCGTTCGAGGGGGCGGTCAGTCGGTTGGCGAGGGCGGCGAAGGACTCGGTCTGGACCCGGCTTTGGGCAAAGACGACGAAGCGTGATGCGGGTTCGGGCGCGAGGGAGCAGTGTTGCAGCCAACGGCTGAGACCGTTCGCCAGCGGCCGGCCGGCGGCAGGGCGGACGAGGTGCAGCCGGCGGACATGGCGCGGTGAGCCATCGGTCGGGTCGTCGATGGCGACGAACGGCTGGCCGGTGAGCGCCTCAAGGTGGGCCGCCGGACGGGCCAGCGTGCCGGACGCTGCGAGCCAGCGCAGCGGCGGGACATCAAGGGAGGCAAGCAGGGACTGGAGGCGCCGGAAAAGCCAAAGAGTGTTGCTGCCGAAGACGCCAGACAGCGTGTGGGCCTCGTCGACAACCATAAGGCGAAGGCGGCGCAACGCATGCCGCACCTGGGGCTGGGCAAGGTGGGCGAGGAACCAGGCGTGAAGCGTATCCGGCGTGAAGAGGGCGACCGAGGCCCGGTTGACGGAGGCGGCGCGTCGACTCGCGTCGGGGGTGTCGCCCGTCACCAAGGCGACGGCGTCGGGGCAAAGGAATCCCGCCTGCTGCAAGGCGGCGGACCAGAGTCCGGCCTGCTCCCGGGCGAGCGCTTTGCTCGGGTACAAAGCGATGATCAGGGCGCGTGCGTCGGCGTGCAGCAAATCGACCGCGGCGAGATGGAAAACGCGCGTCTTACCGGAGCCGGGACCGGTGGAGAGCACAACGTGGGATCCGCGCAACGAATGAGACAGCGCGAGGGCCTGGTGCCGGTACAAGGGCTGCCCCTGGCCGACGAGGTGCCGGGCGGCGGCTGTGAGAGAAGGAATGTCTTCCGGTGCGGCCAAAGTGGCCTCACGACCGGGAAAGAGGACGCTAGCCTCGTGCGACCATCCGATCTCGGTGAGGGCGGTGGCGTGAAGCGGAGGAAGGTCGACCCGGGTGGTCGGGACTGGGGCGAGTTGCATGCCGCCATCCTGCGCGGACGGCGGGGTCCGATGAAGCAGTCGGACCTCCGCGGACGTCGGCGATCACGCTGCACTCATATGATGGTCACTCCGTCGCGATTGAGTCCGATGGGCGCACGGCGAGGGAAGAGGCGCTCGACGATCGCGCCGGGCACATCGCCTTTCTTCAGCAGCGTCTCGCGAACAACATTCAGAGCGTTGGAGATATCCTCTTTGGAAAGGGGGAGCGCCTTGCCGCCTTGGCTCTGATAAGCGACGGCGCGGGCTCCTGTCTTTGGATCGACCTTGCTCCATCGGGATTCCAAGGTGCCGCGGTCGCCGAGTTCCTCATCCTTCCGCGCGTCGTCAATGAGGGCAGCGCAGAAAGCGGCCGGGCGGCCGGCCGGGATCTCACATGAGTACGCATTGATCGACAGGGTACGTGAACGCACGTCGTAGTGGATCGAAAGGGGGGACGTGGTCGCATTGGCGTTGTCGACCGCTTCATCGGCCGCCCTGGAAAGGGAAGCAAAGGTCGCGGGCAAGCTCCCTGTTTTCGCCGAGACGAGTTCGCCCAAGGCTACTAAGGGCACGTCGGCGATCTCGATTCGCGCGTCGGCGTTCGGAATCGCTGAGGCCTCGTTGACGCGATGGCTCGATGGGCCCGGCTGACCCGGAAAATAGAAGGGAGGCACCAGCTTCGGGTGATCGAAGGGTTCATTCACGAGGACATGGAGAAGCCGGTCGCCTTTCCTCCCGGAGAGTGAAAGCGCGGCGTGCAGGAGTGCGCCCATCGTCTTGCGTCCCCCTGCCAGCAAGCCAATCACGCGCGTGTCCGGGTCGGTTGTGAATCGCCGGACGACTTGGAGGATGGTTTCGGCGGCGGCAGCGTTGTCGGATGCCGTGCGGATGTCATCGAGGGGGCGCATGGTGCCTCTGCTCGTGTCGGGCGCGAAGATCACAACGGCTGGCTCCAGCTGGAGCCGAGGATCGCGGTTCGCGCCCCTGCCGAGCAGGGCCGAGCGCAAGCTCTGCCAAACGGTACGACTACGCCAAGAGTCAACGGGCGCGATCAGCTGCCGGTGGAGGATCTCTCGTCCGGCTGCAGTCGTGACCACCACAACCGTGTCGGGCACGACAGGTTCCGATTCGTGGGCGAGGGCCCACAGGGTCTCGGTGAGGACCGCAGGGGTGGAGCCAAGCACGGCGACGAGGACCGTACGGACCGGAGGCGCACCGCTGCTCCGAGGGGCGAGGTGTTTAGAGATCGGCATGAACGCTCAAAGAAATGGGTTGGGACGCAGACGACCGGCAGGCCCGATGAGCGTGGTTCGTGTCCGCGATGCGCGGGCGCGCAGCTCTTCAACCAGCGGAGCCGGCAAGGCGGAGGCCACCGCAAGGTATCGACGGGTGTGAGTGCCACCAAGAACGCGCGAGGCCGCGTCGAGTTCCTCGATGGCTCGAAACAGACGTGAACGGTCGCCGCCTCGTTTGCAGGAGATCACGGCAAGATTCAGATCCTCCACGGCGAGGATATCCTCCTCGATGGGCGTGGTGCCTCCCGGACGGGTTAGCTCCGCGGACCAATGCAGATCACGGAATCGCCCGCTGGAACGCGCGGCTTCGAAAACAGCCAGTTCCCACCAGCCGCCTTGAAGAAAGGAGATGAACTGTTGGATCGGGGCGATGGTCGCGAAGTAGGTCGTGATACGGTCGTACGGTTCTCCTGCGGCCCAGCGGGCGATGAGGTCGGGGTCATGGTGCGCAATCCACCAGCGTCCGTCGCGCATGACGATATGGCCGCCGAGGGCCAGAGGTTCGATCAAGGCATCAGGGAGGTCGTCCAAGGGAGTCTCCCATACGAGACGCCTGTAGTCGGCTGGCCGGCGATGGCCTTCACTCAGCAGGTCGCACGCGAACTCGTGGGCCCGGCGTTCAAGCTCGGGTTGAGAAGCCAGCAAATGCGCGGCGGGCAGCCAACCCGAGGGATCTCTGCCCGGCGAGAATCCACTGATACCGTGAGCCGATGCGATGACGCTTACCGACAGGGCATCCGCCATCAGCCGGAAAGCTGCGGGCGACGCATCCAAGGGGGCCGGGAGAGCGATGCTGGTGCCGGCGTGGATCTGCCGGTGCTGGGTATCAAGATAGAAGTTGGGAACCTTGTGATGGTTGGCGGCCGCAAAGCCGCCGATGGACATCAGCTTTGTTCCTCCGGTGATGTTGACGACCGGGGGAATGCCTTTGTCCCTGCGAGCCATGATCAAGCCGCTGATGACGTTTCCGGTTGCGTGGTGGTCGGGGTTGTCCGGCAGGGCATGGAGGATGATCGGCGACCTCAGGCCGCCCAAGTGAAGCGCTCTTTCGATCCACTCGCATTGAACCCGGGTCTGAGGTGTATGCACCAGTACGATCTCACCGGGGCGGAGCGCGAGGGCCGGGAGCACATTCGGCATGGTCTGCTCGCTCACCAACTGGATCAGGGACGTGCTCATGGGGCGGAGGGGTGGAGACGGGAAAGCAGTGAAGTGCGCTGGCGTGGGGAAACGAAGGCCGCGTCGAGGGCATTGCGCTGGAGTCGGAGCAGGTCGAGGCGCGTAAGGCCGGGACAGAGCCGGGCCGCCAGCAGGAGGTTGTCGGCCAGGGAAGCGGCCGAAATGCCGATGTTGTCGGTGTTGACGGTGACGCGGATGCCGGCGCCAAGGTAACTGGCAAGTGGATACCGTACATTCGCCGGAGCGCTCACCGCCGCCGAATCGAGAGGGAAGCCCTTGATCTGAAGATTGGCGTAGGGGCACATCTCGACGGCCACCCCACGATCGGCGACGGAGCGCATCAGGTCGAGGGACTGGCCCAGTGAAAGGGCATGCCCGAGCCGGCGCGCGTTGAGATCGAAGACGGCTCGCCAGACGCCCTCGGCATCGTCGTTCTCGCCGGCGTGTACGGTGAGCGCGAGGCCGCAGCGGTGCACTCCGGTAAACTCTTCCCGGAAATAGTGGGCCCGGGTGGAAGGATCTTCAAAGCCTGCAAGATCCACGCCGACCACCCGGCAGTCGACGTCCGAGGACCAGTGCTCGGCCGCCGCGATGGCGAGCGCCGAGTGGCGGGCGATTCCGGCTCGGAAGTCTCCGGTGGTTTGACGGGTGCCAATGACGATCAGGTTGACGTGGCAGCGGGCACGGCGGCCGCGATCGGGCCTGCACGCGGCCATCGCTTGGGCAAACGCGTCGCGGATCTCGGTCAGGACCTGGAATGGGGAGCGGCCCGGGGTGATGTAATTGGCGGGCGAGCAGCGGACCTCGGCGTAGACGATGTTCTGCTCGACGAAGTGCGCGTAGAGCGCCTCGCACTGGGCACGAAGGCAGCCCGGGTCCTTTAGAAGCGCTGAACCGTTGTTGTCGCCCAAAGCCCGATACGGCTCGAGGCCGCAGGGCGTGGCTGGCAGCGGCCAACCGGAAGGTAGATCGATGGCCTTGATCGGCGGGAGCATTCCGGGATCGCGGGCGGCAATGCGGATGGCGAGGAGGGCGTTTCCGTCGGTGGCGAAGCCGCCCAAGTGGCAGTGGAGTTCGACCTTGGGAAGGGCGGCGACCCACGCCTGATCAGCGGGCGAAAAGGGATCAATCGCGCCGTCGAGCCACGCCAGATCGGCGGCGGGCCATGTCGCGAGTTCGGGGAATGGAAGGGAGGCGAGCCGATCCCACGCTCCGGCGATGTTATGGCTGCGCTCGACGATGGAGCGAAGGCGGTCACGGAAGGTTTGATCGGGCGCCAAGACGTGACGGACGCCGTCGTTTGCAGTCGTGGTCTTGAGCGGAAACTCGGAAGGCGAACGATGGCGGAACTGCGGCCAGCCGGATTCGGGTCCAAGCCGGATGAAATGAATCTTACCAAGCTCGTTGGCCCTGAGAATTTCGTCAGGTGTCTGGGGCGGGCAGGCTTCTCCCTTTGGGTTGAGGCAGCACATGTCGGCGAGCACATGGAACACCTCGGCCGCGCCGAGGACGGAGGCAGCCTTTTGCACGGCTGCGGACATCGTCTTGAAGCCGCCCGCAACACATACGTAGCGCTCGTCAGGCCGGGTGTCAGTGGCGAGAAACCAGCGATAGAGAACTTCCTCGAAGTTGAAGTGGTCGTCTTCGCCGGTGAATTCGTTGAAGCCCGCAACCCGCGAGAGCGTCAGGGTTACGTTGGGGAACTTGTGGTCAAAGAAATCCTTGATGGGAGCGACGTCAGGGCGCTCGGTGGTGATCACATGCACTGCTTCGAACGCCACACCCGGCAAAAGAAACGCCTCGGGTACAATGGCGGGCGAGTTGCCGAGGGACACGAGGAGGGAAGGCATGTACGTATCAGTTGAGGTCCGTCATCTAGTCGTGGATATCTTGATGTTTGAATACACTCGTGGGCCTTCTTTGGGTCCGGATGGGTAAAGGGGGCTAAAGCGAAATCGTTATGCATGATTCAGCGAACATGCAGATAGGAGACCTCCCAGGGCCTTGTTGCGCTGGTTCAGCATTCTGATTGCGTCGTTCAAGTCTCCGCCTCGGCCATGGCGATTATCCCAGATGGCAATGAGTCGGTAGCCGTCGGTAAAATATCCAACTTTGAGCTTTAGAGGGGACACTTTTCGCCCGTTACCAACGAAGCCGAGAGCGTCGCCGCGGATTGTACCTCGTCCGGTTCCGTTGACCGTATCGGTGGCGATTGCTCGGAGTTCTTCGGGGTTCTGCTTTGGTTCGCCGAGCACAGCTACGCGCAGGGTATCAGGCAGGTTAAGGGGGCCCAGCAATTCGTTGAATTGACCGGGTTGGAAGGCGATCGTCGACCGATCTTGGGGGTTGATCATGGCGACGCTTCCGGCGGCGCGGGTCGATCGGCAACCGACACTGCCCAAGAGCAGCCAAGTACGGAGTACGCGGGAGAAAACTCTGGCGCGAGCTGCTGCAGCCTGCCGATCGCATGTGGCAAAACGGTCGCGCCACACAAGTTTGTAAGTGGTGCCGCCGGGAATGGCGGCGCGTTCGCCCTTTCTTCGGTCGTGGGGGCAAAGGGCGGTAGATACTTTTTGCGCACCACCAGTAATGCGCTCGAGGCGAAGGCTGATAGCGCTGGCGACCGGTAGATTATGTTTGGGGTCTTGGGGCGGAAGATTGCGACCGATACCTCCGAAGAGCGCGTGTTCCTCTGTAGGTGTGGCCCCGAGCATCCGGTAGATCTGGCGCAACTGACCACGGATAGAGGCCACACGCAGTTCAGGATGGGCCTGATTTGCACCGGCGGTGATGGCAGGGGTTAGAAGCCTAAACACCACGGTGTGACCGGTTGTACTAGGTTCGAACTGTTCCAAGTCGGGATTGAAATAGCCATGGCCGGACGCGGTTTTTGCGCCGACGCCAAGGGTGGTTAGCCCCTCATGCAACAGCACCTCGGCTTGATCAAGAAGGTAGGCGTCGCGATTTGCGTCGCCGGTGGGACGATGCAGAACGACGGTAAAGGTGAACGAGGAACCTGCGGCAACAGCAGGGAAGACAACCGGGACGGGATTCTCGGTATCGAGGGCGTTAGGATTCCTTCTATTGCCGCTGTAGTAGTCCGGGTAGTGGGGGGTAGAGATGTCGAATTCTAGAATGGGCGTGGTGCCTTCTGCGGGAACAGCATCCAAATAGGAAATCCGGGATGCAAAAGATTGAGAACCGAACAAATCATTACGATCAGCGTCGCTGTAGTCGTAGCCTTGGAGAGACGCACGAAGGGCGACGTTTTTCACGGCAGATCCGGGAATGAGTGGGAATCCGTGCGTGCGGTGTAGTGTGAGACCACTATTTTCGATTACCCCATTTGCGTGTCCGACGATAAGGCGAGACGCGGTAGTCAGGGTAAGTTGACGGCGGTGAGTTTTCGGTATCGCTTCGAGCCAAGCTACGTTCAGTTGAATGGCAGAGGCAGTCGTTCGAGGCAAAATGGAGTCGAGTGCGGTTGCCATGGCTGCTCCACTGGCCGCGCGGCGTGGATTCTGGTTGTTGGCCTCGGTGCGCGCATTACGGCGAAGTTGCTCAAGGTCAGCGGGGCCATTATTTAGAAACAGGTCCAGCGCTACGCGATGGTGTTGTTTTATCACGCCATCTGGATCGATGAACGGAAACTTTTGCTGCAACAGGGCTATGCTTTCACAGCGGTTGGCACCTTCTCCAAGAGTAGCGCGAGTGTCGGCGGGAAGAAAAATAGGCATAGCTCTTGGATTTTAGGGTGCGAACCGCTTGAGGAAGCCGAGGTATGCAAGGGCCTCGGACGAAGCTTGCTGGAGTTGCAGCGAAGTGCCGTTCAAAAGCGTGGTCAAAAGATGGTTGAAGGGAGTATTGAGATTTCCACCCGGGATTGCTGCCGGAGAGGCAATTGCAATGTGACCAAGGACGTTCTGAAAGAGTGCGAGATGACCACCGCCCTTGGCTTGGCAAAAGGCGGCGGTGGCGAGTAGGCCATTGTTGATGATCAAAGCAGGAAGGCCGGCGACGATATCTCCGCCTTCGGCACCCTGATTTGCACCTTGGTTCGCATGCCAAAATGCGAGAGCGTGGGCTGCGCGTATCTGGTCGATATTGATCATGGCGATTTAGTGACTAGATGTTTCGCGGAGAGCGACGGTGCAGAAACCCAAGCCGGTAGAGGCGTCGCCGCCGAACTGGGTGACTGATGACGAAGCGATCTTGGCGGCGAAAGCGTTGATCGCATCCTCAGCTGTTTTCTCGCGATGCGGAGAGGAGGCATAGGCCGAGTTCCTGAGTCGCGAGGACTGAGCTCGGATGACCGAGTAGAACATGGTCTCGGACGGTACGTTTTCTTGATTGAAGAGTCCGCCTGGCGCGGCCGTGCCGGTTTCATCACTGATACGAACATGTTGAGCGACTTCACAGGCGGTGCGGGCAAAGTGGCTCATCTGTCCGTCGGATAACACCGCTATACGATTTCCGGCATTGGCCCAGACTGGGTCATTGGGGGCCAGCGCCGCCAACGACGGAGCCAAGCCCTGTGGCAAGTCGCCGGCACGGGTGTACGTATATTCTTCGAGGACGACACGGGGCGGATTCCCGTTTAGTGCCGCAAAATCAATTGTTCCGGTCGCGCACAGAAGGGAGTCATCTGGAGGCTCCGTGAGGTTGCCAATGGCGTCCTCAGTTATGACGCCATCTCGAACCGCACGACGAAGAAGTAACGGGCTAGTCATCCAGGCGTAGGAGCCTCGCGCAGATCGAATCGGAAACGCGATCAGGCGCGCCTCACCAAAAAGAAGCGCACCAGCAGCTGCTTGGCTGTCGCGCGCGTCATCGGAACCAAAGAGCCAAGCGGCTTCGCCAAGGGCTCGCTTTCCGTCTGAGTCGAGCGTAGAGTTCCAGAGGTCAGCGAAGGAGCCTTTAAGGCTGCTGCCGGGGATAATTGGGAACCCGGTGTGGCGTTCGCGGATGATGGGTTGGTCGATCGCGCCGACAGAAGCGCCTGCCCCCACGTGCAGAGGGGTGCGGGTGAAGATCGTGAGGATTCGAGAAGCGGTGGGCATGAGGTGTTCGAGTTGAAGGAGGAGGTTTAGGTTGAAGTTTGAGTTTGGGAATTCATCGGAGATCCGGGGAGGTCAGGCCGACGTCGGCGCGCCCGGGTGCGGTGTCCAGGTGCCGCAGACGCCGAGGCCGAAGCCTTTTTCGCCCAGCAGGGTGCTGCGGCGATTGCGGATCTCGGACCCCGCCGTTTCGCCGTGCCAGTTGAGGGCTTTGGCGAGATCAGCGGCGGCCTCGGCACTATCGCAGGCAAAGTAATAGACGCTGCCGGCCGGGACGGCGAGGTGGGTGGGTTTGGCACCCGCCGAGCGGGCCTCGCCCTCCGGGTTGTCGGGCGTGCCGAGGCACCAGCCGGTGACAGGGATGGGTTTGCCGACCAGAGCGGCAACGAGACGGGCGGGGATCGGTGTAAGGTCGCTGACACGCTTGCGCCAAGCATCCCGACGTTCGTGTTGTTGGCGTTCGGTGTCGCCCGATTTGAGCATGACTTGGCCGTCGGTATGGCGGATCCAACTCGGCAGCCATCCGCCTTTGTGTTCATTGATCGCCGGGAAGATGGCGGGCGTCAGGAGCACCCATTTGACCCGGTTCCCGCTGATCGTCGCGCCCAAAGGCAAGGGCAGGCGCCCGGTTGCTTTTTCGTCGAACTTTGCCGTGCAGAGCCGTTGCTGTCCGCCCACTAGAATGGAGGAGGTTTCAGCTTCAATGAGTGTTCGGATCAGGTCTTTTCCGTGGACCGGATGTCGGAAATCCTTGTCTTCTGCGGCGGCGAGAAGCCCGAGCCGCCACTCTTCGCGTAGGCGGAGGTAATTTGCGGAGTAGAAGCGGCCGTCCTCCACCGCACCGCTGGCGGGGTCGAGCGCGATTCCGTAAGAGTGTTCGATATCGGAAAAGTCGGCGTCTGTCTTGCGAAAGGCGCGGGCTGCCAAGCCATGGCGCTGGTTGGATCCGAGGTAGGTGTTCCACGCGCCTTCGCTCCACCATGGATGAGGCAATTCTTTCGTCGGGGCTTTGGTGGAGACGACGGGATTCAGGTAGGGGGCAGGCAGACTGGAAGAACCAGGTGGCTCCAAGTGGGGGTGGAGAATCGATTCTCCTGAGTCGTCGGCATCCAGGGGACGGGGAAAAAACCAAGTGTGATCTTCGCCTTTCGTGCAGACCGGGAACGGGCCGGCAGTGCGAACATCGCCGAAGAGGCGGCCATTTTCCGACCGGTTTTTGTCGGAGTAGTCGCGCGTGGCGGAAGAGCGGCCTGGCACGTGACGGTGTACACCTTGCAGCCCGGCGCGGTGGAGGGCGGCGTGAAGAGCGGCGTTGGTGACGGTAGGCAGCGGCCAGGCTGCGCCGTGGCCGGCGGATGCCCCGCCCATAGGGCGGCCGTCGCGGAAGAAGAGGACGTCGGTGGGTGCGAGGAGAAGGGAGTGCATGGCGATTACTGGCCTTTCGGCAGGTTCCGGGCGTTGAAGGCGACGACGGTAGCCAGACCGATGAGGTGGTGGACCGCGTGTGAAGGGTTATGGGCGGTGAGGGCGATCAGGTACGAATCGAGCGCGGTGGTGAGTCGGGCGCGGTCGAGTGCCTTGCCCTCGTGTTGCGACAACAGGCGCGCGAACTCGCTGCGAATCACTTCGGCAAACGGAAAGTTGGGTAGGTCGTTGAGCGTGCGACCTTCGCTCACGAACGGCGTCAGAATTTCACAGAGGCGATGAGGGAACTTGGCACTGAGTTGGTCCGTAAGGAGGGCGCGGGCAGTCGCGTGGTAGAGCGGGAGGCCGCCGTCGTCCCATTTGCAGCCCCATTCCGTGATTTCGCCGGAGCGTTTGAAGAGCGATACGGCAACAGCGGAGCGTCCGAGGGTAGTCTTGGCGCGTTTCTCCGCGAGCCGGGCGGCTTGCACGACGTCTTGGAGAGGAGACTTGTAGTGAGCGACGGCGATACCGACGGAGACGTCGGCGGCGGGGCCGGGAACGATCACGGGAAAGTTAATCGGATCGTCGAGGAGGGGTGCATCGGCCCCGTGTCGGCTGCTCGCACCGGCGTCGAGTTGCAGGAAGCCTGGGTGAGCGATGTTGAACAGGCGGGTGGCGCGATCACTGCGAAGGACCTTCTTGGTGCGGCGAGGGTCGCGGCGTTGGGTGAGGGCACCTAGTGCGAATTCGTTAAGGGCGGGGTCGCCGCGGAAAGCCAGGCGGAGGGCTTCAGCGCAGGCGAGCGCGGTGTCGGCCGGCACCATGGCCAAGACATCGTCACCGCCGGCGAAGAGCAGGCGTCCGTCGTAGGCCTCAACGATGCGGCGCACGGCATGTTGGGAGAAATTGCTGAGGGCCTCGGAGAACTGAAGGTGCCAAGAGGGAGAGAGGGGGCGGTGATTTTCGAGATTGGCACCAGCTGCGCGAAAGACGGCGGCGCATTCTCGCGAGAGCACGTCTTCGAGCCGGGGCGTCTTGGCTCCGCTGATCCATTTGCCCATGGAGTCGCCGTCGAGGGCGAGGATGGCGAAGTAGGATTCGCCGTCGCCTTGCTCACCGTCGCCCTCGTCGTCTTCCCACGGCAAGTGCGCGGCGATGCTGCGCGTGTTGGGCATGTTGAGGTTCTTGGGTTGGAAGGTGTAGCGTTTGCAAAGATGAGCGAACGGCCAGAGGCGTTTCAGCAGCGTGGCGGCACCCAGGACCTCGCCAGCCTTCAGTAGGTGACCTTTGTCGAGGGTTTGTTCGAGGCGGGCAGATAGCGCCTTGGCATCGTCTTGGTCCTCGACGATAAGAACGGCTTCGTCACGGCCGTTGAGTGAGTCTTTGCTGTTGGACTTGTCGGGCTCGAGGTTGAGACCGGTGGGAGCGGTGAAGGCGCGGTTGGCCTTGGTGCCGTCGAGCAGCCACTCCGTGCCAGAGTACAGGGCGCTCCACGCGGAGGCGACATTCTTGGGCAGGCCTTTGGCGAGGTAGCGCGGGTCGGCGCCGTGGGAGGCGAGGTCGCGAAGCGCTTCGAGACCGGCGCGCGGGGCGTAGTCTTTGTTGTCGCGCGGGAGTTGTTGGGCAATGCGCTCGGCCGCGGCGAAGTCATCGGGCCATGGCAGGACTTGCCAATGGATCTCGAGCAGTCGATGGATTTGCCGATTGAAGCGCGGGCGGTCGAAGCGTTCGCGCAAAGCGTCGGACGCGGCGTCGGCCACGTCTGCGGCGATGTCTTCCATTAGAAAGCCGCGTAGATCTTCAGCGAGGTATCGGGCGTAACTTTCGGCAGATTGAAACGCTGGACCGCGGTGATGATGCTCGGACATGTTCGCGGGCAAAACGGCCAGGAAGCGATTGGGAAGCGAGGGGGTGAGCAGGCGCTCACGACCGTCATCGTCATAGTAGCCGAAGGCGGAGTAAAGGTCCTGCCCTTGGGATGTGCTCACCTTGTTCCAGAGATCATCACGGAGCAGCAGATCGATAATCGGTTGGTCGCAAAGGTTGGGGAACAAGACGTGATCGGGCCCAAAATCGAGCGCGATGCGGCGCAGGACATGACCGATGAGGTAGGAAAGCAGGTAGCTGCCGGACCAGAGGTCGCGGGTGCTGCGCGCGGCACTAATGAAGTCTTGGACGGGGCCGAGGGTGAAAAGAAGGAAGGCCGGGTGGTCGGGCGTGGGTGGCGGTACAAGACCGCGGCTTCTTGCTTCCCAGTAATCCTTGGCGCTGCCCCCGAGGCAGCCCTGCATGGCGCTGGTGACGGCCAAGTGGTTCCAGATGGTATGATCGGGCAGCCGGGTTTCGGCAGGATAGAGCGCGAAGTCAGCGTGGCGAGACGAGGCCCAGTTGCGCCAAAAACGCCAGGTGGCGAAGAAGGCGGCGCGGGGGTCGTCCTCGTTGATTGAGGGGCGCGTGCGTTGGGATGTTTCCTCGGCAACACCCACCGGAAGGTTTTCTTTGTTAAGCGGAATCGAAGATTGGCCGAGCGGATGCTTGAAGCAGGATAAGTCGGATTTCGTGGTCGAGGACGGTGGAAAAGGGAGCCGGTCGGCGGCGGACGCGGTCCAGTCCGATTCTTTGCGCGCAAGCTCCTCGATGGGGACTACACCGGCGATCCGGCGGGCCCGATTCTCGTGGTCGAGGATATCGAGGACCTTGTCTGGACTGTCGTGCAGGAAAGCGGCGAGTTTGCGTTTCCAGAAATTGGCGTCGGGCGCAGGAATTGAGTCGGGCATTGGGCGTGGAAATGAAGTTGGAGGTTGAAGATTCGGCGTCGCAGCGGAACTCGACGGAAGTCCGCGAACGTCGGGCGAGGGCTGTTAGAAATCGTCGCGGCCGGAGAGCCGTTGCTCGATCTCATCCGCGGTGTGCAAGGTGGCACCGATGGCGGCACGGAGCGTTTCGCCGCGGAGATCCGCCGCCACTTTCGTCGCGAAAATCGCCAGATGGTCGTCGTTCTCGTTGGTGATCACGGCCCAGGCGCCGAGCTTCATCTTCGAGTTGAGCGCGAGCAGGAGATTGGCGGTGCGCGCATCGAAAGGTCCAAACGACTTCAATCCGACCGAAAAGATCTCGCGCAGCTCTACACCAGCCACCTCGTAGGTGGCGGAGCGGATGAAGGCGACTTGCTTGCGGTCGTCATACGTCTGCGTGCCGATCACGATATCGCCGTCTTCGTCGACCTCGTACTCCACCCGTAGTTCGTCGAGAGCATTGGTAACACGAGGATCGGCCTGGGGGGATTTGTGCTGGATTCCAAACATGGCGGGTTGGGGTTGAGAGTAAGGGCGGTGCCTCGGTTAGCGGCTGGACGACGTGCATACCCGATGGCTTGTCGATGTCGGCCGCAGTGGGGCCGGCCGCGCTGGATTGCTCGGGCAACGGTACTCGCTGCCAAGTGCCGTTGCACGAACGGCCACGAAATGGGCAATTGAAACGGGAGCTTCAGCGTGGTCCGCAGGGGAAATCATGGCGGCGAAACAAGCGACATGTCCGCTGCGTGAGAATCCGACGGATGTCGGCGGACATCCGCGGCAGAAGCGAACCGTGGGGGATATCGTCCGCAATGGCTTTGGCTTGCAACTATGGAGTGCTTGGAGTTGTACGAAAATACCGGTCGGATGCTCTTCAGGTATCGTCGGTCGCGTTGCATCGCCCTGCGGAAAATTGGACCGGGGGGTTGCGCGGGACGGGGCTTGGCTTCAGGTTCGGGGGATGAACCAGTTCTCCTCCACGGATTCCCTGCTGACCCGTCGTGATGCGTTGAAGACCCTCGGTGCCGGTGCCGCCCTGGTCGGCCTCGGACTTGCCTCAGGCGCGCGTGCGGCGACACCCGCTGCGCCGGCGGCGGCGCTGACCCTGCCTGCATTGCCGTATGCCTACGACGCGCTCGAGCCGCACATCGATGCCCGGACGATGGAGATCCATCACACGCGTCATCATCAGGCCTTCATCAACAACGCCAACGCGGTGCTGAAGGACCAACCCGCGCTTGCGGCCCTCGGGGCCGAGGCGATCGTGCGCGATCTCACCCGTGCGCCGGAAGCGGTGCGGACCCCGTTGCGCAACAATCTCGGCGGATACCTCAATCACGCCCATTTCTGGGAGGTCCTCGCGCCGGCGGCCCGCTCCGGCCGTCCCTCGGCCGAGCTCGCACGCGAGCTCGATGGCGCGTTCGGCACCTTCGACGCTTTCAGGCAACGTTTCACGCAGATGGCGATGGGCGTCTTTGGCAGCGGATGGGCATGGCTCGTCGTGAAAGACGGCCGCCTCGAGATCATGTCCACTCCCAACCAGGATTCGCCGCTCATGTCCGGAGCGCATCCCGTGCTCGGTCTCGATGTCTGGGAGCACGCCTATTACTTGAATTACCAAAACCGCCGTGCCGACTACGTGGCGGCGTTCTGGAACGTCGTGAACTGGGACCGCGTCGCGCAGAACCGGCGTGCCGCCCCCAAGGCCTGAGCGGGGGCTCCTCGGGTCAGGGCACAAAAAAGCCGCGGTGTGGGCCGCGGCTTTTTCGTACGTCGATTGACGGATGAACTCAGGTCGGCATCACGAGGTTGCTCGCGCTGCGCACCGCGCCGCTCTTGGCGGTGGTGCCGAAGAACTCGACCATGTGCGAAACGTCGCTGTAGCCGCGCGCCTTCAGCTGGGCCTCGACCTTGGCCAGGGCCGTGCGCAGTTCCGCGGACGTGGCGGCGTCGAGCGCCTCAACCGAATTGTCCGACTTGTCGACCACATGGTAAACCGGCTCGTCACCGAGGTTGATCTGGTAAAGGCTGGTGCCGTTATGAAAGAAGCAGCGCCGGACCAGACCGAGTTCCTCGAAGGCGGCGAGGCAGCGATAGACCGTGACCAGGTCGCACGAGGAACCAGACAGGTCGCCGTGGATCTGTTCGATGCTCGCCGGCAGCGAGCGCTTGATCAGCGCGTCGAGAATCGCGATGCGCGGTTGGGTGATACGCAATCCCGCGGCTTTCAGGCGAGCACAGGCGAGATCGAGGGGGGTGGAGGAGGGCGTGGCGACGGAGGTTTTCACGTGAGGGACTGGATGGTGGGTTTGAGTGGAGGCAATCATGTTGCTTTTCAATCTACACCACTTTGCCGA
>CAYZBG010000045.1:20256-41891 GCA_964476565.1 uncultured Opitutus sp.
CATACCGTGAAAGACCTGCGCAAGCGCGATGCGAAGCGCGCCGGCAAATCCCTGCACGTAACCGGTCCGGAGTTGCTGGATGGGCTGCGGACCTATGCGCTCGATCAATTCGGTCCCCTCGCCAAGACCGTCCTAGAATCGTGGGGCATCACGCGGTGCTCCGACTTTGGCGACATCGTCTTCAATCTGATCGAATATAACGTGTTCAGCAAAACCGATCAGGATCGGCGCGAAGACTTCTCGGAAACGTACACGTTCGAAGAGGCGTTCGTGAAGCCGTTCCTGCCCGCCAAGCCGCGTGCCTCCGGCGGCGCGCCACCGGCCCGCGCCGAATCGGCCTGAGGGCGAGGAGGCGCGCCTGCAACGGCCGGGGTTGCAGCCGCGGTGCGCAGCGGCACTGTGGTCTTCTTCCATGCGCAAATCCGTCCGTCCCTCCGCCGATTTTTCCCTGCTCGAGCCTTTCTGGAATGAGACCGTCGAGCGCACCGTTCTGCCGAACGGCCTGACGCTGATCATCAAGCCTGACGCCGCATCCACGATCGCGTCCGTGCAGGTGTGGGTGAAAACGGGGTCCGTGCACGAAGGCAGCAAGCTCGGCGCCGGTCTTTCCCATTACCTCGAGCACATGTTGTTCAAGGGCACGGAGCGCCGGGCCGGACGCGAGATCTCGACGGTGGTGCAGGCCCATGGCGGCTACATCAATGCCTACACCACGTTCGATCGCACGGTGTACTACATCGACATTCCGGGAGAGCATGTGGGCGTGGCCGTCGACGTGCTGGCGGATGCCGTCCTGCATTCGACCCTGCCCGCGGGCGAGGTGGAGAAGGAGAAGCAGGTAATCCTGCGCGAGATTGCGATGGGGCAGGACGACCCGGACAACCGGCTCTTCGAGGCGCTGTTTCAAACTGCCTTTCGCCAGCATCCGTACCGGCATCCCATCATCGGATATCGCGATGTGTTTGCCGCCCTTTCGCGCGAGGACCTGGTGGCGTATTACAAATCCCGCTACGTGCCCAACAACCTCGTCGTGGTGGTGGCGGGTGGCGTGGAACCGTCGGCAGTGCGGGCGCTGGTCCAGCAGCATTTTGGCGGAGAACCGCGCCGCGAGCTCGCGCCGGTCTACATTCCCGACGAGTCGCCGGCGCTTGCCCCGCGCCGGCTGCATCGCGAGGAGGAGGTCGAGGTGACGCGTGCCGGCCTCGCCTGGCCGATCCCCGGACTGGCCCATGCCGATGCACCGGCGCTCGATGTCCTCGCCACGATTTTCGGCCAGGGCGACAGCTCCATTCTGTGGCAGGCGATTCGCGAAAAGCGGCGGCTCGTCCACAGCATCGACGCGACCAGCTGGAATCCCGGTTCCTGCGGCCTGTTCTACATTTCATTCACCTGCGATGCCGGACGGCGCGAGGCGGCGACGGCGGCGATCCAGGACGAGTGCGCCCGCTGGTTGCGCCGCGGCTTTTCCGCCGCCTTGGTGCGCAAGGCGGTCCGTCAGATGGTCGTATCCGAGATCAACGCCCGCAAGACGGTGGCCGGCCAGGCGTCGCGCCTGGGCGTGGCCGAAGTCGTGGTTGGTGACCTCGATCACAGCCGCACTTACTTTGAGGCGTTGCGTCGGGTCACCTTGGCGGATCTCCAACGGGTCCTTGGCACCTACCTCGATGCCTCGCGCATCACCGCTGTTTCGATCGACCCGACGCCCAAGGCTACGCCCGCGGCGGCACCTCGGTCCGCCGTGGCGGAACGCAAGGCGGAGTGGCAGGAGCAGACGCTGCCAAACGGGGCCCGCCTCCTGCTGCAGCCGGATCGCCGGCTGCCCAATCTCCATCTGCGGCTGCTCTGCGCCGGCGGTCCCGTGCTCGAACCGTCCGGTCAGCGCGGTGCCACCTCGCTCCTCGCGACCCTGCTGACAAAGGACACCAAGACGCGTTCGGCGGCGGCGGTCGCGCAGCTGATCGAGCAGGCCGGAGGCGCGTTTTATCCGTTCGCCGGCAACAACAGTTTCGGTGTCGCGGTCGAGGTGCTGCCTTCCGAGCTGGAGCGGGCCCTCGACATTTTGGGCGAAGCCGTACTCGCCCCGGCGTTCAAACCGGCGACCTTCGCCGTGGAACGCGATGCCCAGCTGGCCGAGCTCGCGCAGGACGCGGACGACGTGGTGACGTTCGGGCGGAAGCTGCTGCGGAAAAAATTCTTTGGCGAACATCCGTTTGCCATCGATGCGTCGGGTGACGAGGCGGGGCTCAAGGCCCTGAAGCCGGCCACGCTTGCGGCCCTTCACCGGGAGTGGGTGGTCGCATCGAACGTGGTGCTGACCGCGACCGGGGATTTTGACCCGAAAACGCTGGTGCCCAAACTGAAGGCACTGCTGAAGCGCCTGCCGCAGCGGGCGTTCACCGTGCCGCGGCGTCCGCATCCTGGACCGGCG
The DNA here is from genome assembly GCA_964476565.1 of uncultured Opitutus sp. Taxonomy (GTDB): domain Bacteria; phylum Verrucomicrobiota; class Verrucomicrobiia; order Opitutales; family Opitutaceae; genus CAMAXB01. The sequence goes on from CAYZBG010000045.1 coordinate 22,685, forward strand.
GAGGCGGGTGACTTCGTCGAGATCCAGGCGCGCCAGCAGGCGGTCGTCTATCAGGCGTTTCCCGGTCCCGGCGTATTCGACGCGGATTTCGACATCTCCGAGGTGGCGGACGAGTTGTTCAGCGGCATGTCGTCGCGGCTGTTTGAGCGCGTGCGCGAGGAAAAGGCTCTGGCGTACTTCGTGCGCTCGGCGCGCGTGAGCGGACTGCATGCCGGCATGTTCTACTTCTACGCGGGCACCGCTCCGGGCAAGGACGGCGAGGTGCTCGCCGAGATCGAGGCCGAGATCGCCCGGGTGGCGGAAGGCCAGGTCGACCCGGAGGAACTGCGGCGTTGCCAGACGCGGCTGAAGGCGGCGAAGCGAATGGGGCTGCAGAGCAACGCCGCCCGCGCGATGCATGCCGGTCTCAATGCCCTGTATGGCCTGCCGCGCGAGGAACTCGCCGACTACGACCGCCGCATCGACGCCGTGACGATCGCCGATCTGGCGCGGTTTGCCCGGTCCCGGCTGACTCGCGCCCAGCGCACCCAGCTGGTCGTGCGGCCGTGAGTGCGTGGGCCGAGCTGTTCCCGGACGAGGATCACCGGTTCCACCTCGCGCTCCGGCGGGTCGGGCTCCGTGAGTTTTTTGCCGCGACGCCGGACGGCCCGCGGCTGCTGGCTGAACGCCGCCACTGGCTCGAGGAGGCACCCGGGTGCCATGCCGCGCTGTTGCCCGAGGGGCGCGCGCTGGTCGCGACACTGGCGGCGGCCCTGGAGCTGGAACCCGGCCAGACGGTAGCGCAACTGGGGCTCCGGCTCGAACCGGATTTTCTGCTGCTCGCCCCCGGGGAGGATGGACGCCATCGCCTGCTGGGCGGGGCCTTGTGTTTCCCGACGGGCTGGTCGTTGACGGCCAGCCTTGGGCGACCGCTGGAGGCGATCCACGGCGTCGTGCCCGGTCTGAATGCTTCCCTCGCATCCCCCATTCAGCGCATGCTCTCCCAACTCAAACCGGGTGCCGGGGTGGGCCGCGCCAACTGGGGCTTGGCCGCCACGCCCGCGTTGAACCTTCATCCGGACCAGCCGCGGCCCCGCCTCGGGGAGCCGCTCGATCTCGCGCAGGTGTGGCTGCGGATCGAACATCAGGTGCTGGCCGCGCTCGACACCGCCGGTGGCGTGGTGTTCGGGATTCGCGTAACCTGTGTGCCGTGGGCGGAGGCCTGCGCGGACGAGGCGGTGCGCCGCGGACTGCACCGGGCGCTGCGCACGATGCCGGAACCGGTGCTGGCGTACAAAGGGCTCTTGGCGGTCTGTCCCAGCCTCCTGCGCGCGCTGGAGGCGTGACCTGCCTGGTCGGTCTTACTCCTTCACCGCGCCGCCGCTCCACTTCAACTTGGTACGGACCACGGCGAAGTGGGAGTGGCCGGCGAGCTGGATGAGCGGCAGCCGGACGCGCGCAATGGTGATCTCCACCGCGGAGCCTTCGCACATCACGAGATTGCGCTGGCCGTCCATGGCCACGAGCAGGCGCGAGCCGCCGATGCGATTGTACACCCGCAGCTTTACGTCCTGCCGGAAAATAATCGAGCGGTTGCTCAACGTGTGCGGACAGATCGGCGTCATCGCAATCACCTCAGCGCCCGGGTGGATGAGCGGGCCGCCGGCGGAGAGATTGTAGGCCGTCGAGCCTGTCGGCGTGGAGAAGATCAAGCCGTCGCACAGGTAGTCGGTGACCAGTTCGCCGTCGGCCTCGACCTCGAGGCGCACGAGTCGCGAGTTGACCTCATCCTTGATCAGCACGTCGTTGAGCGCGAGGTCGTGCTGGCCGGGCCCGGTGGAACAGTCGAGCAGGGCGCGTTCAACCTGCACGTAGTGACCGGCGAGCAGGGCTGACAGCTGGGCGCGGGCTTCGTCGGCGGAAAAGGTGGTAAGAAAGCCGAGGCTGCCGCGGTTCACACCGATGATCGGCACCTGGTGGCGGGCGGCCTCCTTGGCGACCCCGAGCAGGGTGCCGTCGCCACCGATCACGCAGCAGGCGTCCCACCCGGCGAGGTAACCCTCCTCAAGGGGGAAGGCTGCGGTCTGCTTCACCTCGGCCCCGGCTGCGCGTGCGATCGCGATGAGCGTCTCCGCGATCTCCGGCGCACCGGATTTCTGCTGGTTGACGACGAAGGCGAGGCGGCGAAGAGGCGGCATGGGATGAAACGGTTGGGGCGCAGCCCGAACTTGGCAAGGGTGGGCGCAGGCGACGCGATCGGTCGAATCGGTCGAATCCGTCGGCTCTGCAGCCAACGCCCCCGCTGTTCACTCCCGGCGCAATCCGAGCAAAAACTCCCGGTTGCCATCGGTGCCGGTGATCGGCGAATCCATCGTTCCGATCAGGCGTGCGCCCGGCAGTTCGGCGACGGCAAACGCCGAAACGTCGGCGAGGACGCGCGCCTGGACCTCCGGATCGCGGATGATGCCGCGTCCCCGGTCGACTTCGGCGCGGCCGGCCTCGAACTGGGGTTTGACCAGGGCAATCAGGACCCCGCCGGGGGCGACGAAGGGCCAGACGGCGGGAAGGACGGCCTTCAGGGAAATGAAGGAGAGGTCCATCACGACGGCGTCGAAGTGTTCCCGCGGCAGATCGCCGGGCTTGAGGTGGCGCGCATTGACCTGTTCGAGGTTGGTGACCCGCGGGTCCGCCCGGAGCCGGGCATGCAACTGGGCGCGACCGACGTCGAGGCACACAGCGCTGGCCGCCCCCGCCTGGAGGGCGCAGTCGGTGAATCCCCCGGTCGAGGCCCCCACGTCGAGCAGATGGGCGCCGCGCAGGTCGATGGCGAAGCGGTCGAGGAATCCCTGCAGCTTTTCGCCACCGCGGCTCACGAACCGAGGCGGCTGATCGACCGCTAGTTCCACGTCGTCGGGGAACTCCTTGCCCGGTTTGTCGAGCCGCTCCGTGCCGCGGCGCACGCGGCCGCTCATGATGAGGGCCTTGGCCTGGGCGCGGCTCTCGGCCAGCCCCCGGGCCACGAGCAGCTCGTCGAGGCGTTGCCGGGCGGACGACACGGTCAGAGCGCCTGCAGGGCGCGCAGGAAGGCCCGGGCGATCACGAGGTATCCCGTCGTGTTCGGATGAATACGATCCCAGGCCAGAGTCATCGGGTGGGTGTGCACGAGGACCTCGTCAAAGGCCGCCTGGGTGTCGACCAGCACGGCGCCCTGGGCGGCAGCCAGTTTTCGGACCTCGTCGGCGTACTCGTCCATGCGGCGTCGCATCGGATCGGAGCGGTTCGGCTCGATGAAGAACGGAGTGGCCAGCAGCAGTCCGCGCAGGCCGGGTTTCGCGCGGGCGACCAGGTCGGCGAGCGTCTCGCGGTACTCGGCCAAGGGGACGGCGAGTTCGGTCCGGAGCGGTGTGTCGAACTGGCGCCAGACATCGTTGATCCCGATCATGATCGAGAGCCATTCCGGGCGCCGGTCGATCACGTCCGTCTGCCAGCGGGCGGCGAGGTCGCGGACGGTGTGGCCGCTGGTGCCGCGGTTCACCACGCGGACGCGATCGGCGGGCCGCGTCGCGCCGAGCCAGGCCTCGACCAGCGACACATAGCCGTGGCCGGTCCCGGCACGGGGATTCCACGGGGTGGCTTCACCGGCCGGATCGCGGCCGGCGTCGGTGATGGAGTCGCCGATGAACAACAGGGTGGAGTCAGGGGGTATGATCATGGGGCAAGTCAGGCAGGCTGGCGGCCGGGCGACCAGCACGTCGTGCGCCCGCCGATCGTTTCCCTGACCAGGGGCACGCCGGTGCGCGGGCAGCGTCCGCCCTCCTCCCAGCGGTGGGGAAACAGCCACGAAGGCGGCGGGTCGGCGAAGGTTTCGCCGATCGTCCGGAGGGCGAGGCGGCAGACCTGGCGGGTTTCGCGGTACAGCCGCCGGATCTCGGCGGGCGTCAGGCTGCCGGCCGGGCGGCGCGGATGGAGGGCGGCCCGCCACAGGATCTCGTCCGCCATCCAGTTGCCGATGCCCGGAAAGCGTTCCTGCATGAGCAGGACGGCCTTGATCGGCGCGCGGGCCCGGCGGCGAAGGAAGTCCGTCAGGACAGGAACGGTAAACGCGGGCGAGAGGATGGCCGGGGCAATGGACGTCCACCACGCCGGCGCATCCGGGCCCACGGCGAACTCGACCTTGCCGAACATGCGCGGGTCCGAGAACACCAGGCAGTGTTCGTCCTGCTCCAGCACGAGGTGGTCGTGGCGGCCGGGGGAAAAACCGGGCGGCCGGACGGTGAGTTCACCCGTCATGCCCAGATGGATACCGAGCCAGGCGTCCCCGGAGGCGCGAAACAGCATCTGCTTGGCGGCGGCCTCGGACGTGAGCAGGGTGGCGCCGGTGAGGCTGCGCACGATCGCGCGCGGATCGGTCCCGCGGAAAAGCTTGGCCTTCGGGTGCAACCGGACGGCGGTGATGCGCCGACCCAGGCCCGGGTTCCAGCGCTTGCGCATGTACTCCACTTCGGCGAGTTCGGGCATGGCGGCTAGTCGAGCGAGGCGACGAGGGCGGGGAAGTCGGAGAACACGGCCACGTTGGGCAAGGCGAGCGCGGTCCACGCCGCGGCGTCGAGCTTGCCGGTGCAGACGGCGGCGGCGCGGATGCCGGCGTTGAGTCCGGTCTGAATGTCAGATTCGCGATCGCCGACCATCAGACAAAGCCGCGGGTCGAGTCCGTGCCGCGGGATGGCCTCGAGGATGAAGGCCGGCGACGGTTTGCGATAGGCGGACGGTTGCTCGGGCGCTTCCGGCGCCATGCAGACTTCCGCGAAGAGGTCCGGGCCCAGGCCGATCAACTCGAGCATGCGCGCGTGGCAGCGTCGGGCGTCCTCCATCGTGAAGAAACCGCGGCCGATGCCCGATTGGTTGGAGAGGATGAAGAGAGCGTACCCGAGGTTGCGGGCGCGGGCGAGGGCGGCAGCGACGCCGGGGAGCAGCTCGACCTGGGCGGGGTCGGCCAGGTAGTGCTTGTCGACTATGAGGGTGCCGTCGCGGTCGAGAAAGAGAGCCTTCATTTCCCGGCGGTGTAGGCGAGAAGCTCCTCGGGCGTGACGGTGGCGGTGCCGAGCTTGCCGACGACCACGCCGGACGCCGCGTTGGCAAAATGGGCGGCGGTTTCCAGGTCGGCGCCCGCCGCGAGCGCGAGGGCAAGCGCGGCGATCGAGGTGTCGCCGGCGCCCGAGACATCGTACACCTCGCGCGCCGCCGTGGGAATTTGTTTGAGCACCTTGCCCTCGCGGCTGAGCAGCATGCCGTCCTCGCTCAAGGTGATGACGAGGTTGCGCACCCGGTGGCGGGCGTGCAGACGGCGGCAGATCTCCTCGGCGGGGAAAGGTTCGTGCGAGGACAGCTCGATCCCGGCGAGTTGGGCCGCCTCGCGCCGGTTGGGCGTGATCAAATCCAAATCGTGGAACGCGAGCGGATTCTTGGGTTTGGGGTCGAGCGCCACGAGTTTGCCCGCAGCGCGGGCCTGAGCGGCGAGGGTCTCGACGAGGTCGGTGGTGAGCAGTCCCTTCGCGTAATCGGAAAAGATCACCGCGTCGCTGGCGGCAATCTCGCGCGACAGGCGCCGGGCCGCTGTGCGGGCATCGACGCGGTAGGCGGACGGCGGGGATTCGCGGTCGAGGCGGCAGAGTTGCTGGCTCTGTAGGATGACGCGCGTCTTGATGATCGTCATTCCCGTGCCGGGCATCGCCACGGGTTTAACTCCGCGATCCTTGAGCAGACCGCGCAGCTGCCGGCCGGCCTCATCCTCGCCCATGAAGCCGGCGATGGCGGCGCGGGCGCCGAGGGCGGCGAGGTTGAGCGCCACGTTGGCCGCGCCGCCGGGCGTGTAGGTGTCGCGCTTGATCTCCACCACCGGCACGGGAGCCTCGGGTGAAATGCGCGTCGCGTCGCCCCACACGTAGTGGTCGAGCATGACGTCACCGATGACAAGCACGCGCAGGCCGGCGATCTTGCCGAGTAGGGCCCGGGTTTTGGCGGGAGTGATGGCCATGGGAGGAGGAGGGAAGCGTTGAAGTAAATTCGTGGCCGCGGAGGGAAGACGACCACGAATGGACACGAATTTACATCAAATCAGAAGCCCGTTTCTTTTCACCCATAACGCCGGCGCGCTTGAATCGTCCGGCTTCGGCGGCCACGGTCAAGACCGCCCTTCTCCATGCTAAGCCGTCGGTTCGCTCTCCTGATCGCGCTGGCGATGACTGCGCTCACCGCCGTCGCTTATCTGCCGGCGCTCAAGGGGGAGTTTGTCTGGGATGACGACGCCCATGTCACAGCGCCTGGCCTGCGGTCGTGGGACGGGCTCGGGCGGATTTGGTCCGAGGTGGGCGCGACGCAGCAATACTACCCCCTCGTCCATTCGGCGTTCTGGGTGCAGGCCCGACTCTGGGGCGACCATCCTCTGGGTTACCATCTTGTCACCCTGGCCTGTCACCTTGCCTGCGCCGGCTTGTTTCTCGTTGTGCTCCGCCGGTTGGAAGTGCCCGGGGCCTGGTTCGCCGCGGCGCTCTTTGCCCTCCATCCGGTGCAGGTCGAGTCCGTGGCGTGGATTTCGGAGCTGAAGAACACGCTTTCGACCGCGTTGTTCCTCGGCGCCCTGCTGACCTACCTGCGGTTCGATGCGGAGCGGCGGGCGGCGTGGTATGGGTTGGCGAGTGTCCTGTTCCTGCTGGCCCTCGCGGCGAAGACTGTCACCGCGACCCTGCCGGCCGTGCTGCTGGTAATCTTTTGGTGGCGGCGCGGTGGGATTGAAGCGAGGCGGGATGTCGTACCCTTGCTTCCCTGGTTTGTGGTCGGCGCAGCGGCTGGTCTTCTCACCGCGTGGGTCGAGCGGACCCTGATCGGCGCTGACGGCATCGACTATGAGCTCTCGGGGCTGGAGCGATTCCAACTCGCTGGCAAAGCGGTGCTGTTCTATGCCTCCAAGCTCCTGTGGCCAGCGGACCTTTCGTTCATCTATCCCCGTTGGGTCCTTGATGCCGGTAATCCGGCCGGCTGGCTGCCTCTGGCCGCAATGGCAGGCATCTTTTTCGCGGCATTCCGCCTACGGAGTCGCTCCCGCGCCCCGCTTGCCGCGCTTTTGCTTTTTGTTGGAACCCTCTTTCCGGCCCTCGGATTCATCAACGTCTACCCGTTCCGGTACTCGTTCGTGGCAGATCATTTTCAGTATCTGTCGAGCCTGGCGATGATTGCCCTGGCCGCGGCGGGTGCCCGTCTGGCCGCCGCGAGGATCCCGGGCACCTTGAGGTTTGCCCTGGCCGGCGCGGTGCTGCTCGGGTTGGTCGCGCTCACGTATCGGCAAAGTGGTGACTATCGTGACGCGGAGACGCTCTATCGCGCCACGCTTGCCCGGAATCCCAGCGCATGGATGGCCCATAACAATCTCGGCAAGGAGTTGCTGGCCTTGCCTGAAAGCCGGGAGGAGGCGATCCGGCACTTTGAAGCCGCCCTTGCGCTGAAGCCCGACTATGCGGAGGCGCTTAACAATCTGGGGCTCGCGCTCTCGCAGAACGGGCGCCCGCGCGAAGCCTTGCCGTACCTGCAAAAGTCGCTGCAGCTGAAGCCGGACGCGCATCAGACGCACAACAATCTGGGCATCGCCCTGGCCGGAGCCGGTCGTCTTGAGGAGTCCCTGCAGGCGTTCACCGAAGCGGCACGTCTCGCTCCGCAGGTGCCGAACATCCGCGAGAATCAGGCCAAGGCCCTCCTGCTCCTTGGACGGGAGGCGGAGGCCGCCAAGCAGTTCGAGGCGGCGGCGCGACTGCGGCAGCGTCAGTGACCGTCGCGGCGCCGGGCGGTCAGCCCGCAATGTTCCCGTTACGCGAGCAGGCGGGCGGAGAGATCGTTCTCCCCGTGCACATCCGTCAACCGGAACTGCCGGCCTTGGAACAGGTAGGTCAGCCGACGGTGGTCGAGGCCAAGCAGCGAGAGGATGGTCGCATGGCTGTCATGAATATGGACGCGGTCTTCGACGGCACGCAGACCGATGTCATCGGTTGCGCCGATGATCTTGCCGCCCTTGATGCCTCCGCCGGCCATCCACATGGTGTAGCCGTTGGGATTGTGATCCCGGCCCTTGCCGCCCTGAGAGGTCGGGGTGCGGCCAAACTCGCCCGACCAGACCACGAGGGTCTGTTCGAGCAGGCCGCGGGCCTCGAGATCCTGCAGGAGGGCCGCGACGGGTTGGTCGGTCTTCTTCGCCTGGCGAAGGGTGCCGAGGTAAACGTCGTCGTGGTGATCCCAGTCCTTGGTGTCGCCGCTGCCGGAGACCACCTGAACAAAACGTACGCCGCGTTCAACCAGGCGTCGCGCGATGAGACAGCGGGTGCCGAAGTCACGCGTGACTTCCTCGTCGACGCCATACAAGGCGCGGGTGGCGGCAGACTCCTTGTTGACGTCGACGGCCTCGGGCGCGGCGCTTTGCATGCGGAAGGCGAGTTCGTAGGACGCAATCCGCGAGTCGAGTTCCTGGCTGGCCGCCGAGACCTGTTCGGCGTGGCGCCGATTGAGCCATTGCGAGAGATCGAGGATCTTGCGCTGACTGTGCTCGCTCAGATTTTGGGAGCGCTCGACGTAGCGGATGGGCGTGCCGGTGGCCTGAACGGGCGAGCCTTGGTAGAGGGCAGGCAGGAAACCGTTGCCCCAGCAGGGCGTGCCGCCCTTCAGCTGGCCGTCTGGTTCGGTCATGACGACCATGGCGGGGAGATTGGCGGACTCCGAACCGAGACCGTAAGTCACCCAGGCACCGACGCTGGGGAAACCCATGCGGGACTGCCCGGTGGTCAGAACGTACTGGGCGGGCGAGTGGTTGAACGCGTCGTGGTAGCAACTGCGGATGACCGCGAGCTTGTCGGCGTGCTTCTGCAGGTGGGGAAAAGCCTCCGAGATCGGAATGCCGGACTGACCGCAGGCCTTGAACTCCAGGTTGCACGCGAGTAACAGTTCCTTGGATACGTCGGTGAACTGGGCGGGAATGGTGCCGAAGCTGTCCGGCATGCGCTGGCCGGCGAGCTTGTTGAGCAGCGGCTTGGGGTCGAAGGTCTCCATCTGGCTCGGGCCGCCGGCCATCATCAGGAAGATGACCGATTTCGCCTTGGCGGCGAAGTGGGGCGGCTTGGGCGCGAGCGGATTGTCGATGACGCCGGGTGAGATCGCCGCGGCGAGGTCGGCGCGGGCGTCGCGCTCCAGAAGGGAGAGGAGTGCCCATGCGCCCATGCCGGAGGCGACCTGAGTGATCCAGTGACGGCGGGAGGGATCGGAAGGGGCGGGGTTGGCGAGAGGGTTCATGGCGGACGCGGGCTACGGGATGAAGATGAATTCGTTGCTGTTGAAGATCGCGATGCAAAGCTCCTGCACCGCGCGGCGGAGGTCGCCGCCGTGCTCCGTGCGGCGTGTGTCGAGGAAGGCGGACACTTGGGCGCGTTCGTCGTCGCGGATGGCGCGCGAATAGGCGAGGCGCCAGGCGAGTTCCGGGATCCGCGCCGCGGCGCCGCCCGTCTCGTCCAGCAGACGTCCGGCGAAGGCGTCGGCGAGGGTGGCGATCGTGCCGTTGTTGAGCAGGGTGAGTGCCTGCGTGGGTACGGTGGTGGAGTCGCGGCGTCCGCAGCTCACGATGTTCTCGGGCAGGTCGAAGGCCGCGAGCATCGGGAAGCGGAAGGAACGCCGGGTGAGCAGGTAGACGGCGCGGCGATCGCTTTCCTCGGGCGTGCTGACCGGCCATTTCCGGTAATTGCCGATCTGCTCGGTCGCCGTCAGCTCCGGTGCAAAGGGCAAGCCGAACATGGTCTTGTTCAGAACGCCAGGCACGGCGCGAAGCAGGTCCCAGATGACTTCGGCTTCGAGCCGGCGCGGCTGGTAGCGCGAGAGCAGGCGGTTGTCCGGATCCCGCGCGAGCACCTCAGGCGAAACAGCGGAACCCATCCGGTACGTGCTTGAGAGCATGATCCGCCGGTGGAGCCGTTTGAAGGTCCAGCCGTTCTCCATGAAATCGAGCGCCAGCCAGTCCAGCAGCTCCGGATGGCTTGGGCTTCCGCCGGCGACGCCAAAGTCATTGGGGGTGGCGTGAAGCGGGGTACCGAAATGCCATTGCCAGACGCGGTTCACGATCACGCGACCGGTAAGCAGGTTCGTATCCGAGGCGATCCACTCCGCGAGCGCGGCGCGGCGCCGACGGGGATCGTCGGTCGGTAAGCGATGCCCCGGGGCAAGGCGGGCCGGCAGGTGCGGTTCGACGATTTCGCCGGGCTGTTCGAGTTCGCCGCGATTGAGCAGGCGGGTTTCGAAAGGGGTGTCGCGATGGGCGAGGACGCGCTGGGGGATAAGGTCGTCACGCTCGAGGTAGCGGGAGCCGACTTCGAGGCGGAGGGCGTTCAGGTCGGCGATGTAGCCCTCGGGCGGCTGGATCTCGAGCTGCTTGCGGCCGTAGTCGACGAGAAAGGCCCGCTTGGCCGGGGGATCCTGGATCTCCCGGAAGTTCCGCCGGCTGGGGTCGCCGCGAAGCGGATGCTGGATGGCAACGATACCGAGTTCGAGCAGCTGCTGTTCGATCGGATCCGGCAGGGGAGCGACGAGCAGGCCGGCGAGCTCGGCTTTGAAGGCGATGGTATTGGGATCGTCGCCCTCTTCCTCTTCGGTCAGGCGGGCGGCAAGGCTGGGTTCGGTGGCAATGCCCTCCGTCACGACGCGGTGGTAGCGTTCGACGGCGGCCTTGATGGCCGTGTAGCGCCGGCTGGCGGTGACGCGGGCTCCGAACTGGCGGTCGGCGGCGAGGAAGTTCTCGCCGATGATGCGCACGTAGTCGGCGTGTTTGTCGGGATCGGTTTCGCGCAAGGCGCGCAGGCGCGCCTGTTCCGCCTCGAATTCGCGCAAGGTGGTCTTGAGTGCTGCGCGATCGCGAATACGCGAGCCATCGGCAGCGAGATCGAATTGATCGCTGGCGGCGAAGATGGCCTGCAGGCCGAAGTACTCTTTTTGTGAGATCGGGTCGTACTTATGGTCGTGGCAGCGGGCGCAGGCGAAGGTCATGCCGAGAAAGGCTGAGCCAGTCGTATCGGCGAAGTCCGTGTTCTGGTCATACTCGAGCTTTCCAGTCACCATACCCGCTTCCTGAAGAACGGGACCGGTGGTGTAGAGTCCGGTCGCGACGAGCGCCTCGGGGTCGCCCGGGAACAGCTCGTCGCCCGCGATCTGCTCCTTGATGAAGCGGTCGAAGGGTTTGTCGGCGTTGAACGAACGAATGACGTAATCGCGATAGCGCCAGGCGTGGCCGAAGAAGATGTCGGTTTCGAACCCGCCGGAGTCCGCATAGCGGGCCACGTCGAGCCAGTGCCGCCCCCAGCGTTCGCCGTAATGGGGCGAGGCGAGGAGCCGGTCGATCAGGCGCTCGTAAGCGTCAGGGGACAAGTCGTTGATGAAGGCGTCCAGCTCGGCCGGGGTGGGCGGGAGGCCGAGAAGGTCGAGGTAGGCGCGGCGGATGAGGGTTTCTTTCGAGGCCGGTGCGGCCGGGGTGAGGCCGGAATGTTCGAGCCGGGCAAGGATGAAGCGGTCGATGGGGTCACGGGGCCAAGTGGCGTCTCGGACCTCGGGGAGCGGCGCGCGTACGGGCGGGACGAAGGCCCAGTGTTCGGTGTACTCGGCCCCTTCGTCGATCCAAGCGCGGAGGGTGGCGATCTGAGTGTCGGTGAGCGAATGCCCGCTTTCTTCCGGGGGCATGCGGTCGGCCACGTGTTGCGCGGTGATGCGCAGGTAGAGTTCGCTTTCCGTGGCGTCGCCCGGGACGATCGCCGCGATGCCGTCGCGAGCGAAGAGGGCGTCTTCACGGACATCGAGCCGCAGCTTCGCCTCGCGCGTGCGTTCGTCGGGTCCGTGGCAACTGAAGCAGGTTTTGGAAAGGATCGGGAGGACGTCGCGATTGAAGTCCACCTTGGCCACGGCAGAGGCGGTCGGAAGCAGGAACGCGAGCAGGAGGAGTCGAGAGGGCAGGGGCATCGATCAGGCGGACCGGTCACGCAGGGGCGGCGTGCGGGGTGCGGGGATGGGGAAACAGTGGAGATACTTCGGAAAAGGAGCAAGCCGGCCGGGCGCCATGGGGAGGGTGATGGCGTCCGGCCGGCTTACGGTTCAGAATTCGCCGGTGATGCCGGCGGTGAGCGTGCGGCCCAGCGAGTTCGACGTGGCGAGGCTGGCGTAGTCGGGCCGTTCGTCGTAACGCTGTTCGGTGATGCGCAGCCCGTTGAAGAGGTTGCTGCCGCTGACGAAGAGGCGCGCCCACCGGTTGACCTTGTATTCAAGGTTCAGATTCACGAGGTGCTGGACATCGCGAACCTGCTGTCCGGTCTTGCCGTTGCTGGTGATGGTGGGGTTCTCGATCTGCAGGCCGTTCATCCGGTAGCCGATGCGGCCCATGAACCGCCCCCGGTTGTACATGAGGTTGGCGGTCCCGGACCAGGCGCGGTCGGCGCCCAGTTCGTTGCTTCGGGGACCCTTGCGGTTCGCGTAGGTCAGGTTACCCGAGATCTGGAAGCCGCGGCCCCATTCCGGAAGGATGACGCCGAGATTCTGACGCGCCTCAAGCTCGACGCCGTCGAGTTGGGCTTCGCCCTCGTTGAACTGCGTGCGCAGGGTGTAGCCGATCTGATCCGGGCCGAGATTGGCGTCCGGGAGCAAAGCTGCGTATTGGGCGACGTCCTCGGCGGTCATGGGCTCGGTGTCGAGCTGGACCTGGAAGTTCTTAATCTGCTTCGTGAAGGCACCGAGGGCAATCAGACCGCCGGAGTTGGTGTAGTAGGTGAGGCGAATGTCGTAGTTGTCGCCGGTCCACGGGGTGAGGTTCGGGTTGTTCACCGTCACCCGGCCCAGTGCGCCTTCGCCAATCCCGCTGGTGATGAGCTCGTCGGTGATGGTGCTGCCGGGAATGATCACCTCCTGGAAGTTCAACTTGGCCTGGGTCTTGGCGTAGCCGACCTGGAGGACGAGGTTGTCAGAGAAGTTGTACGTGGCGTGAAGGCTCGGGAAGAAGTTATCGTTCTCGCCGGAACCGCGGGCGCCCTTTGCCTTGTACACGGCGTTGGTGTGGGCGAGGGTGCCGCGGCCGAGGTTGGTGTTCGTATCGGTGGTACGGCCGGCGGCGCGCAGGGCGTTACCGGCGAGCTGGATCTCGCGGGTAAAGACAGGCGAGCCGGAGCGTGTGGCGGCGACCACGCCGGGGCTGGAGAGCTGGTAGTTGACCGCGGTCGACGTGCCGAGGTTGGTGACGGTGAGCGCGCCATTGGCGTCGCGGTCGCCGGAGAACACCGGCGTGCCGTCCGCATAGCGCATGTAGGCGGCCGAGTTGTCGGTGAGCAGACCGCGTGCGGTGGCCTCGCTCTTTTCGTACCGCACGCCGCCGGTGAGACGCAGGCGGCCATTGAAGCGCTGCGTATCGAATTGCAGGTACGGCGCGGTGACGGTTTCCGTCAGGTCGTAGGCGGCATTCTGCGTGAGGGTGAGGCGGGCGCTGCGCTCCTCGTCGAAGCGGAACCAGGACGGGTTCGCCACGTACAGATCGTACAGCTTCGACATGCTGATGCGTTCGATTGCCGGATAGCCGTACTCGGAGTCGGAGCGGGCCGGCAGGGATTCCGCGGCGATGAGGCGGGCGGTGTCGTCGGCGGTGTTGGGCACGCCGTCAGCGCCGACAAACTGCCACGCGAGCGAATCATAACGGCGATTGCGGTAGCGTTCGCTCCAGTCGAGACCGAGCTGCAGCGAGAGCGGATGCCGCAGGCGGAAATCCTTCTTCAAGTACCCCTTGAAGGAGGTGACGATCTCCTTCGAATCGCCCGGACGCGACCGGGCGCCGCCGATGCGGATCACGTCGTTGCTCCACCAGTCCACGGGCACTGAGTAATCCGCGATGTTGGTGCTGGCTGCGCCGGTCGCGGTGGTCCACGCTTGGATGGTCTTGGGGCCGTAGTAGTCGACATCGCGAAAATCCAAGGTGAGCGAGATGGGATTGGCCGTGTTCACCCCAACGCCGGTTTCGTTGATGTTGTTGAGGCCGGTGACACCGCTCACGGTCGTGCTGTTGAAGAACCCGTTCTCCATGTCCTTGTAGCTGTACTGGGACTCCGACCAGCCGACGTTGGCGGTGGCGGTCCATCCATCCTTCTGCCACTTGCTGGTGAAGACGGTGGACACGGTGGGGTTGTCGATATCGCGCCAGAGCGGGCTGTTGTGCCAGATACGTCCACCGCCAACCCGGCCGAGTGAGGTGGTGGGGTCATTGTAGCGGGACACGTTGCCGCTGCCCGTGGCCGCGGCGTTCCATTCGTAACGGATGTCGTCGGCGACTTCCTTCCAGCCCCGGGTGCCGCTGAGCGACCAGCCGAGGGTCAGCTCGGGAATCGGGCGCCAGTCGACGCGCAGGGAGGCGTAGTCTTTGCCTTGCTGGAGAGGCGCGTTGTGGTTCAGCGGATTCTGAATGGCCGGATTGTAGATGCTCGGGATCGTCGGGAGCGGCGCTCCGGCGGCGATGGCGGCTTCGGCAAGTTCGTTGTTGGCGGCGCTGCCCAGATTCCAGCGCGGCAGGGACCAGTGAGTGTTCACCACCGTGTCGTTTTGTCCGACCACGAACGAGAAGCCCAGGTTGCGGCTGAGCGGTTCGGTCCAGCTGACCTCCCAATTCGGACGCCAGCGAGTCACCTCGCGATCCTTGGGTCCATCCATCGGATCGAACGTGAAGCGCTCACCGTCGGATTGGAACAAGGCCCGGTAGCTGATGCGCCGTTTGGCGTACTCGAAGGCGGAGCGCCGCACCATGTTGATCGCGCCGCCGAGGGCATTGGAACTGTCCTCCGGCAAGGGGAGTTTGCGGATCTCCACGCGGGCGATGTCGGCGACGCTGGCGTACTGAACCTCCAGGCCGCGGCCGACGCCCTCGGCATTCATCGAGGCCGTGGGCATGCCGTCGAAGTTGATTTCGGTGTTGTTGGAGCCCAGCCCGCGGACGCTGACGCCGGTGATGTTGTTGGCGAAGTATTCGACGTCGATGCCGGGCAGGTACTGCAGCAGTTCGCCGGGATTGCGATCCACGATGGTCCCGAACTCGTCGGCGGAAACCACGCTCTTGATGTTGCCGGCGATGCGCTGCTCGTTGACCGCGATGGCCGAGGCATTGGTTTCGCGGGACGAATCGACGACAAAGGCATTGAGGCTGACCACCTCTCCGCCTTCACCCCCGGGACCCGATGCGCGGGGTTTGAGCTGTACGTCCTGTTCAGCGGCGCCGCCGGCGGGCACCGTCACGCTGACAATCTGTTCTTCGAGTCCAGTGAACACGAAGCGAACTTGGGCGATACCGGCAGGCACGCCGCTCAGTTGGTAGAAGCCGCCTTCGTCGGTCAGGGTCGTGAGGGTAGATCCGACAATGCTGACGCGGACGTTGTTGAGGCTGGACGACGTCACGGCGCTGTCGACGCGGCCGCGAATGCTCCCGGTGCTGGATTGCGCGTGGGCTGACGGGAGGAGGCAGACCAGCAGGGTGATGGCGGCAACGAGGCCGAGGCGGGATGCCGCTTGAGATAAGCGTGCGACAATGGCGGGCACGAGGGAACGCGCCGCCCAATCGGGACGAACGGATGTCTTCATGGTATTGGGTTAACTGACAGGTGGATGAGTTCGGCCGATAGGGGCTGCCGGAACTCAGGGGTGTGTTGGTGATCGCGCTTCCTGCTGCGCAAGGGAAGGACCTAGAGTGTTAAATTGTTAACATAGATCCCCGGTGGTCGATTCTATTAAGTCCTAAAAAGTAGCGACTTAAGTGAAGCGACTCACGGCGCGGATTGGTCCCGCCGCGCATAATTAAGCGCGACTTGGCGCCAGACTGCCCGGCGCGGACTGACCCCCGTCAGGTCAGTTCCCAGTCGTAATGAAAGTCGGACAACCGTCGTGGCCGACGCGCCGTGACTTGCACGACGTCCTCGATGCGGCAGCCGCCCAATCCTGGGTAGTAGAGCCCGGGCTCGACCGTGACGACCGCGCCGGCAGGCAGGAGGTTCTCCGCGACACTGACGCGAGGCGCCTCGTGAATGGCCAGACCCAGCCCGTGACCGGTGCCGTGAAAGAAACCCACGGACCCCTTCGGGGTGTGCTTCGTCTCGTACCCGCGCTGCGCGAATACGTCGAGGCACTGCTGGTGCACGGTTTTCCCCGCCACGCCGGCTTTGATCGCTTTCAGCGCGGCCAGCTGGGCGGCGCGCACGGCGGCGACGAGGGCTCGCTGGGCGTCGCTGGCACGTCCCCGCAGGAAGGTGCGCGTCATGTCGCCGTGATAACCGGTGCCGCTCATGCGCGGGAAGATGTCGACGATGATCAGCTCGCCGGCGCGAAGCGGACCGGTGCCGCGCATGTGCGGGTCACAGGCCTGATCGCCGCCAGCGACGATCGTGTCGGCGGCGATGCCACCCGCCTCGAGGCAGGCAACCTCGATCGCGAAGCGCACGCGTTCGCTGGTGAGCGGTTGGCCGCCGAGGACGAGACGTCCGGCGCGCGGCCGACTGGCCCGCAGCAGACGTTCCGCGGCGGCGAGACCGGCGGCGGCGCACGCGTTGCCCGCCTTGATGGCGGCGGCTTCACGGGCGGACTTGCGCTCGCGTTCCGGAAAGACCGGACCGTCGGACACCGCGACCTTGAGGCCGGCGGCGCGCAGGGCCTCGTAGAGGCCGGCGGGAAATTCCTCCGGGACCGTGACCGCGTGGAGGTCGCGTTCGCGCGCGAGTTCGAGGATGACATCGGCCGGGGTGGGCCGTCGGTCAGGATACCGTTTGCGCACCGCGGCCTGGAGCGGTTCGAGCGGCAGCACCTCGTCGAGCGCCGCTTCCTTGCGGGCGCGTCCGAACTCCAGGGCGTTGAAGACGCCAAGGCTGCGATCTCCGATGCGGAGGGCGATGAACGGGTCATGCACCTCGAAACCGCAGAAATAGCGCATGTCGGCGCTGCGTTGCGTGTCGGCGTAAAGCAAAAGGGCGGAGCGGGCCACGGGAAGAGGATTGAATCGGACGAGGGGCAGGATTACCCACGCTGCCGGTGAAAAACGCAAATCCGGTTTCGATCCGGCCCAGCCGGTGGTGGGTGCTGGCCCTCCTCGTGATGTTGACGGGCTGCGCCCGCAGCGAGACCACGCCGGCTCCGGCGGCGCTGAAGACCGTCGCGGACACCTTCCCGGTGAAGCTCGGCGATCAGATCGTGCAGCTGCAGTTCGCCGTTACCGGGGCCGAGATGCAACGGGGACTGATGGGACGCCGGGACCTCCAGCCCGATCATGGCATGATCTTCGTCTACGGCCGTCCGCAGCAACTCAGCTTCTGGATGCGCAACACGCCCACGCCACTCGACATCGGGTACTTCACGGCGGACGGAGTGTTGCGCGAGATCTACGCGATGCATCCGTTCGACGAGACGGCGGTACCGTCCGTCCGCTCCGATCTGCAGTTTGCGGTCGAGATGAATCAAGGCTGGTACCAACGCCACGGGGTGAAGCCCGGGGCCCAGCTCGATCTGAAGGCGGTCGCGGCGGCGCTGAAGGCGCGAGGCTTTCCGCTCCGCGCCTTTGGCCTGACCGAGTAGCTCGGTGCCTGGTCAGAAACCCCGACGCTGCAAGGCAGCGCTGAGTTCCTGCATGAAGGCCTGCCCGTCCTGTGGCGTCGGGCGGTAGCCCGGCTTGCTCACCTCGGTGAATCCGGGACGCCCATACTGGTCCACGATCCATTTGCCGGTCACCCCGTCGCTGAAGGTCACTTCGCCGCTGGCGATGGCGCCCGGAATCAGCGTGACCTTGTCGACCGTGACGCTCACGGAGCCGGCGCCGGCCGGGGGGAAGGGTTCCTCGGCTTCGGCGAGGTCTTCCTCCGGCGGCAGGCCGGCCTCGTCGGCCGGGGTCGGGGACGGGGGCGTGGCGGGCTTGGCCGGGCCGGCAGCGGCCTTGGTGACATCGCTCGCGTCGACCTTGGGCGCGGCGTCTTTCAGTGCGAGGTTCAGGTCGTCGACGAGGAACCGCACATCCATGTAGGTCAGTGAAACCTTAAACTCGTCGCGGAGTTTCTTCTGGATGGTCGAGAGGGTGTCGCCAGCGGCGACCCAGGAGGAAACAGCGTTCGTTTGTTCGGGAGTGAGGGCCATGGAAAAGAGACGGATGAAACCCGGAGCTTCGCGCGCCGGGGGGCGCTTGGCAAGGCGCGCGTCGCGCCTGGGCACGACGTGCGATCCGTCGATACGCAGCGTCCGGGTGAGCGTTCGGAACGGCCGGGGACAGCGGTTGCCCGACCGGTTCAGGAGTTCGTCCGCAGGACGAAATCCTAGCGGCTGAGCTGGGCCTTGAGGAACTCGACGCTGCCGCGCGTCGTGGGGTCCTGGTCCATCATGTTGTCCACGGCCTTGCAGGCATGGATAACGGTGCCGTGATCGCGTCCGCCGAAGGCGTCGCCGATCTCCTGGAGCGAATGCTTGGTCAGCGTCCGGGCCAGGTACATCGCGATCTGGCGGGGGATGGCGATGTTGTTGGGCCGCCGCTTGCTCGTCATGTCGCTGTGGCGGAGCTGGAAATGGTCGGCCACCCGCTTCTGGATCGTTTCAATCGTCAGGATTTGCTGCGCCTGCTCCATGAGCACGTCCTGGAGCAGCATCTCCGTGGTCGGGATGTCGAGCGGCTTGCCGGTGAGGGCCGAGTAGCTGGCGACCTTGATCAGGGCGCCTTCGAGGCGGCGGATGTTCTTCGCGATGTTCTGCGCGATGAAATTGATCACGGGGGCTGGGACCTCGAGCTTCAGCGAGGCGGCCTTGGTGCGGAGGATCGCAACCCGCGTTTCGTAGTCCGGCGGCTGCACGTCGGCCGGCAGTCCCCATTCGAAGCGCGAAACGAGGCGGGCCTCGAGCTTGGCAATCTCGGAGGCGCGGCGGTCGCTCGAGAGCACGATCTGTTTGCCCGACTCGAACAGGTCGTTGAAGGTGTGGAAGAACTCCTCCTGGATCCGTTCCTTGCCCCCGAGGAACTGCACGTCATCGAGCAGCAGCACGTCCACGTTGCGGTAACGCTGGCGGAACTTGACCAACGCGTTCTCCTGCAGGGCCTGGATGAACTCGTTGGTGAATTTTTCCGTCGAGAGGTAGGCGATCTTGGCGTCGGGGTTGCGCTGGAGGATGCTGTGCCCGACAG
>CAYZBG010000046.1:0-41566 GCA_964476565.1 uncultured Opitutus sp.
CGGCAGAAGCGACGACAGCGCCCAGAGCACGATGGCCAGGCTGAGGGTCAGCTTCCAGAGGTTGCGTTTGAACATGGTGATGTTGGTTTGAAAATCGAAGGGGGACGGGGCGCGCGCCGCCCGCGCGGCGGCGCAGGCGACAGCGGGGGGTGAACGAACGAAGCCGTGACGAAAACGTTACTTTTTCGCCTCGTCGACCTTCTTCAGCACGGTCGTGACGAAACTGCGGCCGAGCTCGATGCGCGTGTTTTCGGCGATGCGCACCACCAGACGGTCTTCCTTCACACTGACCACCGTGCCGTAGATGCCGCCTGCGGTCACGACCTCGTCACCGGGCTGGAGGGCCTTGAGCATGGCCTCGTGCTGCTTCTGCTTCTTGCGCTGCGGCGCAATCATGAGGAAGTACATCGCCGCGAACATCAGTCCGAGGAAGATGAATTGCGGTACTGCGCTGGGTTGGGCCGGCTGCTGGGCGAGAAGAGGTTGGGCGGCGGAGACGAGGACCATTTTCATCATTGCGTGTTGAGGTTTTTAAAAAAAGAAACACGCATCTAACCGAGCCCCTCGCTCAAAAAGCAAGCTATAACCCTGTCGTCCGCCTCCCGGCATTGAAAAGCAAATCCGCCTCCTCCTGGTCAGCCGCAAAATCGGAAGAACTCTATGGGTTCAAGCGCTGGGGCTCCGGCCATTTCCGGGTCGATCCAGAGGGCAATGTCGCCGTCGAACCGCTCGCGGACGGCCGCGGCATCCGCATCATGGATGTGGTTCATGAGGCCCTCGAGATGGGGCTCAAGGCCCCCCTCGTGATCCGCTTTCAGGACCTGCTCCGCCACCGGGTGGTCCGGCTCAACGAGGTTTTCCGTCAGGCGATCAAGGACGAGGGCTACAAGGGCAACTACCGCGGGGTGTTCCCGATCAAGGTCAACCAGCTGCGCGAGGTGGTCGACGAGGTCGTCGCCGCCGGCAAGGATTTCAACTACGGCCTCGAGGCCGGCTCCAAGCCCGAGCTGATGATCGCCCTCGCCATGCACGAAGGCACGAACCGGCTGATCATTTGCAACGGCTACAAGGACCACGACTACATCCGACTCGCCCTGCTCGGCCGCAAGCTGGGCAAGAAGATCATCATCGTCGTCGAGCAGCTGGCCGAGATCGATGACATCATCGCGATGGCCGAGGAAACGGGCGTCAAGCCGCTCATCGGCTTCCGCGCCAAGCTGCTCACCCGCGGCGAGGGCAAGTGGGCCATGTCCACCGGCGACAACGCCAAGTTCGGCCTCAACACCGCCGAGATCCTCTTCGCGTGCGAGAAGCTGCGCGAGGCCAAGCTCACGTCGTGCCTGCGGCTGGTGCACTTCCACATCGGCTCCCAGGTGCCGAACATCCTCACGATCAAGAACGCGGTGACCGAGGCGACACGCTTCTACTGCCAGCTCGCCAAGATGGGTTTCCCGATGGGTTACCTCGACGTC
The DNA here is from genome assembly GCA_964476565.1 of uncultured Opitutus sp. Taxonomy (GTDB): domain Bacteria; phylum Verrucomicrobiota; class Verrucomicrobiia; order Opitutales; family Opitutaceae; genus CAMAXB01. Next base: position 1,473 of record CAYZBG010000046.1, read on the forward strand.
GGCGGCGGCCTGGGTATCGACTACGACGGGTCCCGCACGAACTTCGAATCCTCCATGAATTACACCATGGAGGAGTATGCCCGCGACATCGTGGCCAACATCCGGGACATCTGCGGGGCGTCCAATGTCGAGGTGCCCGACATCGTCAGCGAGTCGGGCCGGGCCGTCGTCGCCCCCCACTCCATGCTGGTCGTCGAGGTCTTTGAGCGGATCAACAAGCGCGAGACGCTCGGCGTGCAGCATCAGCCGAAGGAGAAGCACAAGGTCGTCACCGATCTCGAACAGAGCCTCAAGAACAAGGCCCGCCTCGGCCGGCTCGAACGCTTCCACGACGCCGTGCAGAAGAAGGAGGAGGCGTTCTCGCTCTTCAACCTCGGTTACCTCGATCTCGAGAACCGCGCCGCCGCCGAGTCGATCTTCTGGCAGATCTGCGAGCAGATCGCGAGCGAGTGTCGCGACGCCGGCTACGTGCCGGAGGAACTGCACGACCTCAACCGCCTGCTCGCCGACCAGTACGTCTGCAATTTCTCCGTCTTCCAGTCGCTGCTCGACCACTGGGCGCTGAAGCAGCTCTTCCCTATCACCCCGCTCCACCGGCTGAAGGAAAAGCCGACGGTCAACGCCATCTTGGCCGACATCACCTGCGACTCCGACGGCAAGGTGAGCAGCTTCATCGACCTGCAGGACACGAAGGACTACCTCAACCTGCACCCGCTCAACGGCAAGCCGTACTACCTCGGCATCTACCTGACCGGCGCCTACCAGGACATCATGGGCGACCTGCACAACCTGTTCGGCCGCGTCAACGAGGTGCACGTCTTCCTCGAGCCCGACGAACCCAACGGCTTCTACATCGAGGAGGCCCTGAGCGGCAGCCGCATCTCCGACGTCATCGAGGGGGTGCAGTACCAGTGGGAAGAACTCTGCCGCCGCATGAAGGCGCAGATCGACGCAGCCACGCGCAAGGATCTGGTCAAACCCCGCGAGGGCGTGCGCCTGGTCGAATTCTACGAGAGCCAGATGCTCTCCAAGACCTACCTCAACATCGAGCGGGCCAACGGGCGGAAGCCCGCCCGCAAGGCGCCGAAGAAGTAGCACACCGCCCGCGACACCGACATTCCCGTCTATGCCGTGGGTGACACAGACATTCGTGTCTGTGCTCCGACCATAAAACCCACGGACAAGCATGTCCGTGTCACCTCGCCTCGTTCGCCCTACCGCCACTCGTGCCGCGGATAGCGGCGCGACATTTCGGCTTTCACCTTGGGGTACATGTCCCGCCAGAAGCTCGTCAGGTCGTCCGTGACCTGAATTGGCCGCTGGTTCGGCGCCAGCACCTCGAATTTCACCGGCACGCGGCCGTGTCCGAGGGTGAAGCGGCCCTCCACGCCGTACAGTTCCTGTATCCGCGCGCTCATGACGGGCGGTCCCTCCTTGGCATAGGTGAGGCGGGCCCGACGTCCGTTGGCCATGGTCAGCCGCTCCGGCAGGTAGTCATCGAGCACGGCCAGCTGCTCGGGCCGCAGCCACTCCCGCAGCACCGGCATGACCGCCTTGTCCTTCAGCTCCCGCGCCCCGAGGCAGCCGTAGCAGATCTGTTCGATCAACAGGGCCCGGTCGGCGTCCGTAATCGGCGTCACCTCAAGCTCGGGAAACCATTCGGCGAGGCGATTCACGCGCACGATCCACTGTTCGACCGACTCGTTCCACTCCGTCAGCTGCACGCGTCCAGCCAGCACCTCCGCCGCGAGCAACGCTGCCGCCGCACCCGCCGGTGGCTCGTCCGCCGTGGGTTTGGCCTCGAGCACGAGGTCGCGAAACCGCCGTTCGCGGCGTGACAGCACCCGCCGCACCGTCGCGTCGTAAACCACCCCGACTGCGTCGGCGTAATCCGCCGGAAACAGCTCGGGCAGCCACGCCTCCTCCACGGCGGTGGCAAGCGAGAGCAGCACCGTGACCTCCCCGCCCCTACCTTCAACCTCGCTCACCTCCGCCGCGACGAACAGCGGGGCCTTCTGCAGCACGCTCTCGCGCGCCAGCATGCCCCGCCGCTGGTGCACGAGTTCGCAGCGGAGCGTCCCGGCATCGAGGCGGCGGGCCAGATGGTCCGAGAAGCCGGCGAGGACGCACTTCCGCACCTCCACCTCAGCCGGTTCGCCGTCGCCAGGAGCGAGCCCCTCGCCCTCCGCGATCTCGAGGAACTGACGGAACAACGGACCGACCTGCCGCGCCCCCTGCGCGTGCACGCCGAGCCGCCGGCAGGCGTCGACCGAGAAGTTCTCCTTCGCCGCCCACTCCCACGCCCGCATGAGCAGGAAGAAATCGCTGGTGTGTTCCTCACCCCACGCCTGTTCCCGGGCCTCCTCGACCTCGCGGCTCACGCCGCGCAGCAGGAAGCTGCGACCTTGGGTCAGCGCAGCCATCAACGCCACCGGACGCACACAGCGGCGCGCGTCTGCCTCGAGCAGCATGCGGGCGTAGCGCGGGTGAACCGGAAAGCGCAACATGCGTCGGCCCGTGTCGGTGATCGCGCCCCGCGGACCGGCCAGCGCCCCAAGGTCCCGCAGCAGCATCTCCGCCCGGTCGAGCGCCCGCGGCTCGGGCGCCTCGAGCCACGGGAACGCGGCAATGTCGTCGATCCCCGCCGCCTTGAGCGTCAGCACCACTTCGGACAGATCGAGCCGTCGGATCTCAGGCAGCTCCTGACGGGCACGTTGCGCGTGTTCACGCTCGGTCCAAAGTCGTACGCACACGCCCGGCGCCGTTCGCCCGGCACGGCCGGCGCGCTGATCGGCCGACGCCTGGGAGATCTTCTCCACCAGCAGGGTGTTGATCCCGCGATGCGGATCGAAACGCGCCACCCGCGCGAGCCCCGCATCGATCACCGCGGTCACCCCGTCGATGGTGAGCGACGTCTCGGCCACGTTGGTCGACACGATGATCTTCCGCTGCGCATACCGCGCCACGGCGCGATCCTGCGCCTCTGGCGGGAGCTCGCCGTGCAAGGGCAGCACGAGGAAGCCGCGCAGGTCCGGCTCGGCCTGCAGCGCCTGCACCGTCCGTCCGATCTCATACGCGCCGGGCATGAACACCAGCAGGTCACCGGACTGACGCGACGCGATCCGGGCGCATTCGCGGGCGGCGACGTCCCAGACGGGCTCCTGGTCGGCATTCACGCTGCGCGGCAGGTACTCCACCGTCACCGGATGACTCCGCCCCTGCGAGACGAGCGTCTCGCAGGGCGCGAGGTACGGCCCGAGCGCGGCGGTGTCGAGCGTGGCCGACATCACGACGATCTTCAGGTCGGGCCGGGTGGTGCGCTGGATCTGCAGGGCGCGCGCCAGCGAGATGTCGCCGTAGAGATGCCGCTCGTGAAACTCGTCGAACACCAGCACGTTGACCCCGGGCAGGTTCGGATCGAACGCCATCTGCCGCAGCAAGATGCCCTCGGTGACAAAGCGGATGCGCGTGGCGCGGGACACGCGCGACTCCATGCGTATTTGGTAACCCACGACATCGCCCAGCGCTACCCCCACCTCCTCGGCAACCCGGCGGGCAAGCAGGCGCGCCGCCAGCCGGCGGGGCTGCAGCACGATGGCCTGGCCGCCGTCGAGAAAACCGTGGGCAAGCAGCATCTGGGGCAGCTGGGTGGATTTGCCGGAGCCGGTCGGCGCCTGCACGATCAGCCGCCCGCCCGCCCGCAGGCCCGCGACCAGCGCGGACTCGAGTTCGTAGATGGGAAGATCGCGGGACGGCATGACGGAGGCGGCGTGCGCGTGGATTGAGCGAACGCAGGTGGTCAAGGCAAGGACGCAACCCGGTCGCATCGGGATTTGACGCCGGTGCCTGCCGCCACAGCGTTGCAACGTTCTCGTTTCACGATGCTGCGCCGCCTGATCCTCGTCCTCTGCTTCGGACTCCTCGCGGGAGAGCGCGGCGCCGTGTGCGCAGCGGACGGGGCCGGACTCGCGTCCACGGTCAGCCTGGTCGAGCGAAGAAAACTCGAGAAGGAGGTGCGGCTCGTCTTCGACATCCTCCAGAATCATCACTACTCGGGAAAGGCCCTGCGCGAACTGGGCAATCAGGCCTTGATCGCCCATTTCGTCGACGAGCTCGATCCGGAGCGCCGCTTCTTGCGCGAAGAGGACACGACTTTCCTCAACCGTCGCTTCGGCCGGTCGCTCAAGTCGGTTTATCTTTTGAAGGGCGATCTTCAGCCCGCGTTTGAAATCTACGATCTCTTCGCCGAGCGGCTCACCCAACGACTTGACTGGGTGGAGACACGGCTGCTGGGGGGATTTGAGTTCGAAAGCGAAAGCCAGTTCGACACCGACGCCCCACGGCCCCGCACCGCCGCGGAGCAGGATCGCTTGTGGGAGGCTGCGCTGAAACAGCACGTGCTCTCCGAACTGCTTGCCGGGCGGACCTTGGCCGAGGCCAAGGCCACCGTGGCCGAGAGCTATCGCGAGGTCCGTCGGCGTTTCCAGGCCTACGGGGCGCGCGAGGTACGCAACCACTTCCTCGATTCGATCATCCGCTCGTTCGATCCGCACTCAGGTTATCTCTCCAGTGAGGACGCCCGGGAGTTCTCGCAGGCCATGGGCACGGCGATGGCCGGAGTGGGCCTTGAACTTGGCAAGGTTTCCGGCCGGGTGATCGTCCGTCATGTCACCCCCGGAGGCCCGGCCGATCGCGCCGATGCCTTGTCGGCAGGCGATGAGCTCGTCGGATACGAAGATGAGTCCGGGCAACGCATCGATTTCGCCGGGCGTTCGCTCCGAGAGGTGGTGGCCAGCCTGAGCGGAGAGACTGGCACTACGCTCCGGTTGATCGTGCGACGTCCGGAGGGCCCCGGCGAAACCCGCGTCGAACTCGTGCGCACCCGCGTGATCGATCCCGCGCAACGCGCCCGCGGCGGCGTGGCGGAGATCCCGATTGCGAGCCGGTCGCCGGTGGCGGTGGGCTGGATCGAACTGCCCTCGTTTTATGGGGACGGAACGGAAGCTGGCGACAGCGCCTCGCGCGATGTGGCCGCCCTGCTGCAAACCATGCTGGAGCAGCCCGTGGCCGCGGTGGTCCTCGATTTGCGCCGCAACCCGGGCGGCGCCCTCCAGGAGGCGGTGCAACTCGCCGGCCTGTTCCTGCCGGCCGGGGCACGGGTGATGTTCGCCAGCAGCAGCGGCGGCCAGCCCCAGGAGTATCGTACCGCCGACGGCCTCCTTCGCTACGAAGGCCCCCTGGTCGTCCTCACGTCGGCCTCGAGCGCATCGGCGAGCGAGATCCTGGCCGGTGCCCTGCGCTACCACCAACGCGCGGTCGTCGTCGGCGCTGCCGCCACCTTTGGCAAAGGCACCGTGCAGTCCGTGCTCGATCTCGCGCAAGCCACGAGCGATCCGGACGCTGCGGACTGGGGCGCGTTACGGTTGACCCGGCAACATTACTTCCTGCCCGACGGCTCCCCCGTGCAACAGCGCGGCGTGACAGCCGACCTGAATCTGTTTGGCCAGTCCCCCCCGGGACGCGACCGTGAAGTCGATCTCCCCGGATCGCTCCCTCCGGTCCCTCTCACCGGCGCAATCCCTCCCGAGCCGCCTCGCGCCAGCCTGGTGACAGGCCCGCTCCTCGCCTCCCTGAACGCCCATCTCGAGCGTCACGTCGCATCGCTGCCCGAATGGTCGTGGTGGCAGGAAGAGCGCGCGATGGCCGAGGCCCGCCACCGTCAGACCCGCTGGAGCCTCCACCTCGCGACCCGGCGCGCCGCCCAGACGGAGGCCGATGCCCAGCGATGGACGCATCATGAGCGTCGCCTCCACCTTGCCGACAGCGCGGCCTATCCGCAGCGCAACGTCGAGGTGCCGGATGTCGCGGCGTCCCTGGCTGCGCACCGGGAGAAACTGGCCCGACGGCTCGGACCGGCAGGGGCATCCGACGACATCCGGGTGGGTGACCGTTGGTTCGCCGTGGGCAAAATTGACGGCGCTTGGACCGAGGTCCCCCTGCACACGGTGGAATTCAGGCGCTACCTGCCCATGGTCGAACGCCTCGCAGCCACCGTGACAACGTCCGGCAAGGCCTCCCCCTCGGCCGCAGCGTTGCGCCTCGCCTTTCATGAAGCGCACGCTCGTCAGGCCAAGGACCGCTTCGATCTACTCGCTCCGTTTCAGGCCGCGCTCACGGCTCCGGAGCCTGCGCAGACGATGGATGCACTTCAGGCCTTCTTTCAGGCGCTGAAGACCACCGATCCGGAGCTGGTGTCGGAGCGTTCGCACCTCGACGTGCCTTTGCGGGAAGCGCTCCGACTCGCGGCATGCTGGGCGACCGACGATTCGCCCTAACGCCACTCGCTTGACGGACACGTGCGGTGCGCAACAGAGTGGCAACGTCCCCGTTTGCCATGCTTCGACTTACCCTTGTTTGCTTCATCACCCTGTTCGCTTCAGTTCGCGTAGGCTTTGGCCAGTCGGCGGCGCCGATCGGGGACGAAACCGACGAATTGGTGGTGCCCGGCCCAACAGAGCGTGGCGCCGACGATCCGTCGGTCGGTGCTTTCTGGAAAGCCCTCGAGCATTTCCGTAGCACAAAGCCCGATGATTTGGCCGCCGGTCGGGAGGCCCTGCAGACCTCGGCCGACCTCGAGTTCACTCACGCCCAAGTCTTACTCGCCAACAGCCTTGTGTCCGGCGCCTACGGCTTCACCAAGAACGCCCGCAAGGCGGCCAACCTGTTCGAACTCGCCGCCGAACGGGGCAACGCCTACGCGATGGTGTCCCTCGGCGAATGCTTGCTGACCGGCACCGGCGTCCGGCGAAACTCCGGCAAAGCGGAAGCCTGGCTTAAACGCGCGCTCGCCCCCGAGGCCGATTACAGCCGACCGGTCCCGCCGGCGACGTCTCCCCTCGCCACCGCTGCAGTGCCTGGCCTCGCCGGCGAGATGGTGCGGGATGCGGCGGCGATCACCCGGGCAGTTGCCCATTACCTGCTCGGCCAACTGCTCGCCAAACGCAACGATGCCGCCGGAGCCCATCTCCACTATGTCGCCGCGGCGCGGACCGGCGAAAACGGGCAGGAAGGCATTCAACAGGCTGCGGTTCAGGCCGCCTTCAACTACGCCTTCGGTCTCGGCACGCCCCGCGATCTCACCAAGGCGAACGAATTGCTCGAGCAGAGCAAACGTCTGATTGCGCGCACGAGTGCGGCGATGATCCATGCCGAGGTGGCCCGGAAACGTGTGGATGAGTTCGCCGCGGCGGACCTCGAAGAATCGGCGCTGAGCGAAAGCGAGGCGCTCCAGCAACGGCTGCGCCTGCTGATTGCCGGCACGCTCGCGGACAAGAAGTCCAAGGACTACAACCTCGCGGAGGCGGTGAAATGGTACGAGCTCGCGGCAGAGAACGACCAAGCCTGGGCGATGATTGCCCTCGCGTTCATCTATGCCCGGGGAGAACTCGGCGCTCCCGATCCGGTGAAGGCGTTCACGTGGCTGGAACGAGCGGGAGGCGGTGATCGCCCGAAGCACACCCTTGCCTCGGCCAACCTCGGGCTGTGCTACCTGCACGGCTTCGGCACGGCGCCCGATCCGGAACGCGCGCGAGAGATTTTTCTTCGTTTTCGGAAGCACCACATTCTTGCCTACCTCGGCAGCGAAGGTCGCGCCCCGGCGCAGCTGCAGGACTTCGAGCAATGCATGGATTTGCTCGAAACCGCGGCGAAGAAGGAGCCGCATGCCCAATTCCTCATGGGCCGGCGTCACCTGGAGGCATGGGACGGAGAGCAGGACATCGACGAAGCCGTGCGCTGGTTTCGACGGGCCGTCAAAGCCCGTCACCCGACCGCGATGGTCTACCTCGGCTGGCTTCACGAAGCGCAGCCGTGGCTTTTCAACCTCGAACGGGACAAGGCCAACGCCCAGGCCGCAAAGTTCTACCAGGACGCCGCCGCACAGAATGATCCCCAGGCGCTCGCTTCGCTCGGACTGTGTTTGCTCCAGGGCACCGGCACACCGAAGAGCCTCGTCCTCGCGGAACGTGCCTACCTCAAGAGCCTGGAACTCGATCCCGACAACGCCGATGCGCACAACAACCTCGGCGTCGTGTACCTCAATCAGGCGATCGAGGACGGCTCTTCCGAATCGCGGCGCGACATGCTGAAGCATTTCGAAAAGGCCGCCGAGCTGGACCACGCCCTCGCCGCGTCCAACCTTGGCCAGCTTTACTTCGAAGGGAAACTTGTCCTTCCCGATCCGCGTAAAGCCTACGTCTACTTCAACCAGGCGGCGGATTTGGGATACACCACCGTGCATTACCAACTCGGACTGATGCACGAACAGGGCCGCGGCGTGCCTGTCACCCCCTCGGAGGCCGCCTATCATTACCGCATGGCCGCGCTCGAGGGCCACCGGGAAGCCCTGCAACGGCTCGCCCAGTTCTATCTCACCGGCAAAGGGGTCTCGATGGACCTCGATCGTGCCGGCTTCTGGCTCTCGCGCCTTGCCCAGGCGGGCAACACCGGCGGCCTGCTCGCTTTGGTGGACATCGCCCTGACCCGGGAACGCTACGCCGAAGCGCTGCCCATGCTGCGGCGTCTGTCGCGCAACGCCAATGAGACGGTATCGGGATTCGCCTTCGACCGCCTGAGCCGGTGCTACCAGCTCGGCCTTGGCGTCAAACCTGACGCCGCCCGCGCCCAGCGGTACTTTGACGAGGCGGTGAAACGCGGTCACGCGGACGCCCTGACCCACCTTGCGCTGAAGCAGATCGGAGAGGGCCGGACCGAGGAGGCGGTCGCGCACCTGCACGCCGCCGCCCGGGCCTCGGGCGAGGCCGCATTCTATCTCGGACAGATGTATTTCTTCGGCACCTACGTATCCAAAGATCAATCACGAGCGTTCGAGTACATGCGCCGCTCCGCCGATCGCGGATACGCCAAGGCGCTCTACTTCCTTGCCGCCGCCACCTACAAGGGCGTGCCAGGCGCACCTTCGCGCGCGGACGCCCTGCGGCTCGCCGAGCAGGCCGAGGGCCTCGGCCTCAAGGAGGCCACGGCGCTGCGCGAGGAACTTGAGAAGGGCGCTTCGGCCCCCGCCACCGATGAAACGGGTGGCCGCGCCCGTTCCATCTGACCCGCACCGCGGCCACCGTGAAAAGTTGTTCACCGGTTATTCACCATACCCCTGATGGTGAATAAGTTGTGTAGAACAAAAACGTGACTTTCATCACGGATCGGCGCATGTTTTTCCTCGTTCCTTGATAGAACAACCAAGCGCGCGACGGTCTGAAAACACCGGCGAAAGCGAGGGTTGGGATAATCCCGGGCAACCGGGGAAAGGACGGCTGAAGCTGGTTCGGCCGCCCCCTCCCGTCGGCGAGCAATCGCCGCAGGAGGCAGATATCACCAGCTCCTCTGGCCGGAGTCGTGTCCGGTCCAGTATCACGAAATCAGGAGCTGCGAGGCGAGCCACGATCAGAAACCGTGTGCAAGCCGAGTCAGGTCCGGAGGCCGTTTCGACCTCCGCACTGATTGTTGTGACCCAGAGGGTCATGGCTGCGACAACAAGCACCAGCACGCGATGACGGCTTCCGGCGGGTCAACCCCGCCAAAAGGCCCGGCCCCTCAAAGGCTGGGCGCGCAACGAGGCCGGCGACGCGGGGAGCGAGCGAGTCTGGCAAAGCTCGTAAACGTTCCTGGACGGGCGGCGTGAAAAACCGCGTCACCCGACTGCAAGACAAGCGCAGCCTGAGAGGTAAGAGGTCAGACCCGTAGCACGGGGCCAACGTCCGGCCAAAAGCCGGAGCCGTCCCCGTGGTAACGGTACCGACGCACATTCATTGCAGGTGCGTCAGTACCCTGTCCGGCGCGCCGCTCTCGGCAGAGAGCGACCGAACCGGGCGAAGAGGCCTCACTCGACAGACTCCAACCGGCAATGGTCGGAGCGGTCCCGCCATGAGACTGAAACCCGCGCATGCCGTGCGGAGTGGCGTCGGGGAATCTGCGGCCCGCGAAAGCGAGAGCGCCCAACGCAGATACGTGGGAAAGAGAGCGTGGCGAACTCCGACCCCCAAATTTGGCCCGTGGAACTTCGGTTCCGCGGGCCTTTTTGCTTATACGCTAAGGGGGAGCGGGAGCGGCGGCACTCCTGCCGCCGTGCCTCAGTTCGATGGAGTCGCGGCCGTATCGGCCGCTGCGTTTCGCGCTGGATAGGATCCTCGATTCTAACCCGGCGGCAGGAGTGCCGCCGCTCCGTAGGAACCGCACCTACACCGACACTTCCTGCCGGGCTTTCTCGGCGAGCGGCGTCGAGATGTAGCGTTCGCCGAAGCTGCAGCCGACGGTCACGATCGTCTTGCCGGCAAACTCCGGGCGCTTCGCCAGCTGGATCGCCGCCCACACGTTGGCACCGGTCGAAATGCCGCCGAGGATGCCTTCGACCGTGGCGAGCTGCCGGGCGGTCTCCATCGCGTCCTCGTCAGACACGGCCACGATCTCGTCGAGGATGGCGGTGTTGAGATTGCGCGGCACAAATCCGGCGCCGATGCCCTGGATGCGATGCCGGCCCGGCTTGCCCCCGGCCAGGACCGGCGACGCCGCCGGCTCGACCGCGACGCTGTGCAGCGCCCGTCGGGCCTTGATCACTTCCGACACGCCGGTGATCGTCCCGCCCGTGCCCACGCCGGCGACAAACACGTCGATCCGTCCTTCGGTCGCCGTCCAAATCTCCTCTGCCGTGGTACGGCGGTGCACCTCCGGGTTCGCCGGGTTCTCAAACTGCTGCGGCATGAAGCCGCGGTCGCCGTGCAGCGACAGCAGATCCGCCGCCTTCTTGATCGCCCCGGGCATGCCCTCGGCGCCGGGGGTGAGCACAATCTCCGCACCGAGCATGCGCAGGAGCACGCGCCGCTCGAGCGACATCGTCTCCGGCATGGTCAGCATCAATTTGTATCCACGCGCCGCACACACGAAGGCGAGCGCGATGCCGGTGTTGCCCGAGGTCGGCTCAATCACCACCGTGCCGGGTTTGATCCGCCCGGCCTTCTCCGCGGCCTCGATCATAGCCATGCCGATCCGGTCCTTCACGCTGCCGAGCGGATTGAAAAACTCCGCCTTGAGCAGCACGGTCGCCGGCAGCCCGGCGACGAGCCGGTTCAGCTTGATGAGCGGCGTGCGCCCGATGGTTGCGAGGACGTTTGGATAGACAACGGTCTCCATGGAGGGAACGCGCATCTAGGCGGAGCGCCGGAACCGAGGCAAGTGCGGCCTCAGCCGGCCAGCCGCCGGGCCAGGGCGAAGCCCGACACCGCCGCGCCTTCGACGCGAGGGCCGCCAAAGCCATCGCCGCAGAACCCGAGCCGCAGGTCGGGCAACCAGAGGCAGGCCTCCGGATAGGTTCCCCGCGGCTCGCTGAACTTCCACCGGTGCAAGGTGGTCGACACCACCTTCGCCTCGCCCAGCCAGGGAGCGGCCGCGGGCAGAAGACGTGCAGCGATTTCGGCCTCGTCGAGGCTGTAACAGGCGCGGGCAAACTCCGGCGCGGCGTGCAAGGTGACGGCCGCCGGCACGCCGGACGACACGCCTTTGCGAACGTTGTCTGCTATCCAGCGCAGCGCACCCTCCTTGAAGGCCACGCCTTCTTCCGGCACCTGGCTGGGACCGTCGAGTACAACGAGCAATGCCAGGCAGGGATGGTAGTCGACGGCCTGCAGCGCCGCGGCAACCTGCTCCGGCAGCGCGATCGAGCCGGCCGCAAGGAGCGCGAGCGACTGGGGTACCGGCGCGCTGAGAATGACGCGGTCCGCCGACACCATGCCCTGACCGTCAACTTCGATCTCCCACGCGCCCGCCTGGTCGCGGCTGAGCCGGGCCACCTTGTGTTCGCGCCGGATATCGAGGCCGGCCGACAACGCCTTCGGCACCGCGGTCATGCTCGGCCGCCCGATGAACCGACCGTGGGTATTGCCCGGCCAGGGTGCAACCACCCCACCCGATTGCCACTCGTCCACCAGCGCCCGAAACTCCGGGTCGCGCACGGTGAAGAATTGCGCCCCCTGGTCGAACACGGCCTGGCCGACGCGCTTCGTCGCCAGGCGGCCGCCAACGCCGCGACTCTTTTCGAACACGACGACCGCCTCGCCCCGGGCCGCGAGGGCGCGGGCGACAATCAAGCCGGACAGACCGGCGCCAACCACGACAGTGGGATGCTTCATGAGGGGGGCCGGGCTTCCTCGCGACCGAGCACATACCGCAGCGCCTCCTCGAGGCGCGCGTGGCGGAAGCGATGGCCGAGGGCATTGAGCCGTGCCGGACGGACCCGGCTATCGGCCAGGAGCGTTTCGTCGGCCATCTGACCGAAAAGCAGGCGCAACGCGAAGGCCGGCACCGGCACAATCGCCGGCCGGCGCAGCACGCGGCCAAGGGTGCGAGTGAAGTCAGCATTGGTGCACGGCTCCGGGGCCACCGCATTCAGCGGACCGACGCAGCGGTCGTCGGTCAACGCGCGCGAGATCACGCCGATCAGGTCGTCCAGGGAGATCCAGCTCATGCCCTGCCGCCCGTTGCCCAACACGCCTCCGCCACCGGCGCGGAAGGCCGGCAGCATCTTCGCCAGCGCACCGCCGGCCGGCGTCAGCACCACCCCGGTGCGGAGCAGGACGGTGCGAATGCCGGCCGCCTGCGCCGGCTGCGCCGCCTCTTCCCACGCCTGGCAAATGTCGGCCAAGAAACCGCCGCCCAACGGCGAATGTTCGTCCGCCACGGCCGTCCGCGTGTCGCCGTAGTAGCCGACGGCCGATGCGCTCACGAGGACCTTGGGCCTCCGGTCCGCCGGCAGGGCCGCGAGCGCCAGGGCGAGGGTGCGGGTGCCATCGACCCGGCTGCTGCGCAGCTCCGCCTTGCGCGCCTCGCTCCAACGCCGGTCGGCAATGCCCGCACCCGCGAGGTGCACGACCGCGTCGAGCTTGCCCGCAGCAGCGAGGTCCAGCGTGCCGGCCGCCGGATTCCACGGCAACTCATCCGGACCGCGGGGCACGCCGCGCACCAGCCGCACCACAGTGTGGCCTTGGGTCGTGAGCAGGGGCACCAAAGCCCGTCCGACCAGCCCGCTGGCTCCGGTGATCAACACCCGCAACGGGCCCGAGGGCGGCAGAAGCGCCGCGTGTTCAAGGTCGGCCTTGGTCAGCGCGTGCCGATAGGCAAACATGCGGTCCAGCTTGGCCCGCACGTAACCGGCTCCGATGCGGCCCAGCGGCCCGAGCGGCAGCGCGTACGAAATCTCATCGTGCAAGCGGCACTGGCCGGGACCGAGCGGTTCGACCCGATGCACGTGCTCCCACCGCGCAAACGGTCCCCGGATCTGCACGTCGCGAAAACTCACGCCCGGGCGGTAGTCGCGATGCTCGACTTCCCAGGTCGTCCACAGCGGACCGGCTCGCGTGCGCAGGGTGACGCGGGCGCCGTCCCGAATGCCGCCGTGTTGCCCGAGCACCTCGACCCGCTCCCACGGCGGCTGCAGACGCGCAAACGCCCCGGGACGCTCATGCCACGCAAACACCTCGTCGGCAGGACGGGCGATACGAACGGAACGAACAAAGGTTTCGATCTTCACAATAAAGGAGGGACTCGCCGGAGGGAAAACCGCGTCGGTCTTCCCCCGCGCAGCGCACGTTAGGCAAACGCGTCTCCGGCGCCATCCCGCAGCGCAAGTTCTTGCCCCGCCGCCGCCGGGGCAGGCTGGCCGCCCCGCTGGCGCAGGGCCGTGGCCTGGGCCTGGATCGCCGCGCGCTCCGTGGGCGTGAGACGGGCGACGTTCTTGACCTGCAGCGCCATGCGCTGGTTGGCCGCGAGCACCTTCTCGTGGCGCTGCAGAAAGTCCCAGTAGAGCGTGGTGAACGGGCACGCCTTGTCGCCGACCGCCTTGGTCGGATCGAAGCGGCAGCCCGAGCAGTAGTTGCTCATGCGCTGGATGTACTTGCCCGTCGCGACATACGGCTTCGACGCCATCACACCGCCGTCGGCGTACTGCGACATGCCGAGCGTGTTGGGCAGCTCCACCCACTCGACGGCATCAACGTAGACCGCGAGGTACCAAGCATGCACGTGTTTCGGATCCACGCCGAGCATCAACGCGTACAAGCCGGTCACCATGAGGCGTTGGATGTGATGGGCATAACCGTACCGCAAGGTCTGTCCCAGGCTGTCGCGCAGGCAGGCCATGTCAGTCCGCCCGTCCCAATAAAACGCCGGCAGCGGTTCGTGCGCCTTCAAGGCATTGCGCTCGAGGTAACCGGGCATGAAGTGCCAGTAGACGCCGCGGACGTACTCCCGCCAGCCGAGGATCTGGCGGATGAACCCTTCGGCGCTGGCCAGCGGCACTCGCTTCTCGCGCCAGGCCTGCTCCGCAGCAGCCACGACCTCCCGCGGATTCAACAGCTTGAGGTTCATCGCGGCGGACAACCGGGAGTGATACAGCCACGGCTGCTCCGTCCACATCGCGTCCTGATAGAGACCGAAATCCGCCAGCCGGTGGGCAACGAAATCATCGAGTGCATGGCGTGCCTCCGCGGGCGTCACCGGCCAGTCGAACGCCGACAGATCGCCGGGATGTTTCGCGAAACGCTTTTCCACCAACGCGAGCACGTCGCGCGTCAGGGCGTCGGGGACAAAACGGACTGGCGGCGGCACCTTACCGGGCCCGCCCTTGCCGAAGGCGCCACGGTTGTCGTGATCGAAGTTCCACTGACCGCCCTCGGGCTCGCCCTCTTCGTCCACCAGCACGCGGTGGCGCCGACGCAGTTCGCGGTAATAGAATTCCTGCCGCAGCTGCTTCCGCCCTAGCGCATGCTGGCGGAAATCGTCGCGGGTCGCGAAGAAGTGCCGGTCGGTGCGCACGTCGAGCGGTATGCCGAGTTCCTCGGCCGCCGACTCGAGGGCTGACGCAACCCGGAAGTCGCCCGGTTCGGTGATGACGAGTGACTTCGGCTTGAGGCGGCGCACGGCGCGAATGAGTTCGCTCCGCAAGGTGCCCGTGTTGCCCCGGTCGTCCAGGGCGGTGTAATGCACCTTCCTGCCAGCCTGCTCGGAGGCCGTGCGGAAATGCCGCATGGCGGCGAGGAACATCGCAATCCTCGGTTTGGACGACCACACGAGGGTCGACTCCTCCGCCACCTCGGCCATCCACACCGCGTCCTGCTTCGCATCGAACCCGTCGAAGGCAGATGAGGCGGAGTCGAGCTGATCTCCGAGGACCAAAACGAGCGAGCGCATGGGTCAGTCCGCTCCGATCGCCGCCGCACCACCGCGCAGTTTCTTGAAAGCGGCCAAGGCGGCCGCCCGCGCTTCGCCGTGGTCGACGATCGGAGCCGGGTAGGTGCGACCCAGGTCAACACCCGCCCACTCCAGCACGTTGGCCGGCGCCGTCCAGGGCGCATGCAGGAACTTGTCCGGCACCTTCGCCAGCTCGGGCACCCAGCGGCGCACGTAGGCGCCGTCCGGATCAAACTTCTCGCCCTGCAGCAC
The DNA here is from genome assembly GCA_964476565.1 of uncultured Opitutus sp. Lineage (GTDB taxonomy): Bacteria > Verrucomicrobiota > Verrucomicrobiia > Opitutales > Opitutaceae > CAMAXB01. Next base: position 16,977 of record CAYZBG010000046.1, read on the forward strand.
CGGCGCAAAAATGCGGAAGTACGGGGCGGCGTCCGCACCGCAGCCCGCGCTCCACTGCCAGCCGAGAGTGTTCGCCGCGAGGTCGGCATCGACAAGGGTGTCCCAGAACCAGGCCGCGCCGGCGTTCCAAGGCAGACGCAGGTGTTTCACGAGAAACGACGCCACGATCATGCGCACGCGGTTGTGCATCCAGCCTGTCGTCCACAGCTCGCGCATGCCCGCATCGACGATCGGATAACCGGTCCGGCCGCGCTGCCAGGCACGCAGCAGGGCACCGCGCGGATCCTCCGCCCACGGGAAGGCCTCGAATTCGCGACGCAGCGGACGCACCGGTGTATCCGGAAAATGGAACAACAAGTGGTGGGCGAATTCCCGCCAGCCGATTTCGCTGAGGAACACGCGGGCGCCGTTGCTCGGGGGGAAGACCCCGCGCTCCTTGCCGAGCGCCTTCACCGCCGCCCACACCTGACGCGGGCTGATCTCGCCGAAGTGCAGATGAGGCGACAGGCGGGACGTGCCTGTCCGGTCCGGGCGGTTGCGCTCGTCGTCGTAGGCGTTCACCGCCTCCGCCACGAAGCGGTCGAGCTGTCGTTGCGCCCCCGCTTCGCCCGGCGTCCACATCGACGAAAAGCCTTTGTCCCAGGGAATGGTCGGCAACAGCGCAAGGTCCGCGATCGGCAGGGATTTTGGCCAGCTTGCCGGCGCAGGGATCTTTCCCTTGGGCACGGTCACTGGTTCCGCCACCGGCAACGTCAGACAATGCCGCCAATACGGGGTAAAGACCTGAAAGGGCCGTCCCTGTTTGTTGGCAATCGTATGCGGCTCAAAAAGCAGGGCGCCGTTGAAGCTCTTCGCCTGCAATCCCGCTGACACCAAGGTGGCTTTGAGTGCGGTGTCACGCGCGATGACCGCGGGTTCGTACCGGCGATTCCAATACACCGCAGTCGCACCGGTTGAGGCGGCCAGCTTGGTCAAAACCGCCGCTGCCTCGCCTCGCACCACCACGAGCCGCGAACCGCGTGCCTGCAAGGCCGTGTCGAGCGCCGTCAGTGAATGATGCAACCACCAACGCGAGGCCCCACCAGGCTTCCAGTCGCCCTCGCCGGCCTCGTCGTGCACATACACCGGAATGACCGGTCCACCCTGGCCAAGCGCAGCCGCCAACGCGGGATTATCCTGCAAGCGCAGGTCGGAGCGGAACCAAAGAAGGGTCGGCGGTGTGGCCACGACTGGCGAAGGAACTCGGGTTTACGCGCAGCGCAAGCGGGGTGTCGCTGCGACCGGGTCGGTCGCGTGCCAGGCGTCATCCCAGCGTCGTCTAAGGCGGACGACACGCCCGCCGCTACGTCTTCAGTAGCTCCGCCGCGTGCGCCAGGGCGCTCTTGGCGTTGCGGTCGCCCAGCATGCGGGCCAGCTCGCTGATCCGCGCCTTGCGGTCGTCTTGAATGGGCGAGATCGAAACGATCGCACGTTCCTTCGACTGATCTTTCGTGACCACGAGGTGACTGCTGCCTTGCGCCGCCACCTGGGGCAAATGGGTCACGCAGAGCACCTGATGATGACGCGCGATGCCGGCCATCTTCTCACCCACCACGCGTCCGATCTCGCCCCCGACGTTGGCGTCGACCTCGTCGAACACCAGCACCGGCACCTCGTCGAGGTCGGCCAGCACAGTCTTGAGCGCGAGCATCACGCGGGCGAGCTCGCCGCTGGAGGCGATCCGGCTCAGCGGCAACGGCGCCTCGCCCACGTTGGGCGAAAACAGAAATTCCACTCCGGAATCACCCATCGGTCCCGGCTCGGCCAGCGTGGTGATGCGCACCTGAAAGTCCGCCTTCTTGAAACCCAGTTCCACGATGCCCTTGGCTGCGGTCTTGGCGAGGTCCTTGGCCGCCTTCTCGCGCAACGCGCGCAGGGACGAGGCCCGGGTACGGACGTCGCGCAAGGCTGCGCTGATCTTTCCCTCGAGCCGTGCCAGTGTGCCTTCCAGGTCGCCTTGCACGGCGAGACGCTCCCGCAGGGCGTCCCGCGCACGCACCACCGCGTCGAGATCCGGACCGTGGCGTCGTTTCGCCTCCAGCCAGGTGTTCATGCTCTCGTGGAGGTGCTGGGCTTGTTCGGGATCGAAGGTGTAGGCGCCGGCCAGCGATTCGAACTCGGCACCAAGATCGGCCAGTTCGATGCTGGCTGCTTCGAGCCGGTCCGCGAGCGCACGACTGGCGGGATCGAGCTGCTCGAGTTGCCGGCCGGTCCGGACCAGCCCAGCTACCCGGGCGGTAGCGCCTTCCTCGCCGGCCAGCCCCTGGGCCAGCAGCGCCGCCAGCTCCTGCAACTCCTGCGCCTTGCTCAAGCGCTGGAAATCGCGTTCCAAGGCCTCAATTGCCTCCGCACTCAGGTCGAGCGCTTCCAGCCGGCGCAGCTGGTTCTCAAGGAACGTGACCTGGTCGGGAGCGAGCCGGGTCTCGCGGGCGATCCGGTCCTGCTCCGCCCGCAGGTCGCGCCACGTGCGGTAGGCGGACTGGTAGGCGGCCAGGGCCTCGCCCGTGCGACCGTGCAGGTCGAGCAACTCGAGTTGGCAGGCTTCCTTGAGCAGGCGGCGCGGTTCACTGGGACCGTGGAAGTCGATCCAGCACTCGCCTAACCGCTGCAGTGCGGCCAGCGTGGCAAGACCGCCATTGACCGTGATGCGGGGCGCCTTGTCCCGCGGCACGCTGCGCTTGAGAATGAGCAGTCCGTCCTCGCAGGCGGGAAGGTCGAGTTCGGCCAGCACTCCATCGATCGCCTTGCTGTCCGGAAAATGCAGTGCCGCCTCCACCTCGCAGGCCGCCGCTCCCTGACGGATGATCGTCTTGTCCGCCCGTTCGCCGGCGAGCAGGCTGAGCGCGCCGAGCAGAATGCTTTTGCCCGCACCCGTCTCGCCCGTGACGACGGTGAAGCCACGCTCAAAGTCGAGCGAGACCTCCTCCAGCAACGCGAGGTTACGGATGCGCAGGGACTGAAGCATGCCCGCGATTTGGGAACGAAAATCGCCGGGACTTCAAGCGCGTCGGGGACGCCGCGTACGTGACACAGGCATTCCTGCCGGTGGGATTGGATCGCGACGCCGCCCTCGGCAGTAGGCCCGCAACCTTCGACCGATTCCCAACCCCACCGGCAGGAATGCCGGTGTCACGGTGCGAAAACCTCAGCGCTGCTCGCGTTCCCGGGCGATCCGCGCCTTGGCCGCTTCGTAGACCGGCAGGTACTTGGGGGCGAGCTGTTCGAGATTCTTGATCCGGGTCTCTTCGGCCGGGTGGCTCGAGAGGAACTCGGGCGGCTTGGCTCGGCCCTTGTTGGCCGCCACCATCTTTCGCCAGAACGCGGCGGCCGCGCGCGGGTCGTAACCGGCGCCGGCGGCAAAGCGCAGCCCGATGGTGTCGGCCTCGGTCTCGTGCAAACGGGAATAGGGCAGCATCACCCCGACGGTGCTGCCGGCGCCGTAGGCGGCGAGGATGGCGTTGCGCTTGGCGGGATCGACGTCCTTCGCCTCCATCGCCACAGCGGCCGCGAGACCGACCCCGGCAACGGCGTACTGTTGCGAGGCCCGCTCCGCCCCGTGACGCGAGGTGACGTGCGCGATCTCATGGCCCATCACCGTGGCGAGTTCATCGTCGGACTCGACCAGCTTGAGCAACCCGGTGTAGATGCCCACCTTTCCGCCCGGGAGGGCGAAGGCGTTGAGGTCGTTCGATTCGAAGACCACGAACTCCCACTCGGCATTCGGCAGGTCGCGACCGACTGAGGCGGCAATGCGGCGTCCGACCCGCTGCACCTGGGCGTTGGCCTCGACGTCCTGGGAGAGCTTTTCCTCCTTCTTGATCTGTTCAAAGGCGGTGAGGCCCATGCGTGCCTCCTCCGAGGACGAGACGAGCATGAGCTGCCGCCGGCCGGTTTCAGGCACGACCGTGCAACTGGCGAGCAAACCGAAACTCAGGACAACGAGAGGGGCGGCAATCCATCGGTTCATAGGTCAAACGGATAGCGCCTTCGACCCGCATGGCAACCGTTGGTTCGCGCCGGGATTGCCCACTTTCGCTTGCGGGCCCGCCCCGTTCCGACGTTAGTTCCGGCTCCTATGATCATCGATCCGCGCTATCACACGCTGGCCAAGGGACTGACGGGCTTCTCGACCGCGCTCAAACCGGGCGAGCGGGTGCTGATCGACGCCTTCGATGTGCCGGATGCAATGGTCATTGCCCTGATCCGCGCGGCGCGCGAACGCGGCGCCCATCCCTACGTGAACCTCAACCGCGCCCGGATTTCGCGCGAGCTCATGCTCGGGGCCGACGAGGCGCAGTACGCCCCGCACGCCGAGGTGGAGCTCAAGCGCATGCAGAAGATGGATGCCTACATCGCCCTGCGCGGCTCGGAGAACATCTTCGAAACGTCGGACATCCCCGCCGACCGCGTGCAGTTGGTCTCCCGCCTGATGAAGCCGGTGCTCGACTACCGCGTGAACTCGACGAAGTGGGTCGTGTTGCGCTGGCCGACGGCCTCGATGGCGCAGCAGGCGGCCATGAGCACGGAAAAGTTCGAGGACTTTTATTTCCGGGTCTGCACCCTCGACTACGCCCGCATGATTCCGGGCATGAAGGCCCTGAAAACCCTGATGGAGAAAACGGACCGCGTGCACATCAAGGGACCGGGCACGGATCTTACCTTCTCGATCAAGGGCATCGGGGCGCGCGAGTGCGGTGGACAACGCAACATTCCCGATGGCGAAGTGTTCTCATGTCCGGTCAAGGACAGCGTCGAAGGCTACATCCAATACAACGCCCCGACCGTCTACCTGGGTACCTCGTTCGACCAGATCCGCCTCGAGTTCAAACAGGGCCGCATCGTTCAGGCCGCGGCCGCCACGCCGGCGATGACCAAGCGCCTCAATGCCGTGCTCGACAGCGATCCGGGGGCGCGCTTCATCGGCGAATTCGCCCTGGGCTTCAATCCGCACATCCTTGAGCCGATGCGCGACATCCTCTTCGACGAAAAGATCGCCGGCTCATTCCACTTCACGCCCGGCCAAGCCTACGAGGGCGTGGGCAATGGCAACAAATCCCAGGTGCACTGGGACATGGTCAGCATCCAGCGCCCGGAATACGGTGGCGGCGAGGTCTGGTTCGACGGCAAACTGATCCGCAAGGACGGGCTTTTCGTGCCGAAGTCGCTCCAGAAGCTCAACCCCGAGTACCTGCTCGGCACCTGACTATGTCCTCGCCGGAGGCCCGCCTCGCCGCGTTCGTCCAGGCGCTGCCAAAGACGGAAACCCACGTTCACCTCGAAGGTGCCCTGCCCTACGACTTGCTGCACGCCTGGGATCCGGTCCGATTTCCGGCCGACCCGGATTTCCGGTCGCCGCAGCACCGCTTCGCCACGTTCCCAGACTTCGACCGCGTGCTGCTCGGCCATGCGCTCCCGTGGTTCACCACCGCGGAGCGATACTATGAGGCGGCGCGCGTCATCTTTGCCCGTCACGTGGTGGAGAACGTCCGGTACGTGGAGACCAGTTTCCACCTGCCCGTCACAGGCTTCATCCAAGTGCCCGGTCCGGAGATCATCGCCGCCATCCGGGCCGCCGTGCCGCCCGGTCTCGAGGTGCGCATCTTCGCCGGCATGCTCCGCACGGATTACGAGGGCCCGATGCGCGCGGTCATTGACCGGCTCGACACCTGGGCGGACCTCGCCGGGGTCGATCTGCACGGCTACGAAGCCGTGCCGACCCAGCCCTGGACCGCGAAGATCTGGCACCGCATCCGGGCCGCAGGCAAGATCACCAAATGCCACGCGGGCGAATTCGACGGCGCGGCCCGGGTGCGCGAGGCGATCGAGGAGCTCGGCGTGACGCGGGTGCAGCATGGCGTGCGCGCGATCGAGGATCCCGCCGTGGTCGCCCTCGCGCGCGAACGCGACGTCACCTTCGACGTCTGCCCGCTGAGCAACGTCGGCCTCCAAGTCGTTCCCTCCCTCGCCGCCCATCCGTTGCGCGCCCTGCGCGCCGCCGGGGTGCGGTGCACGATCAGCACCGACGATCCGCTCGTCTTCGGCAATTCCCTCAGCGGCGAGTACCTCGCGCTCGCGCGCGAGGCGGGTTTCAGCCGGGCGGAACTGGCTGATCTGGCCAAGCAGGGCTGGTCGGTCGCCGACCTGCCGGTGGCACGCCGGAAGGCCATGGCGGACGAGATCGACCGCCTGCTTGCCGCCTGCCCCTGAGGGCCGCCGAACGGTTTTGCGTTCCCGCCACGCGAAGGCCTTGCGGAACCGGTCCGGCCTTGCGAGCCTGCCGAAGCACCTGTGTCCTGGCATCTCTTTCTCCTTCTGCTCTCGGCGGTGGCCGAGGTTGTCCTGCTGCTCTTTGTGCGCGCCCGCCTGCGCACCGCACCGACCGCCGGGCCCTTCAGTCTCGTTCTCGTCCTTAACGCGCTTTGGGCCGCCAACTACGCGCTCGATCTCGCCAGCACGTCCCTCGAAGAGAAGTTCCTGCTGCTCAAGCTGCGTTCCACCTTCCTGCCCTTCTACGCGGTGGCTTGGTTCGAAACCGCCTACCGCTTCGCCGTCGGCCGGCCGGCGTTGCGCGGCTGGGCGCTCGGCGCCGCCCTCGTCATCCCGGTCATCACCGTGCTGGTGGCGTGGGTGCCCGGCCTCGCCCCGCTCGCCTACCACTCGTTCTATGTCGAGGAGCACGGTCCGATCGCGGTCCTGCGCAACATTTCCGGGCCGTGGACCCATGTGTATAATTTCTACAACTACGCCGCCGGCGCGGCCGCCCTCTACTTCGTCTTTCGCGCCCGGCTGCACGGCGCGAGGGAGCGCCGCTGGCAGATCGTCTTCGTGCTCGGCTCGCTGCTGGGGATTGTCGCCGACGTGCTTTACGAGTTCAACCTCTCGCCCACGCCCGGGCTGAATTATGCCCCCATCATCCTGCCCCTGACCAGTGGCATGATCGCGGTGGCGCTGCTCGGCGGCCGCCTTGCCAATCTCGCTCCCGTAGCCCGCGCGGCGGTGATTGAACAGCTCGACCAGCAGCTGTTCATCTTCGATGCGCGGGGCGAACTGATCGACCTCAACCGCGCCGCCGCCCAGGCCATCGGCCAGCCCCCGGCCCGCGTGATCGGCCGGTCCGCCGGCGACGTGCTCAACGCATGGCCAGCCGTGGCGCGCTTCGTCGCCGAGGCCCGCCCCGGCGAGCGACGCGAGATCATGCGGGACGGCTCCGTCTTCGAGGCCGCCGCGCTGCCCGTCGATTCCGGGCCGGGCGGCTTTGCCCGCGGCCGGATCCTCTCGCTCACCGACCTGACCGCGCGCAAACGCATCGAGGTGCAGTTGCGGCTCGCCAAGGAGTCGGCCGAGGCGGCCGAAGCCGCCCAGAGCCGCTTCCTCGCCATGATGAGCCACGAGGTGCGCACGCCCCTCAACGGCATGCTCGGGTTTGCCCAGCTGCTCGCCCAGTCCCCCCTTTCCGACGAGCAACGGGAACAGGTCGAGATGATCGACCAGAGCGGACGCAGCCTGCTCGTGATCCTCAACGACGTGCTCGACTACTCAAAGATCGTAGCCGGACGGCTCGAGGTGGAGCGGGTGCGCTGCAACGTCGCGGAGATCGCGGCTGGAAGCTGCCGCCTGCTGGCCGCGCAGGCCGAAGCCAAAGGACTGCGCCTCTCCTGCGAAGTGGCCCCGGACTTTCCCACCCACGTGGTCAGCGATCCGGTCCGCATCGGTCAGATCCTCGTCAACCTCATCGGCAATGCGCTCAAGTTCACGCCGGCCGGCGAGGTGGTGGTCCACCTTGCGCACGAACCACGCCCGGCCGGACCGCGGCTCCGGCTGAGCGTGCGGGACACGGGCATTGGCATCTCGCCGGAGGCGATCCAACGCATCTTTGAACCCTTTGCCCAGGCCGACACGTCCACCACGCGCCGGTTTGGCGGCACCGGCCTCGGACTCACGATCACCCGCAGCCTGTGTGAATTGCTCGGCGGTTCGCTATCAGCCGAAAGCACTCCCGGCCGCGGTTCGGTCTTCACCGCCACCCTGCAGGCCCTGCCGGACACCGGCCCGGCCCCCCAACCTCCGCCACGGACGACCGAAGCGCTGCGCCCGCTCGACGTCCTCGTGTTTGAGGACAATCTCGTGAACCAACGCGTGATTCGCGCCTTGTTGGAAAAGGAGGGCCACCGCGTGCGCCTTGCCGAGGACGGTGAAGCCGGGCTGGCCCGCTGGCTCGAGGCCCCGGCCGATGTCGTACTGATGGACATCGAGATGCCCCGGATGGACGGTTTCGAGGCGGTCAAGCAGCTGCGCACGCACACCGTCGCCGCGGAACGGCCGCGTCAGTACATCATTGCGCTGACCGCGCACGCGATGGCCGGCGAACGCGAACGCGCCCTGGCCGCAGGCTGCGACGACTTCCTCACCAAGCCGGTGCGCGTCGAGGCGTTGCGCGAAGCGCTTGCGAAAGTGCCCCGCGCAGCCTGACCGCAGCGCTTCGAGTCTGGCCGGCGGCACCCTAGGGTGGTGCCGTTTGCGCGTTTACATTTAAATGATGTAGCCGGATCGCGAAAAATCCTTTTACCTCCTGCCTTCACCTTCAACCGAATGACGGTTCAGCCCGCCTTACCCGCGTGCTTGCCAGCTCTAGCTCCGTACAACCATGGCCAACATCCTCGTGGTGGACGACAATATCGCCTTCCTGGAGATTCAGACCGAATACCTCCGTCGGGCTGGCCATGATGTGACGCCGGCCACGAACGGGATCGAGGCAATGAACCGGGTCGACAGCCACCGCTTCGACCTCGTGATCACCGACTTGATCATGCCGGACAAGGAAGGCGTGCAGGTCATCATGGAACTGCGCCGCAAACATCCGGGGATCAGGATCATCGCCATGTCGGGCGGTGGCCGGGTGAACGCCGAAGACTATCTCGCCATCGCCCGTCGTCTCGGGGCGGCCAAGACGCTTTCCAAGCCCTTCACGGGCGACGAATTGCTGGGGGCGGTCGCCGAAGTGATGGCGACGCCGGCCTGAGCATCCGGACTTACCCGATGCCAAACGCCTGCAGGCGTTCCCGCGAGGCGACCACGTCCGAAGCGGCAACGTCTGGACCGAGTTCAAGCACCACGGTGGACTCCGGCCGCACGTAAGGGGCGATCCGGGCAAAGTCCACGCGCCCCAGCCCAACGGCCCGGTGGTCGCGTCCCTGATCATCCACATCGTGGAGGTGAAACCCGATCAGTCGTCCGGCTTCCTGACGAAGCCAGGCTTCCGGCTCCATCAGGCCGAAGTCCTGTTTGATCTGGGCGTGACCGCAGTCGAACCAGCTGCCGGCCGGAAAGCCCGCCGGCAGCTCGGCGAACAACGCCGCAAAGTCGTCGTCGCGCGGCAGTTCCTCCCACCGTTCGCGATTCTCGAAACCCAGCACGATCCCGCGTGACCGGGCGCGTTCCGCCACCCGGAGCACCGACGCTACCATCCGGGACCTCCACTCGGGTTCGTTCCGTCGCCGCCGCACTTCCGCCCGCGCCAAACGCCGGCGGTAGCCCGCATCCTCCGCCGGGATGCGCCCCGGATGGCGGTCCCGCCACGCCCGCAGCCGGCGCCCCGGGTGAAACCAACGGTAGCCAACGCTGCCGAGGTGCACGACGAGCGCACGCGCGCCGACCTCCGCAGCAAAGTCGATCGACCGTTCGGTCTGGCGCACCCACATTTCCCGCTCGGCTTCGGTCGGCCCGGACGGTTGATACAGGTTGGGAGCAGCGCGGGTAATGCCCGTGGGTAGCGGACAGAAATTGTGGGTCGAGGTCACGCGCACCCATCCCTCGCCGACCGCCTTCAGGATCCCGGGCACAAGGGTCAGGCGAATGCCGTGACTCAATTCCACCGTCGCAAAACCCAGATCGGCCATCTCGCGCAGCATGGCGTATCCGTCCGTATGACGGTCGGAACACCAACAGGTGGAGAGCGCGAGCGGCGGCATGGAAACGTGAGGCGTCTGCGACGATGATCCCTTGGCGGCGGGATCTAAGGCACCCGCGCGGAGCTACGCAACGCCCGGACGGCCACCAAGGCGCTCGACCCGACCATCAGGAGGGCGGCGACGACCGGATGCAGCAGACCGGCCGCGGCCAGCGCCATCCCGGCGAGGTTGTAGCTGGCGGCGAACACGAGGTTGCCGCGCACGCCGCCGACCACCGACCGCGCCAGCCGGATGGCCTGCGGCAGGAAGCGCAGATCGGTCCCGGCAAACACCGCCATCGCCGCCGCGCCGGAGAGGGCGCTCCCGCCGCGCAACGCGATGGCCACCGCGGCCTCGCTCATCGCCGCGACATCGTTGACCCCATCGCCGACGAACAGCACCGAGCGTCCCGCGGCCTGCAACGCCCGCACGCGCTCCGCCTTTCCGGCGGGAGTGAGTCCCGACGCGACCGGCACCGGCAATCCACGCGGTGGATACGGATCACCCGTCAGAACCTCCACCGCAAGGCCGAGCGCCTGCAAACCGGCGAGCGCCTCATCGCGTCCATCGCGCCAGCGTTCGCCCAACTCGATCGCTGCCGCCAAGTCGCCGTCGACCGTGACGTAGATCATTTTGCCCGCAGCCGGCGGGAGTTCAGCCGGCCGCGAATGCAGCCCGGGCTCCCCCACCCGCAGTTCCCGCCAACGCCCCGCCTCGTCCTGCACCGAGGCGACCACACCGAGGCCCGGCTCGATGCGCTGGGTCGAAACCGCCACCGGTTCGCCCGCAACGCCGTCGGTGAGAGCCCGAGCCACGGGCGACGGCAAGTCGCGCTCCGCCGCCGCCACCGCGCGCCGCAGCCATTCACCCTGCGACGATGTCCACCCCGGCGCCTCCGTCCAACCGATCACGACCAGTGCGTCGTCCGACAGCGTGCCGGTCTTGTCGAAACACACCGTGTTGCACCGCGCCAACGCAGCCAGGAAATCTCCGGTGCGGGCCACCACGCCGAGCTGACCGAGGCGGGCCAGTCCGCCCCACACCGCCACCGGCGTGGCCAGCCCGAGCGCACACGGACAGGCTACCAGCAGCACCGCCATGGCATGAAACAGCGCCTCGTGCCACGGCGCGTAGAACCACCAGACGAGCATGGTCCCGGCGCTCACCGTGACCACGACGGGTAAGAACCACGCCATCAGGCGGTCGGCCTGACGTTGCAACTCCGACGGCGCCACGCGCGCCGCAGCGAGCGCGGCCAAAATACCGTCGAGTCGTCGCGTGCCTCCCTCCGCCGCAATCTCGAGCCGGCCATCCATGGCATACGTGCCCGCCAACACCCGGTCGCCGGGACCACGGGTTACCGGCCGCCATTCACCCGTCATGGATGTTTCCTGCACGAAACTGCGGCCGGCGACGACCGTGCCATCGACCGCAATCGCACCGCCCGGGGCCACGATCACGCGTTCGCCGGACAACACCGTTGCCGGGGTGCGGGTCTCCAAACGACCGTCGGGCAATAACACTTCGCACCGGTCGAATCGAGCGCGGGTCTCGTCGGCCACGCGCAACGCGGCAAGCCGGCTGCGGGCGCCGAGCATGCGCCCGGTCGTGTGCACCACCACCAGCACCGCGACAACTTCGTAGTAGACCGACCCGGTCTGCGTGAACGTGCTGACCAACGAGCCGATGAGCGCACCGAGCAGCGTGACGAGAAAGAGCAGATCGATGCTGACGCGCCTTTCCTTCAGCGCCTGCCACGCCGCCGACAGCAGGTCGTGGCCAAGAAACGCGAGCACGGCGAAGGCCGACAGGATCAAACCGCCATGCACGATCCAATACCCGACGCCGTCTGCGGGCGTGAGGTTCACCGCCAGACTGAACACCATGGCCTGCGCCGCCACTGCCAGACCCGCGCCGATCCGCAACCACGCCCGGTCAACCAGCCGCTCGTCCGCCTGCAACCCGGGCTCGACCGCCACGGTGACTCCCGGCTCGACGGCGACGCCGCTCATCGCTCAGGGCACCACTTCGAACCAGAACGGCACAAATTGCTCCGACCCCTCCAGGTTCACCTGCGCCCAGATCACGAAGAGACCGGCCTTGGGAATGGTGACCTTGAACGTGAGGGTCGGCTGAGTCGGATCCGGCGCATGCGTCAGATCCGCCTCGTTCGGATGCAAGTGCGCGAAGCCGCTGCGATCGCGGTCAAAGGCCACGAGGTGCGCGTAGGCATCCATCACCTGCGCCAGCGGCACCGGTCCGCCGCCGATTTTCGTGACCGTGAAAGTCAGGTCCGTTACTTGTCCGGCCCGGACCGGCTCGGTGGCCGGCCGCAGGGCAAAGCGATAGCCGCCGGATTCCGCCGTCCAATCGCGGATGACCATGTTCACGGGCACCTCACCGGGCACGGTGAAGTCCGCCGACGCATAGAGTCCGCGGCCCGTCGCCGCCGGCGTGAAATCGGCGAACACGCGATACTCGCCGGCGAGGCGCGGCGTGACCGAGAAGACCCATTCTCCCGGTTTCGCCCCCGGTTCCGGATGCAGATGCTGGTAGTCCTGCAAAGTGGGATCGACCACGAGCAGGTGCAGCGGACGCGTGTGCATCACGAGCAGATCCTCCGGAGCGATCGCCTTGCCCGAGGCGGTGGACAACCGGAGCGTGAACCGCGTCTCGCGTCCGATCGCGGGCGGCGTTTCGGCGGTGAGCTTGGTCGCCACCGGCGAACGCATCGCCACGACCGGGATGAACTGCGGATTGGACGGATCGCAGAACTCGATCGCGTTGCTGCCATCGACCCGGAAGTCGACATGATTGAGATTGGTGCCCGTCGGCAGCACGCGGAAGAAAAAGTACAGGCCCACGGCAGCCGCGGTGATGGCCACGACTTGGAAACGTTGACGGGGGCTCAATCCGGCGGCGGAAGCGGTGGCAGTGCTCATCGTTTCATCTTCTCCACAAATTCCTCGATATTCCAGCGGCTGCCATCGGCACGGTGCACGATGCGGCCGTTTTCGTTGATCAACAAGGTCGCCAGCGTGTGCTGGAGGATGCTGCCGTCAAACTGGGCGATCACCCCGAACTGGGTCAGCAGGTCCTTGATGGCGCTCTCCGGCCCGGTGAGAAAGGAAAAGTTCGACGTATCGATGCCGCGGGTCAGGGCATACTCCTTGAGTACGCCCGGCGTATCGTACTCGGGATCCAGCGTGATCGAAACCAGCTCGAGATTGGTCACCCCGGCTTCCCGCGCCTGCTGTTGCAACTGCCGCATGCGCTCGGTCGCGGCCGGGCACATCGTGGCCACCGGGCACCGCGTGAAGATGAAATTGAGCACGATCTGCCGTCCGCGAAACCGCGAGGCCGACACGACCGCGCCGGTCTGGTCGTACAGCGCAAAGTCCGGCAGGTTCTCCCCCACCTCGCGGTAGGCGCGCTTGCCGCGGATGGTGGTGTCCTGCCGCAAGGCATTGGCGGCGGCCGCAACGGCGGCGTCGGCGGTCGGGTCGATCGTCCAGATCTTTTCGAGCCGGAACTCACCGTCCTCGCCGGGAACGAGCACGGCCCGGATGCGCTGGCCCTCCTTGGCGGTGGCGAGGTCACCCGCGCTGACTTGGAACTCCATCACCATGCGCGGCATGTACCCGCGGATCTCGTCGTGATCGACCAGCAGGGTGCGCCGCTCCGGGTCCACCTTGATGATCTGGCCGGTCAACGGGTAGGTCTTGGTGGCCCCCTCCGCCGCGGGCGCCTGCGCCCCCGCACCCGGCTCGGCGCGCTGGCAACCCGACACGAGCACCAACCCCGCCAGCAGGCTGGCGGCACCCCAACGACGGGCGGACGTATAAGCGATCATGCCACTACCGATTCCTCCGCCTATAGAATTGTCAAAGGGTTTGCTGGCGGTAGGTTTTCACCTTCTGTCTGCCAGTTTTCCCGCTCATGCCCGCCGCCTCCTCTTCCTCATCCCCGCTCCAGCACCGTCCGGCCCTCGCCTGGTTCGCGGCCGCCGGCAGCGTCTGGGTCTTCGTGCTCGTCACGCTTGGCGCCTTCACCACCAGCATCGGCGCCGGCATGGCCTTCCCGGACTGGCCGCTGTCCAACGGGTCGATCAACCCCGAGGGTTGGCTGACGGATCTCGCCATGTTTGCGGAGCACTCCCACCGCTTGTCCGGAGCGACGATGGGCCTGATCACGATCGGCCTCGCATTCTGGCTGTGGCGCGCCGAGCCGCGCCGCTGGCTGCGCCAGCTGGGCTGGTGGGCGTTGGCGATCGTGGTGATCCAAGGCCTGATCGGAGGAAAACGGGTGCTGCTCGACGCCACGAATGTGCCGGGGTTTGAGATGACGCTCGGTCAGATGCTGCGCATCCCGCATGGCATCCTTGCGCAGGTGTTCGTGTGCATGCTCTTCGCCATCGCCGTCGGGCTGTCGCGCCGGTGGATCGACGCACCGGCCCGCAACGCGTCCGCCGGTGTTCGCACCCTCGCGCTGGCGGGGACGTTCCTGCTTTTCGTGCAACTCGTGATCGCGGCCACCATGCGGCACAACTACGCCGGCCTCGCCATTCCCACCTTCCCGCTCACGCCCGAAGGCGGGCTCGTGCCGTCGACCTGGGACTTTCGCATCGGGATCCATTTTGCCCATCGAGTGATGGCCTTGGTCCTCACGATCGTGTTGGGCGCACTCGCCGTCGCCATCTGGCGTTCCGATGCCTCGGCCGGACTCAAGCGTGCCGCCGGCGTGATGTCCGGCCTGCTCGTGCTGCAGATTGCCCTCGGCGCAGCTGCGATCTGGACGATGCGCAACCCCTACTACACCACCGCCCACGTCATCGTAGGCGCCTGCCTGCTCGCCTCCGTCTTCACGCTGACCTGGTGGACCTACCGCGGATCGATCGACCGGGCGGCCACCGCGATGCCGATGCGAGTTCAGCCTCGCCCTGCGGTGTTGGAGCGCGCATGACGGTCGGCGCTTCCGCCATGGCCGCCGACGCCTCTCCTGCCCGCTTCTCCGACTACCTCGAACTCACCAAGCCCCGGCTGAGTTTCCTGTCCGTCATGACCGCCCTCGTCGGCTACGGGGCGGCCCGCCCTCCCTGGTATCCGGTCGAGTTCGTCTCGATGGTCATTGGCACGTCGCTCTGCGCTGGCGGTGTCGCCGCGATCAACCAGTGGATGGAGCGCGAAACCGATGCGCGGATGGAACGCACCGCGGACCGGCCGATTCCGTCCGGCAAAGTCGCCACCGGCTCGGCCTTCGTGCTGGGCTGGGGCCTGTGCATGGCCGGGCTGGGTCTGCTCTTCGCCAAGGTGAACGGTGCGGCGGCCTTTTTCGCGCTGCTGACGGTGATCACCTACCTCGCCTTCTACACGCCGTCCAAACGATGGTCGCGCTGGAGCACGGAGATCGGCGCGGTCGCCGGCGCCTTCCCTCCCCTGATCGGCTGGGCGGCGGCCGAAGCGGGGATCGGACCCTTGGGGTGGATGCTGTTTGGCATCCTCTTGTTTTGGCAGATTCCGCATTTCATGGCGGTGGCGTGGACTTACCGTCACGACTACGCCCGCGTGCAGTTTCCCATGCTGCCCGTGCGGGACAGCGAAGGCCGCTCAGTCGCACGTTGGTCTTTGGTCAACACCATCGCCGTAGTCATCGTGAGCGCCCTGCCCACCGTGTACGGCTACGCCAGCGTGCCCTACCTGGTCGTCACGCTCGTGCTCGGCATCTGGTTTCTGCTTCGGGCCGTACAGTTCATGAAAGCCGAGGGACGGGATGCGGCGGCGCGACGTTTGTTTTTCGCCTCGATCGCGTGGCTGCCCCTGCAACTCGGTGCCTTGGTAGCCGATCGCTTTTTCCTCACGCCATGACGATTCAGGATATTCCCGCGCTCAACGCTGTGCTCAACAGCATCGCCACCGTGCTGATGACGATCGGCTTTGTCATGATCAAGAGCGGCCGGCGCGACGCTCATCGGGCCTGCATGCTGGGAGCCGGCGCCGTTTCCGCGATCTTTCTCGTGGGGTATGTGACCCACAAGATCCTCGTGCGCGGCGTGCACACGCCGTTCGGCGGCGAGGGTGCGATCCGCACGGTGTATTATGTCATGCTGATCTCTCACATCATCCTAGCGATCAGCATCGCCTACCTCGTGCCCAAGACCTTCGCGCTCGCGCTGAAGGGCCAATACGAACGCCACCGGGCGTGGGCCCGCTGGACCTTCCCGATTTGGTACTATGTCAGCGTCACCGGCGTGTTGGTCTATCTGTTCCTCTACCAGTGGTGGCCGGCGGCCTGACGCCGCGCGGCACACGTTGGGCAGACAACAACGTAAGTTCTGACTAGCCCGTCGCAACCACTACTCGCCTGCCTTTCGATGACCGAAAGGCAGTTTAGCGGTAACGGTTACTAAGACTCTGACGTGAATCGCGGGGATTCGCGTCCGTTCGCGGTTCGATTGAACCGTTTGGGCTTACTTGACCACCATGACGCCCTTCATCAACGCGGCATGCCCGGGGAAGGTGCAGAGGAAGGGATAGTCGCCGGCTTCGCTTGGGGCGGTGAACGTGACTTCATCCTTTTCCTTCGGACCGAGCAGCTTCGTCGCGGCAATGACTTGGGCCGAGAGATCGGCCGGAACGTAATCGGTCGCGACAGCACGCAACGCAGCGGCGGCGTACGCCTGCGGGTTCGCGTCCTTGCGCAAGATCACAAGGTTGTGCCCCATCGCCTGCTTGGGCAGCATGCCGACGTTGGTGAAGACGAGCTTGAGCGTTTCGCCCGCCTTGACCTCGAACCGGTCGACGCTGAAGCGCATCTGGTCATTGCCGGTGATCTCGACCACGCGCGGCTCCACTGGGGCCGGAGCAGACGCTGCCGGAGCGGCGGCCGCCGGAGCTGCCGATTCATTCTTGCCGCACCCAATCAGGCCGAGCGCGAGGAACACCAACGCTGTGACAAAAGAGATTTTCATGGCGCATGACCGTAGCGGGGTGCGGGCCGTCCCGCAATCGACCTGCGCCGATTTTTCCCGCCGGCATGGGAGCAAACCTAATGCCCACGCGCTCCGGGTTAATACCCGGGCCCGCAGATTGCGCAAAGACGCGCGCAATAGAAACTCCGAGCTGTTTTATAGCTTGAAATGCCCCCCGCGTTGGAAACGCTCTGCTGCGCTTTTGCCCTCGGCCGAGCGCCTACTTTTGTCACATGAGTCATTCTGATTCCTCCCGCCCGTTCCTTCGCCGCCTTGCCCGCGTCGTTCCCGCCCTGCTGCTTCCCGTGCTGCTCGGTGGCTGGACCCAAGGGCCGCAGTCGACCTTCGACACGAAGGGACCGGTCGCGCAATCACAGCTCGATCTGTTCTACGTGACGCTCTGGGTCACCGGCGTGATCTTCGTTCTGGTCGCCGCGGTGCTCGCCTACGTGACGCTCAAGTTCAAGGCCCGCTCGGCCGCCGACGAACACGCCGAGCCGCCGGAACAGAGCCATGGCAACCCGCTCGTGGAACTCGGTCTGATCGGTGCCTCCGTGCTGGCCCTCGTCTTCATCGCTGTGCCGACCCTCAAGGCCATCTGGTACACCTACGACGTGCCGGAGTCCGAGCGCGCCACGGCCTACGAAGTGACCGCGGTCGGTTACCAGTGGTGGTTCAAATTTGAATACCCGAGCGAGCAGATCGACGGCGCCGGTACGCTCATCACCGCCAACGAGCTCGTCATCCCGGCCGGCCGGGCCGTGCGCATCAATCTGCGCACGAACGATGTCATTCATTCGTTCTGGGTTCCGAAGCTGGCCGGCAAGGTCGACATGATGCCGAATCGCGGCAATCACCTCTGGCTGAAGGCCGATGAGCCGGGTTACTTTTGGGGTCAATGCGCCGAATACTGCGGCGAGTCGCACGCCGTGATGCGCTTCCGCGTCATCGCCCTCGCCGAGGACGACTTCAAGGCGTGGCTTACGACTCAGAAGTCGGTTGCCCGCACCGTGACGCCGGCGGCCAACGCCCAGCCCAAGGCCCAGTTCGTGAGCTACGAACCGATGCGCAAGAACGCCCCGGGCTGGACCCCAGAGTTCGACGCCGACCCGATGAGCGCCTGGGTGGCGCAGCAGGTGCCGGACGAAAAGAATGAAGATCCCGCCCTCATCGCCCGCGGCCGGCAGCTCTTCCTCGAGAAACAGTGCATCACCTGCCACACCGTCCGCGGTCACGAGGGCGTCGGCATCATGGGGCCGGACCTGACCCACATCGGTTCCCGCACCACCATCGCGGGCGGCCTGCTCGAAAACAACGCGCGCAACCTGCATCAGTGGGTGACGCGTCCGAACGACGTGAAGCCGGGCAACCTGATGTGGTTCGGCCGCACCATGGCCGGCTACATGCGCCGCAACGACGCCGGCGAATGGGAAACGAACTTCACCGTGAACGACGAAGAAGGCCACGCCCTCGTCGCTTACCTCCACAGCCTCAAGTAATCCCGGGCAACCGCCTTTAACGACCATGGAACTCGTCAAAACGAACTTCATCGGCAAGGAAGAGCACGCCGCCGCCGAAAAGCGCGCCTGGCTCTTTACCCGCCCGACCGCCAAGACCGGACTCGTCAGCTGGCTGACGACGGTCGACCACAAGCGGGTCGGACTGCTCTACGGCATCTCGTCGCTCTTCTTCTTCCTCGTGGGCGGCTTCGAGGCCCTGTTGATCCGCATCCAGCTCGCGGTGCCGAACAACACGTTCCTCTCGGCGCAGACCTACAACGAGATGTTCACGATGCACGCGACGACGATGATCTTCCTCGCCGTCATGCCGCTCTCGGCCGCGTTCTTCAATTACATCATGCCGCTCCAGATCGGAGCACGTGACGTCGCCTTCCCGCGACTCAACGGTTTCGCCTTCTGGGTGTTCCTCACCGGTGCGATCGTCCTCAACGTGGGATGGTTCGTGCGGTCCGGCGCTCCGGACGTCGGCTGGTTCGGCTACGCGCCGCTGACCTCGACCGCCTACTCGAATGAGTTCGCCGGCGACATGTCGACCGACCTTTGGGTCATGGGTCTCCAGATTCTCGGTGTGTCGTCGATCATCGGATCGCTCAATTTCATCGTCACGATCATCAACAT
Source organism: uncultured Opitutus sp. (assembly GCA_964476565.1). GTDB lineage: Bacteria > Verrucomicrobiota > Verrucomicrobiia > Opitutales > Opitutaceae > CAMAXB01. Next base: position 36,068 of record CAYZBG010000046.1, read on the forward strand.
GCGCGCTCCGGGCATGACGATGATGCGCCTGCCGGTATTCACCTGGATGACGCTGATCACGGCCTTCCTGATCATCCTCTCCTTCCCGGCGATCACCATCGCGCTCATCGAGCTCATGATGGACCGCTCCTTCGGCACGAATTTCTTCGAGGTTTCCGGCGGCGGCCTGCCCATCCTGTGGCAGCACCTTTTCTGGGTCTTCGGTCATCCCGAAGTGTACATTTTGATCCTTCCGGCGATGGGCATCATCTCGGAGATCCTGCCTACCTTCTCCCGCAAGCCGCTCTTCGGTTATCCGATCGTGGTGTTCTCGGGCGCCTGCATCGGCTTCCTCGGCTTCGGCGTCTGGAGCCACCACATGTTCACCACCGGCATGGGCACGGTTGCGACTGCCGCGTTCTCGCTCGCCACGATGGCGATCGCCGTTCCGACGGGCGTAAAGATCTTCAACTGGATCGGCACCCTCTGGGGCGGCCACCTGATGATGCGCACGCCGATGCTCTTCGCCCTCGGCTTCGTCTGGATGTTCATGTTCGGCGGCTTCTCCGGCATCATGCACTCGGCGGCCCCCGCCGACGCGCAGCAGCAGGACAGCTACTTCGTCGTCGCCCACTTCCACTACGTGCTGATCGGCGGCTCGATCTTCGCGCTGCTTGCCGGCATCCACTACTGGTTCCCGCTGATCTTCGGCCGCAAGGTGTCGGAGTTCTGGGGCAAGCTCTCCTTCTGGGTCATTTTCGTCGGCTTCAACGTGACCTTCTTCCCGATGCACTTCCTCGGGTTGAACGGCATGCCGCGCCGCACTTTCACCTACGACGGCAACATGGGTTGGAACAGCGCCAACTTCATCGCCACCGTCGGCGCCCTGATCCTCGGCGTCGGCATCTTCATCTACTTCGTCGTCATGGTCTACACCTACTTCAAGGGCGAGAAGTCGGGCCGCGATCCGTGGGACGGCCGCACCTTGGAATGGTCGATCCCGAATCCGCCGCCGGAGTACAACTTCGCCGTGACTCCCACGGTGCACGCCCGCGACGCTTTCTGGTACGAAAAGCACCACAAGGAGGAGATCGCCAAGGAGAAGGCGGAACACGCCAAGGAGGACGAGGCTCACGGCGGCATCCACATGCCAAGCCAGTCCTGGTTCCCGATCATTACGGCGGCTGGCATGCTCATCGGCGGCCTGTTCTTCACCAATCACAACATGGTCGGTGCCATCGCCGGCGCCTGCATCGTCTTCTTCGGCGCCTGGATGTGGGCCCTTGAGGGTCCAGGCGGCTACCACATTCATCCCGGCCACGACGACGACGATTCCGGCCACGGCGCGAAGCACTAATCCTTCATCCCCTTCCTTCTTCCATGAGCAGTCACGCGGCCGCCGGCCCCATTGACCACCATCACGACGCCACCACGTCGACAGGCATTCCGAACAAGAAGCTCTTCATGTGGGCTTTCCTGGCGTCGGACTGCATGTTCTTCGGGGCGCTGATCTCGACCCACCTGATCTACCGCCTGCACCCGCCGGCGGGAAATCCCAACCCCAAGGATGTGTTCTCGATCGAGCTGACCTCGTTCTCGACCTTCATCCTCCTGATGTCGTCCCTCCTCATGGCGCTCGCCGTGAACGCGATCCAGAAGGGCAACGTCCAGAGCACCCGGCGCACGATCCTCGGCACGATCTTCTTCGGCCTGATCTTCCTGGGGTGCCAGGTGTACGAGTTCGAACATTTCGTCCGCGTCTACGACGTCACGCTGAGCAACAGCATCTTCGGCTCGACGTTCTACGTGCTCACCGGCACGCACGGCTGCCACGTCGCCATCGGCGTGCTCTGGCTGGTGCTGATGTACATCCGCACGTTCAAGCCGGTCGACGCCGACGAGGGCCGCCCGTGGGTGCTCAAGCAGGCGATTCACTTCGTGGTCTTCACGGTGTCAATCGTTGCTACGATGTACGTGTTGCTCGCCTTCATCCACGCCGGCGAGAAGGACGGCTTCAGCCTCGCCACCATCGGGGCCTCCGCTGGGGCGAACTTCATCTGGATCGCGGTTGCGTTCGTCACCTACGTGTTGCTGCGCTGGTTTGCCCGTCCGCCGGCACGCGTCGATTTCGGGGAGAAGAACGCGATGGATGTCGAGGGCATGGGCCTCTACTGGCACTTCGTCGATATCGTCTGGATCGTCATCTTCACCGTCGTCTACCTCCTCGAATACCTCTGAGCATGAGCGCCCCTGCCTCCTCCCACGCCCCCGCGGCCCACGACCACGGCGAGAGCAAGTTCCACCTCTTCGTCCAGGTGGCCATGATCCTCGCCGTCATCACCGGCGTGGAAATCGTGATCATCTACCTGCCTTTCGAGACCTGGTTGATCGTGACCACGCTCGTTATCCTTTCCGCGGTGAAGTTTCTCTACGTTATCTTCATCTTCATGCACCTGAAGTGGGACAAGGCGTTCTGTACGATCTTGTTCTTCATCGGTTTGGTCCTCGCCGGGGGTACCGCTTGGGCGCTGCTCGCGCTGCACGGCGCCGAGGCCAGCAAGCCGGTCGGTTCGGCCTACGAGAGCGTCTGATCGCGACCACGGCGGTTCCTGAGAATCACGGGCCGGTCTTGCTGACCGGCCCTTTTTGTTTCCGTTTGCTCCCATGATCGACTGGCGCCACTGGCACAACGAGCCCTACCTCGTCGGCGGCCTCATCTTCCTTGGCTGGCTCTACGCGTTGCTCTGCGGGCCGTTCCGTGAACGACTCGCTCCCGGCGAACCGTTTCCGCGCCGTCACGCGATCCGGTTCTACAGTGCCCTGCTGATCTTCTACCTCGCCGTGGGGTCGCCCCTGGACCAGATCGGCGAGCGCTTCCTGCTCAGCGCGCACATGGTGCAACACCAGTTGCTCACCTACCCGGCCGCCGTGCTGTTCCTATGGGGTCTGCCCGACTGGCTTGTCGCGCCCGTCCTCGGCCGCCCCACGCTTCGTACTCTCTTCCGGGGCCTTTTCCATCCCGTCATCTGCGGGCTGATCTACATCGTCACGATCTCGGTCTGGCACGTGCCGGCCCTCTACGACTGGGCCCTGCAGGACAAGCTCGTGCACGTGATTGAGCACGTCACCTTCTTCATTGCCTCGCTCTTCTACTGGTGGCCCCTGCTGAGCCCCTCGCGGCACCATCCGCCCATCACCCCGGCCGGACAGATGCTGTTTCTCGTGGCCGTGACCATCGGCATGACGCCGGTCTTCGCCTTCATCGCCTTTTCCACCAACGTTCTCTATCCGACCTACGAATACGCCCCGCGGATCATCGCCGATTTCGGACCGGCCGAAGACCAATTGCTCGGAGCAGCCATCATGAAACTGGTTGGCATGGCGGTGACCTTCATTGCCATCGCGGTGGTTTTCTACCGCTGGTACCGGGCGACGGAGCGGCGGCGGGCCTGATTTTGAGCTCGGAGCCGGCCTTCGCGCCGTTAGCTTCGACCCTCCTATGACTTGGGAAATCGCCCTGGTCCTGCTGCTGCTGGTCGCCGTGCTGGTGAGTTTCGTGTGGGAGAAGATCCCGCCGGACCTCACGGCCATGGCGCTTTTTGTCGTGCTCATCGCCGGCGGTTTCATGAGTAGCGGCGAGGCCTTCTCGGTCTTCAGCAACACCGCGCCGCTGACCGTGGGGGCAATGTTTATCCTCAGCGCAGCCCTGGTGAAGTGCGGCGCCATCGACCGGCTGTCGGGGCTGGTGGAGTCCTCCAGCAATCTGCCCTACGCCGTGGTGATGGCCGTCCTGGTCGCGTTCGTGGCAGGCATTTCGGCCTTCATTAACAACACGCCCGTCGTGGTGGTGTTCCTGCCGGTCGTGCTCAACCTCGCCCGCAAGATGCAGCTGGCGCCGTCCAAGCTGCTCATCCCGCTCTCCTATGCCGCCGTCCTCGGTGGCACCTGCACGCTGATCGGCACCAGCACCAACCTCGTGGTCAACGGCTTCCTGCTCAGCAAAGGCATGCCGGGCTTTTCGATGTTCGAGCTTGGTTGGATTGGCGTGCCGGCCACGTTGGTCGGACTGGTCTACCTCGCCCTGCTCGGCAAACGACTGCTGCCGGTGCGCGAGATGCTGACCTCCATCCTGTCCGAAGAGGAACGGCGGGAGTACATCACCGAGGCCTTCGTCCAACCCAACTCCCCCGCCGTCGGCAAGACGCTGCCCGAAGCCGGCCTCACCCGGGCCAAGGGCATCCGGGTGCTGGAAATCGTGCGCGACGGCATCGCACTTTACATTGATCCGCAGAATGTGCGGCTCAAGGAAGGCGACCGCCTCATTCTCGGCTGCCGCTTGAAGGGCATCGCCCACACCCGCCGGCTCGAGGGCATCGACCTCGTCGCCGAGGACAATCTCGGCCTCGAACAGATCGCGTCGCACGAAGGCTCCCTCGTCGAGGCGGTGCTCACCCCGCACTCGGCCCTGGTCGGCCACACCGTCCGCGAGGTCAATTTCCGCCAGCGCTTCCGCATGGTGGTGCTCGCCCTCCATCGCCGGGGGAAGAACGTGCGCGAACAAATCGAGACCCTCCCGCTCCAAGGCGGCGACGTGTTGCTCATGATGGGCACCGACCAGGCCATCGACGCCCTGCGCAACAGCGAAGACCTCGTGCTTTTTGACCGCGCGCGCGTGCCAAGCAAGGCCCAGTCCGGCAAGATGGCCCTCGTCGTCGGCGTCATCGCCGCCGTCATCGGCACGGCCGCCCTCGACCTGGTCCCCATCGAGGTCGGTGCGGTCGCGGGCTGCGTGATCGTATGTGCGGCCCGATGCCTGCAGACGACCGAAGCCTACGCCTCGATCGAATGGAACATCCTCTTCCTCATCTACGGCATGCTCGCGATGGGGCTCGCCATGGAGCAAAGCGGCGCGGCGGCGTGGATCGCCTCAGGCGTGGTCGAAGGCGTGCGGGAATTCGTGCCCGAATCCTACAAGGCGCTCGCCATGCTCGCCGGCATCTACCTCGTCACGACCATCCTGACCGAGATCCTGTCCAACAACGCCATCGCCGCGCTCATGGCCCCGATCGCGATCAGCATGGCGGCGGAACTCGGTGTGGACGCCCGGCCGTTCATCGTCGCCGTCACCTTCGCCGCCTCCGCCGCCTTCGCCACCCCGATCGGATATCAGACCAACACCTACGTGTATGGTGTGGGCGGATACCGTTTTAGCGACTTCCTCAAGATCGGTGTGCCGCTCAATATCGCGTGCTTTGTCGTCGCAATGCTCGTCATCCCGAAGGTGTGGCCGTTCTGAGGCTTCGGGGAAGCGTGGGCCGCCGCAGGGGCAGCGGCGGCACGTCTGCCGCCGGCTTCCTTCATTCCGGCGCGAACCGTCCCACCTCCCTTGCACGCCCCACACCCCTCTGTAGGCCAGGTGCCCTCACGTGGCGCTCATCACTGTAGGCCGCGTGTCCCCACGCGGCGCGCCCGGTCGGGAGACCGGGCCTGCTATGATGGCCTCGATGGCAAGGAGGAAAA
>CAYZBG010000047.1:0-39411 GCA_964476565.1 uncultured Opitutus sp.
GAGGATCGATCCGTTCCAGACCTAGTTTACAGGAGGTCGTTGAGGGCGCTGAGGTATCGGATTACGGAATACGTCTGGAACTCTGCGTTCTTGGCGTGCTCCTGTGCACCATTTCGGTTCCGTCGACCCTGCCCGACGGGCCGCGGCTACACGAGGGCGGTTTCCTTCTCGGCGTCGAAGAGGTGGAGGTGGTCGGGGTCGAAGGCGAGGTGGACGGTGGCGCCGTGGGCGTGGATCGCGGTGGGTTGTACGCGGGCGATGAAGCTGGTGGCGCCGGTCTCGAGGTAAAGGTAGGTCTCCGCGCCCATCGGCTCGGAGATCTCCACCTTGACCGTGGCGGTCGCACCGGGGCGCGGAGCCGGCTCCTCGTGCAGGTCTTCGGGGCGGATGCCGAGAACCACGGCTTTGCCCACTTTGCCCTGGGCGGCGGCAGCCAGACGGGGCGGGAGCTGGATCGTCACCGGTGGCCCCTTGGCGTTGTCCTCGACGAAGCGGAGCTGGGCTCCGTCCGCGAGCAGCCGGCCGCGGAAGAAGTTCATCGGGGGCGAGCCGATGAAGCCGGCGGTGTAGAGGTTGGCGGGGTGATTGTAGAGGGCGAGCGGTTCGGCGACCTGCTTGATCTCGCCGTCCTTCATGACGCAGATGCGGTCGCCCATCGTCATCGCTTCCACTTGGTCGTGGGTCACGTAGATCATGGTCGCGCCGAGGCGGGTGTGCAGGCGGGCAATCTCGGTGCGCATCGAGACGCGCATCTTGGCGTCGAGATTCGAGAGCGGTTCGTCGAAGAGGAAGACCTTGGGCTTGCGGACGATGGCGCGGCCGACCGCGACGCGCTGGCGTTGTCCGCCGGAGAGAGCCTTCGGCTTGCGGTCGAGGAGGGATTCGAGGCCGAGCATGGCGGCGGCTTCGCGGACGCGGGCGTCGATCTCGGTCTTCGGCATTTTCCGGAGCTTCAGGCCGAAGGCCATGTTCTCGTACACCGACATGTGCGGGTAGAGGGCGTAGTTCTGGAAAACCATCGCGATGTCCCGGTCCTTGGGCAGGACGTCGTTCACGATCCGGCCATCGATCGAGATCGTGCCGGAGGAGATCTCCTCCAGGCCGGCGATCATGCGAAGGGTCGTGGACTTCCCGCAGCCGGAGGGGCCGACGAGCACCATGAACTCCCCGTCCTTGATCTCCAGGTTGATGCCCTTCACCGCAGTGAACGCGTCGTTCTTCTCCGACGCGGGGTAGGTCTTGACGAGGTCTTTCAGGATGACGGAAGACATGAGGCGAAGGATGAATTATGAAGGATGAATTATGAAGGATCGATCCGCCGGAGGCGGGAATTTTATGGGCTACGTATGCAGCTTGGGTACTTGAAGGTCAGACGGACTCGGGGTTTCATACTTCTGCCTTCTTAATTCATCCTTCATCCTTTGATGGCTCCTTGCGAGAGGCCCTTCACGAAGAGGCGCATGGTGAAGAGGAAGAGGATGATGAGCGGGATGGCGGCGAGGAAGTAGGCGGCCATGATTTGTCCCCATTGTTTCACGTACTCGCCGTCGAGGTAGATGAGGCCCACGCCGAGGGTGAAGAGTTCCTTGTCGCGAAGGACGATCAGGGGGAGGAGGAACTCGTTCCACTTGCCGAGGAAGGCGAGGATCGCGAGGGTGCCGAGGATCGAGCCGGACATGGGGACGACGATGTTGACGATCTGCTGGAAGTGCCCAGCGCCGTCCATCTCGGCCGCTTCGAAGAGGTCCTTGGGGATGTCCTCGATGAAGCCGCGGAGGACAAAGATGTTGAAAACCTGGCCGCCGGCGATGCCAACGACGATCAGGGCGTAGAGGGTGTTGAGGAGGCTGAGGTCCTTGAGGAGGGAGAAGAGGGGGACAATGTTGGCGATGCCGGGCAGGAGCATGAGCACCATGAAGGCCGACCAGAGGAGGCTGGAGAACGGCATCTTGTACCGGGCGAAGAAGTAGGCCCCGAAGAGGGCGAGGGCGAGGGAGAGGACGGTGCCGGAGACCGCGACGAAGACGGTGTTGGCCACGTAGGGGAGGATCAGCTTGGCGGCGAAGGCGTAGTTGGCCCACTTCCAGTCCAGGGGGTTCGCGGGGAGCCAGGGGTTTTGGATGAAGCCGGCGTTATCCTTAAAACTGATCTGCCACATCATGTAGAGGGGCAGGAGCTCGATCGCGAGGATGAGACCGATGATGAGGTGTTTGGGCCAGTCCTTGTGGCGGGAGGCGCCGACGGCTTGGGTCGCGGTGCTCATTTGTCGACCCGCACGAAGCGGTTGTTGAGGAGGGTAAGGACGAGGATGAAGACGAAGAGCACCATGCCCACGGCGCAGGCGTAGCCGAACTCGCCAGCGATGAAGGCACGGTTGTACATCCAGAGGCCCGGGGTCATGCCGCGGCCGCCGGGACCGCCGGAGTCGCCGAGGAGGAGGAGCTGGAGACCGTAGCCCTGGAGGGTGGAGATGACGAGAAGGGTCAGGGAGAGCCGGACCTGGGTGAGGATGAGGGGCAATTCGATGTAGAAGAACTTCTGGATCGGGCCGATGCCGTCCAGTTCGGCGGCTTCGTAGATCTCGGAGCCGATGCTTTGCAGACCGGCGAGGTAGATGAGGACGCCCACGGCGCCGATCCAGGGGAAGCCCCAGAGGAAGAGGGCCGGGAGGATCAGTTCGGGTTGGGAGAGCCAGCCGATGGGGACCTCGGCGTAGAAGACGCCCCAGCCGAGCCATTGGTCGAGTTGGACAAGGAGGGACTTGAGGCCGGTCGCGTCGAGGACGCGGTTGAGCAGGCCCAGATTCGGGTCAAAGAAGAACTTCCAGATGAAGAGGGTGACCAGGCCCGGAACGATCATGGGAACGACGAGCAGGACCCGGTAGAGGTACTGCCAGCGGTCGCTCCTCAGGCGGTGGATCATGACCGCCATCGCGATCGAGGGGATCATCTTGACCAGGTTGAACAAAATCAGGGCGCCGACGGTGACAAAAGAGCTCCACAGGACCCCGTCGTTCCAGATCCGCTGGAAGTTGCCCCAGCCGATGAACTGCTTGGTCTCCCCACCCTGCCAGTCGAAGAAACTGTGGTAGATCGCCGACGCGGCCGGGAAGTAGGCGAACACCCCCACCATCACCAGCGACGGCACCACGAAGAAATACAGACGCCATTCGCGCAGCGCTTTGGCTCGGGTGATCGGGAAGGCCATGGGTAAGGGGCGATCAGTTCAGGCTGAACTCACTCCGGCGCTACTTTCGGGGGGACGACGCCGGTCAGAACAACCGAGTGAGGATCAAAGGGTTCTCATTGGGAATGCCGCAAGTGGAAGAATCGTTTAATGGGGCGGCTAACGATGATTTCGCTCCAAATTAAGGAATTTCAGTTCCACCGGCGTGAGCTCAAGGGTCAGGGCTGGGAGCGTCGAAACCGTTTCCGCGATCTCGCGCGGGCCGACGAGTGCCCAGGTCGGGAACGGTTGGTGGAGCACATAGGCGAGTGCGATGTTGATGGGCGCGACCCCGCGTTCCTTCGCGAGTGCGTACGCACGGGCGCGGCGTTCGAAATTGTCGTCGCTGTACCAAGCGTTGACGAGTTCGCGGTCGTCGCGCTGGTCCGGACCAGCCCGGTTGGTGAAGAACCCGCGCGCCTGGCTCGACCAGGCGAAAAGCGGCGTCTGCGTGCGCGTCAGCCAGCGCCGGGTCCCGGGGTCGGAGGCCGCGACACAGCCCGGCCAGACGGGATTCACCATCCGGGCGAGGCTGAAGTTGTTGTTGAGCACCGTGAAACCCTGACGGCCTTTCCGGCGGGCGTAAGCCTTGGCTTTGTTGAACCGCTCAACGGTCCAGTTGGAGCCGCCGAAGACCTTGATGCGGCCGGCGCGCGCCAACTCGTCGAGCACGTCGACGAACTCGCCGACCGGTACGTCGGGGTTGTCGCGGTGCAGGATGTAGAGGTCGGCGTGATCGGTCTGCAGCCGCTCCAGGCTCTCGTTGAGTTGCGAGACGATGAACTCCGGCCGGCAGAGCGGCGTGTGCGCGCCCTTGGCCATGACCACGCATTGGTCCCGCACGCCGCGATGCCGCATCCACCAGCCGAGCAGGCGTTCGTAGAGGCCGCTCCCGTACACGTAGGCGGTGTCGAAGGCGTTGCCACCGCGCTCGAACCAATCGTCCCACATCGCAGCGGCATGCGGCATCGTGCGCTGGTTGTCGCAGCCCATGACCAGGCGCGAAACGGTCTTCTCGAGTCCGGGCAGGCGTCCGTGCGGAAGAGGCGACGCGGCGCGGACGGCGAGCGGGCGGCGGGAAATCGTGTGCGTGAAATTCTCGGGCTTCTCCGCCTCGTAGGTCAGCCCAGCCGACTGCCGCCAGGCGTCGAGGGCGGCGAGATTGCCCAAGGTGTCGGCCACGGTCATCTGGGGCACTTCACGGCCCCCTGATGCGAGCGCGGCGGCGACGGCATCGGCTTCGAGCGCGTAGAGCCAGTCGGAGGTCGTGACCTCGATCAGCTCCGGCTCCTGTCCACCGGGACGATGCAAGTACATCACGGTCGACCCACCCTCCTTGGCCGGTATCCACGGCGTCAGGACATGCAGCCACCCCGCGGTGCCATAGATGCGTGCGGAGTTGTCCTGGGCCACGGCAACCCCGGTCGCCACCTGCGCAACGAGACCGCGGGCGAACTTCAAGGTCGCGGCGGCGTGGTCGTCGATGCCCGTGACGGGATTGAGGGAAGCGGAACCCTTCACCTCAATGGGATTGGCAAACGCGCGACCCTCCGCGGCGCCGGCGACGAGTCGGGCAAAGGAAACGGGGTAGCCGCCGACATCGAGGATGCCTCCCCCGCCGAGCGCGTTGTTGAACAGGCGTTTCTCCGGGTCGAATCCGGCGCGGAAGCTGAAGGTCGCCTGGATCGTCTGGATCTCCCCCAGCGCGCCGCTGCGCACGAGCTCGAGGATCCGCGCGGTCTGCGGGGCGAAGCGGTACATGAAGGCCTCCGTCAGCAGCACGCCGTGCACGCGGGCGGCCTCGGCCATCACCATGCCCTCGGCCTGGTTGAGACCGAGCGGCTTCTCGCAAAGGATGTGCCGGCCCGCCTCAGCCGCGCGGATGGCCCACGCCGCGTGATCGGGATGGGGAACGGCGATGTAGACAGCCTGAACGGCGGGGTCCGCGAGCAGGGCCTCGTAGCTGCCATGCGCGGTCGCCCCGCCAAACTCCGCGGCGAAGGCGCGCGCCTTCTCCGTCGTGCGGCTGCCAACGGCGACCAGACGGCCGCGCCGTGACTGGGCGAGCCCGCGGGCGAACGTCCGGGCGATGGCGCCCGTGCCGAGAATGCCCCACGCCAGCCGCCCGTCCGACATCAGGCGCGCCCCCAGGCCTTGAGTTGCTCGAAGCAGAGGCGCACCGACTCGAGCGGCGCGTGGTTGTAGGCCTCCTGCTCGACGATGGTCCACTCGGCGGCGCCGACGGCATCGACCGCGGCGAAGACCTCGGCAAAGTTCACCGGCCCGAGGCCGAGTTCCTTCTCGTCCTTGAGGTGAACAAGCGGGCAGCGGGCGCCGAAGTCGCGCAGGACCTTGGCCGGCGACTGCCCGCCCTTGTGCACCCAGTACACGTCGACCTCCGCGGCGAGGTCACGCGGCGCTGCGGCCGAGAGCATCCAGTCGAAGACGGTGCGCCCGTCGATGACCTTGAGTTCGGCGGCATGGTTGTGGAAACCGAACTGGATGCCGAAGGAGCGGAACGTCGCGCCGATCTCGCCCAGGCGTTCGCCAATGCGCTGGCAGGAGGCGGCGGTGGCGAACTGCGCGACCGGCCACGACGGACACACGACATGGCGCGTGCCGAAGAGCAACGCGTCGTTGACGACAGCGTTGAGGTCGGCGGTCAGCGCGCCGATACCGACGTGCATGCCGGCGACCTTGAGGCCGGCGGCGTCGAGCGCGGCCTTGGCGCCTTTCGCGTCGAGGTTGCCGGTGCCGGCGAGTTCGACGCCGGTGTAGCCAATCTTGGCGACAGCGGCCACGGTGGCGGCGAAATCCTTCTTCTGGTCGTCGCGGAGGGACCAGAGTTGCAGGGCGATGGGGAGCTTGTTCATGGGTGTAGCGGGAATCGGTTACTTGATGCGCACCTCCCGGCCGGTCTTGGCCGAGAGGTAGATGGCGTCGAGGATCCTCTGCACGGCGAGGGACTCGGCGGGCTTGACGTGCGGCTCGGCCTTGCCGAGCAGGCAGTCGATGAAGTGGACCATGCGGTTCGCATGCACGTAGGAGGCCTGCGGGGGGACGAGTTCGGTCGCGTAGCCGAGCTTTCCCTGGCGATGCAGGCGCAGCGGCGGGAAGGTCAACCCGGCCTCCGTGCCGAAGAGCTGGGTGCCGTTGACGTCCGGCTCGGGCTGGTGGGCGGCCCACGACGCCTCGAGCAGCACGGTGCGGCCGCTCTTCAGCTTGATCAGGGCGATGGAGAGGTCGTCCACGTCGAAGGGACGCGTCGGATCGACCTCGCTCTTGCCCCAGGAGCCGTCGCCGCGGCCGCGCGGGCCGAACTGCGCGAAGGTCTGCCCGCTGACGGCGGCCGCCTCGAACTCGCCCATCAGGTAGAGGCAGCGGTCGAGGGCGTGGACGCCGATGTCGTAGGTGCAGCCGCCGCCCGCGTACTTGGTCTGGGTGAACCAGGAGCCGATGCGGGGAATGCCGCTGCGGCGGCACCACGCGGTCTTGGCGTGATAGACGTCGCCGAGCACGCCGTCCTGGACCAGCTTGCGCGCGGTCTGCACCTCGGGCGTGAAGCGGATGTTCTGGCCGACCATGAGCAGGCGTTTGCGCTGCTTCGCTTCGGCCACGAGCTTGGCGGCGTCGCGTGCGTTCGTCGCCATCGGCTTGTCCAGCATGACGTGCTTGCCGGCCTTCAGCGCGGCGAGGGCGACGGGCGCGTGCAGGTAGTTGGGCAGCGCGATCGACACGACGTGAATGTCGTCGCGCCCCAGCAGGACCCTGTAGTCGGTGACGAGCTCGGGTACGTTGAAGCGGTCGGCGGCCTCACGCCCGCGTTCGGGCGAGACTTCGGCAAGCGCGACGACCCGGGCTGAGGGGTGCTGCTTGAAGCTGGCGAGATGGTCGAGGCCTATGGCCCCGGCTCCGATCACCGCAACGTTGATGAGGGAAGGCGGACGGGAGGATTTCATGCGAAAGAAAGCCGGAGGACGCCAGTCGCTGGCATCGGATCGGTCCACTCCACCGTTGCTGTAATCGTTGCGCACACCGCAGTGGCGCCGTGCAACGAGGGGCGAAACGGGAAGGGCACGTCCACGAGAGGAGACCGGGTTGCGCCGAGCTCGCAAGTGGTTTCTCATGTCCGCCCCCGACATGTTCGCCTTATGGTGAAGTCGGACCCCACGCGTCAGGAACGCGGAAAGCCGCATTCGTCGAGGAACTCCACCGAGCGGCGAAGGACGTCCTTGGTTCCGGCCACGGAATCGGCCGCATCGGTGAACTCCAAGGCATAGCGCCCGGTGTAACCGTCGCCCTCCAGGACCGCGATCAGCGTGCGGAAATCGATCTCCCCCGCCCCGAGCGGATAACGGTTCTCGGTCCCGACCGCGTCCCGCAGGTGCACGAGCCCGATGGAGCGCGCCCCGAGGCGCCGGATCGCGTCTGCGGGACTCCACCCGGCCGCGTGATGGTGGTTGCAGTCGTAGATAAGCCGCGCCCACGGATGGCCGATGCGTTCGAGCAGCGCCAGCGCCTCGTCAACGTCCCGGCAGAGCTTCGACTTGTGCGGTGCCTCGATGAGGAGCCCCACGCCCAGCGCCTCCGCCTCCGGCGCCAGGCAGCGCAGGCCCTCGGCAACCCGCGCAACCCCGTCGGAAAAGGGCTGTTCGCGCCGGTCGAGCCAGGCGCCGCAATTGAACACGACCGCTTCGGCCCCGAGCGCGGCCGCCGCCCGGAGGTTGCGACGCCCGGCGGCGAGCACGCGCTCCGCGTCGGCTCCCGGGGCATTGAACTCCCCGATGTTCGTGGTGAAGGTGAACACGCGCAGGCCCGAGGCGGCCACCGCATCGTGAAGCGCACGCTCGGCGCCCGGGGGCGCGTTCACGAAATCGAAGTGATCGCAGAACCCCGGCAGGGTGCCCACGTCGGCCCCGGCGAACCCGAGGTCGCGGATCGCCGCGAGCGCGGCCGGCAGCGGCCACTGGCGAAAGCAGATGGTGGAGCAGCTCAGCCGCGGCGGCACGGGACGGCGGACCCGGCTCATGGCTCGTCCGGATTCACCGTATCCTTAATTCGGATATCCAGAAGCTTCTCCCAGACGGCCCACATCTCGTGGCAGCGCACCTGGCCGAAGCCGAGCGAGCGGGACATCTGGAAGAAGGTGTGCACCGCCCCGGTGACGGGCAGGTAGAGCTGGCGCCGGATCGCCTCCGCCATCACGTAGTCGATGTCCTTGCCGTGCTGGTTCAGGTTGCCGTTGGTGGAAACCGTGCCGTTCAGCAGCGACGGCTTGATCGCGGAGAGCAGGCGCGACTCCGCCCCGCCGTGCTCGACCGCCTCGTACACCCGCGAGACGTCGGCCCCCATCTGCGCGGCGAAGGCGAAGGCCTCGGCCACCGAGGTGTAGATCGCGGCCATGAGCATCTGGTTCACCATCTTCGCCACCTGGCCGTGACCGCTCGGCCCGACGTGCACGAGCCGCTCGCCGATGGCCTCGAGGACCGGACGCGCCTCGGCAAAGGCGGCGGCATCTCCGCCGACCATGATGGTGAGGTTTCCTTTCTCCGCCCCGCTCACCCCACCGGTCACCGGCGCATCAAGGAACGCCCCGCCGCGCGCGGCCACCGCCCGGGCCATGCGCTCGGCAAGCGAGACCGTCGTGGTGGTCGTATCGACGAGGATCCGTCCGCTCAGGTCCTCCTCGCAAAGCCCGCCCTCCCCCACCAGCAGCGTCTCCAGCGCCTGCTCGGTCGGCAGGCTCAGGATCACGACGTGGGAACGGGTCAGCACGGCGCGGGCCGACGCTTCGGTTTGCACGCCCGTCGCGGCGGCCGCCGCCAGGGCGGTTTCGTTCACGTCGTAGCCCGACGTGGCAAAGCCGCGCCGCACAAGGTTGGCGGACATGGGTCGTCCCATCTGGCCGAGGCCGATGACGCCGACGGTGGGGGGCTCCGCCAGGGGGCGCAGTGGTTGTAAGGGGGAGGTCCGTTTCATTTTCCGTGATTCAAGGGTTCGCCCAAGCGAGGGCATGGAGGGCCTGGTGGTGGTCGCTTTCGCCCAGGGACTGGTTCTCCGAAAGGCGCCAGTACCGGTGCGCCGCCTCGGGCTCCCGCACCGCGAGCGCTTGGAGCGCCACCAGCATGCTGTCCGTCCGCTGGAAGGTGCGCGCGGAATCCCGCGCGAAGGCCTGCACGTCATCGCGCAACGCGGCCCGGAACGGCGTCTCCAGATCGGCCAGGAAGGCCTCCACGCTCCCGGAGGGAGCGACCAGGCGGTCGAGCGTGGTCTGCATCACGCGGTAGACGGCACGGCGACCGAAGTTCTGGAAATACGGTGAAAAGCCGGATTCGTATCCGTCCTCCCGCGGCGCGAACGCGGCGATCTCGGGAGGCGGGTGCGCGCCGCGGACCACGGGGATGCGAAGGCAGACATCCGCAAAACGCTGGTTGATCTGCCGGCTCGTCAGGAAACGCAGGAAGTCGAGCGCGATCTCGGGATGACGCGACCGCCGCATGATGCCGAAGGAGCCGCTGGGCAGCAGCGCGGATTCCGAGAGCGGGCCGAGGCGGCCGTCCGACGTCGCCACCGGGGGATTGGGCAGCGGCAGCACCGAGACCTCGAACGGATTATCCGTCAGGAGATGGAAGGCATCCCAACTGCCCGAGACGATCATCACGGCGCGCTGCTGCTTGAAGAGGAAGCCGGCGTCGTCCCGCATCGCCCCCAGGAACCCCGGCTGATAGAGCCGCCCCAGGGTGCGCCAGGCGGCCCAGGCGGAGCGTACGGTCCCGGTGTCGGGCCGCCAGTCTCCGCGCAGGAAGGCGATTGCCGCCTCGCGGTCGGACTGCGTCAGGTTGCGCTCGAGGTCAAACGTGCGCGTCACGCGCTGGCTCTGCTGCTGGAAGAGCTGCGTGAAGAGCAGCCGCGCGTACTCCTCGGCCCCGGCGAGCGCGGTGATCGGCAGCCGGTGCCGGCGGGCGTAGTCCTCGATCTTCTCCCCGAGGGCGATGAAATCCTCAAAGTTCTCGGGTACGTTCCGGCTGCCCGTGATCTTCTCCAGCAGGTCGAGGTTGCAGAAGAGCCGGACGGTGTTCGCGTAGGTCGGCACCCCGTAGTATTCGAGCAGGCGGTAATTGAAGGTCTCCGAGCTGTCGCCGCTGCCGCGCAGTCCGTCGACAAACGTCTCCCGCCACGCGACATCGGCGAGGTCCGTGCCGGCGTTGTAGGGATTGGGCCGGGCAACCTCCTCTCCGAGCGGGAGGAGGTAGAGGGCCATCTGCTCGTCGGTGAATCCCTGGCCGAGCTGGACCAGGTCAGGCGGGTCCGGCGCGTCGAGCTGGGTCTTGCGCCAGGTCGGCCAGACGCGGATGGGCACATCGGCGATCTCGACGCGCACATGTGGGTGCAGGCGTTCGTAGTCGCGGGCCACGCTCTCAAAGTAGGGCCGGTGCGACTCGTACACGAGGTAGTGGGCAAGGCGCACGGTGACGCGCCCGCCCGCCTCGCCGGGCGACGCCGGTTCGCCCTCGCGCTGGAGCAGGCGTGCCGTCGCGTAGAGGAAGACCCCGGCCAGCAACGAGGCGCCGAGGAGGGCGGGGAGCCGCGCGGTCGTCATGGGCGCCCGCTCCTGCGGTCCGCTTCGTGCTCCCGCAGGAGCACCTCCACGGCATGGCGGCGATGATCGACGCCGGCCTCGTCGAGGAAGCGCGCGTAGGCGTCCAAGGCGAGCGCCTCCCGTCCGAGCTCACGTGCCGTTTCGGCGACGCCGATCCGGGTGTTGACGTGTACGTTCTCGTTCGATGGACCGGCCTCGAGCGCCGCCTGCAGGTGGCGCAGGGCGGCGTCGCCGACGCCGTCATAGTAGAGGTACGCGCGGGCGAGGGTCAGGTGCAGCAGCGCGCGAGCCGCCGGTTCGGCGAGTGTTGGGGCGAGCGCCTCGGCCTCGGCCCACGCCTCCTCCGGCGGACGTCGATGGGCCGGATCGTAGAGAAGGATCAGCGCGAGCTTGGTGGCCGCCAGCGTCGCAAGCGGATGCGCGGGCGCCCGCTGCCGGAGCGCGCGATAGCCGTCGGCGGCCTCGCGCCAGTCGGGCGACGTGCGATGCACATGCGCCGTCCGTGCCAGCAAGTAGGCGGCCAGCAGGCCGGCCTCGTCGGCGGGATCCCCGGCGAGCAGCTCCCGGAGCTCCGCCTCGACCCGTGCGACCACGGCATCGGAGCGCGGGGGCCGATTCAGCAGAACGGCGGCCCGCATCGCGCGATCGTGGCGGCCGGCCGCGGGACCGAGTTGCGCCAACTGGTGGAGCGCGTGGTCGAACTGCAGCAAGGACGCCGCGCGCCAGGCCTCGCGGCGGAACGCGTCGGCGCCGGGTTCCGTCGGTGCCTCTCCCGCCCAGCCGGCCGCCGCCAGCCCCACCCACGCGGGCAGGGCGAGCAGTCGGATCGGAAGGGCGGGCGCACGGCTCATCGGTAGGATCAGAACTCGACGGTCACGGAAAGGTCGACGCGCCGGCTGGTGGCATAGAGGAACGGACGGTCGGCGACACCGAGGTCATTGGTGAAGCGGGGATCCCAGCCCACCGGCCTTTCGACTTCGAGGAGGTTGCTCACGTTCAAACGCCAGCGCCAGTCCTGTCCTGCCCAACGGTGCGCGTAGCCCGCGAAGAGGTTGCCATCCCACACGCCCGGCACGCGGCGCTGGCGGTTGCCGTTGAAGGCCTGCGGGATCTCGGCGACCTCGTCGCTCTTGTAATTGACGCCGAGCCCGACGGAGAAGCCCTCCAAGGGACCGGACTCGAAGCGATAGTTGGTGATGAGGCCGAAGCCCTCGCGGTAGGAACCGATCTCGGCCGCGCCGTTGAGCGCGAGGTTCTGCGTCTCGCCGCCGGAGAAGACGTCGATCCAGGCGTAGCTGAGCATGGTCTGGAGGTTGCGCTTCCACGTGAAGATCAGGTCCACCTCCCAACCCTGCGAGGTGTTGAGGCCGCGGGCAACGTTGGCGCCGAGCCCGGACGGGTTGTTGGGGTTCGGCTCGTCGGGATCGAAGACGACGCGGTTGGTCTGCTCGATGTCCCAGCGGCTGAGCGTGCCGGAGAGCAGCCCGTCCCAGAGATCGACCTTCACGCCGAACTCCGTGCCCTTGCCGAACCGGGGCGGGAACGGATTGTTGTTCTTGTCGCGGGCCGAGCTGTTCGGCTGGAGCGACTCGGAGTACAGGGCGAAGAAGCCCACGCCGGGGACCGGGCGCACGATCGCGCCGTACTGGGGCAGCGTCGCGCCGCGCGCATAGAACGGCTTGATGTCCGCCTCCGTGTTGCCGGTCTTCTGATCGATCTCCGTGCGGAAGACGCCGCCCGTGAGGATGAGCCGGTCCTCCCAGAACTTGCCGAGCCAGGAGGCCCAGACGCTCGTGAACTCGTTCTCCACGCGGTTGGCGTTCGCGAGGCTGACGAAGGAGCCGCTGCCCGGGGGAAGCTTGTTGAGCACGACGTCGGACGGACGGGAGAGGTCCACGTCCATGCGCAGCGGGATGTAGTTGAACCAGAGCCCGGGCGCCGGCCGGCTCGAGCGGTCGTCGAAGAGACCGCCGTTCAGCGTCGGGTTGTTCTGGCGCAGCCGGGGATCGGTGACGTTGGCGGGAATGTTCGTCGAGGCGATGACGTTGCCCGAGGCGTCGCGCTGGCGCCGGTCGGTCTGGTCGTTCGACTCACGGCGGTAGAACTCGTCGGCGAAGTACTGCGCGCCGAGCGTGAGCGTGCTCGCCACACGGCCGAGGGCGCCCGCTTCGAAGTCGGTTTTGTGGACGGCGGTGGCGACCGCCGAGCGGACCCAGTTGCGGTTCTCGTAACGCTGCCAGCGGGCGAGCATGAACGGAACCGCGGGATTGGCATCCGTCCAGAAGGTGTTGTTGCCGTCGGTGATCAGGGCGGACTGCTGGCGCTCCTCGTTGTGCGGCCGCTCCGTGTAATCGGCCTGGAGCTGCAGGTCGAGATGCTCGCCGATGCGCTGGCTGACGGCGAGCTGGTGGGTGATGGTACGGACGAAGCGCTTCGAGTCGGGGCCCGTGAAGGAGAAGCGCGGATCGATGTCGAAACGCGGATCCTCGTACAGCGCGATCTCCATGCCCGGGGCGGACGGGAGCCCGGGGATCGCGAAGTTGCGCGAATAGGTGTGCCGCTGGTCCGGATACGCCCGCTTCCGGTCGTCGTAGAGGAACTCATACGTGACCTCGGTGTTCTCGTAGGGGCGCCACGTCACCTGCGGCATGATGGCGAACTCCTCGCCCTCGTTGAACCAGAACTCGCTGTCGAGGTGCGACCAGGAGGCGTTGACGCGGAAGGCGACGCGCTCGCCGAGGCGGCGGTTGACATCGACCGTCGTCCCGTAGTTGCCCTCGCTGCCGAACCGCGCCGAAACCTTGGTGAGGTCGCGGTGCAGGAGCGGACGCTTCATGATGGAGTTGTAGATGCCGGTCGGTTCCGAGAGCCCGTAGAGCACGGCCGCCGGCCCCTTGACGAGCTCGACGCGGTCGACCAAGGCCGCCAGCGGCTGCGTGAACGTGCGCAGACCGTTGCGCAGGTTGACGCCCGAGGTGAGGCCGCGGAGACGGACGCCGCCGAAGAGCGAGTTCGTGCCGTCGAGGTCCACGCCGCCGTCGTCGCCCCGCGCCCCGCGCGCATTCGTCACGGAGCCGAAGTAGCGCAGGGCCTCGGTGGGCGTGTTCACGCCGAGGTCCTCGAGCATCGCGGAGGTCACGACCTGGATGTTCATCGGGATGTCCGCGATGGGCACGCTCGACCGCGTGCCGGAGATGGAGTTGTTCGCGCGGTAGCCGACGTCCCGGGAGGAATCGACGGTGAAGGGTGAGAGCCGGATCACCTCCGGGTCGGCGGAGGCTTCCTCGCCGGAGGCGGTGGTCCACCCGGCGGCGAGGGCCAGCGTGGTCAGGCCGGCGCGAAGCCGGCGCGAAGCGTTCAACGAGACAAGGATCATGGGGTCGTCTGGGCTGCGGCCGGCGCCCGCCGACGGGCGGGACTCCGACCTGGGTTTCGTTTCGGGCAACGCCGGCAATCTAACGCAAGCCCGCGGGACGGCCTACCGTATTTCTGTTTTAAAATGTTCAAATTATGCTTTCCGTGTCCCCGTGAGATCCCCGGGACCGTCCGACTTCGATCCCTTCTATCGCGTGGCGGGCTTCCTGTATCTTGAGGGTGAATACGGCATGGGGCAGTTGGTGCGCCTGGCCCGGGAGCCGGTCGTGGGCTGGATCTTTCCGCTCGGCGGGGCGGCGGCCCTGCGCACGGGCCTGGGCTCGCTCGCGCTCCGGCCGGGCCGGGCGGTCAGTTTCCGCGCGGACTACGGCGGCGGCCTCTTCCGCGGCAGCGCGGGCCCCGGCTGGCGCTGCCTCGCCCTGCTCTTCCGGGGCGAGATCGCGCGCCGCTACTGGCACTTCCTCAACCGGCGGTTCGGCGGCCGCCACGAGTGCCCGGCCAATGCCGGGCCCGTGCTCGCCGCGCGGAGACTGGCCGAATGGTACCGGCGCGAGGGCGGACGCGACGAGTTCGAGAGCGCCGCGCGGGCGCAGGCCTGGCTGTCGCGGTGGCACGAATACCTGGAGCGCCATCAGGCCCCGGCGCGGGAGCTGCCGTTGCTTGCGCCCGACGATCCGCGCCTTGGCGAGATCGCGACCCGGTCCGTCAAGGACCTCGCCGCCGAGCTCGGTCTCTCCCGCTCCCACCTGAGCACGCGCCTGCGCAAGCGCTGGGGCCTCCCGCCGGCGCGGCTGCTGCGGGAGCGCCGGCTCAAGCAGGCCGCCGACCTGCTCGCCGGCCGCGGCGAGCTTCCGCTCGAGACCGTCGCCGCCTCGGCGGGCTACCGTTCGGCCAGCGGCTTCCTGCGCGCGTTCAAGGCCCGCTTCGGCCTGACCCCGGGGGCCTACCGGTCCTCCCGGCGCCAGCCGGCCCGGACCGTCCGGCGTCGGGAACCGCCGGCGCCCGAGCGGACCGGCGGACGCGAGGCCAACGCGTTGCGCGACGATGTTTCGCGCGAGCAGTGGACCCTGCCCTACTTCAAGGTCTCGATCCGCGAGCAGCGCTTCGCCCCGCACCGCCAGGTGATGGATCTCTCGCTGAGCGCGGTGCTGCCGCGACCCTGCGCCGTCTTCACGCTCGCCGGCGCCTCGTGGTTCGAGACGCGCCAGGGGCGCTCCCTCGCCCAGGCGGGCACCGTCACCTGCTACCGCCAGCCGGTGCACGCCCGCTGGGTGCCCGATGCGCGCACGCGGACCTGGCACCGGATCTGGGTGCACTTCCAGGGCGAGCTCGCCGGAGCATACTACCATTTCCTCACGCAGCGCTTCGGCTGGTGGATGACGGTGCCGGGCGACAGTGCGCCGGCGCGTGCCCTCCGGGCCCTT
Source organism: uncultured Opitutus sp. (assembly GCA_964476565.1). Taxonomy (GTDB): domain Bacteria; phylum Verrucomicrobiota; class Verrucomicrobiia; order Opitutales; family Opitutaceae; genus CAMAXB01. Next base: position 15,625 of record CAYZBG010000047.1, read on the forward strand.
TCCCGCCGCGCCGAGGCCCGCCGGCGCACGCCGGCCCTGCAGGCTTCGGTCTTGGTCTATCGCTGGTTGCTCACGTTGCATGCGTACCTGGAAACCCACTTCGAACGGAAGGAGCGCCGACCCGATGTCGAGGGCCTCGCCTCGCGGCACTTCGAACACGAACCGCTGACCATGGTGGAGTACGCCCGGCGCCTGGGCTACTCGCGCGCCCACATTGCACGAAAGCTCAAGCAGCACTGGGGCATCACGCCGGGCCGGCGACTGCGGGAGGCCCGCATGGAGCTGGCCGCCCGGGAATTGCGCACCAGTGACGCCGAGATCCGAACGGTCGCCGCCCGGGCCGGCTACCGTTCGGTCTCTTCATTCATCCAGCGGTTCCGCCGTCATTTCGGGACGACGCCGCGCCGCTACCGGCGCCTGCACCGGATTGCCTGAAGGGCGCTGCCTTCACGGACTGCGGATCGTGAGGCTGTCGACGTTGGCCATGCCCGGCGAGGACGAGGGTCCGGAGAGGCGAACCGTGTTCGTCCCGGCCGCGAGGGTCACCGAAACGACATGGTCGGTCCACGTGCTCCAACTCGACGTCGCGGCAAAGCTGCGCGTGACCGCGGAGGTGCCGTTGATCGAGAGCAGACCGGAGCGGGCCGACCCACCGCCGTTCGCGTAGCGGAAGGCGAGCGTGTACGTGCCGGCGGAAGGCACCTCCACCGTCCACTGGCAGTAGCCTCCGGTCGTCGGATAGTCGGCGTAGCTGCCCACCGAGCCGCCATTGCTGGTCGAGAGCGAGATGTTCGAGCGCACGACGGAGCTGTCCTCGGCCTGGATCGTAACCGGTCCGAAGCCCGACGCCGTCGTCACGGCGAGCGGCGCCGAAAGCGGCGAGGCGTTTCCGGCGGCATCGCGCGCCCGCACGGTCATCGCATACGTCGTACCCGGAGCAAGCCCGGTGATCGCGAGCGACGTCGTGGCCGGCGATCCCGCAAGCACGCCGTCGCGGTACACATCGTAGGCGGTCACACCGACGTTGTCGGTCGCGGCATTCCACGAGAGGGTGAAACCCGCCTGTGTGACCGCCGACGCAGCCAACCCCGAGGGGGTCGAGGGCGGGGTCGTGTCCCCGCCGGGCGCGACGCGCACGGAGAGGTGGTCGATGTTGGCGCCGTTGGTGGCCGACAGCACGACGGTGTTCGTTCCCGCGACCAAGGTGCCGCTGAAGTCCGTCGTGGCCCAGGACGTCCACGCTCCGGTGGGACCAAAGGCGGACGACTGTGACTGCCCGCCGTTGACCGTGACGGATCCGGGACGCCCGGTGGTGCCGCCGTTGGCGTAGCGCACGCCCAGCGTGTAGGCACCGGCCCCGGCGGGCGCGTTGAAGGTCCAGGTGATCGATCCCGCGGTGGAGGGCATGTCCACAAAGCCGAGCCCGGTGAAGCCGGCGATATCGGACCGCACCGAGCCGGTGTGGGAGGCAACCTCGGCCTCGTAGAGCGTCTGTCCGGAAGCCGCTTCGGTCGTGACCGACACGGAGTTGGATGCCGCCGAGACATTTCCGGCGGCATCGCGTGCCCGGACGGTGAAGACGTAGGTCGTCGCCGGCTCGAGTCCGGTGACCACCGCGCTGGTGCCGGGCACCGTCGTCTCCAGGCTCGCACCGGCGTAAACGTCGTAGCCGGTCACACCCACGTTGTCGGACGACGACGCCCAGGCAAGGCTCACGGACGTGTCGGTGCGGGCGGTCGACGTCAGGTTGGTCGGCGTCGTGGGCGCCTGCGTGTCCCCGCCGCCGCCGGCATCCTTCCGCCAGACGCGCACCCAGTCGACCTCCATGATCCGCGGAAGCGCGGACTGGCTGAGCGTACCGCCCGTCCAGGAGAAGTTCGCCGCATGGATGTTCAGCATCATATAGATGCCGTCGGAGACGGAGTTCCACTGGTTGAGGAATCCGTCGGCCGCCGGACGCTCGTAGGTGCGGCGCAACACGCCGTCGACGTACCAGCGGACGTAGTTCTGATCCCACTCGCATCCAAAAACATGATACGCGGTGGAGAGGTCGCCGCCGTCCCACGAGCCGCCGCTTTGCCGGTGGCTGGAAGTGGAGTCGCTCCAGTGCACCGTGAACTGCGCGGCGCGGTTCGAGCCGAAGACCTCGAGGATGTCGAGTTCCGGGGGCCACTGGTCGTTGTTGAACTTGGCCCAGAACGCGGGCAGCAAGCCCGCGGTCGCGCCCGGCAGCTTGATGCGCGCCTCCCAGTAGCCGTATTTCTGGATGAACTTGTTGCGCGAGTTCACGGCCCCCGACTTGTAGCCGTTGTCGTACTCCATCTTGATCGAAAGCACGCCGTTGGCGACGGTGGCGTTCTGCGGACGGGTGGTTTCGTGGAACGAGCTGCTGTTCGGCCCCCAGCCGAAACCGTGGCTCCATTTGGCGGAATCGAGGGAGGTGCCGTTGAACTGGTCTTCGAAGGTCAGGGTCCAGCCAGCGGGGCCGCCCGGAGGGTCGGCGCGCAGGAGGTTGATGAGGACGCCGGCGGCGAGAAGCCACCGGAGCGGGCGGATGGGTTTCGTCATCTTCATGGGGATCAGGGTTGACCGGCAGGGCCGGGAGGATTGCGACGCGGCGGCGCTCAGAAGCTCACGCCGAGGCTCAGCCGCCATTCGACGGGACGCTGGAACGCGTAGCGCTTGAGGTCGGCGGTATTCTGCGTGCCCGGCACGATGCCGGTCACGAAGTCCTCGCGCAGGAGGTTGTTCGCGTTGACCTGGAGCGACCAGTCGCGCCCGTCGATGTTGCGGCGGTAACGCGCGAAGGCCGTGAGCGCACGGTAGCCGTCGCGCTCGATGAGCACGCTCTGCCCGTCGAGCACGAGGTAGGTGTCGACCCGGTCGGAGGACCAGCGGTAGCCGCCGCCGATCTGGAGGCCCTTCAACGGGCCGCTCGCGAAGGCATAGTTCGTGAACACCGCCGCCGTGTGCTGCGCATTGCCCGACTCGCGGCGTCCGATGATCACGGGATTGGCGTCGGCCGTCACTTCGGCGTCGGCGTACAGGTAAGAGAACGCCGTCTGCCAGTGCGGCACGGGCGTAAAGACGAGTTCGGCATCGATGCCTTTGGAGCTGAACTCGCCGGTGGCGAACCATTCGGAACCGGCCCCCGAGACGACGGGGTTGGTGACTGGATCCCACTTCTGCTGGTCCGCCGGGACCGTGATCACCGTTCCATCGAGCAGCACGGCGTCGCGGACCGGATAATTCCTGAACTCGAGGGGCCGGTCGGCGAAGACCGTGTCGAAGTAGCCGACCTGGCCGACGACGCGTCCGCCCAGGACCTCGACCTTCGTGCCGAATTCGAGGCTCTCGCCGCTCGTGTTCGGCAGCAGCTCGAGGAAGGAGTTGCGCCGGAACTGGAAGGTGTAGGACTGGTTGCCCGCGGCGTAGAACGACCAGGTGTCGTTCGGCTGGTAAACTAGGCCGACCGACGGCAGCGGATCGGAGCTGCGCTCGTCGGATGCCTGGTTGGCGCGGAAGGCCTGATCCTCGCCGGAGGTCGGCGTGCCGGGCACACGCTCGTGCCCTTTCTGCAGGCGGTCGTGCCAGCCGCGGTTCACGCCCGCGAGGACGTGGATCAAGCCGGCGGGCGTGTCATACTCGCCCTGGTAGCGCACGCTGATCTGCCGCTCGTCGACGCGCGTGCTGTTGGAGCTGCCGGCGTTGTACACCCAGTTGAACGACGAGGGGGCGCGCAGGTTCAGCGCGTGCCACGCGTCGGGCTGGTCAGCATACTCCTCGAGCGGGAAGTATTCGTAGGCGTCCTGGTACTGCAGCCCCGGGGCGCGATGGCTCCAGCGGTTGAAGTCGTAGTAGTAGTTCCAGAAGCTGTACTCCGCGAAGAGCCGATTCTTGGTCCGGCCGATCTCGCGCGAGTAGAGGGTCTGGAGCGTGTACTTGTAGAACCGGTCCTCGCGCAGGCTGTCCTGCCAGCGCCGGCGGGCCTCGTAAGGCTTGCGGCCGAGGTCCGGATCGACCGGCGTGTCCGGATTGTTGTTCACGATGTCGACCGGCGACTCGAAGTTCTCCTCGTCGCGGTACTGGTGATTGAAGAGCAGGTTGGTCACGAGCGACTCGGTCCAGAAGCGGGTCCAGGTCGCGTTGTAGAGACGTCGCGTGTTGGTGCGCTTGCGGTCGGGCCCGTCGTAATGGAAGTCCTTCGGGAAGTTGAACTGGTAGTAGTAGGGTACCTGGGCTCCGCCGAGGTTGGTGGTCCAGTTCCAGGCGAAGTTGGTCGAGAGCGGCTTGTCGACGGCCTCGTTGAACTCGTAGTCGAAGCGCAGCTCGTCGCGGCGCGAGAGGCGGTAGCGCCCCGCGAGATAGAAGGTGCGCGCCTCGTCGTTCCAGTGGCGGCGGCCCCACTCGTCGGAACCGCGATCGAGGTACTGGACAACGCCGACCAGCGCGAGGTTGGGCGTGAAGACGTGGTTGTACTCACCCTTCACGCGGAAGAGCTCGAAACTCCCCGTCTGCACCTCGGCGCTGCCCCCGGTGCGTCCGCGCGGCTGTTTCGTGACGACGTTGAGCGCGCCGCCCGGCAGCGCGGCGCCGTTGATGATCGACGAGGGACCCTTGAAGACTTCGAGACGATCGGCCGTCACCGACGGTTCCGAACGGGAGCCGGTGCTCCGGCTGTTCACCCCGAGGCCGTTGCGGTTGGCGTTGCCGTCGAACAGGGCCTCCATGCCCCGCACGCGGTTGCCACCCTCGGGATCGAAGGACGCGCTGAACTTCAAGGCCTCGCCCAGCGTCGCCGCATCGACGTCGCGCAGGAAGGCGTCGTTGAGGATACTGACCTGGACGGGCAGGTCCTTCACGGGCGTGTCGATGCGCGTCGCGCTGATCGAGTTGGTCGAGATGTAGCCGCGGTCCTCCTGGGTCGAGACCACGAAGGGATTGAGGACGATCGGCGCATTGGCATCCTCGGCATCGGCGGCGGGTGGAACGCTGGACGTACGCGGCTGGGCCGCGGCAACGACGGACGAGGCGAGCAACAGCGCCCACGTACGGGTACGGATCTTGTGCATAGGGGATGAGGGGTTAGGCAGCCGCTGAAGGTCTCGGACTGCGCCGACGAGCTAGACGCGAATTGCCGCTTGTCCGGAAGTAGGCCGTTCTTAAACTGGTTCAAAGGATGCCGGCGCGCCCCACCCCGCCCTCGCTCGATGCCGTTGCCCGGGCCGCCCGGGTTTCCAAGGCGACCGCCTCGCTGGTCCTCAACCACCGGCCCGGTCCCGCCCCCGCCACCCGCCGGGTCGTGCTCGCCGCCGCCGCCCGCCTGGGCTATCGTCCGAATCCCCTCATCACCGCCTATCAGGCGCACGTGCGCAACCGGCGCACGCCCGCCTACCAGGCCAACCTCGCGTGGGTGAACGACTATCCGGAACGCGATTTCTGGTATGCGCTCCCGTGGACCGACGGCTACATCCAGGGCGCCCGGGATCGCGCCCGCGAACTCGGCTTCCAACTGGAGGAGGTTCACGTTGGCGACCACGCCGGCACGCCCCTTTCGGCAGCCGGGATGCGCCGCCTCTCCCAGGTGCTGCGCCACCGCGGCATCTGCGGGCTCATTCTGCCCTGGCTGATGTTTCCCGAACTGGCCGACCAGGAATGGACCGACTTCAGCGTCGCCATGATCGGGCGCAACACGCACCCGGGGCCGCACCAGGACGGCCCGCTGGATCCACCGTTCTTCCACCACGTCAATCCCGACGCCTTCCACAACCTACGCCTTGCCTGGAACCGCATGCGGCTCCGCGGACGCCGCCGCATCGGGCTCGTCCTGAACCGCGGCAACGACCTGCTCGGCGACACCCAGCAGCGCTCCTGCTACCTGGTGCTCCAGAGCGAGATCTCCCCGCGCGACCGCCTGCCGGCCCTGCTCCTGCCCGACGATCCCGGTCGGGAGATCCTCCCGACTTTCTGGGCATGGTTCGATCGACACGAGCCGGACGCCGTCCTCCTGTACCATGGCACGATCTGCCGCGAGTTGGAGCGGCGCCACGGCGACCGCGTTGCCGTGGTGCAGCTCAACCTCACGCGTGAGAATCCCGCCGCGTTCGGCATCGACACGCGCCACCCCGAGATCGGCGCCGCCGCCGTCGACCTCGTCGTGAGCCAGCTCCACACCAACGAACGCGGGCGCCCGCGCAACGCCCGCGAGGTGCTGATCAAGGGCCATTGGCGGGAGACGCCGGGCCGCGCCGGCAATTGAGTTCACGAAGGCCGGCGCGGCGCTCTGCGCGTACCCGGAACGGCGGTCGTTGACGGCATAGGCGGCGTAGAGGCACGCCAAGGCGTCATCCTCGCCGTCGATCCGCGCGGATGTGCCCGCGGGGATGTCCTCGCGCTGCGCCACCCAGGTCACACCAGCGTCCGCACTGAAGCCCCTGTCCGGCCTCGTACGATTGGGCATCCGGGGACGCAGGCTTCGCGCTCATCCTTGCGAGCGAACCTTGTCGTCAACCGTGACCCTTGGTCCAAGCAACTTCTCCCACACCGCCCACATCTCGTGGCAGCGAATGTTTCCGAAACCGAGAGACCGCGACAGTTGGTAGAATCCATGCACCGCACCCGTGACCGGCAGGGGGATCTGGCGGCGGATCGCCTCCGTCATTGCATAGTCGAGGTCCTTGGCGTGCTGGTTGAGGTTGCCGTTGGTCGACACCGTGCCGTTCAACAACGACCGCTTGATCGCGGAGAGCAGGCGGGACTCGGCCCCGCCGCGCTCGACTGCCTCGTAGATCGGGCCGGCCTCCGCACCCATCCGCGCGGCGAAGGCAAATGCTTCGGCCACGGAGGTGTAGATCGCGGCCATGAGCATCTGGTTCACCATCTTCGCCACCTGCCCGTGCCCGCTCGGGCCGACATGAACCACCGTGGTCGCGAGCGCCTGCAGGACAGGCAGCGCGTGTGCGAACGCGGCGGCGTCGCCGCCGATCATCATGCACAGGGTGCCTTTCTCCGCCCCGCCCACGCCGCCGGTGACCGGTGCATCGAGAAAGAAACCTCCTTCCGACGACACCTCTCCGGCGAGACGTTCCGCCATCGTCACCGTCGTCGTGGTTGTATCCACAATTACCTTACCCTGCATGGGTTCATGCATCAGGCCGCCGGGACCCGTGACCAGGGCCTCGAGCACACGTTCGTCAGGCAGGCTGAGAATCACCACCTGCGCACGCCGCACCAGGCCGGCCGCCGTGGGCACGTTCTGCACGCCCACGGAGCGGACCGCGTCCGTCGCCGCCGGGTCCACGTCGAATCCGAACGTTTCGAAACCCCGGCGCACAAGATTCGCAGCCATGGGCCGGCCCATCCGTCCCAAGCCGATGACACCCACGGTGCCCACGGGCGTGTTGCCTGGCTCGCTCACGGCGCCTCCACCCACGCTTCGTGGCACCCAAGATCCGTCCACTCCGCCACGTCCGTCGCTCCGTCGCGAAAGATCACTATCCGATCGATTGCAAACCCGTGCGACCGGCCGGCGATCTCGAGCAGGTGCTCACCGGGCATGAGCCGGTGATTCGCCCACGAGCCAGTCTCGTCCCACGTCCACGCATGGACATTCCAGTCGTAGTACTTGCGAAACTCCTGCCTGTTGATGCTGAGCCACACATCGTTGTCGCCGTCTTCGCGCACATGGCGGTTGCGCAGCTTGATCGCATACCGACCCTCGACCGCGACCTTGAAGCGGTAGGTCAGGACACTGTCGGGTTCCTTGAACGGGGTGTACGGCCGGACGTCATCGGCCCCTTCCTGCCATGTACCCGGGCCTCGCCAGATCACCGCCGCGCCCCGGGACGCATCGTCGTCCGAAAGACGCTCCCACGCCCCTTTGCGGAGCGTGGACAGCGTGGATTCCGCCTCGATCACAATCGGCCCCTTCAGCGCGCTCCACACCCTGAGGGCGGTACGCAACTCCGACGCGGCAGCAACGGAGAACAAACAGAGCACGATCGGCGCGAAGGTTCGGTACGAAGGGGCAATCATGAGAGGTTCTCCGGCAGGCGATCAGGGGTGGGTCAACGTCACGTCGTCGAGGTATCCGAGTTGTCCGCTGTTGGCGGGCTTGGTCAGATACACGCGGGCGCTCGTCGCGGACGATCCCGTGGTGAAGGTGATCGACCGTTGAGTCCACGTGGTGCTGCTCACGGGCGAAGCGGTCGTCGATCCACCATACCCGTCGACGCCCAGGGTCGCCGAGCTGCCGGTTGCGCTCATCCGGATCCACGCAGTGAGCGTGTAGGTGGTGCCGGGGGACAAGCCGGTGACAGTCTGCTGGATCGTGCCTGCACTGCCGCCACTCGTTCCGATGCGACCGCCATATGAACCTGTGCGCGTGATGCCCGAGATGTATTCATTGCTTCCGCTCCACGGCGGGAGCGTGCCGGTCTCGAATCCAGGATTGGTCAACAGGTTTGCGCCTCCTCCCCCGCCGCTCGTGACGCTCAGCACGAAAGCGTCGCTGGCCGTAAGCGCGCCGTCGGAGACGATCACGGTGACCGTAGCGCTGCCGGTCTGCGAAGAGGCCGGGGTCACGTTCACGGTGCGGCTCGAACCCGAGCCGCCGAACACGATTCCGGTCGTCGGTACCAGCGTGGTGTTGGACGAACTGCCGGAAACCGTCAGCGAGCCCGCCGAACTTTCGGCGTCGCCAACCGTAAAAGCGAGAGGACCGGTGCTGCTTCCCGAGACAATGGTCTGGTCGGCAAGGTTGCTGATCGTTGGCGGCGTGTTCGCGGCAGGCGTCACCCTTTCCACCGCGAGATAGTCGACGTGCGGGCCGTTGTTCGCACTGAGGACGAGCGTGTTGTTTCCGCCCGACAGCGCACCGGTGAACGTGGCCACGCCCCACGAAGACCAGCCGCCCGTGCTCGGGAAGCGGTGGCTCATCGCGGTGCCGCCGTTGATCGCAAGCGAGCCCGGTCGATCGCCGGAGTCTCCGTTGACGTAGCGCACGCGGAAGACGTAGTCGCCGGAACCGGCCGACGGCGTGAACGTCCACGTAATCGTGCCGGATCCGCCAGGCATGTTCACATAGCCTGCACCGGTATAGCCGCCGGAACCGGTGTCCACAGTCCCGTTGTGCGAAGCCTGCTCGGCCTGGAACGTCGTGACGCCGGCCGACGAGTTGGTCGTGACGCTGAGTGGACTGGAGGCCGCGGACGTGTTGCCCGCCGGATCGCGGGCGCGCACGGTGAAACTGTAGGTCGTCGACGGATCGAGATCGACGACTGTTGCGCTGGTGCCGGGAACGGAGGCCTCCAGGCTCGCGCCGGCGTACACGTCATACGCGGCAATGCCATTGGCATCGCTCGAGGCGGACCAGGAGAGTCCCACGGTCGTGCTGGACTTGCCGGTGGAGGCCAGATTGGTGGGGGCCGAAGGCGGCGTGGTGTCACCCCCGCCCCGCAGGTCGGGCATCTCGTCGGCCGTGAGCACGCGGGAGTGATTGTAAACCGTCTGGAGCCTGCTCGTGCTGTTTTCCTGCCGCCAGCTTCCTGTCCACGTCAGGAACCATGAATACAGCCAGTCGCCGGCGACCATGTCGTCCGGCAGCGGGATGAGGGCGTTCTCGGTGAGCGCCACCGGCTTGGCGCCGCCGATGGCCCGGAGGTTGTCGTAACATAATTCCCAATACGCATTGGTCTGGCTGTTGCCGTAGACGTCGGTGCCGAGCAGGTCGACCTTGCCGGCGATCGGGGTGTACCACTGGTGACCGGTGGTCCCGCCGGCCGAGGAGAGCGGATCCTTGTTGCCGCCCCAGACCCAGATCAGGTTGTCCAGCTGGCGCACATTGACGAAGTAATCGTACATGATGCTCCAAAGCCGGGTGAAGCGGGTGACGTCGCCGTTGATGTCGCTCCACCAGAACCAGCCGCCCGCGCTGCCGCCGTCCGCCTCGTGCTCGTGGAACGGACGCCACAGGACGGGAACGTCGGCGTCAGCGAGCACCTGCAGACGGTCCGCCTGACGCTGCAACTTGGTCATCAGGTTGTTGTAGCGGGTCGTGCCGGGCGTGATGATCGCGTCGTACGTCGCTCCGTCGATGCTCGACTGCGAACTGGAGAAGGTGTCGTCCGCGTCGGTCATGGACCCGTTCGGCGGGAGGCCCATGTGCCAGCTGAAGGTGACGATCTGGCGGTGGTTATTCCACGAGTTTGCCGCTTCCGTCATCGCGTTGGGATTCTGGAACCGGACATCAAAACCGCGGATGGCCGGACGTTTGCCGGTGGCGGAGAGGATCGCGTTCTGATCGAGCGTCAACTGACCGGGGCTCTCCTCCTGCCCGGAGAGGATTTTTTGTCCGAACTGCTGCTGGATGAAAGAGAGGACGTTGCGGGCGTTGGGACTGAGATTCGCGTTGGCGGGGGCGGGGTTCTGCCCGTGAAGCAGCGAGCAGCAAACGAGCCCGAGGAAGGCTCCGAACAGACGGTGTGAAGAATGCATGGGGATGCAGTTTGAAAGCGAAGATCGCCGGGGCTCGACCGACCTCGGTGAGGCCGGGTCGAACCTTGCGGGATGGTGAAATTAAACCCGGAACCCGCCTCGTCGGCGCGCTCCGGGGTTGAAGAAAAAGAGTAAGACCACGGCCGCAGGCGGCCAGGGGAGGGCCTCACTCCTCGCAAAAAAGGCGCCCGGCTAGAAGCGGATGCCCGACATCAGCTTCCAAGTTGTCGGCTGGTCGAACTTGTAGCGGTCGCGCGAATTCGAACGGAAGCCAACCGAACGATCCGGCGCGAAGATGTTGTCGATGTTGAGCTGGAAGAAGGAACGGGTGCGACCGAGGTCGAACTCGTAATAGGCACCGAGGGCGAAGGTGAAGTCGCCATCGCGCTCATAGAGCACGTTCTCGCCGTTGACGTACTCGTAAAGGTCGACCTTGTCGGTGGACCAGCGGAAGCCCGCGGTCAGATTGAGGCCCTTGAGTGCATCCTGCGTGAACCAGTACTTCCCGAACACGCCGATCGTGTGCTTCGCTGTGTTGGAATCGATGCGGCCGATCTGGCGGGGGTCCGGATCGTAGAGGACGCCGGCGTCGATGTAGGTGTAGGAGACGACCGCTTGGGCGCGGCGGGCGACGCGGAAGACGAGTTCGGCGTCCCAGCCCTCGGAACCGTAGCGGCCCACCGCGACCTGGTCGCCCCGCGGGCCGTTGGGATCGAAGACCGCGCCGGGGCGCTGGGTCCACACGTTGGCCGCGGGATCGTAGGTAAAGAGCGGCAGGCCGTCCGTCGCGAGCGAGGTGCTGCGCGGGATGTTGGGCTCCAGCTTGTTGTTGTTGTACTCCTCGGTGTTGTAGTACGACACCGTGCCGGAGACGAGGCCGTTGAAGAGGTTGTCGAACTTTAAGCCGGTCTCCGTAGTATCGCCGCGGCGCGGCGGAAGGATCTCGCCGAACGAGTTGCGGACGGAAGTGGGGCGGAAGCTCCCGGTCACGACCCCATAGAAGGTGAACGTGTCATTGGGCGAGTAGCTCACGCCGGCGAGGGTTGTCGTGCCTTCCTGGAGATCGTTCGCGAGGATGCGGCGGGCGCCTCCTTCAGGTTGGATGGCGGAGGGCGGCACCGGATCGGGCAGCAGCCAAGTGGCGTCGTCGAAGGGGCGCCCGTCCGTCTTGACCTGTTTCGAGCGGATCACGCCATAGGTAAAGCGGTAGACACCATGGTCGGTGGTGAGCTTCGGCATGTACGAGGCGCTGTATTGACGCAGGTCCGAGGTGTTGTCCCACATGCCGCTGTTCTTGAAGACCTCATTGTAGGTGAGGCCGGCGGGAGGACGGGCGTAATTGTTGCTCCAGTCACTCACGCCGCTGAGCTTCACGTAGCTGTCCTGGGTGGTCGGCGAACGATAGGTGAGGCTGCGATCGTCGTAGGTGCGTTTCTGGAAGCGCGCGAGGAAACCGTGCTCGAGCTTGCCGGTGGTAAATGTGTACTTGGCCATCGCCTCGTAGGTGCGCGCGTCGACGGTGTAATCGTCCCGCCGCCAGTTCACCCGCATGGCCCGGTCAACGAGCCCGTCTCCGTCGACGTCGAAGTTGGTGATGCTGGTGCTGGGGCTGTGGCGGTCGCGGGGGCGGTCCTGGAAATTGACGGTGACGAGCGTATCCAGACCACGGATCCAGTTCTGCTCCCAGTCGAAGCGCCAGATGGTGTGCTCGTTTTTGACCGTGACCGCACCGTCGTAAAGATCCCACCGTTCCGGAGCGCCGTAGAGGACGGCCAGCGGCACCTGGGCGTTGGGCAGCCCGGCCGGATTCGTCTCGGTGAGCAGCGTGGGGGAGTTGCTGCGCTCCGGCCGGTTGGCCTCGACCTCGAGCGTGAGCGACGTCTTGCGGAACGGGCGATAGGTGGTCGTCCACTGGAGAAACTTCGCCGTCTGCTCCGCCGTATCGAGGTACAGGTGGTCGATTTTCTCGTACTTCAGGTTCAGCCGGGTGGCGAGCCGGTCCGGGATCAAGACCTGGTTGGCATCGAGCCGGGCGCGAAAGCGCGACTCGGAGCCGACCTGGGCGTCGATCTGGTAGGAATTGCGCTGCAACTTCGCCTTCTTGGAGATCGCGTTGACCTGGCCGCCGGCCGCCGTGACGCCGTACATCAGCGTGGCGGGACCCTTGACCACCTCGATACGGTCAATGCCGGTGGTCTCCAGCTCGCCGTCGATGCCGGCGCTGTTGCGGTTGTTGTTGAAGGCCGTGAGGCCGCGGATGCGTCCGTTGTCGGCATTGTAGGACGAGGTGAACCGAAGCGCATCGTCATACCGGTCGACGTCCAGGTCCTGCATCAGCTCCGGCGTGATCACCGTGATGCTCAAAGGGACGTTCTTGATCGGCTCGTTGAGACGCGATCCGGAGATCGCGTGCGTGGCGTAATAACCGCGGTCGGTGCTGGCATCGACCGTGAAGGGACTGAGCGTGATGGTGCGCTCGTCGGGATTCATGGTGTCGGCCGGCACGGTCTCGACCGGAGGATTCTGGGCGGCGAGCGACGCCGCCAGCGAAGCAACCAGCAGGGCGCTCGCGGGAAGGAAGGGTCTTGGTGTCATGATGGTGTCGGGTTGGGGTGCGCCGAAAAGTCTGTGGGGACTCCGGCAGGGGTTGGGGAGACGAGGGCGGGAACCGGGGTCAGGCCGGTTCAGCGCGCCGCAGGCAACGGAGGCACTGTAGCGGATCGTCTGACGCGGCTCCACTCCACAGGTGTTCTAAAATCGTCATTTCTTATACCCATCCTTGCCATCGCCGAGCGGGCATCCTTCGCTCCAACCGCGCGATGAAGACGTCAGAACCCCCACGCATGTTCGACCCCGCGTTTGCGGCCGTTGGCGACGGTCCGACCGTGACCGCGCACGCGCTCGCCGCCGCCCGGTGCCGCATTGTCTGGATCGTGACACTGCAGGGCTCGACGGCCTGGATCACGGAACGCGGCCGGCGCTGGCTGCGGCCGGGCAGCATTCTTGTCTGCTCCCCCCGCGACCGTCCGCCGGCCATCCGGCCCGCCCCGGGCCACGGATGGCGGGCCGCCGTCCTCGCCTTCGCCGGTCGCGCTGCGTATCAGAACGGCCGATACTTGGAGCGGCGTTTTGGAGCGCTGCAGCAGCTGGCCCCTGACGCGGATCCGGTGACGCAGGCCGCGGCGCTCGCGGCCATGCCTCACAAGGATCTGGACTCCTCCGAAGGAGAGCGGACCGGGGCCGCCTGGGTGGCGGAACTGCATCGTCACCTTCTCCGGCATCACGTCCCTCTCTCGGCGCTCTTTGGAATGCATCCGCGAGATCCCGCCATGGAGGCGTTTGCGGGCCGAACCGTGAAGGACCTCGCCCTCGAGATGGGGTTCGCCCGCACCTACTTGAGTCGCAAGCTTGCCGCTTCCTGGGGTTGCGCTCCGAGCGGTGTCCTGCGGGCGTTGAGGCTGCGCAAGGCCGAGGCACTCCTGCGGACCACCCCCCTCACGCTCGCGACCGTGGCCGCCGAGGCGGGTTACGACTCGGTCTCGGGCTTGTTCGCGGCCGTCAAACGGGCTCATCAAACGACGCCCGAAGCGTACCGGTCAAAACCGGGACGCTCCGACAGGCCAAGGCCGGCCTCCCGCCGCCCTCCTGCGCCCCCGAACGTCGTGTCGGTGCGCCCGGGGCCCCGGGGCCGAATGGGAGACGCGGTGCATGCGCCCGACTGGGACGGCCCTTACTTTCGTCTCCTTACCTGTGGCGAAACCCAAGAGGTCAGCACTCCCTCATTCGACATCGCGCTGAGCGCGGTGGTCAAACGATGCGCCATCGTCATCACGCTGGCAGGCAAGGCCTCCTTCGTCACCCGCGAACGAACGGTGCCGGTGGGTCCCGGGGTGGCCGTCGCGTACCCCGTCCCGATGAACGCACGCTGGCAGGGACCGCCGGAAGGCGGAACCTGGCGCCGCATCTGGCTGCAGTTCCACGGTCCGCTCGCCGAAGCCTTTTTCGAGGATACGCTGGAGAGGTACGGCCATGTTCATGACCTCGCGCCGCAAAGCGAGCCCGTCGTCAAGGCGCGCGCACTGGTGCGCATGGTGCGCGCCCAAGCCCTGCGCCCCGCCATCGAGTGGTCCCGGCTGACCTATGACTGGTTGCTCACGTGGCGCCAACATCTCGACCGTCATGCCGCCCGCCCGCGGCCGGTGGCATTGCACGCCGCACCCTCCCGGCTCCTCTCGCAACCGCCCCGCAGCCTCAAAGCCTATGCAGATCAGCTCGGTTACTCCGTCTCGTTCGTAAGCCAGAAACTGAAGAGACAGTGGAACGACACGCCGGGACGCGTCCTACGCAGCGCCCGGCTCGACCTCGCCGCCGAACAACTGCGGACGACGCTGCGCCCCGTCCATCTCATCGCTGGCGACTGCGGCTACCGCAATCCCTCGACGTTCATCGTCGCGTTCAAGCGCCGCGAGGGCCTCACCCCCCTCGCCTACCGGCACCGGCATCGCAGCACTCTTCTCGCGTAGGGAAATCGTCAATTTCGCCTGCGTTGCCGGCGGACCCGTTCCCAGGGGCGCGGGTTTGCGCTAGCCTCGGCCGCTCCTCCGATGCTCCTGCCCTCCCCTCCGCCGACCCTCGAACCGAAGCTGCCCGCCCGCCCCGGCCCCCGCTGGCGGAACGTCCCGATCGGCGGCGGCGGCTACGTGACCGGCCTCGCCCTTCATCCCGCGATCCCGGACTGCCTCTACTTCCGCACGGATGTCGGCGGAGCCTTCCGTTTCGATCCGGCCGGCGAACGCTGGATCCCGCTGCTCGATTCCGTTGCGTATCCCGATCGTAACTACATGGGGGTCGACGGCATCGCCCTGGCCCCTTCCCGGCCGGGCCGGCTGGCGATCGCCGCGGGTCAGTTGACGGACCGCACGCCCAGCGACGTGCTCTGGTCGGACGACCACGGAGCAACTTGGCGCGCCACCCGGCTCAACCGCGCCTTTGGCGGCAACCTCCCCCACCGGATGAACGGCGAATGCCTCGCCTTTCACCCCGGGAATCCCGACCATCTGCTCGCCGGCACGCGCAACGATGGGCTGTTCGAGACGCGGGACGCCGGACAGTCTTGGCGGCACCTCGCCGGCGTGCCCGCGGGCACCCCGGAGATCGGGATTCGCTGCGTGCTGTTCGCTCCCGACCGGCTGTTCGTCGCCGTGGAAGGGGCCGGGATTTTCGCCTCGGCGGACGAGGGCACGAACTGGACGCTGCTGCCCGGGTCCCCCCGGCACGTCGGCCGGATGGCCTTCGGCGGCGGACGCCTGTTCGTCACCTCCCGGGATCCAGGCGGCCTGTGGGCGTACGACGGCGTCTGGCGGAATCTCAGCCCGATGGCGGATCGCAACTATCACGCCCTGGCGGTGGATCCGCTCGACCCGGACCGCGTGCTGGTGTCGCCCCTCGACGATCCCAGCGGGTCGCGCTTCCGCCTGCCAATCTTCTTCAGCGCCGACGGCGGCGCCTCGTGGCGTGTGGTCGCTGCGCAACCGGACTGGGAAAGCGCGGCGCGGTGGATGAAGCCCACCCACTTCGGCGCCGCCACCTCGGCGCTCCTTTTCGACCCCCACCATCCCGGGCGCGTCTATCTCGCCGATTGGTACGCGGTATGGAGAACCGACGGCATCGCGGACCGCCCCGTCCTCTGGCGCGCGCTGATGAAGGGGCACGAGGAGATGTTCCTCTTCACCCTCGCCACCCCGCCGAAAGGTCCTCCGCTGCTCACCGGCATGGCCGACAACACCGGCTTCCGGCACGTCTCCGCGGACGCGCCGCCCGAAGGCCGCCTCGAGGCCGGGCGCGAGGCGACCGGCATCGATTTTTGCGAGGCCGCGCCCGCCCGCGTCGTCGTGGCCTCGGGGCGCCGGTATCCTACGCTCGAATACGCGGTTTACGTTTCGGACGATCACGGCCGCACCTTCGTCCGGCGGGAAACCCCCGTTTCGAACACCTTTGAACGCACGCAGCGCATCGCGGTCTCCGCCACCGACCAGGACCGGTTCGTGCTCCTGGCCAACGACGACGAACCGTACGTCACCCCCGACGCCGGACGCAGCTGGCAGACCGCCGCCGGCGCACCGCGCGGGGCCCTTCCCGGACGCACGCTCTGGTGCTATCACCACCCGCTGGCCGCCGATCGCGTCGATGGCCGGAGATTCTACCTGTATCACGAAGGCATCGTCTTCGTAAGCGAAGACGGGGGCGCCACGTGGTCGGCCCGCGGGGAGCGGCTGCCCGCAAGCACCGACGACTTCATCAACGTGACCGCCGCCCCCGGGCAATCCGGGTGGCTTGCCGTGGGCCTCGGCGGCACCGGGCTATGGCTGAGCAAGGACGCGGCCGTGACCTTCCATCGTTGCCACTTCCTCCGGGCGTGCCTGCTGGTCGCCTGGGGTGCGCCCCTTTCCGCCGGCACCCCGCCGGCTCTCTACGCCTACGGCCGGCACGCTGACCAATGGGCGATTTTCAGGAGCACGGATGCCGGCCTCGGCTGGACCCGCGTCACCGCGGACGACCAGCCGCTGGGCGGATTCCCGAGTTGCCTCGCCGGAGATCGACAGACGCCGGGACGGGTTTACCTGGGAACGAACGGGCGCGGAGTCTTCGTCGGCGATACTTGAACCTTCAGCCCGCTTTCGCGCACCCTTCGCACGATGAGACAACGACCCCTGACGGGATCCGGACCGCGCACGACGAGACTCTTCGTTTGTCTCGGCTGGATGGTGGCTTCCTTGGCGGCCTCGGAGCGCCCTGACGCCTCGCGCGAAGCGTGGTCGTTGGTGACCACACTGCGCTTCGAGGAAGCAGCGGAAGCCTTTGCCCGGATAGAGCGCGAGGCTGCGTCGCCCGACGGCGCCCGCGTCGCCCGACTGGGCCGGGCCACGGCGGCCCTGCAGGCCCAGCCTCGCACGGAGAGTGGCGTGCGTACGGCCTTGGCGGAGCTCGATCGCCTGGCGGACGAACCGTCGGCGGACGACGTTGGCCCGGCTGCGGCCTTTCTTGCCGCGCGCGTCGTCCAGGATCACGTCTCCCCCGCCGAGCCCCGCGAGGCCGCCCGACGGTTTCGTCGCCTTTATGAACGCAACCCCGCCCACCCGCTCTCCCAGATCGCCTGGGGGCGCTGGGCTCTGTTGACCCTCTACGACGGTCGCGATCCCATGGATACGACGACGCCCGGCGAGCGGCTCGCCCGGATCGAACGCGAAGGGACCTCCTTGACGGACCCCATGGCCATCCGCGACTTCCACCTGCTGCTCGCCTACGCCTACCCGGACCTGGCCCCGTCAGATGAAGCCATGCTGCGTCATCTGCTCGCCGCAGAAGCCACGGGCCTGCTGCGCTGGCAGACCCGGCGGGACGTCTACGTGCAGATTGTCGAGACGGCCCTTTCCCTGGGGCGCACGGAAGTCGTGCTTACCTACTTCGGGCGATACGAGACCGCGTATCCGCGGGACCAGCGCCGCCAACTGCTCGGCGAACGCATCGCCGTTTTCCTGGAGAGCGAACGTTGAAGAGCTTCGGCGTACGGCTTGCTCTGGGTCTCGGCATCGCGTCGCTTGCCTTCGTCGCGCTCCGGGTGGGGCGGTCCGATCGCACCGGCGAACCGGCGGTGACAATCCGCTTCGCGCACTGGCAATTGGAGGCGGGCGTGCGTGATGCCTTCGATCAGGTCGCTGCCGATTACATGGCACGCAATCCCGGCGTGCGCGTCGTCCAGATGACGATCCCCGACCGCATTTATCCGGCGTGGCTGACGACTCAATTGAGCGGAGGCACGCCCCCCGATCTGGTGCAACTTGGACGTTACGCCTCGGAGGATGCCGGTTATGAGATTCTTGCACGTCACTTTTTGCCCCTCACGGAGCACTCCACCGCGCCCAATCCCTACAATGCCGGGACCGTCCTCGATGGCGTGCCATGGCGGGCGACCTTTCTCGATTATCTCTCCGGCTGGACCACGTGGTCCGAGGCCTTGCAGGAAGTCTATGGGGTGCCGACCACGATCTTCAGCATTCGCGTGTACTACAACCGGGAGCTGTACCGCGAGATCACCGGCACGGACGAACCTCCCCGCTCCCTCGAGGCGTTCCTCGAGATGTGCGCTCAAGTGGGGCGTTACGCGGATGAGACCGGACGCAACCTGACGCCGCTCGCTGGATCGGAGTTCAATGTCCAGCGCTTGATCGAAACCCTCTTCAAGTACCCCACGCAGCGGTGGCGGGTCGAGTACGACCCCTTTCGCTCCCACGGCCTCGCCCTCGCCTCGCGCGACGAAGGGCTCCTGCAGTTCGCAACGGGACGGCTGAGCATGGCGGAAACGCCCTTCCGGGACGGCTTCGCGCTGATTCGCGAAGTGGGAGAGCAACTCGGCGGCAGCGTCCTCGGCATGAGCCGCGAGGACGCCGCCATGCGTTTTCTCCAGGGCCGCGCCTTGATGATCATCTCCGGCACCTGGGACTCCACCGGGCTGGCCTCCCAAGCTTCGTTTCCAGTCGATGCCTTCCCCCTGCCGATGCCATCGGCCGACCACGAGCGCTTCGGCCCCCTCATACACGGGCCGCAATCGGAAGCCGGGTACACGGGGTCAGGCACCCTGGGTGTCACGCGCGCCTCGAAACATCCAGAGGTCGCAATCGACTTCTTGCGCTACCTCACCTCGCTGCAAGGCGCGGCGACTTTCAGCCGCCTCAGCCGCTGGCCTTCGGCCCTCACCGAAGCCGAGGTGCCGGCCGAGATGCGCGCCTTTGCGCCCGAACTGGAGGGTTACCCCGAAGGCTGGGCGCCCATGCTGGAAGGCGCCGATCTCCGGCGGGGCTTCAACGTGAATCGTCACTTGCTCTTCCATCCCAATGGCGGCACGGACGCCTTCGTCGAGCGTTACGCACCCATGGCCGCGCGCGCCGCCGAAGCCGACCTGCGTCGCGCCCTCGTCGACCGCACGCGGGGGCAGCGCCGGCTCGATGCCGTGCTCGTTGGCTCCTGGATGCTCGCCGGAGAGGATCCCGCGGCTGCACGTCGCTTCGCGGACCTTGCGGAGACCCAGTTGCTCAACGATCTCCGCAATCGGCGCATCCTCACGCGGCTGGCCCAGCCCTGAATCAGGCGGGGCCGGCGGACGCCGGCGCTTTAACCCGCACGGTTCACCGGTAGGCAGGCCTGGGAGTAGGAGCGGCTTTATGCCGCGATGAACACCGTTCGCCAGCCATCGCGGCGTAAAGCCGCTCCTACGCAATCCATGCATCACGCGGCGTCTTGGCGGATGAAATGGGCGGGTTAATTCCTACCAACGCCACTCGACGCCGGCGAAGGCCGCGCGGCCGGGCTGGGGAAAGCCGTGCACCGGCTCGTAGGTTTCGTCGAAGAGGTTCTCGATGCGCGCGCGCAGGGAAAGGCGATCGTTGACGGCATAGGCGGCGTAGAGTCTTGCCACCGTGTAATCCGCGCCGTCGATCCGTGCGAAGGTCGCCGCATGGATGTCCTCGCGCTGCGCGACCCAGGTCGCCCCGGCCCCGGCGCTGAAGCCGCCGCCGAAGTCATGCCAGAGGTCGGCGCTCGCGCTGTGGCGCGGACGCCGGAGCAGGCGCACGCCCGTGGTCCGGTTGTCCGCCTCGAGGTAGGTGTAGGCGATCCGCGCCTCGACCCCGCGCGGCAGGCGGGTCCGTGCCGCGACCTCGAGGCCGCGCGTGCGGGCGCGCTGGATGTTCTCGACGGAACGGAAATCCGGCGTGCTCGCGATCAGGTCGCGGAAGCGCGTATCGAACCAGGTGATACCAATCGTCCCGCGCCGGTCGGCGAGGTACCAGTCGAGGCCCGCATCCCAGCCCCGCGCGCGCTCAGCGCGCAGGTCCGGGTTGCCTTGGTAGAAGGCGCTCTCGCCGTAGAGGTCGAGGAAGCTCGGCGAACGAAACGCCGTGCCGTAGCTCGCGCGCAGCTTCAGCCGCTCAGGCAGCGGCAGCCACGCGATCGTCGCGCGTCCGGTCGTCGCGCGGCCGAAGGTGTCATGGTCATCGCTGCGCAGACCCGCCGTGAGGTGGAGCGTTTCCGTCGGGCTGAACTCGTCCTGCACAAAGAACGCGAGCAGCGACTGCCGGCGATTGATCGCGCCGAAGCCCGTGTTGCGCGTGTGATTCTCCTCCGCGGTGAGGCCGGCGGTGAGGCGATGGCGCTCGATCCCGGTGAAGGTGTTCTGCCAGTCGAGCACGCCCCGGCGGTTCTTCACCAGGGTGACCGCCGTCGGCCGGCCGGGCCGCGGGCTTTCGGAAACGAAGCGGCGGTCCTGTCCGCCGAGCACCACCTTCGAGGTCCACGTACTGGTCGGACGGAACTCGGCGAAGGTCGTGACGAGCGTGTTCGTCTCGCGCTCCTCATTGTCCGGATCGTTGGTGAACCGCGAGCCGGGCGACCCGTACACGCCATGGAAGCTGCGTGCGGTGAAACCGACGTCGAGGCGCGCGTTGACGGTGCGGTCGAGGCGCAGGACGACGTTCCCGCTGTCGAAGGCGTTGTTCGGCCGGTCGTTGTCGGTGTGACCGCCCTGGACTTCGAGGGCGTAGCCCCAGGACCCGCGTTCGCCGCGGGCCGACACCGCGCCCTGCACCGTGCCGAAGGAGCCGGCCTCGAGGGCCACGCGCCCGGTGGGCGCACCGCGTCCGCGTTCGGCGCGCAACGCGATCACGCCACCGACCGCCTCGCCGCCGTAGAGTGTGCTCTGCGGGCCGTGCGAAACCTCGAGGCTGTCGCACGCGCTCACGCAGGCGCCGCCGAGGAAGAGCTCGTAGTTGGTGTTGGGGTCGTTGAGCCGGATGCCGTCGACGAGGAAGAGCGTCTGGTTCGAGTTGGCACCGCGCAGGAAGAGCGCGGTGGAGGCGCCGGGCGCGCCCGAGGGGAACACCGGGGCCCCGGGGACGCCGCCGAGGGCGCCCGCGAGGGAGTTGATCTGGCGCCGCGCGAGCTCGGCGGCGGTGATCGTGTCGACGGCCGAACCCAGGATGCCGGGCGCCACCGGCGTGCGTGTGGCGGTCAGGACGTAGGGATCGAGCGACTCCGCGGGCGCCTGGGCGCGCGCAGAGAAAAGCGCGGCCGCGAACGCGGCGCACGCGAGGGAAACGCGTCCCGCACGGCGGGACGAGAACGTTGTCTGCATGGAGGTCTTGCTTGAGCGATGACGGGCAAGAGCAGACACACCGACGGCAGGACCGACGGCAGGACCACTCTCACGCTTCATTGTGCGATGAAGTTTTCGCGAACGCCGGGCACCCCGCCACCTGGCGGAACTCGGCGGACGCGTGAGCACCCGAGGCCGGATATTCGGGCTCCGCATTTTTTCGCGCGGCGCGAGAAATCAGGGTGATCCCGATTCACTTCGCCCACGCGGACCTCGCCCCTCGCCTTCACCGGCCGCCGAAGCGACCGATTGGCTTTGCCCGTGCGTTCGCCGCACGGTGGGGGTCTGGATTTGATGCGATACCGCAGCGCAACTGCAGCCGGTTTTCACGGCTTTCCCCATCTCCTCAGATGTGGCAAAGAACGGCGAACAACCCGAGCCAGCCGCATCCGGCGAACAATGGCAACGCCACCGCGCCCGAACGGCCGCCCCGAGGGGATGAAATATCACGCATCAACATATCCGGATGTAAAGATATGTTTCTTGCCAGACGCGCCGGGCTGGTGTTGTTTTCGCGTTCCGAAACCACCGTCGCCATGTCCTCCACGCCTGTTGAAGCTCCCTCCTTCGCCGCCCTGCGCCGGCTCTTCGCCGAGCGCATCGCCGTGCTGGACGGGGCCATGGGCTCGATGGTGCAGACCTATAACCTGACCGAGCAGGACTTTCGCAGCCAACGGTTTGCGGATTTTCCCCACGACCTGAAGGGCAACAACGACCTGCTCTGCCTGACCAAGCCGGACCTGGTCGAGGACATCCATCGCCAGTACTTCGAAGCCGGGGCGGACATCGTTGAGACCAACACCTTCAGCAGCACGAGCATCGGCCAGGCCGACTACCGCCTCGAGGCGATCGTGACCGAGCTGAACCACGCCGCCGTGCAATGCGCCCGCCGGGCCGCCCTCGCCGCCGAGGCCGCGCACCCGGGGCGGAAATGTTTCGTCGCGGGCGCCATCGGGCCGCTCAACCGTACCCTCTCGATGTCGCCCGACGTCAACCGGCCCGAGTACCGCGCCGTCACGTGGGCTCAGGTCGTCGACGCCTACACGGAACAGATCCGCGCCCTGCTCGACGCCGGGGTGGACGCCCTCCTGCTCGAAACGATCTTCGACACGCTCAACGCCAAGGCGGCCCTGTTCGCCATGGAAGGCGTCTTCGAGGAACGCGGCGTGCGCGTACCCGTGATGGTCTCGGTGACGATCACCGACGCGTCCGGTCGTACCCTCTCCGGGCAAACCACGGAGGCGTTCTACAACAGCATCCGCCACGCGCGGCCCTTCAGCGTCGGCATTAACTGCGCCCTCGGCGGCCGCGCCATGCGGCCCTACATCGAGGAACTCGCACGCATCGCCGACTGCCACGTGACCTGCTACCCGAACGCCGGCCTGCCCAACGCCTTCGGCGGCTACGACGAGACGCCGGCCGACATGGCCGCCGTGCTCGGCGAATTCGCCCGCGACGGTCTGGTCAATCTCGTCGGCGGCTGCTGCGGCAGCACCCCCGCGCACATCCAGGCCATCGCCACGGCCGTGCGCGGCCTCGCCCCCCGCGCCCTCCCCCACCCCGAACCCGTCCTTCGCCTCAGCGGCCTCGAACCCTTGACCGCGGCCTGAGGCCGCGGAATGACGAAGCACGAATGACTAATGACGAATCTCGAATGAACCACGACGATCCCACGCCATCGGTCACGCTTCCCTCATTCGTCATTCGTCATTCGGAATTCGTCCTTTAGCGATGCAAAGCAGCGCCTCCACCTTCCTCGTCATCGGCGAGCGGACCAACATCACCGGTTCGCCGAAGTTCGCCAAGGCGCTCAAGGCGGGCGACTGGGACGCCTGCCTCGCGATTGCCAAGCAGCAGGTCGAGAACGGCGCCAACGTCATCGACATCAACGTCGACGAGGCCCTGATCGACGGTGAGGCGACGATGGTCAAGTTCCTCAACCTGATCGCGGCCGAGCCGGACATTGCCCGCGTGCCGGTCATGCTCGACTCGTCCAAGTGGTCCGTGCTCGAGGCCGGCCTGCAATGCCTGCAGGGCAAGGGCATCGTCAACTCCATCTCCCTCAAGGACGGCGAGGCCGAGTTCCT
>CAYZBG010000048.1:0-39181 GCA_964476565.1 uncultured Opitutus sp.
TGTCCGGTGGTGTGACAGGGAACGCCTGCGAGGGCCTACCTATGTCGATCGCCTGCACACCGAGACGTGCGCGGCGGAGCAGGAAGCGGTCGGCCGCATTGGCGCCGGCCCAGCGCGAATCGGGCGCGCCGCCGAACTCGGCGTTGATCTGGGAGAAGCCGCCGAGCGCGAACCGCGTCTCGCGGCCCGAGGCGCGCACAAACGCGGCCGGCTGGGCGTTGCCTGACGACGTCACGCCGAGTTGCTGGCGCAGGGTCGAGTTTTCCTCGCGCAGCGAGAGCAGTTCCCGCTCGAGACGGCTGAGGCGTTCTTCAATCGAGGCGTCGGCGGCGAGCAGCGGCCGAAATGAGGCCGCGCAAAGGAGCAGGAGAGAAAGGGTTCGGAAGATGCGCATGACGAGTAGGTTGGGGGCCGTATCGGACCCGACCCGGTCATGCTTGAGGCATCCGTTCAGCGAATTCGATTATGTTGGGTAAATATCGAACGAGTAACAGCTAATGGAGGCAAAAATCTTGGGAGCCACCAAAAATGACAAGGGATGCGCAGGGGGTTCGCCCTAGATGCAGGGGAGGCGATTCCCCGGAGGCAAGGCACGGCTTTCCCGGAGCGAGGGCGGGAAACCCTGTAGACGGGAGTCTGCAGCGGGCGGAAGGCTCGAACTTTACCCGCGCGGCGTCAGTTTTCCGGGGTCCGGCGTGTTCAGCAACGGGTTCGGCTGGGCGGGGGGCGGAAGGGCGGCGGACGTGGCCGAAGCGGGCGCCACCGGCGCCGGCGGCGGCGGGGGCAACGCAGCCGGGGTGCCGCTGTTGAGCTGGTAGGCGAGGCTGCAGGGCGGTTCGTTACGCCGGCGCTTGAGCGTCTTCTGGAAGAAGAGGTTGTTGGGGATCTGGATGAGCCGACCCTCGTCGTCGAGCAGCGTGGTGTAGAAGAAGTTGAGGTCGATGACCCGGCCGCGCACCGGTTCGCCGGCGAACTCCACGTCATCGCCCACCTGATACGGCTTCGTGACGAGGATGATCAGGGTGGCGGAGGCATTGCTCAGAAGACTCCACACCGCGACGAAGCCGATCGCGATCATGCCCAACACCGTGGCAAGCAGCGTCCAGAGCCCACCCAGATCGAACCCGAACACGCTGAGAATCAGAATGACGGCGACGACCGCGATGATCGTCTGGAGCAGCCGCACAAAGGGCGCGACCATTTCCCGGGTCAGGCTGCCGCTGTTGGCGAACAGGTAGAGCAGCCGTGCCGCGAGGACGCGCAGGATCAATGCGCCGACGATGATCGTGAGCGCGGCCGGCAGGGTGGAGACGAGCCGGGGCAGCAGATCGTGCCAAAGGGACTGGAGCTGGGACGTGAACATGGGCGTAGACAAAAACAGGCTGACGTCGGCGTTGCGTTCAGGCGAGAACAGGCTGCGCTGCGGCTTTGGGCTCAGACCGGCGTTGCCGCCGTGTAGGCCGGGGTGGCGCCGCGCTGGGTGGCGACCCACTCGCCGAGGCGGCAGGCGCGGGCCAGGACGTTGGCGTCGTCGCGACCGCCGGCGAGCAGGTCGGCGACGAGGGAGGCGAGGAAGGCATCGCCGGCGCCGACGGTGTCGACCACCTGCACCGGGCGACCCGGCTCCCAACTCCACCGGTCGTCCCGCAGCAGGCCGGCGCCGCGGGCGCCGGCGGTGATGCACACTAGGGCGCCGCCGGCTAGCTGGGCGAGGTGGCGCGCATGGTCTTCCTCCGCGCCCGGAGATTCGCCCGCGCCGCCGGCAAGCCGGGCCGCCTCGGCGGCGTTGAGCTTAAGCACGGTGGCCCGGGGGGCGAGTTCGCGCACGAGGGCGAGATCGTCGTGCGGCGGCCGCAGGTTCACATCGAAGACGCGCAGCGCGGTGTCGGGCAGCACGGCCAGCAGCCGTTCGAGGGCATTGCGGTTGAACGACGTCCGGAGCGCGAGGGAGCCGAAGACCAGCGCCCCGGCCCCGACCGCGGCCCGTACCACGTCCTCGGTGATGAAGATCTGGTCCCAGGCCACGCTGGCGGTGATGTCATAGGTGGCGTCGCCACCCGAGCCGAGCGAGGCGATGACCGTGCCGGTCGGCAGGCCGTGGTGCCGGCTGATCAACGTGGTATCCAGACCCCAATGACGCAGGCGGCGCAGCAGCTCCTCGCCAAGCACGTCGCGGCCCAGCGCGGAGACGAGGCCGGTCGGCACCCCGCGCCGGTGCAGGTGGTAGGCGACGTTGAACGGAGCTCCGCCCGGGTAAAGGGCGTCGGGCAGGAAATCCCACAGGATTTCACCGAAACAAAGGACATTGGGCATGGCGGGCAAAGGAGGAGGGCAGAGGATTCAGGCGGGGCGGGGCCGGGGTGGCGAGAAGGGAGCGGTGGAGGATGCGGGACGGCTCATTCGTCGGCGAGGTGCGCCGGATCGGCTTCGACCTCGTGGCAGGCCTTGATGAAGGATGCGGCGGACCACGCCTGGAAGGCCTTGCCCATGGGCCGTCCGGTGGCGCCGTGGGCCCATTCGTTGAACTCCCATTCGTGCTGCAGACCGAGCTGGTTCAGGCGGGCGAGCTTCACCAGCTCGCGGCAGGCGATCTCGTGGAAACCGAGGCGGTGGATGAAGCGCACCCACATGCCACCGACGAAGGGCCAGATGCCGCCGTTGTGGTAGTGATGGGGCAGGTTGAGCAGGTTGACGGTGTAGTAGGCGCGCCAGTCGGGATCGCCGGCCTGCACCACCGGATAGAGGTTGGCCACGGGCCACGGGTCGTTGACGCCGACGCCCCACATGAAGCGAAAGGCGGTGCGGGCATGGTCGACGTCGAGCAGGTTGACGAGGAAGGCCAGCACGTTGCCGAACACGTCGCAGCGCCAGTTGAAGGCGAAGGGAGTGACCTCGGCGATCAGGTACTGGGTGTCGCCAAGGTTGAACTGGCGGTCGGCAAACCCGTGCGGGTGGCGGTTGGCGGCGGCGGCTGCGGTCGAAGGCCAGAACACCTCGAGCACCCGGGTGCGGATGTGCTGGGCCCAGCGAAGGTAGTCGGCGGCGCGGCCGGTGTCGCCGAGAAACTCGCAGAGCCGGCCGTAGCAGACGTTCGCGCGGTACCAGAGGACCTCGTCGTAGAGCACGTTGTAACTGCGTCCGAAGAGGTCGGTCCAGTCGCCCGCCTCCGGAATCTCGAGCAGCCCGTCATTGTTGCTGTCGTGCGCGCTCAGCCAGTCCATCGCGCGCTGCAGCCGCGACGCGTGGAGCCGCAGCACCTCTTGGTCCCCGGTTTTGACCACGTAGTTGTAGAGGGCGATGATGATCCACAGGCCGCTGTCGATGGAGCAGATGTTGCCCACGCCGGCGTAATCGGGTACGCCGTCGTCGATGCGCACGTTGGCGGGGATCTGGCCGTTCGGAGCCGCGGCCTTGAGCAGCGTATCCAGCGTGGCACGCTGGGCGGTGCGCACGTCGGGATCGTCGAGTTCGAGGGTGTTGATGACGGTAATGGCCCCATCGCGTGCCCACACGCTCCGGTAGTTGGCGTCGGTGCCGGTCACGGTGTTGTCAGCCAGCGAGCAAGCGGAGAAGCCGAGGGGCGTGATGTTCTTGCGCAACGCGACCAAGGCGCGCTCGTAACCCGTGCGCAGGAGCCGGCGGTCGTCGTCGCGCAGCGTGCCGAGTCGCTCGCCGGTGAAGAGCCGTTGAAAGGCCGCCGGCATGCGGGAACGCGGGATCTCGGTCTCGGCCGCACGGGGCAGGTGGACGATCACACCGTGGTGGCCGAGGCCCTCGAGCACACCGTCGGCCATGACCTGGCGAGCCGTGTAGGTGGGCGTGTCGACCGTCGCCTCGAGCAGTTCCGGATGGGCGTTCTCGACCAAGATGCCGCGCACGCCCGGCAGGCGGAACATGGCGCTGTCGTTGCCGGTGTCGCCCGCCACCAGCACCTCCGCGAGATCGACCCCGACGTGCCGGCAGAGCCATGCGAGGGCGTTGCCCTTGTTGGCCGCGCGCGGGAGCACGTCGAGGTGGCGGTCACCCGAGTAGACGAGATGGACCTGCAGGCCGGCGGCAGCGAGGCGACGCTCGAGGTCCGCGAGGTGCTCGGGCCGGGCGCGATCGAGGTACCAGCTGGACTTGTAGGTGTGGAGAAAGGCCTCGGGTTGCGGTTCGACACCAGGAAAACCAGCCACCACTTCCCGCACGCGCGCGTGATCCCAGCCCTCGCTGAGCGCTGCGGAGAATCCGGCGAGATCTTCGCCGGTCCGCAGATCGTGCACCTGGGTGCCCACCCCACCGATCAGGAAGTCGGCCGGCGGCAGCACGCGACGGGCGATGAGGTCGCGCATGTCGGGCACGAGGCGACCACTGTTGAAGACGAGCAGGGGTCGGCGTTCGGGCGGGAGGGCGGTCCAGGCGTCGCGGAAACGCTGGGTGGACTCGTCGTTGCCGAGCAAGGTGCCGTCGAGATCGCTGCTGAACAGGCGGACGGGCGGAAAGGAGTCGTGGGTGACAGTCATGGCGTGAAAGGAGGCCGCACCCGCACGAGGCGCGCCCGCACGTGCCGACCCAACGCGACGCGCTGTCATCCCTGCGCCGGACGTGTACCCAAGAAACAACGTCGCGATCCCGCACGGGTCAAGGCCCGCGGCACTTTTGGTGCACGGCGCCACTACCGCATCGCACCTCTGCCCGTGTCCCGCGGTCAGAGCAGCGGTGCGAGCAGCCGGCTCAGATCCTCGGCCATGTTGGTGAGGAAGGGAAACCGGTGGCGGCGGTCCGGGTCGTGCGTGCGGCATTGCCGGACCAATTCGCCGGCCCAGATGCGCATGGCGCGCACCTCGGGTTCGGAGTAGAGCACAACGCCGATCTCGAAATTCACGAACAGGCTGCGCAGATCGAAATTGGCTGAGCCGACCAGACCGATGCGGTCGTCGACAATCATCGCCTTGGCGTGCATCATTCCGGGACCGTGCAGCAGCACGCGTGCTCCGGCCTGGGTGAGTTCCCGCAAGGCGTGTTTGCGGGCATGGTCGGTGACCGGATGATTGGAGCGGGCGGGGACGATGAGCGTGACATCCTTGCCGGCGCGCGCCTTCACCAGCAGGGAGCGGAGCAGCACGTCATCGGGAATGAAATACGGCGTGATGATCCAGATGCTGTGCTCCGCCTCCTGGATCATGGAGAGGATGCCGTCGTAGAGCGGATCGCCGGCCACGTCGGGTCCGCTGGCTACCACCTGCACCTCGCTGCGTCCCTCCACGCGTACGGCGGACGGGTCCAGTTCCCGGTGCAGCATGTCGAGTGACTGACCGCTGGCGAAGACCCAGTCGGCGAGGAAAACTTCGTTGAGCAAGGCGGCGCCCGGGCCGGAGATCACGGCGCCAAAATCGACCCAGCGTTTGCGCCACGGTTTCGGGCCCATGTATTCGCGGGCGAGGTTGTGGCCGCCGACGATCGCGGTGTGCTGGTCGAAGACGGCGATCTTGCGATGATTGCGCAGATTGGCCGAACCGCGCGGGGAGAGCGGCACCACGGGCATGAAGCGCGCCACCTCGCCCCCGGCCCGGCGCAGGGGGTCGACGAAGCCTCGGCTGCTGAAAAGGCAGCCGAGCGCGTCGAGCAGCAGTCGGACCTTCACGCCTTCGCGCGCGCGGCGGGCCAGCAGCGAGATGAGGCGCCGTCCGGTGTCGTCGCGCCCGAGAATGAAGGTGGTGATGTGGATCGAGTGCTTGGCCGCAAGGATCTGGGACTCGAGTTCCGTGTAGGCCTGCTCGCCGGAGGTGAGCAGTTGGACGCGGTTGCCCCCGACGGCTTCGCAGCCACCTGCCGCCACGACGGTGTGCACGGTCGGCGAATTGGCGGTAGCCTTCGTCGCCGAGGTCACCCCGGGCAGATGGGGCAGAATGCGACTCTTGCGGGCGGCGAGTTTCTGCAGTTTGCGCCCACCGAGCAGCAGAAACAGCGGTACGCCCAAGTAGGGGATCAGTACAATCACGAGCAGCCAGGCGAGGGTGTTGCCCGGCTGGCGTTTCTCGCTCATCAGGCGGGCAATGGCGAAGACCGCGAGCAGGAAGCCCACCACGGTGAACAAATGGGTCCAGAGGCTGCTCGTGACGGCGGTGGTCAGGTCATCCGACATGGCGCGGGGCGCCCGAAGCGTGGGTGGGCTCCGCCCAGACGCAAGCCGGCTGAAGGCGTGAAAAAAGCCTTGAAGTCCGCCGGGCGAGCCGTGACGTTTCGCGTCCCCTTTTTGGTAGGATACTCAAGTGGCCAACGAGGAGAGACTGTAAATCTCTTGGGCTTCGCCCTTCCCTGGTTCGAATCCAGGTCCTACCACCACTTTCTGAAGCCGCGCAAAGCGCGGCAGCGGAGGGGGTTGAGACGAAATCGGCGGCTTCGGAAGCCGCTTCGTATCCCTGCACTGCATACTTAAACTATGCAGCGGCATCGTCTCCACCGAAGACGGTAGCCGCAGTCCCCACTTCCCGGCAAACGGCACCCGTTGAGGCAGTGACGCCCGTGGCCGAGCTTTGCCCGGTGCGACTTCGGTCTCGACCTGTGGCGATTGCGACCGTTCGAAATCCGAACGGTAGATTGAGCTATCGGGTCACCGGGACGCTGCGCGCGAAGGGCAAACAGCGAAAGGCCTTGTTCCAGAATTGGGAGGACGCGGTTGCCACGCAGTCCGCGTGGGAAAGTGAGCGGGTACTCAATGGCGCGGCGTCCCGGCCGAAGATCACGCGCCTCACCCAGCAGGAGTTGGTCGAGGCTGAAGCTGCGTTCGCGTTCCTAAAGGATACGGGCCTGACGTTGCTGGACGTGGTTCGCAACGCCCTGCGCGGTGCTGCTTCGCCCGCAACGCCGGCCGCTGCCTCCGTGAATCTGGATGCCGCTCGCGCTGCGTTCTTGCAGGAGCGCGAGCCTTTCGTCGGCAAACGCCGTCTTGAGAGCCTCCGCATCACAATCAGCCAATTCGAGTCGTTTGCGGGAGGAGGTAGCCCTCTGGCGACCTTAACGACGGCCGACGTGCTCGGTTGGTTGAAGTTGAAAGGCGCGATGAGCAAGAAGAGCTGGAACAACTACGCGTGTACACATCCCCGTGTACATCAATGTGGAGTCGTCGGGATCGAAGCTTCGCGGATAAACTGCAAGTCTTCACAGGCTGCGGCAAACAGTTCGGCCGGGCTCTCCGCAATCGTGTTCACACCGGACGTAAACTCGATACTGTAGCTGCCGGTGAAGCCCGCGCGCGCCAACTGGTTCAGGGTCCCTAGTGCGAAGGACGGTTGTTCCTTGAGCATCAACCAGCGGCCTTCCCGATCACGGGTTTGCACGTGGATGTGGGCCAACCGCGACGAGAGCGCGTCGAGCCAAGCGTTGAGCCGATCGGGCGGCTCGGCAAACGCGTGGGCGATGAAGGAGACCTTGGCCGGATCCAAGGCTTGGGCGAGGCGGCGCGCCCCCTCGGGCGTTTCGGCCAGCGTTCCGCTGTGGCACTCACACCAAAGCCGAGGGCCTGAGGGCAGGAGCGACGCCCACGTGTTGACAGCCCTGATCTCCTCGGAAGCAGCTGCTGGATCCGGCCCAAAGTTGAACTTGATGCCGATTGCACCCAGCTTTTCCACGGCGTTAGCAGCGGCGAGGCGTCGGTCGATTCCGTTGTTACGTAAGTTCGCGTAGCTATTGAACACCTTGATTGAACGACACTGGCTTAGTTGCTTCCGCTCGTCAGCCGAAGCGCGGGTCCAGTGAAACTCCCAAAGCTCGATCCCAGAGAATCCAGCGGACATTGCCGGTGCGACCCAGTCGCTGATGCGCACGCTCGGCTGGCTGTGGTTCGACCAGCGGTTCTTTTCCAGAAGGATGGAGGCAAGGAAAACGGCGGGATAGGTCATCGGGTCCAGTTTGAAGTGGCGGCTCGCGTCGAATGTTCGACGACGACGGTACCACTCCGCGTTCGACCCTTTCTTTGAGCGGTATCGAAGACCAGAAACACGTCGCGGGACGCGTTTGATCCCTGATTCTCGAACGCGTCCAATTCTCGTACCCTTCAATTCTGAGCAGTAAGGGCGTAGCACGCTTACTCATGTCGGCAGCTTTGCCGCTGACCCAGCCTCGCGTAACCCTAACCCCACCTCAAATGCATCTCAGGTTAACCAGAACACTGGTCGCGGCCATGGCCGCTTGTGTGAGTTTGTCCGTCTCCGCCCAGATAGCCCCGACCGCCCCCGCACAGTCCACCAACGATGGAACCACAGGCTCGGCTTCATCGAGCGATTCGACCGTGCTGCTCTCGCCGTTCGAAGTGGTCGCCGAGCAGGAGCCAGGCTACCGTGCCTCCAACTCGGTCACGGCGTCCCGCTTCGCCCTTCCGATCAAGGACACGCCCATGTCGATCCAGGTCGTAACCGATGAGTTTATTCGCGATATCGGTGCACGCGATGCGCTGGATTCTCTGTCGTACGTCTCCGGCATCACCCAAGGCCCGGCCGCAATTCGCCTTGAGGGCTCCAATTCGTTCAACATTCGCGGGGCAACGAGCAGCTTCACGCTGCGCAATGGTGTGCTGAGCTATGGCTTCAATGACGGGTACAACATCGAGCGCTGGGAAGTGCTGAAGGGTATCGTCGGCATGATGTACGGCGATCGCAACCTTGGCGGCGTCGTCAATTCCGTGTCCGCCCAGCCGAAGGAGAAGGCTGGTGGCGAAGTTTACATGCGTTTCGACGAAAACGATTCCTGGCGCTTTACCACCCGCGTCACCGGGCCTTTGAACAAGGACCGGTCTCTTCTGTTTATGGTCAATGCCCTGAAGGAGGATGAGGGTATGCGGTTAGTCAGCGCCACGCATGAAACTTGGGCAATCAGCCCAAGATCGAACGCGTTTGATAGAGGTATTCGATGACTTGGTCGCAGTCTTGCCTTTGGGGCAAAGCGTAAGCTGGGACGCCCTATGGACATCACATTCGCGGATGAGCAGTCAGCTTGTTCGGGTGAACGGCCGAGAGATATGCGTGTCATTAGTCCTGAAATTCGAGGCAGCGATCTGGGTCGATTTCATAGACCTTGCCGAGCTCGAGTGCCTCAGAATGTCCTTCGTCGTAGCTGATGTTACGTACTTGGCGGCACAGCCATGATCGAGCGGGGTAGAGAGTGATCTGACTTCCTCTCCTGCGCCCGAAATCGACCTGCCACAACGCTGCTCCCTGCGCAAGGAGGTGGCACAGGGCACTCATTTAGAACGGCGTTTACAGAAGAGCCATCTTTGCGCTGCCATTATTGGCTATGGGGGCGTGTCTCCTCGGTTCCATGCTAGAATCGGCATGAAGCGCAGCCGACGCCAAAGGCAGAGCTGATGGTTACAAAACGACACCGATGTAATTTTTTGATCGACCCGACTCTTTGTTCCGTGCCGTGGTAGTGTGAACGCTAAGGCAGTATGACTACCGACCGCCCCAATATTCTTCTTTTGTGTCCCGACGAAATGAAAGCCTCCGCCTTGGGGTTATACGGCCAGGGACTGCCGGTTAGCCCGGTCATTGACCGCATGGGTGCTGAGGGCGCGGTGTTCTCCCAATGCCATACGGTTCATCCCAAGTGCGTGCCGTCACGCGCAGCGTTGCTGACCGCGCAGTATCCGCACGTGGGCGGACATCGCACGTTGCATCTTCATGTGCGCAAGGAGGAGCCCAACCTGGTGCGAACGCTCCGTGAGGTGGGCTATCAGACGGCGCTATTTGGGAAGAATCATGTCGTCGAACGCGACGTTCTGCCCGAGACGTTCGATCACTGGATCCATGAC
Organism: uncultured Opitutus sp.; assembly: GCA_964476565.1. GTDB lineage: Bacteria > Verrucomicrobiota > Verrucomicrobiia > Opitutales > Opitutaceae > CAMAXB01. The sequence continues at coordinate 9,791 of CAYZBG010000048.1, forward strand.
GGCGGCCGGAACACCCTTGAGCCGCTGACCGACCGGATGCCGCGGGGGTCTTACTGGGTGGGGGAGGATCCCGTTCCGCTCAATGACTGGCGAGATTACGTGAATACGAATCATGCGCTTCGCTGGTTGGAGAAGGACCGCAATCCGGAGAAGCCGTGGTTTCTTTGGCTCAATTGGGATGCGCCTCACCCCCCCTACAAGGTGCCGGCGCCCTTTTATGGCACGATTGACCGTCGCAAGGTCGCGTTGCCGCCCAAGGACGACTACACTGGAAAACCCTCGTACCTCCAACGTCTGGCGGCTTGCTACGGTACGGCCGCGATGACCGACGACGACTGGCGCGAGTTGGTGGCCACCTACATGGAGATGTGTCGATTCATCGATGCGGAAGTCGAACGTGTACTTGCCCGGCTTCAGCAACTCGGGCAACTCGACAACACGATCGTGGTGCTCTGGTCCGACCACGGTGACTTCGCGGGCGAGCACCAACTCGGCGAAAAGTGGGACACCAGCTTCTATGACTGCATCACGCGCGTGCCGTTCGTCTTGTGGGCGCCCGGGCGCGTGCCGGCGCTCCGTTCCGATGCCTTGGTCGAGTCGATCGACATCCTACCCACGGTACTCGAACTCGCCGGAGTCGAGGTTCCGCGCGGCGTGCAAGGGCGTTCGCTCGGGCCGCTGCTGCGCGGCGAGCGGACCGAGCATCGCGACCTGGTGCTCTGTCAGGGCGGCCAGGAGCCGGAGATGTTCGACCGCGTGGTCGCGCCCAACGCCAAACCGCGTCCCTGTCGCGCGTACCAGCAGAAGCAACAGGCGTTGTACGAGGAGCCGTGGATCAACGCGCGGGCGAAGATGATCCGCGGGCACCGTTGGAAGTACACCTGGCGTCTCGGCGGCCCAGAGGAACTGTATGACCTCGCCGAAGACCCATGGGAGTTGCGCAATCTCGCTGCTGACCCGAGGCACACGTCCACCCTGAATGAATGGCGGCTCAAGCTGATCCAGAAGCTGGTGGAAGCCGAGACCGTTTCACCGTATCAGGACTTTCTGGAGTCCTAGGGTTTAAGAACGGCCGCCGCCGTACTTCGCCCCGTTTCATCGTCGACCAATTGCGCCGGCGGCCCGCGGGAGTTCCGCCGGCGCCGTAATGGCCAGACTGGCCGGGTCGGTTTCGGTGTCGCGGAGGAAGGGCGCCGGGACGATCGGAAGTAGGATCAGTTCGTCGGCGGGGCGAACAATCTGGGCAGGAATTCATGGTACAGTATGTGCCGCCAGACGGGCCATGAATGCCCGTAGCCCGGAAGCTCCCGGTAGGTATGACGAATACCCGCAGCCTGCAGCGCTTCGTGCATCGGCCGGACGCTGGGTAGGACCAGCCCATCGGTGCTGCCGACGCCGATGTAGAGCCACGCCAACTGCGCGTTGGTGGCCGCAGGATTGGCGAGAAGAGCCGCGTGACGTTGCGCGAAATCACGTCCTCCTCCGCTGAACAGGCCGATCACGGAGAATCGGTCTAGTGCGGCGAGGCCAATCATGTCGGCTTGCCCCGCACCCATGGAGAGGCCAGCCAGCGCCTGGCCGTCACGGTCGGTGCGAATGCGGTAGGTGCGCTCGGCGAATGGCATGATCGCATCGAAGAGATCGCGGCGGAAGGCTTCCGTGTTGCGTCCCGCCCAGTCGGTGGCCGGCGAGTCGGTTGCCCCGCGCGGGACTGCATGTCCGAGCGGCATGACGATGACTGCGGGTCGCATGCGACCCGCAGCGATCAGATTGTCAGCGATCACATCGACGCGGCCGATCTCTGACCACGAGGATGCAATCTCCCCACCGCCGTGCAGCAGGTAGAGGACCGGCATCGGTTCGCCGCGAGGATCATAGCCGGGAGGCGTGTAGACGTGCAGCTCGCGTATATCACCAAGCGCGGAGTCATAACGGTGGCGGTGCACAACTCCTCGGGCGATGTTGGGCATGGGCTGCCAGAACGCGCGTCCCTGGAGCGGGGCAACCTCTACGAGGCTGTTCGGCGAACCGGAACCGACGATGACGCGGGGGTTGGCATAGTCGATCGCATCGGCGCCGTCGATCTGCAGGCGGTAGTTGTGCAGTTCGGGTGTCGCGAGCGGTGGCGTGGTCAGGGTCCAAATGCCCTGGGAATCCCTGGCGAAGGCGAGCGGTGCGCGCACGGTGCCGCCGCTGGCAAGCAGCAGGGTACCGCCCGCCAGCACCACGCTCTTTGCTTCGGGCGCGAAAACGCGCAGGGTCACGCGGCGGTCTTCCGACACCTCGGGAGAGACGATGCTGGACCGCAGATTGGTGAAATCCGTCTGCTGGGCCGCGGTGCGGGCTTCGCCCGCCGGAGCAGCGGAAGTGGTGGAGGCTGCGGCGAGGACAAATCCCGGAGGCGTGGCGGCCTGCAAGGTGAAGAACGCAAACAGCAGCAGAACAGTGGGTGGTAGGGAGGCCATGGTGGGAACTCGGGGTTGGGAAATGCGGGCGATAAACCCTCGCCTTGAATACTGGTGGGCGCGTTTGGGAGGAGCGTAGGGGAATGAGCCAGAGGTTCGGGGGCCGTCGTACGACCAGTCACAGCTTGCGGCGCCACCAGCCGGTACCCCAAGTGGCGAGGTAGAGCTCAGCGCGACCTTCGTTGTCCACGACCTTTGCCTTCACCGGAAGGGGGAAGACCTTGTCGCCAGTGAAATCCTCCCACGTGGCGGTGCCGTCGTCGGCGAGCGTGGCGCGGAAGATGCCGTAAGGCCGTTTGATCGCAAAGACGCCGAAGCTGATGAACACATTCGGCCCGTGACCGGTCAGACCGTAGGAAGAGATGCCCATGCCTTCGCGATACCATGCCGGGCTGCGCAGGCTGCGGACCTCGCCGAATCCTCCGATCCATCGCCAGGAAGCGCCCTCATCGGATGAGACGTGAACACCAGGCTGGCCATCCGGTCCGGGGGCCTGCGTTGCCAGCATGACTCTGCCCTGGTGGGACCAGACGGCGAGATTGCTGCCCCGATCGCGCAGGCGGGTCCACGTCCAAGAACCGTCGGCCCCGCGCACCCCGCGATAAGGCGCGTCGTTGGCGGCGACCCAAAGGGTGTCGTCCCGTCGAGGATCCACGAAGAGATTTTCTCCGCGTTCGGCGACGCCGTCCGGTGATCCGGGCAGCCGGAAGGCAGTGGGGGGAGTCACGCCCTTTTCCGCTGCGTCGAGCAGCGCTCGGATGTCTTCGACCACGTAGATTCCCTGGTTGGAGGTCCCGATGTAGAGGCGTCCGGGCCGGTGGGGGTCGGCCTCGATCTGCCGGTAGAGGGTGTTGGGAAGACCGGCGGCGAGTTCGGGACCGCCGCCTACGCGTACCCAGTGGTCGAGCGGGCTGCGTTGGATGAGGCGCTTGGCCCACAAGGACCCTTGGGTGGCGCCGGCGCCGTAGCCGGGCGAGGTGTGCGCGACGACGATGGCCGGGGCGAGTTGTTTAACGATCGCCACTGCATTGCTGCGGGCCTGCTTGAGTCCAATGGTCCACGAGTGACCGTGGTCGTAGCTTTCGAGCACGGCGTTGTCCGCGTTGGCCTGGACGTTGTAAGCGCCGTGGGCGTCGCCGTCGAAGACGAAGGTGGACGCCATGCCCCGATGGGCGTGGAACGGTACGCCGTCGAGCACCTGCACCGGTCGGCTGTACTTGTTTTCCCATCGCGAGGTCCATTCGTCCCGCGCGGTATCGACCGCGAACAAAGTCTGATCGCCCGTGCTCCAGATTTCCCGTCTGGGCCAGGTGACCGGCGCGTAGCTGTAGTAGAGCGGGCGAGGGGTGTAGCGTTCCCAGCCCGCGTCGAATGGCGGCGGAGAAGGGGGCTGCGATTCGTAGCTGTAGAACAGGATGCGCTCCCAACGGGCTGAGGGCGTGGCGGTGTCGGACCAGTCCACTGTAACTTCCCAAAGACCGGTGCGGGCTCGGGTCGATGCCGTCAGCAGGCGGTGGACCTTGCCGGTGGAGCGGGGATCAACTTTCGGTCGCCAATAGTTGGCCCGGCCACCCTCGGTCTGAAATCCCTGGGCCGGAGCCACGGAGAGGTTCACCCATGCCCGGCGGTCAGTGCGCGTGGCCCAGAGCTGGGTGAGTTGACCTTCACGCGTGTAGGTGGCGTAGACGACGGAGCCGTCTGGTGACACGTCTGCGCCCCAACAGGCGCCGGCGCCCTCGGGGCCGGGCATCGGCTCCCAAGTTGCGGCGCCATCGCGGGAGACAAAAAGCCCGCGTCGGGCCGCGAGGTAGAGCACACGGGGTTGGCTGGGATCCAATGACAGAGAGTAGTTCTGCGGGTGGCCGTCGGCCGGATCAAAGAGTACGCGTTCCCACGTTGCTCCGCGATCGCGCGACACGAACAGGTATCCGGGGCCGTTGCGGTCGCCGCGGTCTTCCGACGCGGGTCGGCCTTGGGCGCCGCCCTGTGCCGCGGACCTCCCGCCGGGCACCGCGGGTCGAGGGGCGCCGGCGGGGCCGCCGAAGGGCGCGATACCGGGCGTAGGCATGCCATCGTAGTTCTCCCGCATGCCAACGAGGGCGTAGACGAGACGAACGTCGGTTGGGTCGACCAAAATTTCGCGAATTGGGTGCCCAAGCACCTCGGGGGCGGCACGCCAGTTCCGACCGCCATTGTCGGAAACCTCCAGACTGACGTTGGTGCCCGCATAGACGCGGTCGGAGTTGCCGGGTTCGACGGTCACGACGAGCGAGTTGCTGCCGGAAAGGTCGTGGCCGATATAATGCCACGTGGCGCCATAGTCGTCGGTGCGATAGTTGCCCTCCATGTCGGAGGAGAAGAAGGCGCGTCCGGGGCGGTTGGGATCGAGATTGATATTCTGGATCTGTCCGCCTGCCCCTGGGTTTAGGCTTTCCCATTGGGCGGGACAGACCGGAGTGAAGAGTAGGGATGCGAACAGGGGGACCAGGCGGGTCCGGCGGGGCGACGTGATCATGAGGGGGCGAAGCGAAGGATGTGAAGCGCGCAAGTTCGGCTTGCGCGCAGAAAGAAGAAGCGTAACCAACGAGTGGATACAAAAAATGGACGCGGTTCGGCAAAGGGCAGTGCGTCCGGGAGGATCAGCCTACCGATGTCCATGCTCGCGGGTGATTGAGTGAGCCTGCTACCGCGCCCGGGGATTGAGTCACCGACGATCGACGAGAGAGCTGATGTTCCGCCGGAACGCTCCGGCGCCCATCGTCGCTACGTAGAGCCATGTTTCCCCGTTCTCTCGGACCACGTTCGTCCGGTAGGCCCGGGGGTAATAGAGGTTCTCGGTGAAGTCCTGCCATGTAACAGAGCCATCCGGTGAAAGAACGCCGTGGAGGTAGGCGACGCCGTTCTTCTGCTCGTCGGCGATGATCGAAACGAAGACGTGATTATCTGCCAAGCCGATGCCTGCCATTTCGAGCTCCGTGGTCGGGGTGACGTGGGGAGCGGGCCGGGTCTTGAGCGCCTGGTCGCGCGTGAGGATGGTCTTCCAGCTGTCTGCCTGGTCGAGCGAAACGTAGACGTGTCCGTCGGGGGAGCGGGCACCTGTTGCCGCGCCCGGGACCCGCGGGCGGCCCGCGACCACAACGGCGGTCTTCCCGCCCATCACCGTGGCCTGCAAATCGGAGTTGATTCTTCGTTCGAGCTCGAGGGTTCGCTTCCACGTCCACCCCGTGCTGCTGCGTACGCCTTTCCAGACACCGGTCCAGGTCCATGTGGGATCCTCCTCAAGAGCCGTGCCGGTGCAGAGGGCGTAGAGTATGTCGGGATTCAGGGGATCGACGGCGAGATTCCGAATGAAGCCGTCGGCAAACGGAGTGTCAGCGTTGATCTTCTCGAAGCGTCCCTCGCCGGAGTTGAACAGCTTCACCACGTCATCGATTACGTAGATGCCGTGGTTGGCGGTGGCGATGTACACCCGCTGAGGCTGATGGGGGTCCGAGACGATCGCCTGCATGGGTCCCGCTGGCAGGCCGTTCAGCATGGGCAGATCCGGCACTGGCTCTGTCGGTCGCGGCGCGGGCGGACGATTGGCACCGGGCGCGCCAGTGCGATTCTCGTCGCCAGGCCCTTGTTGATTCAGGCCGCGCCCGCGCGGAACCAAGCCGCCGCCGATCACCTTCCATTTGTCATTGAGGTCATGACTTACGAGCGACTTTGCGATCAGTTCGCCCACGGCGCACACCAACACGAGCGCGGGCTCGGTCCGGACGATCTCCGCCGAATAGCCGCGATTGCCAGGAGCGGGTTGAAGGCCGATCGCTGTGCGTTTCCGCCAAACCCAGCTTTCGCCGCCGTCGTAACTCTCGAACATGAACATGTCGGCGAGGGATTGGACGATGTAGCTCCCGTGCTTTTCGACCTCCCACAGGTAGAAGTTGTCAAAGCCGCGGGTGGTGTAGGTGGGGGTGCCATCCTTCGTGCGCGAGACCGGGCGGGAGTAGCGCTCTTCCCAGTTCGCCTTTTCGTTCCATGCACCGAGCACGGCGGAGTAGAGGCTGTGACCGCCGGAAACCCAGGCAATCTCCCCCTGATTCCATGATTGCGGGGCAAATTCTGCGGCATAGCTCCACAGGACATAGTTCGTGTAGACGCCGTGCTCGGGAATCTCCGCCAGCGGAGCGGACTCACGCCAGCGTACGGAGGGCGCACCGTGCGCGGGCCACTCAACCATCGCTTCGCGTGCGCTGCTCCCGGGTTCCGTTCCAACCAGAATGCGATGCCGGTCCAGCCCAAGCTCCATGCCGCGTTGTGCAAACGGTGACACCCTGACCAACGGGACGAGCCGGCCGGTGAATTGGGCATCCGTGAGCTCGTGCCACTTCCAGTCTTCGACCCGGGCGGCAAACACCTGCCGGTTGTTGAAACAGGCATAGAGGATCTTTCCGTCTGGGGACAGGGCGATCGAGCCGCCGCCGGCCCGCGCACCGCTGGCACCGGCCCGTTCGGTGGCGGGCACCGGAATGTGTTCCACTGGCACCGAAATTTTTGCCCAACTCTTCCCCGCGTCGGCGGAACGATAGATCCCCGCGTGGCCGCCCAGCATGACAATGTTCGGGTCGTTCGGATCGATGACGATATCTTCGATCTGCTGAACCCCGTTCACGGCTTCGTACTGGACGGGCGTGAAGGTTTGTCCGCGGTCCTTGCTGACGTAGATGATGCGCGGACCAAGCGTCGTCTGATTGTAGCGCGCGCCCTTGCCCCGCCAGCTGTGGCCCACGTAGACCTCGTCGGGATTCTTTGGATTGATCGCGATCGCGCCGACTGAGCGTTGGCCAAAGGCGGGATGAAGTCGCCACGTGCGACCGCCGTCATCGGAGATGTCGAGTCCGAGGATGTGACCGCAGTAGAGCCGGTTCGAGTTTCCCGGCTCCGCGGTTACGAAGAAGGCCATCGAATGGGACGTGCCATAGGTGATGTGCTCCCACGACAGGCCGCCATCGCGGGTGCGATACCCGCCTTCCATATCACTGGCGAGGTACAGCATGCCCGGGTGATTGGGGTCGGCCCGAAGATCTTGAATCTGGCCACCGCCTCCAGGATTGATCGGTTGCCACGGTCCGGCGACTCGCGACGGGTCGTTGGCCGTAGGCGTTCCCGTGCCGACTCGGTTGAGAGGGGCGGCGGGCAGCAGGGCGACACTGGTGAGGCAGGCAAGCAGAGCGGCGATGGAGACGAATCGTTTCATGGCAACAGGCGGGGCAGGGTAGGTTCAGCGGAGAGGAGACGCAGGGCGGACGTTGTGAATGACGAAGGAATTAAGACGCGGTTACATCGATGTCATAATGAAGCGAGATTGGGGTATTCGTGATCGAAGACGGAGCAGCGGGCTGGAGCGGGTTCAGCCCTGATGGTCGAGGATGATGCGGTAGTTCTCCGCGTCCGTGCGCGCCCGTGACGGTGGGTAACCTGGGGGCAGGCCCTTCAAGGCGTTGGCGAGTTCCGGCCCGTCCTGAAAAATCAAACCGTAGTTCGAGTCGGTATCCCCTTTGAATTCCGGCGCCTCGTAGGTGCGCCACCCGCGTTCGTCAACCGCCTGGTGATACCCCCCCGAGCGGAGTCGCTCCTGCAGAAAAAACCGGAGACGTTTTAGGTCGCAAGCGTGATGCGCCTGAGCAGAGAGATCCTCCGACTCACGCAAATCATCGCCGATCCGCCACAGCCATTCCCGGCGGTCGGGCGCAGAGTAGGCGTACTTTAAGGCGCCGTCGGAGACCATGTAGTTCCCCATCCAGCCCTGCTGAAACTGGCTGCAAGCGTAGCGGGGGTGATGACTGCGGGCCACCGATTCCCAGAGGGGGGCGGCTTCCGAAGCGCAACTCCGGGCGTTGCCACTTACGCTGGCCAGCGCGGCAAACGTGGGGTAAAGGTCGCAAAGGCTCACAGGGATGGCGCAGCGTTGTCCGGGAAGGAAAACACCGGGCAGTCGCGCGAGGAGCGGCACGCGCACCGAGGCCTCCAGCATGCAGCGTTTTCCAACACACCCGTAATCGCCCAGTAGTTCGCCGTGGTCGGAGGAGAAGACGATGAGGGTATGGTCGATCTCCGGTCCCAGCGCCTCAAGGATCCGTCCAATCTGGTGATCGATGAATGAGATCGCCCCGTAGTATGCCGCCTTCATCGTCTTGAACAACCGGTCGTCGCCGGCCGCCTGGTCCATGTACTTGTACCGGTTCTGCACGCGATTGATGCGACTTTGGTACGCGGTGGAGTCGGCCGGGCGGTACGGCGCAGGCATGTCGGGGCCTCGATAAAGGCGGTTCCAGGGCGTGGGGGATTCGAACGGCGGATGGGGCTTGATGAAGCCAGCGTACAGCATGAACGGCCGGCTCGGATCGCGTTCCTTGAGGAAATGAATCGCCCGGTCGGCCACCCAGGCTGACTCGTGCAGGTGGGCGGGAAGTTGGGAGGGCTGGGGCAGGTAATAATACTCTCCCCGCAGGCCATGCGGATCGAGCACGTGCCCATAACCGCTTCGGGCGAGATGATCGGGAAAATCGCCTGCCTTCAGCTCTTCCGAGATATCCCGGCTTTCAAAACCGACAGGGGCCCGGTGATCGGGTGCCAGGTGCATCTTGCCGATCGCGTGGCATTGGTAGCCGGCGCCCGAAAGCAGGGAGGCGTAGGTCGTCCGGTTGAGATCGAGCGCGGATTGATTGTCGGTGCATCCGCTCAGGTGCGGAGGCAGACCCGTGAGCGTGGCATAGCGGGCGGGCATGCAGACGGGCGAAGGCGTGTAGCATCGCGTGAACGATGTGCCCTCGCGGACGAGGCGATCGAGGTTCGGCGTGTGGATGACCGGATTCCCCAGCGCGGCGATGGTGTCCGCCCGCTGTTGGTCGGTGAAAAGGAAGAGGATGTTGGGACGTTTGGATAAGGGCATGAACGTGGGTTGGGTGCCAAAGTGTGAAAACGATCCTGAGCATACAAAGGATTGAGCGCCGTTTGGACGCGCATCCCCGGAGCAACGCGTTGCGTGCACCGACCTGCAAATCTACGGACTATGAACGATGTTTGGGTTCCCAGGGAGATTGGCAGGCTGTCGCCCCTGCTTTTCACGTTTCGACATTGCTTCATCATTTGTCGATCCGGCGGACGATCAAACCGCCGCCGCGGCTGGCAGCTGCGTAGTAGAACTCCCCTGTGCGAGGCTCCAGCAGGCGTGCACGCCAGATGCGCGGGACTGTCATGAAATTGTGCGGATCGCTTTCCTTTCCGGTCCAGTCATGCCAATGCCACGCGCCGTCGGGCCGGCGTTGAGCGCGGAGCATGGCGTAGCCGTGTTTGCCAAAAGCAGCGTAACTGCCGACTGCCAGTGTATCTTCGTGTCCGACCAACCCGGTGAGCGTGAGGCGCATGCGGGTCTCGACAGGACCCTCGGGTGTGTAACCCGTCCAGTTCCACCAAGGCGCGCGGTAGACGGCGAGTATGCCATTCTCATCGAGGATTCGTTCCCAGTCAGACCATTCTTGTGCTTGCGGACGGGAGCGCACGAAAACGCGGGCTTCTCGGTCCGAGTATGCCATCCATTCCGTGCCTGCGCGGTCACGCCACCACGCAAAGTCGTCCTGGCCTCCCAAGGCAGTCGGCGTGGGGATCGTCTCGATGCGGAATCCCTCAGGGGTGCGCTGCACTTTTTGTAGGTGATGAGTGCCGAAGGGCACGCCTCGATCCTCCGAGTCGGCCGTTGAGGCGTCCGTCTCAGGCCGCGTGGTGCCCGCTGACGACTTGGTGTAGGCCACCCAACCATGGGCGGGGGACTCGCCGTCGAGATAGATGCGACCGAAGCTGAAGGTGCCGCCGACCTCGTCGATGCGACGAAAGGCCCCGCCTTGCCCGTCGGCGAGCGCGCGGATGTCGTCGCTGTAAAAGAGCCCGGAGTGGGTGCCTGCGAGGACAACCTCCGGTGAGGAGGGATGTGCGGCGAGATACCAGATGCGCGGTCCGCCATTGGGACCGCCGGCGATGGCACGCCATGCGCGCGGGTCGGCGGTCGCCCCGGACGGGTCGGCGAGAGTCCGGGCGCGCAGGACGCCGGTCGCGGTGTGGGCGCCGCCGCCGAAGCCGGGAGCCGTGCCGGCGAGAAGGAGCGGGGCTTCCTCGCGTCCGGGGCGGGGCCGCACGACCAGCACCGCGTCGCCGTTGGCCATCGCATTGACGTTGGCGACCGCCGAGGAGTGGCCCCAGGCGTAGCCGTCGTCGTAGCTTTCCATGAGTCCGTTGTCCGCCATGCCCTGTATCCAGTAGTCACCGACCGCATCCATGTCGTAGTTGACCGTGGAGGCGAATCCCGGCGTGCGGTAGAAACGATGTCCATTGAGCGTGCGGATGAACCGGTTGCTCAAAACGCTCCAACTGGCGTGCGGCCGGTCGGCATCGCCCAGGTAGAGCTGCTGGTTATTGGTTATGTAGACGCGCCGCGGTCCCGGCGCAGCCTCAAGGTGAGCGGGAGCGAGGGCGTTGTCCCACGAAAGGGGCAGGTAGGTGTTCTGGCGGTTCTGCGGCCCGATGGTGTTCCAGCCGAGATCGAAGGTCCACTCGGGGCTAACGTCGGGGCGGGCGAAGATGCGGGAAAAGCGACCGACGAGGCGGCCGGCCTCCTCATGGAACGTTCCTTCGTGCAACCCTTGGTGGGCCGCAAGCGGTCCAATGGGTCCGTTAAGAAAAGAGGCGAGGATCTTGTAGGTGCCGGCAAGCCCGTATTCGGGCCGGAGCGAACGCGGATCTACCTTTGGGTTCCAGTACTGGTTGTTGCCGTTGGGCGGATAATAGAGCCCGTCGTCGAGCGCATGCCAGGCGGACTCTCCGGCCTCGTCCGTCGCGCGAAGGGCATCGACCGCACACGCATAGTAACGCGTTCCTCCGGCGAAGCGGCGGCCATTGACCTGGCCGAAGGCGGCGATGACAAACCGTCCGTCGGGCGTGAGGGTCGCGCCGCATGTTCCCGCGTCGATGGGCAGGCCGGAGGGACCTTTAAGGCGCACGAAGGAAGCTCCGCTATCGTCCGAGCGGTAGAGTCCGGAGTGAGCGCCGAGGTAAACATGGCCACGCCGAGTCGCATCATAGGCGATCGCGTACACCTGCTTGTAACCGGGGGTCGTTTCGTAGATAACTTTGGCAAAGGTCCGGCCGGCATCGCGCGAAATCAGAACGAAGCGTTCGCCCTCGGGGACTTGGTCAGGCTGCTCGGTTTGAGAAGTGAGCTGGGTGTCCTTTATGTACCAACTGTGGCCGGCAATGAACGTGTCGGGATCGTGCGGGTCGAAGGCGAACGAAGCATTCGCGTATCCGCCGACGAGCGTAGACCATGAAGCACCTCCGTCGATACTCTTGCTGAGTCCATAGAGTGTGCCTGCATAGAGCACGTTCGAGTCGCGCGGATCGACGGCGACGTGAAAGACCATGTGATGAATGATCGTCCGACCGAGACTGCGCCAGGTTGCCCCCCAGTCGTCGCTGCGATAAAGTCCCTCGACGTCGCTGCAGGTGTAAAGCCGGCCAGGCACGTTCGGGTCTGCGGTGATGCCCTGGATCTGACCGCCACCGCCCGGATGCATGTGAAGCCAGTGATGAGAACGCGAGTAGCCGGCCAGTTCGAACGAACCGGCGGCTGACGCGTGTGCGAGGGAGACGGCCGTCAGAAGCAAGACGAACGATTTCATTGCGTGTGCGACAAAGGAATCAGTGCGGACTTGAGAAGATATAGCGCCTTGTCCATGAGAACGTCTCCTGTGGATCGAGCCGCACGCGGAGGAAGAATTCCGGGCAGATGGCCGCATCATTCCCCCACAAGGCGAAGCGAGCGGGCGGAAAATCGCCCTCGATCCGCACCTGCCGGCTATCCGGAGTGGCGAGCACCGCGCGGTGGTGCCCCGCGATTGATTCGAGCTCGACCGCCCAATTCACGCCGCGTCCTTGGGGAACTTGGTTCAAGCGGATCGCCCGACCCTCCCGTCGATAGGCTGCCGGGGTCCCGCCTGGCAGGTCGAAGCTGGTTTCTAAAGTGTAGGCGGTTGTGGCCGCGACGCCGCTGAAGGCGAACCAGTTGTGGTTGTACGTTTCAACAGGCCAGGTTGATGCGCCGAGGTTCATCAGCGTGTAGGCAATCTCAAGCGTAGGTCCGGCGCGGAGGCGGTAACGTTTCGTGTAAACGTAGTGCCCGGGGACGTGCTGACGGACGGTCAACTCGTCGGCGGTGGCTTCGACGTCCACCGGGAAAAGCGCTTCTACCGCGTAGCGACGTCCGAAAAAATACGGCTCCGAGTCCGCGCGGATGAGTTGTCCGACGCCTGGCTTGATGAAGGTTTCTCCCGGCCGGGCGTCGTCATAGCCGATCACGCCGTAACCGCGCAGACCGAACTCGTCGCAGAGCCCGTGGACATGCAGAAACTCCACGCCGTGCAGCCGTGCACTCGAAACAAACGCGGTGCGATCGAAGCGCGGACCGAACGTGGTGCTGAGACGGTCCGAATCCGTCACGATCGTGACCGCGAGACCGTCGTGCGTCAGCAGGTGGGTGTTCTCTGCCGGAGCCGTGGCGGCAAGGAGGGGCATGGCAACGAGGAGACGCGGGATCATGGGGACGCGGGCGGCGCCGAATGCAAGCGCTCGATGCCGTACCGCAGAAAGGCAAACGAAACCACGCAGATGAAGATCGCCGGTACGCTCAGCGGCCAAAGGGCGAGGAGCAGGCCGATCGCGGCGAAAATACCGCCAAAGACGAACCCCAGGAACGCGCCGAACATGGCCCAAAGCAGGCCGATGCTGTCGTGGTGCCGGCAGTCGGGGTTGGCGGCCGCGATCGGCCCCCACCAGCCGTAAGGCCGTACGCGGCGATAGAAGGCGTGCAAGGCCTCGGCTGGCTCAGGCTTGGTCAGGAGGAGGGCGGCGCCGAGGCCGGCGGTAGCGCTGAGGAATACGAAGATCACGCGCAAGGCGTAGTAGGCATCGTTCGATTGTTGGCCAAGGGCCTGACCCGCGGAGAGAACAACCTGGTTACCGAGCGGAGAGAAGAAAAAGGCCACGCTGAGCAGGCCACAGGCTTGGGACAGCAGTTCGCACCAGCCGTTGATGCGCCACCAGAAGAAGCGCAGAAGCTTCACGAGACCGGAGGCATTGTTGACCGTGAGGGCGACGATGACGAGGGACAGGATGTTATCGGCGGTCGCGGCAACCACGACCGCGACTCCGGTGACGAGCGTCATGGCGATGCGTGCGGCGGCGACATAATGGCGTTCGTCGCGCCCGGGCCGGAGAAAGGCCCGATAGAGGTCGTTTACGACGATCGAGGAACTGCTGTGCACGTTGGAGGCGAGCGAGCCCATGAAGGAGACGAGGAAGCCGCCCATTACGAGGCCGACGAAACCGGGCGCGAAGTAGTGTCGCACGAGGGCGGGGAATACCATTTCGTAGTCCGGAATGCTCTGGCCGTTCGGCGCGACGATGGCCGGATAGGTGGCGAGCAATTGAGCGTCGGAGATGACAAACATCCCGCAGAGGCCAAGAATGAGGAAGGGCCATGGACGAAAGACCCAGTTCACTAACTGGGAGAACATGGCGGTCTTGATGACCTCGCGCTCATCTCGCAGGCAGAGCATGCGCTGCACGTTGCCGTTCCACTGGCCTTGGCTGATCAAGGGCTGGAGGAAGAAAAGGACGAGCATGGCCGGACCGATCTCGGGGACCATGCGCAGCAACCGGTCGCCGTCGGCACCGAGGGCAACGATCTTGTCGCGCAGGCCGACGGACCAGCCGACATCATGAAACACCATCAGGAACAGCGCGTAGGTGCAGCCCATGGCTACGATCAGTTCGAGTAGGTCGCTCCAGAGGACGCTGTAGACGCCGGCGAGGGTGGCGAAGGTCAACGCAATCGCCACGCCGCCGAGCACAAGCAGCCAGTCGCTCGCGAGCGTAACGCCGAAGAGCGTGACCTCCGGCGGAAGACCAAAGAGCACGAGGGCAATCTTCTTAAAACCGACGAGGCCGACGACGGTCCAAAGAATGGCGTTGAGCAAACCGATCACGATCACGTCTCCCACCCGTGCAGCCGAGGCCGGACGGCTGCGGTAGCGCACGGCGTAGAACTCGATCGGCGTGGTGATGCCGGAGCGGCGCCAGAGCCGGAAAAGCCAGATCGCGCTGAAGGCGGTGGAGATCACCGCCTGCCATTGGAACCACTGACCGGAGATGCCGTCGTTACGGATCTTACGGCCGTCGACGAGCGGCGTGTTGGTGTTGAGGCCGGTGGCCACGACCGAGATGCCCGCGAGCCACCAAGGTACATTGCGTCCGCCCAGAATGAATTCGCCGGTGTTCCGGCTTGCGCGGCGGGTGAAGTAAAAACCTATGCCGAGGTTGAGAGCGACAACGAGGACGATGGCGAAGTAGTCGAGGACGGTCATTAATGCGAAGTGAGCAAGGGGAGTCGCGTCAGCGCGTTGTGCCGCCCTCAGGGTTGCCGGCGGTTTCGCTAAGCGGCGCATCGCCGCCCGGGGGCGTCACGCCGGGTGCCGGCGTCAACCAACCGAGGTCCTGAAGGAAGCGGTCAACGGCGACCGTCGTGGCTGCGAGGTGGGGCGAGAAATTGAAGAAGCCATGGCCGGCGTTCTCAACCACGTGCCAGTCTATGCGGGCACCGCGGGCAGCGGCGCCTTCGGCCCAGGACCGCGCCCCGCGCAGCAGATTGTCGTCGGTGCCGAAAAGCAGCAGCGTGGGCGGTGGCGTCAGGTCCGGATGAACGGCGAGCGCGGTCTTGCGGAACGTGGTCTCGTCGCCGAAGCGGGCGAGGGTACGCTCATTGAGGGCCGTGTTGAGCGCGGGGTTGTAGAGCACGAGCGCGTCGGGCCGGGTGGAGAGCGCAGGATCGTCATCCGGCGCATCGATTCCCTGGGGAATGACCAATGAGGCGGCAAGCGATCCACCGGCCGACCCGCCCGCTGCAGCAACCCGTGCGGGGTCGATCCCGAGCTGGTCAGCGTGACGG
Source organism: uncultured Opitutus sp. (assembly GCA_964476565.1). Lineage (GTDB taxonomy): Bacteria > Verrucomicrobiota > Verrucomicrobiia > Opitutales > Opitutaceae > CAMAXB01. The sequence continues at coordinate 25,295 of CAYZBG010000048.1, forward strand.
CGGATCCATCGGAAGGCGCTGCGTGCATCTTCGAAAGCGGCCGGCGGTTTGGTGCCGTCTTTTTCGCCGGTACGATAGTCGACGAGAATCGCGACGAGGCCGCGTCGGGCGAAGTAGTCGGCCTGGCGCGAGAACTGGTCCACGTTCCACGTCCAAAAGCCTCCGCCAAAGAAGAACACGACGGCGGGCCGGCGATCCTCGCTCCGCCACTCCGATGGGAGGTGGCACACGAGTTCGAGTGTCCGGGTCGCGGTGGTCTTGTAGACCAAGCGCGTGATGGACGGGGTGGCGGCGGCGGTCGTCGCGACCAGGCAGGCGACGAGGGCGAGCGTGAGTCTACGCAGAGGCAGGGCGGGATCAGCCGACTTCATCAGATCGAAATTGCACCGGGCCGGCTGGGGAAGCCGGCCCGGTGGTGGTTCTGGCTCAGTCTCGGAACAACCGCGGCGCGACTTCGTGATAAATGTCGCGACGCCAAGTGCGGAAGCTGTGGTCGTATTTGCTGACGTGGGCGACGTGCTTGATGCCGAGCTTGGTCAGGGCCTCGGAGTAGGAGCGTACGCCCTCGGGATTCTCCATCTCGCCGCGGCCGAACCAGAAGAGTTTCACCCGCGCGTTGAAGTCGGCCGGGTTTGCGGCGAGTTCGGGATGCGATTCGGCAAAGCTGCGGCCGCGACCGCCCCCGCCCCCGCCGCCGATACCTCCGCTCAACATTGCGATGTGGCTAAACTTGTCGAGGTGGGCCAGACCGAGCGCGAAGGTGTGGCCGGCGCCCATCGAGAGTCCGGCGATGGCACGGTGGTCGCGATCCGCGCGGATGCGGAAGCGGGATTCGACCAATGGCATGACGTCGTGGATGAAGTCGGCGCCGAAGGCGTTGGCTGGCGTGCCCTCCGGGGCTGGCTTGGAGCCGGGCGGAACGTGGCCGGACGGCATCACGACGATCATCGGGACGCATTTCCCGTCTGCGATCAGATTGTCGAAGATGAAGTTTACCCGGCCGTCATCCGTCCACGACCGGTAGTAGCCGCCGGAGCCGTGGAGCAGGTAAAGTACGGGATATCGCCTTTGGCCGCCGTCGGTCTCGTATCCGGGTGGCGTATACACGGCAACTTGCCGGGGGACGCCCAGGCTCTTCGAGTGGTAGGGTATTACACTGACCGCACCGTGGGGGATATCGCGCTGCTCGAAGATGTGGGCTTCGTGGCCCGGCACGTTCGCAAACGTCTGCGGCCAGTTGTTGCCGGTGGCTATGTCCATGTTCTGCGGATCGAGGATGCGAACGCCATCGACCTCGAAGACGTACGGATAGCGATCGGGTCCGAGCGGACCGACGGTGATCGTCCAGACGCCATCCTCGCCCTTCGTCATCGGGATCTTCTGGGCGGCCGGACCGGCCCACTTGACCTCGCGGGCGATCGGGCCGCCGACGAGCATGACTTCGGAGGCCTTGGGCGCCCGCAGGCGGAATGTGACCATGCCGTTTGCGCCGAACTCAGGGGAGACCAGTTGCGGACCCTGGGGTCGGGCCTCGGTCGCCTGAGCGTGTAGCGATGCAGACGCACCACAGAGGAGAATAGCAGAGAGCAGGAGATGAGAGGATCTCATGGGGTGGGCGGTCAGAAGTTGTACGTGAAGGTGCCGAGGAACTGGCGGGGGTTGGGGTAGCGGCCGTTGGCGTAGCCGCCCAAGCGCGGGGTCTCGTCGAAGACGTTGTTGACGTTGAGTTGGGCTTGGAAGGAGCGCCCCTCCTTGAGACGCCAGGTGTAGCCGCCGAAGAGGTTGATCGTGGTATAGGCATCGATCTCGAAGCCTCTGCGGGTGAGCTGGCCGGGAATGACCTCGAGGGAGACCGGGTCGATCGTGTCGCTGGCGCGGGTGTCCGCGATCTTCTGCTCGTCGAACCAGATCAGATTGCCGCCAACGAAACCGCCGCGGAGACGGCCCTCGCTGAAGGTGTACCGCGTGCTGACGGTCGGACGCCAGATGTCGCGGGGATCGTCGTCGCGGAGGTTGTTGATGACGAGCGTAGTGTTCTCGTAGTCGGTGGTCGTGAAGCCGCTGCCGGGGGTGTTGACCACGGCGAGCATGCGATCATAGACCTTGCGCAGTTGGCGCGCGCGTTCGAAGTTGCCGGCCTTAGTGATGGTGAGGGCGGCCCGGACGGTCCAGTTGTTGGAAGGATTGGCCACGAGCTCGAATTCCCAGCCCTGCGAGGCCCGGTCCTGCACATCGCGCCCGTTGGCGCCGCCGCCAGTGAAATTGCGTCCGGTCTCGGTGTTAACCGGGCCGAGGATGTTGACGATTTCACCGAGCACCGTGTTCACGTTGTTGGCCTGACCGGCGACGATGTTGTTTTGGAAGACGTTCGCGTTGGTCGCCTCGAAGTAGGTGGCGCTGGCGTAGATGCGGTCGTCGAGCAGCGAGAGGCGGAGGCCGACGTCGAACCCGTCGCCCTGCTGGGGCTGGATATCCGAGCCGTCGAAGAGGAAGCCGGTGGCGTTCGCGACAAAGGTCTCGGAATAGTTGTAAACCAAGGATGCCCAGGAGATCGGCGTGATCACGGCGCCATAGTTCCAGCTGGTATTGAAGATGTCCTGGAAGTCCCGTTTTTCACCGGGATACGTAGCTTCTCCGATGGGACTCTGGACGGCATCGATCACGTCCTTGTTCCAGAAGTCGCGACGGTACCCGATGGTCGTGCGGACCAGGCCGTCGAAGTAGTTGCCGAGCAGGTTGACAGATCCGGAGGTGAGGGTCTGCCATTGCAGGGCATTGAAGCCTGCGCCGGCCGAGTAGCGGACGACTCCGGGAACAGTGCTGCGCGCGAGGGTGTCGTCACCGTTGCCATCACGCAAATAGTGACGGCGGGTGATGCGGTTATTGCCCAGATTTCCTGTAGCGCCGGTGAGACCCAGGGCCGCCACCTGGGCTTGGTCGAGGGACTCGATGAAGGCGGAAGACGTGAACGCCTCGTCGCGATAGGCCAGCGACGTGATGACGCGTTGCTGCATCCAGGAAAAGACATCCCAGTTGTAGGCCGTGGTCACCCGGTAATTGTGCACCCGGTTGGTGACGATGGCGTTGTCCCAGACGTGCTCGACGTAGAGCTCGTTGAAGTAGGGATTGGCGACAACGGATGCCCCGCTGAGGGTGCCGGACGCTGGAATGAACGGGTTGGGGTCGCGACGCACGGTATTGGCCGCGCCGGTCCACGTCGTATTGGTCTGATCCTGAAGATTGTAAGCGAACTCGGCCCAAAGCTTGTCGTTGAACTGATGGGTGAGGAGGGCGGTAACCGTATGGTAGTCGCGGTCGGCGGTGTTGTCCGGGCCGTTCCACTGCTGCTCGCGGGGGATGATCCGCTCGGCGTCGATGCGGCGGGTGCCATCGACGGTTGTCTGTCGATAGACGTTCGAGGCGGTGGATTCGAGGCTGACCAGCTGGCCGTTGATCACACGCCATTGCTGATTTACGCCTGCTGCGCCGATGGTGCTGGTGGTGTTGTAGGTCTGTGGGTTGCCGAGGGCGTTGTTGGCCGTGAGCGTGTATTGGGCCTGGACGCCCGGTGTGGTCGGATCGACGTCGGGTGCGGTGGTACCCGGGGTGGCGATGGCATAGTCGCCGAACTCGTCGATGGCGAGATTCTGGGCGCTGCGGTTGTTGATCTCGCCCATCTCCCCGTCGATGCGGAGGGTGGTGCGGCGACCCAATTTGAAGGTATTCGCGAGGGCAAACGAGATGTTGTCGTTGCTGGGACCGTCCCGCCAGTTCCCGCCCTCGGACGCCACGGCGTTGAAGCGGGTGGCCCACCAGGGACGGATGACGCGGTTGAAGTCGCCGGAGATGCGGCGCTGGCCGAAATTGTCGACGCGGGTTTGGAGCGAGTTACGGTCGCGGAACTGGGCCGCCTTGGTGCCGATGTTGAGGATACCGCCGGCACCGACGTCGCCATAAAGCTGACCGGAGGCGCCGCGGTTGGATTCAAGACGCTCGGTGTTGAAGATGTCAGTAGGCACGTACCACTGGAAGCCGCCGCGTGACTGCCAGTTGGTCGCGATGCCGCGCACGTTGATCTGCATGCCCGAATTTCCGCCCTGTCCCGAAGGCCCGCCCTCCTCGGCCTCCATCCCGACCATGAAGGACATGGCGTCAAACAGATCGTTGGCGGCGATATCGTCGAGGAACTGCTTGTTCAGGATCGAGATCGCGTTGGGAAGATTGCGAAGCGGTTCGTTGGTGCGTGTGCCCGAAGCGGTGTTGGTGGCGTCGTAGCCGCGATCCAGCTCCGCGCTGACTTCGAACGGATTCAATTCCACCGTCGGTGGCTCCTGGGCTTGAGGCGTGCCATTGGCGGTGGGGGTAGTTTGGGCGGGAACAATGGCCGGAGCCAAGGCAAGGGCCAGAAAGGCAGCGGAACGCATGCCTCTGGCCACATACAGCAGGGGGGTATGTGTGTTCATGGAGGGTGAAGTTTGGGGTGGCGGGGAGGTGGTATAAACAAGCGACACCGATGTCAAATAATGATTGGAGCTCTTTGGCTCATTTTCTTGAGGCCGTGTCTAAAATCACTGGAGACTTTCACTATTAGAGATGCCTTAAAATTAAGACATCGATAGTAATTGATGACTAGGTTAAGCGATCTGTCGTCAGATACCTTTACCGGGGCCGCGCCGCGCGGCATGCGGGTCAGGCAAAGAAAAGCCGTTCGAGCGTCCACCATGCAGCGGTTGCACCAATGGCCAGCGAGGCCGGAAGCACGGCCCAAGGGCGGAATCGAGGCGAGTGCCGCCACCACGCGAGGGCGGCGGCCGCGCCGGCGAGGACCGTGAGTTGACCGAGCTCGACACCCAGGTTGAAGGCGACCAAGGCAAGGGCCAGTCGTTCCCGCGGCAACCCCAACTCGCTGAGCACTGTTGCGAAGCCCATCCCATGCAGCAGGCCGAACACGAAGACGAGGGCGAGTCGCTGGGACCGCTTGTCACTGCCGCGCAGGTTCTCCCATGCGAGCCAGACGATCGAGATTGCGATCAGTGGTTCGACAATGCGCGGTGGAGCCGGTAGTAGATCCAGCGTGACCAAACCAAGGGCCAGCGTATGGGCGAGCGTGAAGGCGCTGACCTGCAGGAACAGCCGGCGCCACGTGCCACCGGCGAAAAAGAGTCCGAGGATAAAGAGGATGTGATCAATCCCGTGCGGGAGGATGTGCAGGAATCCTTGCCGGACGTACTCAATCAGCACTGAGCGCGCAGTGGTCGATGCGGAATGGCGGTTCTGACTGGAGGTTGGTGCCGGTTCGACCGGCTCTGAAACAGGAGCGGCGTAGCGTGACGAGGCCTGGCCGGCGGAAAGAAAGATAGGCAGGACATCTGGCGTATCCAGGAAGCGGAGCACGAGGGGCAGTTCCATCGGCGTGTCCGAAACAACCATGACGACCGGCTTCGGGCCAGGGGAGGCGCGTCCTGACCAACGAACGAAGGCCATCGGCGCCGGGAGTGACGAGAGGAACTCTCCTTCGTCGGGCGGTGGCGGGATGAGTTCTTCAAGGGTCCATTCGACGATCAGACCGCTTTGGCGAATCGATACGTCGTGCCATGCCCTCTCGGCCGCATTGATCAGCGTGGCGCTGCCGTCGGACGAGGAAGACGCTGCGAGGTACGCCTCATAGCCGCCGACGTAGCGCGCCAGGTCGATTTCCAGTCGAGCCTCCAGAAGGCCCTCGGCATCCGGTCCGGACAGGGTGAGGCGGGTCCAGTTCAGGGGGTGGGCGGCCGCTTCGACCACCACCCATGCAATGGCCGAGAAGGCAATGATGAGACGAAGGCGCATCTCGGCCAGGGGACGACGGGTGGGGTCGGTCGAAGGTCAAGGCATCGTTTTGGGAAGGACGCGCAGCGACTGAATCTGGAACGGGGTGAAGGTCAGTTCGATCGTTCCGTCGTTTAACGGAACCTCGTCGAGCGCGCGCTCGCGCAGGTCCACCCGGGTCGCCGAAGCGAGGGCGGAGGTCAGGTGTACGCGGGCGGGGCCGAAGGCGCCGCCGTTCTCGTGCAGGCGGAGAATCCAGCCCTGGCCGTCCTCGGCGGGCTTTACGCCCGCGAGTACGACGTGGGACGAGTCCAACGATGCGAAACTTTGCCGTGCCGGCAGGGGGCCGGACTGGCGCTCCCGCGTGACCACGATCACGGGGTGATTGAGGTCGGCGGCCTCCGCCTGGACGCCCGCTGAGTTGATGTCGCCGGGATGCGGCATGAGCGCGTAGGTGAAACGGTTGGCGCCGCGGTCTCCGTTCGCGTTCGCAACCTGCTGGTTGGTGAAGAGCGTGATGCGCACTCCGCCGCTCTTCACGTCGTGGCCAATACGACCGTCGTTGAGCAGGGCGAAGCCGTAGTTCTGCTCGGCGATGTCGACCCACTGGTGAACGGCGAGCAGCGACCGGGCGGCATCTGCCGGATTATTACGGGTAGTGGTCTGACGTTGATAGCCGAACTGAACGCCCTGTAGGGCCGTCGTTGTGCGCAGGTTGAGCGGGAAGTCGGCATGCAGTTCGGCCGCCTCCTTCCAGTCGATGTCATTGACGACGTCGATGCGGCGTGAGTCATATCGAAGCAGGAGCTGCTGGACGAGGGTGGATGAACCGTGCTTGCGGCGGATCTCCCAGCCGGCGCGAAGTGGGCCACGCTCGACGATGCGGATGGATTGAAGGTCGATGATCGGTTGGCCGCCAGAAGGTGAGGCGCTGGCGCTGGGTCCGAAGCCGGCGGCACCGCGCACAGCGAGCAGTTGGTTGTGCACCTTGCCGGGCGGCACCAGTTCGCGCCGCGCCTCCTTGTCGAACAGCGAGGCGATCTGGCCGTGCTCGTCGAGCGCGATGCGAAGGTATCGGTTCTCGAGCACCCGGTCGGTGACCGAGAGCCCGGTTTCGCTTGTCGCCGCGGAGTCCGTGGGCTTCACATGCAGGGTCTCATAGCCAAAGGACGGCAAAGGTGTGCGCAGGGCAACGAGCGCGTGGGCGTCGTCGAGGCGTTGGACCACCAGGTCCTCGCCGGAGGAATGTCGCAGGCCGGAGCCGCTCGGAAGAGCGACGGTCTGTACACGGCTGCGAGCGTGACTGACGGTGTTGACCAAGACCCGGGCCGGCCCTTCGGTGGCAATCTTGCTGACGACCGCCTCAAGCGAGCGCTCGTAAACGGGGTTCACCTGCGCACGGAAAGTGTCGTACAGGGCGATGGCCTCGTCGTTCACCTCTGGCACCGACTGGCCGGTGATGATGTCGTGCATGTGATTCACGAGCATGGTTTCCCAGGCCTTGCGCACGGCGATGGCATCGTAGGGTTGCCCGAGCAGGGAAGCCCAAGCGCCGAGGAACTCGGTATCGTGCAGCCGGCGCTCGGCCGTCTGATTCTCCTGTTTAATGCGGTTGGCGCGCGTGAAGGTGCGTTGGAACCCAACGTAAAGGTCGTCCGCGTACACCGGGTAACGGTCCCAATTCTTCAACTGACGTTTCGTGAGCGAGACGATGTCGGTGGTCTCCAGCCGCGGCAACCACGGCAGGTCCGCAACGCGGCGCGCCACCTCGACATGGTCCTCCGTGCCGCCGCCGCCGCCATCGCCCCAGCCGATCGTCATGATCTGCGTGTCGGTGGCGTTCTTCTGCCGGAACGTCTCCCAGAGTCCAAAGGTGCGTCGGGGACCGGGATCCGGCGCGGAGTACGAAACGCGATCGCTCCCCTCGCCACCGAGGCCGCGCCCGCCGTGAAGCTCGGGCAGGTATGGATACTCCCAGGCAGGCGTGGTGATGGCATTGACGAGTACCTGGGACCCGTCGATGCCCTGCCAGCGGAACACATCGTGGGGGTTGTTCGCATCGCGGACCCGCATGCCGTAAAGGGCCTCGATGCCGAAGCCGCGCATGAGTTGTGGCATCACCGGGGCGTGGCCGAAGGTGTCGGGCAGGAAGAGCACGTGGTCCTTCACGCCGAACTCGCGTTCGAAAAAGTCCATGCCGTAGAGCATCTGGCGGATAAGCGATTCCCCGGAGGGCATACGCACGTCGGGCTCGATCCACATCGCGCCGTTGGCGTCCCACTGGCCGGACGCGACCTTTTCCTTTACGCGCGCGTAAAGATCAGGACGATCCTCCTTCAGGGTCTGGTAGTGGTAGGGGGCGGTATAGAAGTAACGATACTCCGGATACCGGTCCATCAGGTAGAGGTTGTTAAGCACGGCGCGCTCGGTCTTGCCGCGCGAGTGGGCAACCGTCCATTGCCAGGCGGTGTCGTGGTGGGCATGATAAATCAGGCTGACGACAAAGTTACCGGCAGGGGAGCGGAGCGCAGCGAACTTCTCCTTGAGGGCAAGTCGGCCTTCCTCGAAAGCCCGGTCGGCCGCCTCCAGCTTGGCGCGACCATGGGGTGTCGCCGCGTGCACAAGGTCAACGGTGGTGAATACGCCGCGGATAAGCCGCTTGATCTCGGCGTGCAGCGGCTCGGATTCGGGGATGATCGAGGCGGCCTCGGCGAGCACGCGCAGATTCCAGTAGAGGCGGTCGGCGACGGGATCGCGTTCCACCACCGCGATCTGGCGAAAGCCGCGCGGGGGTTCGTCGTAGATGCCGAAGGCCTTGAGCGTAATCTGATTCTCGCGTGTGCGGTCCATCATTGAGCTCAGCTCCCAATAATCGTGCCAGCGCACGAGGGCGGCGTCGGCTTTGCCGTTGATGTAGATCGTCGTCTCGGGCCAAGCCTCCTTGCTCGGATGAAGGGGGCGCAGGGCGAAGAACAACTCCCTTCCGGGTGCGGGCGGGGAAAGGGGAGGCAGCGCGAAACGATAGGCCTCCTCGCTGAATTGCCGCCCCGTGCCGAGGCCTACCGGAACGTCCTGCCAGTCGGAGTCGTCAAAGTCCACCTCCTGCATGCCCTCCCGCCACTGCGGATGGTAGCGCACGGTCTGCACCTCGTGGACGACGCGGTGCCGGAGTTGCCCCAACGCCTCGATGAAGCGCACTTCCGTGGGATCAAGAAAAGCGTGGGGGTAAACGTGGCCGTCCAGCCACATGTGTCCGTTGTCGAGTCGGATTAGGCCGTTGCGAAAGTCGCGGACGATGCGCTCGAGCAGCTCGCGCTGACGCTCGCGCGTCTCGGGCAGGGCGAGCGCGTTTGTGCGGTTCGTCAGGGCGCTTTCAGGCGGTTGCTGGGCAACGGCGCGAGCGGCGAGCAGAAGGCCCGCGAAGACGACGGGGACGAGCAGCGATTTCATAGGGGATCCTAATCGAGAAGGAAGGTAAGGGAGTAGGGCGGAAGGGTGATCACCCCACCGGAGAAGGCGGTGTCGATGCGGAGTAGGTCGGCGACGCTGGAGGAGGGCGTGCCGGAAAGCTGGTGTAGTCGCGTCGCGGAGACGTTAAGGCCTTCTCCAGCGATCTCGGCAGGGTCACGACCGAGGTTGAGCAGAACGGCGCGACGGCCGTCGTCGCGTTCGTCGCCGAAGCGCCAGCCGACTACAGATGGATAACGCCGTCCGGAAGGGACCTCGATCACCGGGGCGTCGGGCATGCGCAGCTCCGTTGCACGCGTGAGACCGCGCGTAGCAAGGGCGAAGGGCCGGAGCACGATGCCGGTGGCGTTCAGTTGATCGATTGGATCGACCGCGACGCCCGCCGCCGCGGCCCCGCCGCGCCCGCCGGCCCGGTTGAAGACCGACCCCATGGTGTGGTGGGAGGTTAGCGTGACGTTCGTACGTAGAAAGGCGTCAAGTAGGGCGGCGGTGACGAGGCTGGTCTGCCATTGGTTGCCGCCGCCGCCCACGCCGCCGGTGGACCACTCTGTCACCCAGAGCTGCTTGTCGGGCGGAACAATGCTCTTGGCGAGCAACGTGTCCCAGACGGAATAGGCCAGGCTGATGGTGGCCGCGACGCTCTCCGACGTGATGGGGGCGGCGCGCGCGGCCTGTTCTTCGGCGGTGAGTCCCTGCTGGGCCTGCACCTCGGTCAAGCCAGCCCGCTCCCGTTCGGTCCGCACGATCTCGCCGGCGTAGAGATGCGTGGTAAGGATCTCCGTGCCGCGCAAGGTGGTAAGCATTCGCGGATTCCACGTGCGTCGGCGCTCGCTCTGGCTGTCGCTGCCGACGAAGGTGCCGCACGCGGCGATCTTTGCCTCGGGAAAGGCGGCGCGCAGTTTCTCGATCCACTCGGACGCGATGCGTCCGTAGGTCTCAGCATCGGGAAACTTTCGTTCGAGAAGGGGCTCGGCGTTCTCGAAGACGAGTTCGTTGCCTAGTTCGAGATAGCGAATCGGCAGGCCCTTGCGCTCGGCCTCCTTCAGGATGGCGATCTGTTCGTCAATATCGTGAACGGCCATGCCCAGCATCAGGAGCGGCACCATGCCCGTGGCTTCCGTGGCGAGCTGCAGGTTGTCGAGGGTGTAGCGGCCCTCGCCGGCGCGCGGGCCGCCGCGCACGAAGGGGCGAACCCAGGTCATGACGTCCTCGGGGGCGAGCGACTCATCGATTCGGCCGGTGCGCCAGTTGTGGTAGCTGCCGACCGTGCCGGCCGGATACCGGAAAGTGGCGCCGGCGGTGGCGCGCAGTTGCTCGATCAACGCCGGCCTCCAGGGATCCGTTTGCCCCATGAAGTTCTGGTTGTAGCCGATGAAGTGAGGCTCGATGGGCTGAATGCGACCGGTCTGGATCGCAAGGGGGGCGGCGGCGAAGGCGGCAGTGATGCCAAGCGTCGCCATGAGACCAAGCATACGGAGGGGGGAGTTCATGGGGAAGAGCGCGCCGCGAGGTCAGGGCGGACCAGCGTGGATTCAGCCGCCCGGACGGGGCGCGCGAACGGAAATGACGGAAACCCCAACGAAAAGGTTACACCGATGTCAAAATAATCCGGGAGAAGCGCCCGGACACGGGTAATTCAGGCGCTTTCGCGGATGATCAGCTCGAGGTCGTAGATCAGTTTCCGCGGGTGGCTGAGGTCGTGGTTCTTTATCCGCTCGATGAGCAGGTTGACCGTTTCGCGGGCGATCTGCTCTTGCGGCTGGCGGAGTGTCGTCAGGTTGGGGGTCACCAGCTGGGCCAGCAGGATGTCGTCAAAGCCGACGATCGCGACTTCCTTGGGGATCGAGAGCTGCAACTCGTGGCAGGCGCGCATTGCGCCGACGGCGAGCAAGTCGTTGGCCGCGACGATGGCAGAGGGGCGGGGCGTGCCTTGCAGCAGACGCCGGGCCTGTTCGCGTCCGCTCTCCGTGGTGAACTGGCCGTAGGAGATCAGGCGCGGGTCCACGGGAACCTCGGCGGCCTTGAGGGCGCGTTCAAGTCCGGCATACCGTTCGATCGAACCCAGCATGTTGCGTGGGCCGGAGATGAAGCCGATGCGGCGGTGGCCGGTCTTCAGCAAATACTGGGTGGCGCGCTCGACGGCCTCGGTGTTCTTGAGTACGATCTCATCCACCGGGAGGCCGCGGGCGGGCCGGCCGGCAACGATCACCGGGATATTGCGCTTGGTGAATCGGCGAAGGATATCGTCGCACTCCTCATCCACCTCACCCTCGGCGGCGTTGAGAATGATGCCTTCCACACGGTTCACCTCGAACATGCGTAGCGCATGGATCTCCTCCTTCGCCTTGCCGAAGGTGCTGGAGAGCAGGATTTGGTAACCCAAATTGACGGCGATGTCGTGGATTGTCTGGAAGAAGACGGGGTAGAACGGGTTACTGATATCGGGCACGATCACTCCCAGGAGGCCGGAACGACCCGACCGCAGATTGGCGGCGTGTTGGTTGCGCACGTAGCCGAGCTTCTTCGCGGCGGCCATCACCCGCTCGCGATTGTGAGGGCGGGCGTCTTCGCCTGCCAGGATGCGGGCGGCAGTCTTGGGGGAGACGTTGGCCGCTTTGGCGACCTCGTAGATCGTAACCATGCTCTCTCCTTGGCAGTCGGGGTTCAATTTGTCCATCCGGCAGGCAGGAAAACTTGACACCGATGTCGATTGGTTCGAAGGGTCTTCTCATCGATGGCCGCGAAACCGGCCTCCTTTCTTATGAGCATTCCCACTTCCCCGCTGGTCCTCGCACCCGGAGTCTACTTGTCGAAGGCCCTGGGCGTCTGGATCGGCAAGTTTATTGGCGGGACGCTTGGAGCGCCGGTGGAGGGCGTGAAAGAGGCCCATTCGTTCGCCTCGACGTCGGAACTGCCGACGTCGATGGCGGAAAACGACGACACCGATCTGCAGCTCCTTTGGCTTCATGCGCTGGAGCATCGGGGGGTTGCATTGTCCGCGCAGGACATGATGGCCGAATGGCAAGAGCATGTGCGTGCGCCGTGGAATGAATATGCGGTCGCGCGCGCCAATTGGGAGCGTGGTATTCTGCCGCCGGACTCGGGCCGGGTGAACAACTGGTTTTACGGCGAATGCATGGGCTGCCCGATTCGGGCCGAGATCTGGGGCCTGATTTCGCCGGGTGCGCCGGCTCTCGCGGCGCGCTACGCTGCCATGGACGGCTCGCTCGATCACTTTGGCGACGCCGTCGAGGCGGAGAAATTTTTGGCGGCGATGGTTTCCGGCCTGTTCTTCGAGAAAGATGTCCGCCGACTGGTTGCGTCGGCCTTGGGCCAGGTCGATCCGGGGTCGCGCTTTCACCAACTGGTATGCGACGTCGTGGCGTGGTCGGAGCGGTACCCGGACTGGCGAGACGCGCGTGCGCTCGTGCTGCAGAACTACGGTCAACCCGAGATGACCCATGTTTTGCAGAACCTCGGCTTCACCCTGATCGGCCTTCTTTACGGCCGCGGCGATTTTGCCGAAACGACCCTCATTGCGCTCAACTGCGGCTACGATGCCGACTGCACAGCTGGAAGCGCCTGTGCGATCATTGGCGGCATTGTCGGTTACGAGGGAATTCCCGAGCGGTGGCGTGCATCGGCAGGCGACCGTTATGTCATCAGCGACTGCATGCTGGGCTTTCCGCGCGCCGGGTCGATCCGCATGCTCGCGAGGTCAACCTGCGCAATCGGGCGTCGGGTGGCGACGCAGTTCGATACCGGTGTGGAGATTGAACCTGATCCAGCCGGCGAACCGCTGCCGCTCGCTGTGGTCCCGCAGCAACCGCTACCGCCGACATCCGGAGCGAGACCGTTCGCGACGTGGCGAATTGTGGGCCCATTTTGGCGCAACTGGCAGGAACGCCGCGAACAGGATTACGCCCGAGGGGAGCATGGCATTCCCGGCCTGCCTTCGGCGCAGTACATGAGTCACGCTCATTCGGGCTTTGATGTCGATTTCCTCGATGCGGCGTCGCTTACGCTCGACGGCGTGGTACCGGGCCGTCCGCGGGAATGGGTGCGCCTGGCGGCAGACGACCGGGTTCCTCTCGACGACTTGGCCGATTACGCGGGACCCTGCTGCTATTACGCGGTCACTTCCTTTGTCGCGCCCACGTCCCGTCGCCTGTGGTTGATGATTGGGTCGACGGGGCCCGTGGAGGCCTGGCTCAATGGCCGGCAGATCTTGCGGAGCGAGAGTTATCAGCCACTTACGCCCAACTCGTTTGTTGTGGAAGCCGACGTGCCCGCGGGCGGCAATCGCCTCGTACTCAAACTCGCCCGCACCTCTCAGACCTTGGGCGCCTACGTCGGACTTAAGCGCTCCGACGGGCGCCACTGGCACCAAAGCTTCTTCGACACCTCGCTGCACTGGCAGAGCCGCCCGTCGTCATCGACCTGAGCAAGGCCGGCGATGACCAAGACGTCTCAGTTTCTGCAGCTGGTGCCGGCGCGGGTGAAGGCGGCCTTGGAGCGGATCGAGAGCCGGATTTGGTCGGATCCGCAGCCGGTTTCGATCGCGCAAACGGCGGTTACGTCGGAGTCGGTTCCTTGGTCGAGGGCCCGTCG
>CAYZBG010000049.1:0-38702 GCA_964476565.1 uncultured Opitutus sp.
GACCAGAGGCGTCGATTCGTCGGGCGCCCGCGGCAGCTCCGCCTGCCAACGCTGCCGCACAGCATGGCGGCGATAGAAGTCGCGACCGGTGTTGGCCGCAATCCGGCGCAGCCAATGCACAAACGGCCGCTCCGAACGCCACGAACGCAACCCCCGCAGGGCACGCAGAAAAGTTTCCTGCACGAGGTCGTCGAGATCCGCCGGCTGGCGGGCAAACCGCCACAGCACCCGGGCCACATCCTCGTGGTGGCGGCGCACCAGCTCCGCGGCCGCCTGCTGGTCGCCCGCCAGCGCCCGGGTGACCCACGCCTGCGTTGTATCCGGGGACGGCAGGCCCGCCGGCGGCGCGGCCTGCGACGAATCGGGAGTCGCCGGGTCCGGCGAACGCGAGGGGCGCGACATCGTCATTCAACCGCAAGCCAACGCCGATCGTAGCCGCGGGCGCAGGTGCCCGGCGGCCAACCGACCGGGGTTCCGGCAGTCGTCGAACCGGCAAACCGGCTTCTTGGCTGGAAAAAGGCTCACTCCCTCGCAGACGCGCCATCCGCGGTCCGGTTTCATGCCGGGGATGGTCGCGGGGAGGATGGGTTCAGGCGGAGCCTTTGCGCAGCACCAAAACGGCCCCCGCCAGAACGAGGATACCCCCGCCAGCCAATTGCAGCATATGCTTGGGCGTGCGGGCGCCGCCATCGACCTTGTTGGCCAAGGAACTGCCTACTTCCGCCGCCTGACCCAGGAGTGAGTCCTTGCGGGCCAGGCCTTGGTAGACCAACACGCCGCCGACGATTACGAGGACAAGACCGACGATTTTCATCATAGGGGTGAGGAGGGTTCGCGGCCAAGTCCAGCGCCACGGCGGCCGGAACGCAAGGTCAGCGCAAACCGCACGAGCGAGCCGGCCACCGGGGCCCACCGCAACAGGCGCCCGACGGCGGTGCGGCGGCGAACAACGGTGCGCCCCAGCAGCAGTCCGGCCGGCGCGGCCGCCAGCGCCAGCCAGGGCGCCCACGCCCGCCAGCGGCGCCAGGCGGCATCGATCGCCCCGAGAGGCTTCGAGACCACACCCCAGGCCTCCTGCAACTCGGCACGATGGGCCGCGATGCGGGCCTGCAGGGCGGCACGCCGCGCGGCCAGTTCCTTCAGGTCGGCGGAGGGATGCATGTGCGGTCCTGTTTCAACTCCTGCAGCGTGCCGGCAAAGGGCCGTGGCGTGCGGGTCATGTCACGACGAATCCAATACACGATCGCGCCCAAGGCGCCGGCGTAGACGAGCGCAAGTCCTCCGAGCACGGCAAGGCGCGCCGTGTCCCAGAACAGGTAGACCAGCACGAGGCTGGCGAACGTCGCGGCCATCACGCCGGCGAACACGGCGGCACTCAGCAGCACGAAGAGCCGGATGAAGCGGAGCTTCTCCTCCTGAACTTCAAGGGAGATCAGCTCGACCCGGTCGTGCGCCGCGGCGAGCAGGGAATCGCCGAGCCGGCGCACGGCATCCAGCAGGCCGCCGGACGAAGCTGGAGTCCGGTTGTCCATGACGGGAGCCGGGTGGGTCAGTGCCGCCGGATCAGGGCTCCCAGCAGCACGCCGACTCCGAGCGCAATGGCCAGCGACTCGTACGGGTGCGCGCGGATGGCTTCATCGGCCTGCTTCGCGCCGGCGACCACCTTGCGGCGGGCGTCTTGATAGAGGTGCTCGGCCTTGACGCGCGCTTCCTCGAGGCGGGCGCGCAGGTCAACCATGGCCTCGCTGGCGGGTTCGGTTGCTCCCTTCTCATTGAGGATTTTCTCGGCTTCGGCGATGAGGGTGCGGAGATTATCAATGACCACGTCGGTGGCCTCGGCAGTGCGGTTTTTCATGGTAACAGTGGATTGAGGGACGTTGGTTTTCCGGCCGGTTGGACTCGGCGACGGACCGCGGACCGGTTGTGTCCGGCGGGATGTAACGTTGGACCGCAGAAACGCCCGAAAGTTCAGGCGCGGCGAAAGATAAGTTCGCCGTCCGCACGCGAAACGCGCGCCTACTGCGCCGCCACAGCTTTCGCCGGCTGGAGCAGGCGGTGGACGGCACCGAGCAGATCCTCGGCCTTGAAGGGCTTCGGAAGAAACGCGCCGGCAAACGGGCGCACGGCCTCCGACGCACGGTGCGTGTCCATGCCGCTCATGACGATCAGCTGGATCTCGGGATTGAGCCGGCGGACCACGCTGGCCAACGACACCCCATCAAGATGCGGCATTTGCAGGTCGGTGACGACGACGCGCACTTCCTGCGCCCGCGGCGCCAGCAGCGTGACCGCTTCGGCGCCATCGACCGCCGGCAGCACCCGATAGCCATGGTGGGCGAGGATGGCCGCCGTGACTTCACGCACATCGGGTTCGTCGTCGACGACCAGAATCAGTTCACCGTTCCCACGCGGGCGCGGCAGGTGTTCGGGCGGGGCATCCGCCGCCTTGGTGGAGAGCACGGCCGGCAAATGCACGCGGAACGTCGAGCCGCGGCCCACCTCCGATTTGAGCGTCACAAAGCCCTGATGCTGCGTCACGATGCCCAAGACGGTCGAGAGGCCCAGCCCGCTGCCCTGCGTGCCCTCCTTGGTGGTGAAGAACGGTTCCCAAATGCGCGCCTGTATTTCGGGAGCGATGCCTCCACCCGTGTCACGCACCTCCATGACGACGAATGCCCCCGCCCGCGCCCCGTCCATGGTGGCGGCGCTCAGGGCATCGAGCACCACGTTCTCGGCGGAGAGCTCAAGCCGCCCTCCCGTCGGCATGGCATCGCGGGCGTTCACGCAGAGATTGAGCAGCACCTGGTGCACCTGGGTCGGATTGGCTTTCACCGGCCAGAGATCCGGTGCGATCGCGGTCGAAAATTGCAGGTGGCGCGGAAAGGTCTGGCGCACGACCGAAACGATGTCGGCCAGCACGCTCTCCACTCCCATCAGCTGCGGTTCGCCGCCAATCCCCTGGGCAAAACCGAGGATCTGGCGGACCAGGCCGGCGCCGCGTTGCGCGCTGGTTTCCAGATTGCCGATCAGCTTGCGATCCGCCGGGTCGGTCGAGCGCTCGCGCAGCATGGGAGCCGCCATCAGGATCGGCGCGAGCACGTTGTTCAGATCGTGGGCGATGCCCGTGGCGAGCATGCCGATGCTTTCGAGGCGCTGTGCGCGCAAAAACTGTTCCTCCACCTTGCGGCGTTTGGTGATGTCTGTCGCGAGACTCAGACGGGACCGGGGCCGTCCCTCCTCGTCGCGGATGACATTGACCCGCACTTCCAACACGAGCGACTCGCCGGCCTTGGTGCGCGCGGCGACCTCTTCGCGCCACTCGCCCTCCGCCTCGACGGCGGCCAGCTCTTCCTCTCCCGGGTAGGCCTGGTTGCCGAGCAACTCCCGCACCGGACGGCCGATCGCTTCACGCGCCGTCCAGCCAAGGATCCGCTCCGCGCCTTGATTCCAAAAGGTCACACGCCCGTCGAGATCGCTGACCACAATCGCATCGCGGGCCTTGTTCAGAAGGTCGGCCTGCTCGCGGATATGCTGCTCCGCGCGCTTGAAGGCCGACAGGTCGCGCATGATCGTCGAATAGTACTCGACCACGCCCGCGGCGTCCCGGTGGGCGATGATCGCCTGGGAAACCGGAATGCGCCGCCCGCCCGCCCCCAGCAGCATCGTCTCGCCCACCCAGGTGCCGTGCTCGTGCACCGCAGGTAGAATCTCGAGCGCAAGCCGGGGACGAACCTCCGGCGGGTGAAACTCGGGGAACGTGAGCAGGCCGGGATCATAGGTGACTGGTCGCCCGATCATGCGCAGGCCGGCACGATTCACATAAAACACCCGGCCGTCCCTCGCCGCGAGCCCGACGAAGTCCGGCGCACTCTCCAGCACCTCGGCAAACCGCCGTTGGCTCTCCTCCGCCTCGGCCCGCTGCCGCCGTTCGTCGCGTTCCCGCAGGGCCTGCTGGATGGAGGTGACGAGGCGGCGCAGATTGCCCTTGAGCACATAGTCGCGCGCCCCGGCTTTCACCGCCTCGATCGCCCGGACTTCCCCGATCGTGCCGGAAAGAAAGATGAACGGAATCTCGGGCCGGTCACGCCGGGCCACGGCCAGCGCCTCCATGCCGTCGCACGCTCCGAGCGAAAAATCGGAGAGGATCACATCATAGGTCGCAGCCTGCAGCCGGCGTTCGAATTCGGGCAGGTCCGAGACCGTCGTCACCGCGCAGGCCGGCCACTCCGCCTGCAGGAGATCGACGATCAGCTGGGCGTCGACGGGATTGTCCTCGAGGTGGAGAATGGTCATGGCCTGCCTCTCCCTCCCCACCGAGATCCTGCGAGCCGGGGACGGACGGCAAAGCCGGCCGCCCGCAGCACGCTGAAAGGATCGCCGGGCAAGGTCATGACAGAGCAAGAGCAACCCACACCCACCTGCCGGTTCGGGCCCCTCTTCACTGCAATACAGTGGCGCAACATCCCCCCTGCCCGCAACTGGAAATGCCCCTTAGGTCAGCGTGCCCGGCGCCTGCGGCCCAGGTACACACTGACGGCTTGGGCGGACCCCATCCCGAGCATGCGGCCAAGCCAGCGGTTGGTCACCGTGGTCTGACGCCGCATGGCGTCGGCGAGGTCCACTTTCCACGCCGCTCCCTTCGGAGCCGCCTGGGCCTCCTCCAACGTGCGGCCGGCCGACGACAGCAGTCGCTCGAGGGCTTCGATCCAGCGTGGTTCGCGCAATTCATTCAGATCCCGTCCGTGCACCGCAGCCGCGGCGGCCCGCGCCGCCGGACTGCCCTCCCGCAGACGCGCCCGCGCCGGACCGCGCCGGCCGCCACTCGGGCCCGCCAACCGCACGCCCGCCCCGGCGTCGGCTTCAAGAAACCGTTCCAGGTACTCGCGATAACGGCGCCAGCCGTCCGGGGCATCGCGCAGGCCGCCGGCGGCGGAAAGCCACGCCGCCGCATCCAGGCAAGCCGGGCGGTCAGGCCGGCCATACCAGCGGAAACTGCTCCAACGAAACCCGGGCAACTGGGCCAGGGTGACGAGGCCCGCCCGCACCGGCGCCAGGTGAATCTCGGCCACCCACCGCGCCAGCTCGGGACCGGGCTCCAGCAATCGCGACCGGTAACGTCCTTGAAATTGCCGGCCGGCAGCCCATCCCCCGCGCACCTGTCGGCCGGCAAACGTGGCCTGAAGCCAATGCATGCCTTCGGACAGATTGCCCCGCGGGGTGGTCACGGCGAGGTGGAACTCCCCGGGCAGCAGCGCGTACGCGTGCAGCCGCCAACCCGCCTGCTCACAAGCGGCGAAGAGCGCTGAGACAAAGGCCTGCGCCGCCTCCACCGTACCGAGCACGTCCGCCCCGGCCCGGCCGCGGTTGGCCACGTGATAGCACGCGCCTTCAAACTGGATGCGCAGCGGTCGACCCATACCGTCACCACACAACGCCCGGCGCCGTTCGACAAACCTGAATGTGCGCCGGACGGATCTTCCGGCGCACGCGCCACGCTCAGTCTCCGTCGATGACGCGGAACATGATCGGCACCCGCATCCGCGTGTTCACCTTGCGGCCGCCTTTCATGCCCGGCCGGAACTGCCACCGGCTCACGCCGACGACCGCCGCGTCCTCGAAGCCGGAGGTGGTCATGTACACCACCCGCGCCTCGACCACCTTGCCCTCGGTGTTGACCACGAATTCCACGTCGACCCGGGCCTGGGCGATTTCCTTGCGCAGGTGGGTCGGAAACACCGGCGGGGGCTGAAAGACCGGCTCCGGACGACGGTCGAGGTCGGCCAGATTGAAGACGTTCTTCAGGCCTTCGCCGGATCCCGGACCGCCCCGCCGCACCCCGGGCGGGATCGCCACGATCTTCGCGTTCGTGAAGTCCGGCTTGATGTCCAACGTCGAGAAATCGAGCGTCTGCAAAAAGGAGTCCACCTTCACCGTCGCCGGCAGGTCGGCCAGCATGGGGACAAACGAAACCGCCTCGTCGGTCGGCTCGCCGGCGCTGCCGTCCTCGATCAGCTCGGGTTCCTTGAGGTCTTCGAGCTTGGGCATCTCCATCAGCTCGATGTAGGTCTGCTCCGCCACCATGGAGACCACGGGCGGATCTTCCGGGCCGATGCCGAAGAGCACCCACAGGTGGCAAGCGGCCGAGATCAGCATGCCGGTCCACGGTATCTGGCGACGTGCCACCTCCCCTTCCTCATAGCGCCACGAACCGTTGCGGTTGGGCGGTTTGTGCGGCACCCGATTCCGCGACGTTCCCGTCGTCGCGGCCCGGGGCGCGTTGAGCAGTAGCACGGTTTCCGGGGCTTTCATGGTTCCAGCATACTCCGCGAGCGTCCCCTGAGCTGCGCAGGGGTTGCCTTTCATCTCGCATGTTTTGCCCTCGGTCTGGGAATCCCCCAACCTGCCGCGAATGGATCTCGCCGCTTACGGATGGAACGAAGCATGGAAGGCGGCCTTCGCCGCGCATGCGGGCGAGGGCCTCGAGCCTGCGCGCGTGATCTGCGAGCTGCGACGCAAGTACTACGCCGTCCAAACTGCCGCGGGCGAACGCCTCGGTGAATGCATCGGGCGCCTGTTCCACGAAACCGTCTCCACCGCGCTCTTCCCTGCCGTCGGCGACTGGGTGGCGGTGCGCGTTCGCCCCGATGGCACCCGCGCCGACATTCACGCCGTCCTGCCCCGGCGCACCGTCTTCTCGCGCCGGGCCGCCGGCGAGCAGGACATCGAACAGGTCGTGGCAGCCAACGTCGACACGGTGCTGCTCGTCGCCGGACTCGACTTGAACTACAACCCCGCCCGCATCCAGCGCTTCCTCGTGGCCGCGCGCGAAAGCGGCGCCGAACCGGTCATCGTGCTCAACAAGGCCGATCTGCACCCGGATCCCGCCGCAGTCCGCGCCGAGATCGAACGGCTTGTCCCGGGTGTAACCGTTTTCGTCACCAGCACCACGACGCGGCTCGGGCTGAAGGCGCTCTCCGCGTACGCACGGCCCGGACAGACCCTCGCGCTGGTCGGCTCCTCGGGCGTGGGCAAGTCGACCTTGATCAACCGCCTCGCCAAGGAGCAGGCCCTGCCCACCGGCGAAGTGCGGGCCAAGGACAGCAAGGGCCGCCACACCACCACCCGACGCGAGCTCGTGCTCACACCATCGGGCGCGCTCGTGATCGACACGCCGGGCATGCGCGAACTGCAACTCTGGGACGCCGCCGAGGGTGTCGAGGCGGCCTTCGCCGACGTCGCCGCGCTCGCCGTCCGCTGCCGTTTTTCCGACTGCCAACACGCCACCGAGCCCGGGTGCGCGGTCCGCGCCGCAATTGAGGCCGGCACGCTGCCGCCGGAGCGGCTCACCGCCTACCGCAAACTCAAGGCCACCGAAGCGGCAGAGCTCCGCCGCCGCGACAAGGCCGCCGAGTCCCTGAGCCGCGCCCAGTGGAAAAAGATCCACCAGGGCCAGCGCGCGCGCCGGCAGTTTGAACAGGAGCCCTGAGGGCCTCGGCCGAAACGATCGGGCCGATCCGTCTGATCCGACCGATCTGCTCCCCTGGCGGCTCCCGTCAGACCACCCGGTCCACCATCGCGCCACCCTGCTCGAAGGCCGCCAGGTTGGCGAGGAAGTGACGCACGATCGCCTCGTCCTGATCGCGACGCCCGCCTGCCGTATGCGGAGTGACGTAGCAGTTCTTGGTCGTCCAGAGCGGATGCTCGGGCGGCAGCGGTTCCGGGTCGAACACGTCGAGGTACGCCTCGCCGAGGCGGCCCGACTCCAGCGCTTCCTGCAAGGCACGCTGGTCAACGGTGGTGCCGCGGCCGACGTTGTAGAACCGGGCCCCGGGTTTGAAGAGCGCGAGCCGGCGGGCGTTCACGTAATTGCGTGTGGCATCGTTGTCCGGCAGGATGTTCACGACGTGGTCCGCGGTGGGCAGGACGGCGGAGAGTTTCTCCTCCGGGATGATGTGCACCCCGGCTTCGCTCCGCGTCTGGCGACGCACCGCGTACACCTTCATGCCGAAGGGCGCGAGCAGCTCGGCGAGGCGGCGGCCGATCGCGCCGAAGCCAAGCAAGAGCACGGTCTGGCCGGTGAGCAGCCGCGAATCGTATCGGCGTTGCAGATACTCCCAGCGATGGTCGGTCAGCTGGTCGCGGTACGACGGCAGCAGCTGGCGTCCGAGCGCCAGCATCATCGCGAGCACGTGCTGCGCGCACGGGTCGGCGAAGACGCCGGACATGTTGGTGAAGATCGAGCCCCGGGTCCGGAACGCTTCCTGAAACGCCGGCGTGTCGTACCGCGTGTAGCCGGCGGTCGTGACCTCGACCCACCGCAGGCGGGGGTTGCGCAGGCAGTCCGCGGGATCGGGCTGGCCCAGCGCGATGTCAGCTGTGGCGAGGGCCGGGTCGGGCTGGCCCGCAGTAAGGACGGAGACAGAGGCGTTCGCCGACACCACGAGGCGGTGCGAGCGGGTGCCCTCCTCGAGCAGGCGGGTGGCGTGGTCTTCGAGCTTGGCGTTGGTCCAGATGGTCAGCGGCATGGCAGATTATTCGGTTTCCGTGAACGCGCAGAGCGCATGCACCTTGAGGCCGGCGGCGCGCAGTTTGTCGGAGCCGCCGAGGTCGGGAAGATCGATGATCGCGGCCACGCCGACGACATCGCCGTGCAGGGCGCGAAAGAGTTTCGTCGCGGCAAGCACTGTGCCGCCGGTCGCGATCAGGTCGTCGACGATCAATACCCGGTCCCCCGCCCGGCAGGCATCGGCGTGGATCTCCATCGAGGCCGAGCCGTACTCCAGGGCGTAGTCCTCAGAGATGGTCTTGTAAGGCAGCTTGCCCTTCTTGCGCACCAGCACGAAGGGCTTGTGCAACTGGTAGGCCAGGGCGCCGCCGATGATGAAGCCGCGCGCGTCGATCGCGGCGACGACATCGATCTTGTACTTCACGCAATCCAGCGAGAAGGCCTCGACCATGACCCGGAACGCCTCCGGGTCATGAAAGAGCGTGGTGACGTCCCGGAAGTTGACCCCGACCTTGGGCCAGTCGCGAACCGTGCGGATGCGTTGCTTGAGATAATCGGAGAGATCGGGGGCAAACATGGTGGCGAACCGCCATCACGTCCGGCCGGCCTCCGACCGGCAAGCCCGGAGTGGACCGGGCCTCAGGGACGCACCGGAATGGAGAACTCGTCAAACACCTCGCCCTTGGGGTCGATGGCGCGCAGGTGCGCCCGCTCCCGCTCGAGCGTGGCGATGAACACGTGGTTGCGCGAATACGCGCGATCGAGATACGGCGCCTGGGCGGGCGGCGTGGTTTCCCGCGTGCTCACCGCCCACGCGCCATCGCCGAGATAACGGGTGCCCTGTGGGTGCGGCTGCCCCGCCCGCAGCGGCTGCGTGACCTTGTACGTATGGTCGTGGTTCTCGAAGGCAAAGCGGACGCCAGCTTCGTCGAACAACGGCACCCAGTTGGCCCGCACTGCCACCGAGACGGTTCCGGCAAAGGAGCGGTGCGACGGATACGCCGGCACGTGGTAGAAGGGAATCACGTAGGGCACGGACCGGCGTTGCGCCAAGGTCGTGCGCAGCCAGTCGGTCTGCGGGCCGGGCACAGGATTGGCGTGAAACGTATCCAGTGCGATGAGACTCAGGTAGTCGCCCACATCGAGGACGTTGTACCCGGGCCGGCCCGGGAAAGAGAAGAGGCTGAAGAACTGGATCGCCCGGTCGGGCGAAACGCCCCGCGCCGGAGATCCGCCGCGGATCGCGAACGCGTCCCCGTGCACCTCATGATTGCCAATCGCGGGCACGATCGGAACAAGGCAGCCGTCGGACCGCACCATCGTCTCGGCCCACGTATCGAAGAAACTGAACCAGCGGCCGATGGCGCGCGGCTCGTTGTTCACATAGGCAATGTCGCCGCCCATCAGCGCAAACTCGGGGTCGTGCGCGGCCGCGGCCCGGCACATGTCGGCAAAGAGGTTCAGGGTGTTGCCGCCGTACGCGTCTCCGCCGGAGACAAACCGCACCGGCCGGCTCAACGTGGCCGGCAGCGTACGGAACTTCCGCACCGGTTCATGCGGGAAAAACTCCAGCGCGCCATCGGGCTGGCGGGCGCGCAGCTGGCCAAAACGAAACTCGTACACCGTGTCGCCGCTCAGTCCGGTCAACTCGACCGTGTGCACCATGCGGTTGGAAAAGGGCATCGCCCGGGCCTCACCCTGGCCTCGCTGCCACTCCGCCGCCCCCCGCGCGCGATACTCGAGCACGGAATCTGCGAAGCCGTGGGTCCAGTCCGTGTGCCAGTGCACCGTCATGGTCGTCACCGGATCGCGCTGCCAGGTGAGATAAACGGCCACCGGTTTGACTTCGATGACCTCCGGGGCGGGCGCGACGGCCGCGGGCGCAGCCGGCGCCGACGTGGCAGGCTGCGCGACGAGCGGGAGCGCCAACAGACTGAATCCGAGCAGGGGTAGAACGAGGCGAAGACGGGTCGGGTGTAACATGGCAGCACCACCTTGCCGGCCGGGCCACCCCGGCTCAATCGCGAAGCGCCGTGGCTTCCGCGCCGCGTTCGCGCCACCCTCAGGCAGCGCCGGCGTGCAGCCCTGCAAGCCGGCGGTTCAACGCCGCGAGGGGCTCCACGTGTTCATGCGCCGTCTGATCGTTGGTGTAGACCAGACCGGAGGCAAAAGGCGGGACGTCGCCCGGGTCGCCTTGCACCCAGCGATTCCACGCGTAGCCGACCACGGCCCCGTGCGCCACCACCGCTTCGAGCGCGGCCCGCCCGCGCCGATGCATGCGCTCGAGTCCGCTCAGACCGGGCGGCTCGCCCGCCCACTCGCCCTCCTGAAACGCCTCGCCGCTCCAGGAGAACTCCGCCACCCATACCGGCTGGCCCGTGGCCGCATGCAGCCGCTCCACCCGCCCGACCGGGTCGGCCTGCTCGCAGGTGAGCGAAACCGCATCGACCCAGGGTGAGACAAAGGCCTGCAGGATGTCCGGTCCCGGCAGCGGGTCGGCAAACCGGCAACCGAGGATCAGGTGGTGCGGATCGTGCCGCCGGATCGCCTCGCTGGTCACGCGCACGTACCGCCGCGCAAACTCGCGCGAAAATCGCGCCTGATCGTCGAGGTACCCGCGGGTGGCCAGGGGAACTTCGTCCTGAGTCAGCTGCCGGAGCGCCTCCTTGTTGACCCAATCGACGCCCCACGCCCGGCAGAGGGCCGCGAAATCGCCGGCATGCGGCGCGAGCACAAATTCCCATGCGGCATGATAGGCCGCGTACGCCGGCTCCAGGCTCAGGCAAAGTTGCAACAGGGTCGGCCGCGCCGGGGTCGCCTCGCCCGCCTGGGCCCAGCCGAGGGCGTGATCCGTGAAATAGCCGATCAAGCCGCGGCTTTCGCGCCGGGGGCCGCACAGCTCCGCCGCCCAGCGATCACAGTCCGTCTCCCAGCGGGGATCGAACACATCGGGCAAAAGCGCCGGCCCCAGCCGGAACGCGTGCTCCGACATCCGACGAAAATCCAGGATCTCCGTGTACGGCAGCCCGCGGTCATAGAATTCGTCCCCGGTCCACGGCCCGAGGGTGTTGAAGTGCCAGGCCCTCAGGCGTCGGAGCACGTCGTCGACGAAGGGTTGCGGGTCATCGGCGCCAAAACGGCGGTCGATGGTGTCCGCGTAGGGTCCGCGACGTGCCTGCCGCCCGCCCGCCGTCCCCGCCCGATTGATCGCCGTCACTCCCTGGCTGAAGAACGGCCGATCCTGCGGGTCGAGCAGCCACCACCGGCCGTCGCGTGCGAGTCCAAGTCGAAAATAACCCGGTTCGCCGCGGAGCGTCTCAGGCTTGAAATCGTGGAAACTGGGTAAACCGACGGCGGAAGCGGACGCCATTCCCCCGGACCCTGGCCGCGCCCGCGACGAAAGAAAAGCCCGAAGCCGCGAGGCCTCACCACCAGCCGCCGGCCGCGACCTCCAGGGCCCGCGCAACCGGATCCAGGTACGGATGCCAGAGGCGCTCCCACTCGAGGCTGACCGGCCGGTCGCACCGGTCGGCCACCAACGCCGCCCGCAACGGCGCCATCGGAAATTCACCAGCACCGGGCAACACGTAGGTAAAGGGATGCCGGGCCGACGGAGCGCTGATGCTGTCCTTGACGTGCAGATGCACCACGAGCGGGCGAATCGCCCGCCAGGTCGCCACCGGATCCTCGCCGCCGCGCTTCCAGGTGTGGTGGGTGTCCCACAAGATCGGCAGCGACTCGACCCGCGCCGCCAGCGCCTGAATCGTCTCGGCGCGGCACAGGCTGTCATGGGTCTCGATCATCAGATCCGACTTCCAACCCCGCGCCGCCCGGCGGGTACGCCACGCCTGGAAGCGCGCCGCCATCTCCGCCAGTTCCGCTTCGTCGCCTTTCGAGCCGCCGTCAAAAACCCGGAGCCGCACGCCCCCCAGCGCCTCCGCCCAAGGCAGGTAGGCCTCGACGTCGGACCACGCCGCGTCGTCGGAGCCGCACAGCTTGAGCGAGGTGTTCAACCCCACCACCCGGACCGGCTGAGCCGCCACGCGGGCCGCAAAGGCCTCCGGGGTGCCGTACCGGCGCGCCAGGAGGGCGGGCAGATCCACCGTGCCTTCGAGCGAACGGAGCTCAATCCCTTGCAGGCCGTACGTTGCGGCCAGGGCGAGCGCCTCCTCCAACGAGGCCTCCGGACATCCAAGGGTCGAATACGCACGAAAGAAACTCATGGCGGCAGCGTGCCGATGCCCCGGGGAAAGAAAAGCCTGCGCTCCTCGGCGCCCCCCTGCTTTCTGCTTGCGGCACCTCTCTCAACTGGCGAAATGCAGAGCCCCGCCGGATGTCGCCATTCCGGCTGTTCCAACCCCCGTAAATCATGCCTCGTCCCGTCACCTTGTTCACCGGCCAGTGGGCCGACCTCCCGATCGAAAAGCTGCTCCCGCTCGTGAAGCAAATGGGCTACGACGGCGTCGAACTCGCCTGCTGGGGCGACCATTTCGACGTCGAAGCCGCCGTCTCGAGCAAGAAATACGTCCACAACCTGTGGCAGCTGCTCTCCGACCACGGGCTGACCTGCTACGCCGTCTCGAACCACCTAGTCGGCCAGGCCGTCTGCGACCACATCGACGAACGCCACAAGGCGATCCTCTCGCCCGACGTCTGGGGCGACGGCGACCCCGAGGGCGTGCGCAAGCGCGCCGCGCGCAAGCTCATCCAGACCGCCAAGGCCGCCCGCGCCTTCTTTGACGCCAAACCGCGCCGCAAGACCGCCGACGACTTCCCTGTCGCCGTCAACGGCTTCACCGGCTCGTCGATCTGGCACTCGATCTACGCCTTCCCGCCGACCTCGCAGGCCTATTGGGACGCCGGCTTCGCCGACTTCGGCAAGCGCTTCGGCCCGATCCTCGAGGCCTTCGACAAGGTCAACGTGAACTTCGCCCTCGAGGTTCACCCGACCGAGATCGCCTTCGACATTGCCAGCGCGCAACAGGCCATCGCCGCGGTCAAGGGCCACAAGCGCTTCGGCTTCAACTACGACCCCTCGCACCTCGGGTATCAGGGCGTCGACTACGTGAAGTTCATCCGCACCTTCTCCGACCGCATCTACCACGTCCACATGAAGGACGTCTGGTGGGGCCATGGCGACGGCACCGTCGGCGTCTTCGGCGGCCACACCGGCTTCGGCGACGCCCGCCGCTTCTGGGACTTCCGCTCCCTCGGCCACGGCGACATCAAGTTCGAGGACGTCATCGTCGCCCTCAACGACATCGGCTACCGCGGCCCGCTCTCCGTCGAGTGGGAGGATATCCGCATGGACCGCGTTCACGGCGCCACTGAGGCCGCCGCCTTCGTGCGCAAGGTCGACTTCCCGCCCAGCGCCCTCGCCTTCGACGCCGCCTTCGACAAGAAGAATCAGTAACCAGGAAGTAGCGGGTAGCGGGTAGTCAGTAGCGAGCATCTCGCCTACGCACACCCGACGAACTCAGGTCCTTCTACTCGCTACTCACTACCCGCTACTCGCTACTACAATCCTACCATGTCTCTCTCCCGAAAACTTCGCTTTGGCATGATCGGCGGCGGACGCGGTGCCTTCATCGGCGCCGTACATCGCATCGCCGCCATTATGGACGGACGCGCCGAGCTCGTCGCCGGCGCCTTCTCCTCCGACCCGCAGCGCTCGCGCGACTCCGGTGCCGATCTCTTCCTCGATCCGGCCCGCGTCTACGGCAGCTTCGAGGAGATGGCCCGCGCCGAACAGGCCGCGCCGCCCGAGAGCCGCCTCGACTTCGTCGTCATCGTCACCCCGAACCACCAGCACTTCCCCGCCGCCAAGTGCTTCCTCGAGGCCGGTTTCAACGTCGTCTGCGACAAGCCCGTCACCTTCAACCTGAAGGAGGCCCAGGCCCTGAAGAAGATCGTCGCCAAGACCGGCAAGGTCTTTGTTCTGACGCACAACTACACCGGCAACGCCATGGTCAAGCAGGCGCGCGCCATGGTGAAGGCCGGCGACCTCGGCACGATCCGCAAGATCGTCGTCGAGTACCCGCAGGGCTGGCTCTCTGACCGCATCGAGGCCTCCGGTCAGAAGCAGGCCGCCTGGCGCACGGACCCGAAGCGCAGCGGTGCCGCCGGCTGCATCGGGGACATCGGCACGCACGCCGAAAACCTCGCGCACTACATCACTGGCCTCGACATCGAGCAGCTCTGCGCCGACCTCAGCATCTTCGTCCCGGGCCGCAAGCTCGACGACGACGGCAACATCCTCCTCCGCTTCAAGGGCGGCGCCAAGGGCATCCTCCACGCCTCGCAGATCTCCGTCGGCGAGGAGAACAACCTCAACATCCGCATCTACGGCACGAAGGCCGGACTCGAGTGGAAGCAGGAGCATCCGAACGAACTCTGGGTCAAGTACCCCGATCGTCCGGCCCAGCTCTGGCGCCGCGGCAACGGCTACGTCGGCGATGAGGCCAAGCGCTTCACACGCATCCCCGCCGGCCACCCCGAGGGTTACCTCGAGGCCTTCGGCAACATCTACCGCGAAGCCTTCCGCGCCATCGAGGCCGAGGTCGAAGGGAAGAAGCTACCCAAGGACCTCGACTTCCCGACCATCGACGACGGCGTCAAGGGCATGGCCTTCATCGAAACCGTCATCAAGAGCACCAAGGCCGGCGCCCGGTGGACCAAGTTCCCGAAGATCTGAGCGAAGGCATTTCCTCTCTCTTCACCAACGGCGAGCCTCGGCCCGCCGTTTTTTGTGCGTCGAATCCGCAGCCTAAGGAGCGGCGACACTCCTGTCGCCGGGTTTGATGTAGCGGCGCCTGTCTCAGGCTCTGGGACACGACAAAGGGGCTGGGGACAGCCGCCGCTACATCGGATCCAAAGCCGGCGACAGGAGTGTCGCCGCTCCGTTTACTCCGTCTTTTCCGCCGCGGCCTTCTCCGTCACCCACGCCCCGTACTCCACCCGCGTCAGAAACCGCAGCGACGCCGAGTTGATGCAGTAGCGCAGACCGGTCGGACGCGGGCCGTCGTCGAACACATGGCCGAGGTGGCTGCCGCACACCGCGCAGTGCGTCTCGATGCGGAGCATGCCGTGGCTCGTGTCGCGCGCCTCGCCGACAAACTCGGCCTGAAGGGGTTTCCAGAAACTCGGCCAGCCGGTGCCGCTATCGTACTTGTGCCGGCTGTCGAAGAGCGGCACATCGCAGCCGACGCAGAGATAAACGCCGTCGCGCTTGTGGTCGAAATACGCGTTCCGGAACGGCGGCTCCGTGCCCTGCTCACGCGTCACGCGGTACTGGAGGGGCGTGAGCCGCGCCCGCCACTCGGCTTCGGTGCGCCGCACCTTCGCCTTGCCCAGGTCGATGACGACGTGGGACGGCAACCCGCAGGCAGAGACGGGGCCATCGATCTTGCACGCGGCCGGATCGGCCGCCGGAGCGTCTTCAGGGGAGGGAGTGGACATGGTTGAGACCGCGAAAAGAAAAGAGGTGGCAATGAAGGCCCCGACGACGAGCAAACGACACGACATGTCCGGACGCTAGCCGGTTGCGCCGCATTTGCCACTCCAAGACGGACGCGACGGAAAGGCCCCGCGCGCGTCCACTCCGAGATTGAGTTTGCCGACCCGGTTCGGAAAGTAGCGCGCCGATGGGACGCGTGACCCGGATTTCTCAGACCAAGCTGGCGAAGGACCTGGGCGTCTCGCAGGCGCTGGTCTCGATGGTGCTCAACGGCCGCCGCGAGAACATAAGTCCGGAAACCTACCAGCGCATCTGGGATCATGCCCTCAGCCTCGGTTACCAGCCCAAGGGCATGAAGCTCGGCCAGTCGCCCGCGGGCACGCTGCAACGCCAGGTGGGATTCGTGCTGCGCTCCGGACTCAACATTCACACCCAGGGCAGCTACTTCGCGCAGGTGCTGCACGGTCTGCACTCCGCCCTGTCCGACCAGGGTTACGCCACGGTCATCCTCGGCTCCGAGGACAACTTGACGGTGCCCAAGCTCCGGCAGTTCTTCCACGCCGGCCATGCCCTCAAGGGAGTCGTGCTGCTCGGCCAGGTCGACGACGACTTCCTGCTGAAACTACGCGACTTCGAAACCCGGATCGTCGCCGTGTCGGCCCGTCATCAGGGCCTCTGTCACTCGGTGCTTGGCAATGAACCCCAGGCCATCGCCTCCCTCGTGCAGCATCTCAAGGAACTCGGCCACCGGCGGATGGGCTGGATCGGCGGCAACACCGGACTCGGACGTCACGAGGCCCGGTATCGCGCCTACCTCGCCGCGCTCCGCGGCGCCGGACTCGAGGCCGACCCACGCTACGCCGTCTCGCAGAAGCAAGGCGACCGCGCGGCGGGCGCCGAGGCCGTTCACACCTTGCTGCCGCTCGCGAAGCGCCGCGACTTCCCGACCGCCTTCATCACTTACAACCTTCACATGGCCCTCGGTGCGATTCCCGCACTGGAGCGTGCAGGCCATGCCGTGCCGGACGATCTCAGCCTCGCGGCGGCGGACTACTCCTCGCTCGCCCGCGAAGAGAAGCCCAACATCACCTCCGCCGGATGCGACGCAGAGTCGCTCGGACGCGCCGCGGCCAAACTCGTGCTCGACACGGCGGTAGGCGAGGACGGCAGCTACCTGGACCTCACACTGCCTTCGACGCTCTTCGTCGGTCAGACCACCGGGCCCGCCACGTCCCGGTAAAGAATGGATTCATTGCCGAAAGGAAAAATCGGGACTTGTAATTGATAATTATAAACCAAGGATGAGCGGGCCCCATGAGCCCTTACGACACCGGCGTCATCGTCTTTTATTTCGTCTTCATGCTGGGCATGGGTGCGCTGGTGTCGCGGTTCGTCAAGAATTCGAGCGACTACTTTCGCGGTGGAGGGCAGATGCTCTGGTGGCTCGTCGGCAGTTCCGCTTTTATGACGCAGTTCAGCGCCTGGACCTTCACCGGGGCCGCCAGCAAGGCCTACGCAGAAGGCTGGCCGATCTTCGTCCTCTTTTTTGGCAACGCCCTCGGCTTCGTCTTCAATGCGCTCTATTTCGGAGCGCGGTCACGCCAGATGCGCGTCGTGACCGTGCTTGAAGCCGTGCGCGAACGATTCTCCCGCGCCAATGAGCAGGTCTTCACCTGGCTGCAGATTCCTCTCGGCACCCTTTACGCAGGCATTTGGCTGAACGGGCTCGGGGTCTTCCTGACCGCCGCCTTCGGCTTCGATCTCGAACTTACCATCATCGTCACCGGTGCCGTCGTCGTCGCCATGACCCTCGTGGGTGGCAGCTGGGCTGCTGTCGCGGGCGACTTCATTCAGGTTCTCATCCTCATGCCGGTGACGATTGTCGCCGCCGTGTTTGCCCTGCGCGAAGTCGGGGGCGTCGGCGCCTTCCTTGACCAGCTGCCAGCAAGCCACCTCGACGTCGGTTCGATGTTTGATTCTCCGATCATGATCCTCTGGGTCGGCGCCATCTTTGTTAAGCAGTACATTTCGGCCAACAACCTCTTCGACGCCTCCCGCTACATCTGCGTGAAGGACGGGCGGCACGCCCGCCGCGCCGCTATCATGGCCGCCCTGCTCTTCATCTTGGGACCGGTCGTGTGGTTCACCACGCCAATGGCCGCGCGCATCCTCTATCCGGATTTGTCCGTCGTTTTCCCGGACATGCGCAACCCGGCGGAGGGCGCCTTCTTCGCCACCTGCCTCGCCACCCTTCCGACGGGCATGCTCGGCCTGCTCATCAGCGGCATTCTCGCGGCCACCATGTCGTCGATGGACAGCGGCCTGAATCGCAACGCCGGCATCTTCGTTCGTAATTTTTATCAACCCGTGCTGCGCCCGCAGGCCACCGACCGGGAGATGGTGAACGCCGGCAAGATCACAACGGGGGTGATGGGCGTGCTCGTCATCATCGCCGGACTCAACTTCAGCCGGCTGGAAAACGTCGGGCTCTTCGAGCTCATGCTCACCTTCGGTTCCCTCGTGGCCGTGCCCTATACGATTCCGCTCACGCTGTGTATGTTCGTCTCACGAACGCCCCCGTGGTCCGGCTGGTCGACCGTAGTGGTCTGCATGCTGGCCTCGTTTATCGCGACGCGTTATCTCGATGCTGACTGGGTCGTGCGCACGTTCGATCTCGCCGAGCCGCTTACCGCCACCGAGGCGGGCTACTGGACGATCGCCGCCGGGCTCGCGCTTAACGTCTCCGTGGGCTGCCTCTGGTTCTTCGGCTCGATGGCGTTCTGGAACCGCACGCCCGCCGCCGATCGCGCGCGCATCGTCGCGTTCGACGAGCGCATGCGGACACCCGTCGACTTCGAAAAGGAGGAGGGCCCGGGCAACGATGCCGTCCAGGGCCGCACCCTCGGACTGCTCTGCCTGTGCTACGGCGGCTTCATCTGCCTGCTCGCCCTGATCCCCAATCCCCTCTCCGGCCGCGCCGCGTTCCTCTTTTGCGGCGGTGCCGTGGTCCTCATCGGCTGGCGCTTGCACGGCCAGTCTCGTCGAACCTCAACCCAAAAACCATGAAACACACTACCCTTCCCTTCGCCCGCTGGCTCGGCCTCGGGCTGGTCGCAGCTTCCGCGCTCAGTGCCCAGGTTGCGCCTGCTCCTTCCGCCCCGCCCGCCGGCGAGGACGTCGTCACCCTCAGCGAGTTCAACGTCACCACCACCAGTAACAGCGAGTACGTAGCCGCCGAGTCGATCACCGGCACACGGGTCGCCAGCAAGATCCAGGATCTGCCTTTCACCGTAAACGTGGTCACGAGCGAATTCATCGACGACTTCAACGCCCTCGAATTCGGCGACCAGTTTGCCTACACGAGCGGCGTGGTCGCCTACGAAACCATTTCCACCGGCTACAGCGTGCGCGGATTCGAAGCCGACGTTCAATTGCGCAACGGTTTCCGCCGCATCGGGCTGATCGACAAGGTCAGCGTTGATCGCGCCGAAGTCATCAAGGGCCCCGCCGCCTCGATCTACGGCACCACGCTTCCGGGCGGCATTGTCAATGTGATCACCAAGAAGCCCCGCACGCGCCCGGAATACCGTTTCTCCGTCGCGGCCGGGACCAACGACTACCTGCGCTCGCAAGCCTCCGCCACCGGACCCGCAGGCAGCTCGCAAAAATTCTTCTACCGCGTCGATCTTGCCGCCGACCAGCGCGAGTACGATCTGCCGTACAAGACCAAGGAACAGGCCACCGGTTCGGTGCAGTTGCTTTGGAAGCCCGCGTCTGCCACCAGCCTGCACCTCGAGTTCGAACGCCTCGTGCGTAACGAGGACGGCAATGCCAACGTGCCCTTCGCGATCGAGACCGGCGTGCTCGATCCGTACCGCATCAACGTCACGACCGGCGTACGCCCGACCATCAACCGCTACGTGCGCGTTGCGACGGAGTTGATGGACTTCAACGTGCAGGGACCGCTCAATTACTCCAAGCGCTACGTCAACACGGGCACCGCGACCTTTGAGCATCGTTTCAGCGACCGGCTCTCGTTCCGCAGCTCCGCGAGCATCTACGACCGCAATCTCATCCGTCAGGAGGTGGCCGGCCGCGATCAGTACAATCCGGTCACCGGCGCGATCAGCTCCGCCAGCAGCGCCACGGGCAACTCAAGCACGGGCTGGCTGCCACGCTACCGCCCCTACGGCGAACGCGGCGGCGGCTGGCAGAACGACCTGCTCTTCTCCTTCGACACCGGTTCCGTCCGTCACAAGCTGCTCGTCACCCTCGACTATCAGCGTCAGGCCGAAAGGCCTTCGCAGTTCCTCGCAACCGCCAGCGCCTTTTCGTCCGACGTGCTGACCCGCGGACTGCAGATCGCAAATCCGGACTACACCTACGTCACCTACGATCAGGATCCCTCCGCCTACACCACGGTGAACCAAGACGAGAACAACTCCCTCGACGTCTACGGTCTCTTCGTCAGCGAGCGCGCCACCTTCATGGATGGGCGCCTCATCCTGCTCGCCGGCGGGCGTTATGATTACGTCGACAATCATGCGATCAGCTTCCGGCCGACCTACACTGAGACCGAAAACCAGTCCGATGACTTCACCTACCAGGCCGGCCTCAACTTCAAACTTACGTCCGGCATCACCGCGTATGCGAACTCAAGCACGTCCTTCGTTCCCCAATACGGCAACGGTCGCAATCTCGACGGCACGCTTTTTGCCGTGCCTAACGAGACCGGCGAGGGTTGGGAAGCAGGGATCAAGGCCACGCTGCTGGAAAACCGGCTGACCTTCACCGCGGGTTACTTCGATATCGTCCGCGAAGGCATTCTGCGCGCCACGACCGACGAGTCCGGCACGGTCTACGACACGATCTCGGGGGAGGAAGCCTCGACCGGGTACGAGCTCGATTTCAATTGGGTGCTCACGCCGGAGCTGCAGATCTTCGGTGGCTACGGGTTCACTGACTCCGAGGTCTTGTCCAACACCGCCGCTCCGCACCTCATCGGCTCGTCAACCCGCCGCACCCCTGAACACACGCTCGGCCTCGGCGTGAAGTACCAGTTCAAGACCGGTACTCTGCGCGGACTCAGCTTCACCGCCGGCTACAAGTTCAACAGCGAGTCGCTCATCAATCCTTCGACCGGCCGCGCCCTCACCATCACCGGTACCACCACCGGATTCAGCACCACCGGTATCATCAACGCGCGCCTGCCCAACGGCCTGCTCATCTTCCCCGACCGACCTGAAGGCGAGGTGGTCCGCGCCGGCCCGGGCGAACGCATCACCGTCCGCGTGGATGACGGTCGTGAGTCCATCTTCAACGACGCGTTCGAGGTGGTCGATGTGGGCGCGAGTTACAGCTGGCGGACCGCAGAGAAGTACCGTCACAAGCTGCAGCTGAACCTCACCAACGTCTTCGATGAACGCTACACCTTCGGTTCGGCCGGACAGGGCCAGCAATTTGGCGCCAGTCTGACCTACGATCTGCAGTTCTAACCAACCTGTCGCGACCGACTCCGTCATGCCCCCCGCCGCCCCACACCTGCGTCCCCGCCTTATCCCGCTCACCCCGAACCGGGTGTGGCGGACTTATCTGGGCGGACGCACGCTGGACGGCCTCGCGGGCGTGACGGAGCCGCGCGACAGTCATTTTCCAGAGGACTGGCTCGCGTCGACCACGCGGGCCACCAATCCAGATCGCGAGCACCCGGCCGAAGGGGTTTCCACGGTGACGATCGACGGCCAGCTCACAGCCTTCGACGAACTTCTCGCCCTCGACCCCTGCTACTTCCTCGGCGAGGCCCACATTGCCCGCTACGGACCTCAACCGCAGGTGCTCGTCAAGCTGTTGGATCCGGCCATCCGTCTTCACTTCCAGGCCCATCCAACGGCTGACTTCGCGCGCCGTTTTCTCGGTTCCCCGTCCGGCAAGACGGAGGCCTATCACGTGCTCGCGACACGCCCTGAGGTGGCCGTGCCCTATATCTATCTCGGCTTCCAACGCCCGCCCGCGCGCGCGGATCTCCGTCGGATGATCGAACAGCAGGACCTCGCCGCGATCGAACAGTGCTTTGACCGTATTCCCGTCAAACCGGGCGACACCTACATTGTCCCAGGCGGCGTGCCGCACGCCCTGGGCGAAGGCGTTTTCCTCGTCGAGATTCAGGAGCCAAGTGATCTCGTCGTGCGTTTCGAATTCGAACGCGGCGGATACGTGCTGCCGGAGTCCGCCCGCTTCATGAACCGCGGCCTCGATTTTTGCCTCGACGTGTTTGACTACGCGCCGTGGTCCGCCGCGCGGATCTTTGGGGAAGCCACCTGTCCGCCACGGCGGCGGCGCCCGCTTGGGCCGGACTCTTTTCAGGATGATTTGATTGGCCCGGAGCGAACCCCGTGTTTCCGGGTGAGAAAATCGTTCTTCCGCTCCACCGTGCAAAAATCCGAGTCGTCGGCCTACGTCGGAATCGTGACCGCAGGCCGGCTCGTCGTCAGGGCCGGCGACGAGCTGTATCGGCTCGACCCCTACAGCTCATTTTTTGTGCCGGCGGGAGCCGGTGCCCTCACCTTCCAACCCGAACCCTCCGCCGAGGTCCTCGAATGCTTTCCACCCGATCCGAACGCCCGTTGAACGCTGGACGTCCCGCCGCGACACCGGCCTCCCTGCTGCTCGCCCTCACACCCGGCGAGATCCGCGACTTTCTGCCCGGTTCGCTGCTCGCGGACGTGCGGGCGGTCGCGACAAACTCCGCGGTGCTCGACCCCCTGTCGGTCGACGCGGCCGGCTTTCACGCGGCCCTCGCCGAGATCAATCCGGAGATTCTCGTCGCGGGCTGGAAAACTCCGCCGCTGCCCGCGCGGCTCCCATCCCGCCTGCGCTACGTTTGCTATCTCTGTGGCTCCGTGAAGCGGCTGGTCTCGCGCGAGCACATCGACGCGGGGCTGCTCGTGACTAACTGGGGTGGTTCGATCAGTCGCATCGTCGCGGAGTGGGCGCTCTTCCATATCCTCGCCTGCCTGCGTCGTGCGACTTTTTGGGCCCTTGCCATGCACCGGGGCAAAGGCTGGAAGGACACCGCCACGGAGACCGCTTCGCTCTTCGGCCGCACGGTTGGCATCCACGGCTTCGGCCTTGTCGCGCGCGAGCTTGTCACGCTGCTCCAACCGTTCGGTGTAAGCATCAGTGTCCACGCCCCCGACGTCACCCCGGAAGCAGAGGCACGTCATGGTGTGAGGCGGGCGCCCTCGCTCGAAAGGCTTTTTTCGGAGAACGACATTATCGTCGAGCTCGCTCCGCTCATCCCAGAAACCACCGGTATTGTCACTGAGGCGCTGCTGCGCCGGATCCGACCGGGCGGCGTCTTCGTCAATCTCGGGCGCGGCGCGGTGGTCGACGAGGCCGCGCTCGTTCGCGTCGCCCGCGAAGGCAGCGTGCTCTTCGGACTCGACGTATTCGCCATCGAGCCATTGCCCGCGGACCATCCTCTGCGCGGTCTGACCAATGTTTCGCTCACCCCCCACCTCGGCGGGCCCACCACCGACCGGCGCTGCGATGCCGGAGCGCACGGGTTGCGAAACCTCCGCGCTTACGCTGCAGGCGAGCCGCTTGAGAGCGTCGTCAGCGCCGAGGTCTACGAACGCACGTCCTGACCATGACGCCCTACCGGCATTGGCAGTTGCAGGCGCGGCGTTTGCTCGAACCACTGGCCGCCTTGATGGCTCCGGGTCGCGCGGATCTGCCCATTGCCGGCCCCGCCAGCGACCATGATGCCCAGGCGGACCGGCTCGAGAGCTTCGCCCGCCCGCTCGTGCTGGCGGCCCATTTTCTTCAGTCCCAACCTCACCCGGACGACACCGAACTGCGCACCCGGCTGGGTGCATGGTTTCGCGCGGGCCTCGTCGCGGGCACCGACCCGGCCTCGCTGTCTTACTGGGGACCCGACGCCAGCTATCACCAGCACCATGTGGAGATGGGACTACTGTCGATCGCCTTGCAGATCGCGCCCGACGATCTCTGGCACCCGTTGAGCGACGCCGAGCGCGACCAGATCGCCGGCTGGCTGGCGACCTCCCGCGGCAGTGGGATCGTCAACAACAACCACCTGTTCATGTCCGTGCACATTCTCGAATTTCTCGGAAAGCATGGACATGCCCATCGCACGGACCGCGCCGTGATCGAGGCCCATCTCAATCAGCTCGAAACCATGCATCGGGGTGGCGGTTGGTTTGAGGACGGGATCAACCAAGCCTACGATCACTACAACGCCTACGCGTTTCACTTTTACGGCCTCTGGTGGGCGCGGCTCCACGGCACCCACGACCCGGCCCGGGCGAACCGCTGGCGCAATTGGGCAGGGAGCTTCGTCGCCGACTATCAGCATTTCTTCGCCGCCAGCGGCGAACATCCCGCCTTCGGTCGCTCGATCATGTATCGCTTCAATGCGATCGCCGTGTTCGGACTCGCCGTCGCGGAACAATGCACCGACCTCTCCCTCGGACGTCTGCGACGCCTCTGCACGCGCAACCTCGATTTCTTCCTCGCCCGCCCGATCACGCAAGCGCAGGGCTGCCTCGGCTTCGGCTGGACGGACGTCTTCGAAGACCTCGCCGAGCCGTACTCATGCGCCGCCTCGCCGTACTGGTGCGCCAAGGGCCTCGCGCCACTCTTGCTTCCGCCCGGACATCCGTTCTGGTCGGAGCCAGAGGAGTCGCTCCCCTGCGAAACCGGCGACTTCGCCCATCCCATCCGTCCTGCCGGCCTGCTCGTGCGCGGAGTCGGGGGCGAGGTCGAGATCCTGAACGCCGGGTCGATGGTATCCAATACCCAGTTACGCTACGGCGCCTGGAAATGGAGCAAACTCGCCTACCGCACCGGCACCTCCTTCACCCTCGCCCACGGCACGCCGGCCACGAGCTGGTCTGCCGACAACGCGCTGGTGCAGCACCTCGATGACGGTCGTGCGTTCGGCCGTCACTCGACGACGGCGGTCGAGCTGACCGCAACCCACCTCGGTTGCAGCTACAATCTCGGTTTCAGAACAGGCCAGGTAAACACGAGCGTCGAAACGTTCGTCTTCTGGCGGGCTGGCTGGTTGTTGCACGTGCACCGCGTAACGCCGCGCCAGCCCGTGGTCTTTCGCCTCGGCGGCTACGCTCTTCCGCTGGATGCAAACGCCGCCGCTCAAATCGGTGCCGCCGGTCTCGCCGGCGGTGAGCGCGCCCACACGCTTGCCTGCTTCGCGCCCGACGGCCGCGGCACGGTCCTGCAACCGCTCCTGGGTTTCTGCGCAACCGGGTGGGACGCGCGTCTGGATTCGTCGTCTCCTCGCACGCACATTGCCGCACCGTTTCACGCCACGCCGGTGCTCCGAACGGAACGCACCGCTGTCGCAACCGTACTCGCCGCGCTGTCCTGGACCGGTCAGGATCGCGCGGAGTCCGCGCCTTGGCGCGTCGTCCTCGGCGACGCCGGCACGTGGTCGCTTTCCCACCCGACGCTCGGTGCATGGAACCTCTCCCATTGGTCCCTTCCCTTCCTGTCATGAACCTGCTCCGTCTTTCCTTTCTGTTCGCCGCATTCGCCGTCTTGGGCCTCGCCGACGGGCGCCACGTCCCCGCGTCGGGCCCCCGCACTAGCGTCCTTGCCGGCCGCGCGGATGCGTTTCGCGCCTACGTCACGAACGGCGAGGGCGCGACGGCATTTGCCAAGGTTAAGGCCGACTTTGATGCCAACTACCTCAACCTGCCCCTTCCCGCCGAGCCCGTCACCTACGGCGATCCGTCGCCCTCGCGCCGCACGTCGGAGGTCGCCGACCGGTGGCGCGATGTGCAGGATCTCACCGGACTTGTCGCTGGCGTGGCCGAGGCAGCGACGTACTGCTGGCTCGTGACGGGCGAGGAAAAGTACCTCGCGAAAGCGAAAGAGTTCCTCGTCGGCAGCAGCCGCTGGCACCTCTCGCCCGACTGGCGTCAGGGTCCCGTCGTGGGCGCAACCTGCATCACCTATAACGACGAGGGGCACTTCCGCCTCTGGCGTAAACTTCCCCTCGTCTACGATCAGTTGCGCGAACATCTCACGCCTGACGAAAAGCGAATCGTGCTCGCTCACTTCCGTGAACGCGGCCGCCTTTCCGTCGAGTGGATCGAGCGCCACGGTAACATCTCGAAGATCGTGCGCAACTCCATCGCGGCCGATCTCTCCAGCCACCCCGTGCGTTTCATGCCGATGACCGGCCTCTCCGCCCTCGCGCTCTGGGACGACCTGCCGGAGGCGGGGGAATGGTGGGACTACGCCTACCGGTTCTATCGCGACCAGTTCACCCCGTGGGGCGGCGACGATGGCGGCTGGGCCGAGGGCGTCGCCTACTGGCGCGGCACAATCGAGCACGCGTTTTTCCAGGACGCCCTGCTCGCGATCGGCGATCCGCTGGCCTATGCGAGTCCGTTCTGGAAAAACTCGCCCTACTTCGCGGTCTACAATGTGCAGCCCTACCTCGCGACGTCGTTCGGCGACCTGCCTAACGCCGGCAACTTCAACCTCGAGCCGGCCAGCGCCGAGTACCTGCTCCATCTCGCCCGCGTGCAGCAGGACGGCTTCCTCCGCGCCTACGCCGACCTGCAGACCGACCCGCGGCCGCGCCCCACCGCCCGCGGTCTTGGCAAGCTGGACCGCACGTATCCGACCACGCTCGAATTCGTCGTGCGCAACTTCCTCTCGTCGTCGAAGCCATTGCCCGCGCCGCGCGATCTCGCCAGCCTGCCCGGGGCGCGCCACTTTCGCGACATCGGCTGGGTCTCGTTGCACAGCGCGCTGGGCCGGACTGATGACGACATCCACGTCACGTTCGTCTCCAGTCCCTACGGCTCGTTCAGCCACAGCCACGCCCAGCAGAATGCGTTTGTCCTGAACGCCTACGGCCAGAGCCTCGCCATCAAGTCCGGTCTGAGGGAATGGCACAATTCCCCGCATCACAACCAATGGGTACGCCAGACCGTGTCGATGAATGCCGTGCTCATCGACGGCCAGGGGCAAAAATCCCAGAGCAAGGCCGCCACGGGCAAAATCACCCGGTTTGAGCAACTACCGCGCGCAGTCTGGGCAACCGGCGACGCCACCGCCGCCTACGCTACGCTCCAGCCCAAAGGCCGCGTCAAACAGGCGACCCGCGATCTCGTCTTCGTCGACTCCCGCTACGTGATCGTGCGCGACCGGGTGCGCCTCGCCGATCCCGGCAAGGTCACCTGGCTGCTGCACACGGAACGCACCCTGGCGTGGGACGGCGCGCAGAACCTCGCGTTCTCCCGCAACGGCGACGCCGCCCTCACCGCGCGCCTGCTCGGCGAATCGTCGTGGCAGGCGCGTGTCGACGAAGGTTTCCCCGTCGCGGTCGATCCACGCTATGTGTCGGGAGAGGCCAACTACACCACGACCGCCGGATGGAACCTGAAACAGAACCACCTCTACGCCGAGACCTCCGCGGCCTCCGCCGATCACGTGATCTTCGCCGTGCTCTGGCCCGAGAAACAAGGATCCGCCCCCGCCGCCCTCCAAGTCGACCGAGCCGGCGATACGCTCACCATCCGCCGTCCCGACGGCCGCACTGACGTCCTTACCCTAAACGATGATTCCCTCGACCTTCGCTAAACTCGTCCTCTTTGCCTCCCTGCTGACGCCCAGCCTCAATCCGCTCTCCGCGCAAGCGGCGGAGGCCGGCGCTGCGGTCACCACGCCTGAAACTCTGCCGGACGCGCAGACCTTCGTCTTCCGTCCGGCCGATCCGCACCCGGTCCGCCTGCACGTCTTCAAACCCAAAGACTGGAACAAAAACGACCGCCGCCCGGCCTTCGTCTGGTTCTTCGGCGGCGGTTTCGTCCGCGGCACGCCGCTGCAATCCGCCGGTTGGGCGCGCCGAGCCGCCTCGCTCGGTTTCGTCGGCGTGGCGCCCGACTATCGCACGGTCGAACGCTGGCCCGACACCAACGCGACGGCGACCGTCGCCGATGCGCGTGCCGCCGTGCGCTGGGTGCAGGACCACGCGGAGGAACTGGGGATCGACCCGACGCGCGTGGTCGTGGGCGGCTCATCCGCCGGCGGCCATCTCGCGCTGTGGACGGCGATCACCGCCACACCGCCGGGCCTCGATCCCGGCGAAGCGCCTTTGCACCGGCCGGTCGCACTCCTGCTCACCTCACCGGCAGCCGACACCTCCACGACCAGCGGGCTGCGGGCCGACCGCTTCGGCAAGGTCAATCTGGATGCCTTCTCACCGCTCCAGAACCTGGACACCAAAATGCCTCCCGTCCTTTTGATCCACGGCAACGCCGACCCGACCGTTCCTTATGATCACGCCGTGGCCCTGCACCGCGCCCTCACCGCAAACGGCAACCGCTGCGATTTCATCACTGTTCCAGGCGGCACACACCGCTTCTCCAGCGAGATTCCGGAATGGCGCGCCAAGGTGCCCGCCGCCCACCAGGCTTTTCTTGAAAGCTTGGGACTGCTCCCGGTGCGCCTCTGATCACCCACGCGGCAAACAACCACCCCCACCATGTCACAATCCTACTCCCGTCTCGCGCTTGGCACCTGGGCGCTCGCTGGCGACAAGTTCTGGGGCCCGCAGGCGCGGACCGACTCGGTCGCCACGATCCACGCCGCCCTCGACGCCGGGGTCACTTTCATCGACACCGCCCCGCTCTATGGCGACGGCCTCTCCGAGGAGATTGTGGGCGAGGCATTGCACGACCGCCGCGAACGCGCATTCGTCGCCACGAAGATCAGTGAAGGCGATATGACTCCGGAGCGTGCCATCGCCTCGTGCGAAGCGAGTTTGAAACGCCTGCGCACCGACCACGTCGACCTCTTGCAAATCCACTGGCTCGGCTCGGGCGAACGGCTTGAAGAGGTCATCGCCGCGATGGAGACACTTCGGGCCCAAGGGAAAGCCCGCGCCCTCGGCGTGTGCAATTTCGGACCGACGAGCCTCGCCCGTCTGCGCGCCGTCGGCACCGGCTGG
Organism: uncultured Opitutus sp.; assembly: GCA_964476565.1. GTDB lineage: Bacteria > Verrucomicrobiota > Verrucomicrobiia > Opitutales > Opitutaceae > CAMAXB01. Next base: position 28,972 of record CAYZBG010000049.1, read on the forward strand.
ATCACCAATCAACTTCCGTACAATCTAATCTGGCGCGCGATCGAGTTCGAGGTGACCGGCGCGTGTCAGCGTGATGGTCTCGGCGTGCTCTGCTACAGTCCGCTCCAGCAAGGCCTGCTCTCCGGCCGCTTCCGTTCGCCCGAGGAGGTCCCGGTCGGACGCCACCGAACCCGTCACTTCCGCGGCGACCGCCCCATGTCGCGCCATGGCGGCGAAGGCCACGAGGAGCTGACCTTCGCGACGCTGGAGCGTATCCGAACCGTGGCGACACGTCTCAAACGCCCGATGGCTGACGTCGCGCTCGCCTGGTTGCTCCATCAGCCGGCCGTGACGTCGGTGATCTTCGGGGCCCGCTCGCCCCAGCAGGTGGCGGACAACGTGGCCTCAAGCCGGCTCAGCCTCGACGATGCCGCCCTCGCCGAACTCGCGCGCGCCACCGACCCGCTCAAGCATGCCCTCGGTCCCGACGCCGACCTCTGGGCCGGCGAATCCCGCATCAAATAGCGTCCGCGCCGATGCGCCTCCCCCGGTGCATCGCCTCGGAATCAGTCCCCACGTTCCAAGCGTTCAATCAGCGTCTGCAGGCGCGCACGCACCCGTTTCGTTTCCACGGCACTCCATGCGCGCAAGGTGGGCAACCACCCCGCATCTGCGAACTTCTCCAGCCGGTCGATCATGAGAAAGACCGTGTCATGGTTTCGCTGGGGATTGGCTGACATCAGAAACGACAACGCGAGGCCTGGCTCTTTTGCCTGCGCCTCACGGAGCCGGCGTAGCTCCTCCAGCCACCGCTCCACCACGAAGCCCTGCGCCTTCTGCAACCCGGCCTCCGTGTAACTGATCAAGGGCAATCCCTCTCGCGTGCGCACAAACCGCAACCAGCCGCGATGGAAACACGTGTCGATTCGGGCCAATACTTCTTCCTCGCTTCGTCTTGCGTAGAATCCGTGTCCCGGCTGGTCCACTACACCCAACCGACGGACCTTCTCCGCCCGACTCCCGCGCAACGCCATCATCACGAACGTCCGGCCGGCGATGCCGACCGCAGCGTCCACGACCGCGAAAATCGCCCGTTCCTCGTCATCCGACAAGGCCACCGGCCCTGTCAGCTCGACGTAAGGCCCACGTTGATCACGCCTGTTTCGAGACCGCCCCCACATAACGCCCCTCACGCAACACCGATTGCCTTCACCTTTCAAGAGCCCACACCGTCGCACTCTCACCGCCACCCACCCCACCAAACCGAACGCAAGGTGGGGTGGTGACGTGAATACTGGCGATGGCGGTGAGGAGGCTTGCCCAAGGCAGAGCAGGGAGTGCCCGCGCCGGACCACGGACTAAAATCGAGCCGTGATCGAAAGGTTCAGACGTTCGGGCAAACCGCGGGACCGACTGGATGGGTCGTCATTCTCGTCGGTGAGATTCTTCCACGATAGCAATGCGTTGATCGGTACATTACCCACCTTTGTGTCGTAGCCCAAAGCTGCCTCCCAGACCATGCGGTCGGGGAAGTAGATGTAGGGATTGTTGGCCGTAAGGGTCTTCTCGCCTGTGTAGAAAAACCCGCCCCCAATCCAAAGACCTTTGAGCGACTCGCCGGTGAAGTTGTATCGGGTCCAGAGATTGGCCAGTTGTCGGGCGGTGTACTCCGGCTGGGTGCCGAAAAGAAATTCGCTTCCGACGCCAACCGAAACGAATTCAGGGTCGTTGAGGCTGGCGGCCAGATAAACCTGCCAGTTGTCCGTGGGTGAATAGACGAGCTCCAGCTCCACGCCCTTGTTCTCCGTCTTGTTACCGTCCTGCAGATCGGAGGCGAAGGTGGTGCCATTGGGCTGGATGAGCGCGATTACGATAATCGAGTTCTTTTGCTCGATCTGGAAGGCTGCCAGCGTCGCAGAGATGCGCCCGCCGAGGAAATCGCTCTTCAAGCCGATCTCATAACCCTGACCAAGAAAGGGCTTGGCTGGAATCGTCGCGGTATTCGAGTTCAGGCGCAGCAGGCGGTTGTTTGCCTGAAACGATTCGCTGTAGTTCGCATAGACCATCAGGTCCGGACGCAGTTTGTAACCGATGCCGGTCTGCGGTGTCGTCTTCGTGATCGTGAATCCGTCCGGAACGGCTGCGGTGGGATTGGCGAAGCCCTTGGACCACCGGGCGCCAGCCACGACTTGAAGCCGGTCGTCGAGCAACGAAAAAGGCTGCACCGTGTAGAGGCCATGGTTGTAGCCGCCGCCGTTGGCAGGATTGCTGGCGGGAATCTGGTCGTTGGGAATGTTGCTTTCCACCCACGTCGAGGGATCGAGGATCTTCCAGGCGAGAGACGTGTTGAGGGTGTTGGTGAAATTTCGATTATCGAATTTATTGTAGTTATACCCGAAAAGCGGCTTCCACGTGCCCCAGTCGAAATCGTATCGGCCCGTCATTTCCAACTGGGAATACCGGTTCCACGCCTTGACCTGCTGATAGGTAATGCGACGGGTGAGCGTCGTGATCGCCCCGTAACGCTCGAGGGTCGCGATGTTCTGCAGTTCATTCAGATAAATCGCCGGGTCCGACGACAGGCCGGCCAGATCGGCGGCCGGAATGATCATGTCCACATCGCCACGGCCATGCTGCCGGGTCTCGATATAGGTGGTGTCGTAAGTGAAGACGGCCCGGGAATTCCAGCGGTCGGAGAGCTTTCGCGTGAGTTCGACGTAAAGTGTATTGAAGTCGGTGTTACGAAAATCGTTCGGATCCGAGACACTGAAGCGCTTGTCAGGGATTTCGATCTGCGGCCCGAAATAGGGAAGTGGAAATCGCACCCCGCCCGTCGCGCTGGGATAAAGGTTCCGGTTGTTGAGCGGCACCTGAATCTGCGGCAAAAAGAAGACCTGGGCCTTTTCGTGGCGCTCGAACCACTGGTAATCCACCGTGAGGCTCGTTTTGTCATCAATCTTCCACGTCACCACCGGCGCAACCACACGTGTGGTTCCCTTGTGATGACGATAATATTCGTAGTCGTTTTCATGCACGAAATTGAATCGAGCCAGAAGCTTGTCCGGGACGAGGGGCTGGTTCACATCAACGTGGGCGCGTAGAAAATCATAGCTTCCAACGTCAAGCTTGAGCGTGGCACTCCGTCCGGCTTGCGGGCGTTTCGTCACATAATTGATCACCCCGCCAGCCTCGATCTGTCCGTAGAGCAGCGACGCCGGGCCCTTGACCACCTCGACACGCTGGATCGTGGCCGCATCGATGTAACCGGTGCCAGGGAAGCCGTTGCGGAGGGGATTGGCGTCGAAGCCACGGACGGCGAACTTGCTGTTGCCGGAGTTGAACTCACGCGCGTTATTGGTGACGCTCGGAGCGAAGCGCACGATGTCTTTCAACTCGCGCGCGCCAATATCCTCAATGAACTGCTCGGTGAACGCCGATACAGCGAAGGGCAGATCTTTGATCGGAGTGTCGACGCGTGTGGCGGAAACCGAGTTGCCCGCGCGGTATCCGGAATCAACCATCGTCGTGACCTGAAAAGGCGAAAGCTGCACCGTCTCCGGTCCGGCCTCGGCGGCGGGAGGTCGCACCTGGCCAACCAGCGAATTGATAGTAATCAAGGCAAGGGTCGCCAGGTGGCCGGCACGCGGCAGCGACAGACGTGTCAGGGTGATCTTCATGGGGTGAAAAAGGAATCGGCAGGCAACAGACCCGGATTCTTTTATTGATAATTATCAATTTTGAACGAATGCCAAGCCCTAAAATAGCTGCTGCTACTCGCGCTCCGCGGTGAGGCGCCGGCGGCCGTCGGCGAAGACGGCCTGCACCGGCTGGCCGGCCGCGATTGCGGCCGCGCGCGTGAGCGGTTTTCCGTTCACATCCTCGACAATCGCAAAACCGCGGTTGAGCACCGACGCCGGACTGGCCGCTTGCAGGCGCTTCCACAGCGAGAGCAGGCGGTGCGACTCGATCTGCACGCGGGTCGCCGGCGAGCGCTGCACGAGCAGTGACCGAGCCTCTTGTAACCGATGACGCGCATGTTGGGCCGCCTGCTGCAGCGCCGCCGCGTGCCGGTTGCGCAGATCGTCGAGGCGCAACCATCCCTGCTCCACCTGCGCGGCGGGTGACAGCAACCGCAGCCGTTGGCGCAGACTCAGCACGCCCTCGCGAAGGCTCGCATGGCCATCGCGCACGTGCGCTTCCAGCGCTTCCGCGGCCTCTGCCCAGCGCTGCAAGTGGGCGAGGTACGCACTCGAAATAAGCTCGGCCGCGCCACTCGGCGTTTCCGCCCGCACGTCCGCGGCAAAATCGCACAGCGTGAAGTCGATCTGATGACCGACCGCGGAAATGATGGGCACCCCGCACGCGGCCACCGCGCGAACAAGGATCTCTTCGTTGAAGGCCCAAAGATCCTCCAAACTTCCACCGCCGCGGCCGATGACCAGAAGGTCAAAAATCCCCATCGCCTCCGCCCGCGCGAGCTGGACGGCCATTTCCGCCGCCGCGCCCTCGCCTTGCACCTTCGATGGAATCACCACGAGCCGTCCGCGCCAGTCCCGCCGCGTGAGGATGTTGATGAAGTCCTGCACCGCCGCTCCGGTGGGCGAAGTGATAAAACCGATCGTCGCCGGCATGGCGGGCAAAGGCTTCTTGCGCTTCGGATCAAACAAGCCCTCCGCCTCCAGCCGGCGCTTCAAGGCCTCGAACTCGCGCTGCAAGCGGCCAACCCCGTCATCCACGACCGCCCGTACAATCATCTGATACTGGCCGCGCGCCTCGTAGACACTGACCTCGCCGTACACCACCACCTGCAAACCGTCGCGGAGCTTCACCGTCTGCCGGGAGGCGTCGCCGCGAAAGAGCACGGCCGAGAGCTGGGCGCCGGCATCCTTCAATGAAAAATAGACATGCCCGCTCGTTTGTATCCGAAGATTGGACACCTCACCGCGGACCCAGCCCGGCCGGATCCCGCTCTCGAGCACGAGTTTCACCCGGCGCGTGAATTGGGAGACCGTCTCGATCGGACGATCCTCGCCCTCCTCCACTAACGAACCGTCTGGCCCGAGGGTCTTCACGCTTTCTCAGCGCGTTTGCGCGCGTAATGCCTCCGCAGGAACTGAACCCCCACCGTCAGCGCAATGAACAGACTCACCGCGAGCAGCGCCAGCTTGCCCTTCCCTTGCGCAAGCGAGTCGCCGAATAAAATGAAGGCGATCGCGTACGCCGTGGAGATCGGCCACGACACCAACATGTAGATGCGAAAGGCCACGCCGGCCAGACCCAGCAGATAACTTTGCAACACAAACGGCGGCCCGGGCGTCACACGCACCAGCACCGTCAGGGGAAGCTCAGTCTCCGGAGACACCTGCGGCAGCCGGTAGCCCAGACGCGTGAAGAGCCATTCGATCCACGGGCGAAACGCATAACGCGACAACCAGTAGCTGAGCGCGAGATTTGTTGCGATGGCACCGGCCGAAAGAGTCAAAATCAGAGGCAGCCCCAAGGTCGGGCCAAACACCGGACCGACCGTCAGCGTGAAGACCGTGATCGGACACCCCAGCGAAGGCAGCACCGCCATCGCCGCAAAGAAAGCCACCGGGCCAAACCCACGGATCGCGGCGAGTAACTCCTGCAACCAGATTCGCGGATCGGCACCGCGCAGCAACAGCACGGCCGCCACGGCAAGGGCCACGGCACCCAAGCCCAGCTTGAGCAGCAGGGCGCGACGCGCGCGCGGATCCGGTGTGGTGGGCAATTCGGCCATTCGCAGACCATGCCCCGCCCGGCCGGAAACCGTCAAGCGCGCCCCCGCCGGCGTCGTTGGCCTTGCTCCAGCCCCGCGGCCTGACTTCATGAGGCCCCATGCCGTCTTCTCCCTCCCCTCGCGCCCGTTCGGTGACGCTGCTGGGGCTGGTCTGGCTGCTCGGTGTTTCTCTCTACGAACCGTCCGCCACGCGTCTCGACGTCTGGCCATGGGCCGGCCTCGCCGCGGTCGGGTGGCTGGTCTTTGCGCTGGCTGCCTGGATGCGTTGGATGCGTTCGGAAGCGGTGCCCTCCGCGCCTATATTCCTCGGCGCAACGTTTGCCTACGCCGCCGTGGTGGTTCTCTCGGCCGCCACCGGACCCTGGTCGGAAGGCAGCCTCGCGTTTTGCCTGACCACGCTTGGCGGCACGGGATTGCTCTTTCTGGCGGTACAGGCTTTTCGCGATGAGGCTCACGCCCCGGCCCTGCGCTCGGCCCTCGATCTCGGCGCCACCGCTTTGATCGTCGTCGGGCTTTATGCGTGGAGCCGGCAAATCGCGGCCGCTCCCTCCTGGACCGCGGTGTGGGGCGGACGCAATCCGGCGCCGTTTGGACACTCCGTCCAAACTGCCGGCGCCGCCTTGCTCGCCGGCTCCTGGCTGACGGCCAGCGCCCTGCACGCACGCAGCGGTCGTTCCTGGCGCGTGGTCGCCGCGGTGGGTGCGATCCCACTTTTGATTTCCACCTCGAGCCGGGCTGGCGTGGTTGCCCTCGCCGCGACCGCCACCGTGGCGTTAACCGTTGCCTGGCTCCATCGCGGACGCCGCGCTCGCGACGCGATGGTCGGCGGGGCGGTCCTGCTCGCACTCGTCGGCGTGGGCATTGGCACCAACGAGCGTTTACGCGAACTGGTCCTGCACGGGCAGTGGAACGTCGTCTCGACGGAAAGTAATCAACAACGCCTCGCCATGGCCCACGCCGGGCTGACACTCGGGCAGAGCCACGGCTTGCTTGGACCCGGCCCCGGCACCGTACCGCTCGCCTATGGCGCCGGCCAGGCTCGTGTACCCGCGGCACCGGACGGTTCGCTGCAATTGCACTCCGCGCCGCTCCAAGTCTGGGCCACGACAGGGCCGGTTGGCGCGATTGCGCTGGTCGTGCTGCTTGCGAGCCTCGTGCCGTGGATCGTTCGCGGCCTCCGCGACCGTCAACGCCCCGATCTCGTCGTCGCGGCGTCGGGATTGCTTGGATACGGCTTGTTTTCGCTGACTGATCATCAGTTCGATCAACCGTTCATCCTCGTCCTGGTCATCGCTCACATCGCGTTGCTCACCATCCCGGGGGCAAAGGCAGTGGCACCCCTGTCGCGCGGAGTCCGTTGGGCCGTGGCGGCGTTCGTTCCCCTGTTGCTGGCCGGGCCGGTCACCTACCGGGCGCGCGATCTTGCCGCGCGGGCCGAGTTCGCTGCCGCGGCGGATGCACACGATGCGGGCCGTCACGAAGAGGCGCTGGCGGCGCTCGACACGGCCGCGCGACGCGCCCCTTGGGATCGATTCTACCAGGAAGCTGCGGCCGCGTGGAGCTGGGATCAGAATCCCGCACGTGCGACCGCGTTGCTGCGTCGGGTTCTTGCAATGGATACACCGTGGCCGTCGGAATTCGCCACCTACAACCTCGCGTGGTTGGAGCTGGCGCGCGGCGATCCGCGTGCCACCGATCTCTTCGAAGAGGCCGCCCGGCTCGCACCGCACCGCACCGGCGTTTATCTCGGACAGGCCTTTGCGCACGCCGCGTCCGGCGACCAGCTCGGCGCGAACCGGGCCTTTGCGCGGCAGCTCGTGGCCGATCCGCGCCTTGTCACCACGGCGCTTTGGGACGAACCGGGTTTGCGCGCGCGCTGGCCCCAGATCAGCGCGGAGTTGCAGTCGCTCGCGCGAGATTTAGAGCCGTTGCTGAGCGATGAGGCGCAGCGTCAACGCCTGCGCGAGCAAGTCGCCCTCATCCTTTGGTGGAACGAATCCTCGCCCGACGCCCGCGCCGCTCATCTCCCGCACGTGGCAGCTTCCACCCTCGGCCGACTCGAAGCCCTCTCCACCGCTCCCGCCGCGGGCCAGGGCGCCTGGTCCGGGTCCACCCACTGGGGCTGGTTGGGTGAAACGTGGGCCGCCGGTCGTCCCGACGCCGGCCTGCCTGCTGATCTGCGTTCCGCCCTCATCCGGCGCCTCACGGAATCGCCTGACTTCTTCGCGTTCGTCACCGCCCGCCCCCTCGACCCGCCGTGGCGTCATGCGTATCGCGTTAAACGTGGCGGCTATCGCGTGATCATGCGCCACCCTGCCAGCCCGGACGTGTCGGACTTTCCCGCGTTTGAGGAAAACCGACTGCTCTCGCCGCACGCGAACGCGCTCTTTGCCGTGCGCGGGTGGATTCCCGGAGCCGTCTGGTCGCGCCTGCCCGCGCTCACCCGCCCGCCGATAACCGCGACGGCTGAAGGACCGGCCCCGAAATAGGATTGGGTTTACCGCCTAAAGCCCGATACCGATCTCCATCCTTCCGCACCGCCCGCGCGCCACCATGTCCGCTCCCGCTCCGCTTCAACCTCGATTTCACCGCGATCCCTGGCGCGACACCTTGCTTCCCCTTTTGTTGCTGGTCGGCGACGCGGCGGTGACGTTTGCCGGACTCTCCCTTGGCTATTATCTGCGCTATGAATCCGCCGTCGGAAGCATCGGCCTCGATGTGCCGGACGCCACCTTCGGGCGCTACCTGCCGTTGCTGCTCATGGGCGTTGCGCTGCTGATCGCCGCGTTCAACCAGTTCGGTCTGTACGACTCGCGCCTGCTGCTCCGCCGTTACCAGAGTCTCAACGCCATTCTCAAGGGCGCCGGCTTCTGGCTCGTCGCCTACCTCGGTGTTTCACTCGTGTTGAAGTTTGACCCGCCGATCTCGCGGCTCTTTGTCGTCATCGCCTTCGTTTGCGTCGTGGTTCTACTCTACGCATGGCGTTCGATCGTGTACGGGATTGTCACTCGTCCCGCACTCTTGATCCGCCTGCGTCGACGCGCTGTCCTTGTAGGTTGGAATGACGACGCCCGCGCCCTCGCCGCCGAAATCGCGGTCGATTCGGCGCATCCCTTCGTCCTGGCCGGCGTGGTCAACTTTCCTGGCACGTCGGCGCCCTTTCCAACGGCGGACAAGGGTGGCGACTATCATCTCGACCGCGGCACCAAATCGACCGTCGTACGCCGCCTCGGCACCACCGCGGAACTCGAGGTCATTCTTCAACGCGAAGCCGTCGACCTGCTCATCATGACCCGCCTCGACGTGCCGCGCGTGGAGGTGCAACGCATCGTGGAACTCTGCGAGCGCGCCTACGTGGAGTGGAAGATCGTACCGAGCACCTTCGATATATTCCTCAGCGGCCTGCGCCTGCAAACGGTCGGACGCGTACCGGTGCTCGGTGTCGAAGCACTCGCCATCACGCGCTTCGTCAATCGCATCGCGAAACGATTGATGGATCTCTCGGGCGCACTCGCTGGCCTCGTGATTTCGGCACCGCTGCTGCTCGCCCTCGCAATTGCGATCAAGGTCCAGTCTCCCGGCGGCCCGGTGCTCTTCCGCCAGACCCGCATCGGCTCCGGCCATCGCCCCTTCACGTTGTACAAACTGCGCAGCATGGCGCCCGACGCCGCCTCGAGCGACCACGCCGCTCAAAGCACCGGACGCAACGATCCGCGCCTGCTCGGTATCGGTCGCTTCCTCCGACGCTGGAACCTCGACGAGCTACCCCAGTTCTGGAACGTGCTCCGTGGAGAGATGAGTCTGGTCGGCCCCCGCCCCGAACGCCCGTTCCACGTCGACCAACTGTCCACGACCATCCCGCACTATTTGCCCCGTCACCTCGCCAAACCCGGTATGACCGGCTGGGCCCAGGTCAACGGCCTGCGCGGCGACACGTCGATCGAACAGCGCATCCAGCACGACATCTATTACATCGAGAACTGGTCGCTCT
>CAYZBG010000050.1:0-17744 GCA_964476565.1 uncultured Opitutus sp.
AAGAGTATGACCATTCGTCCATTCAGCCTCGACCGATATGAAGAGGTGCTCGCGCTGTGGCAGCGAACACCCGGCATCTGCGTCCGAGATGCCGACTCACGCGAAGCGATCGATCGCTATCTTCGCCGCAATCCTGGGATGAGCTTCCTTGCCGAAATCGACGGTCGGGTTGTCGGTTGTGCGCTTTCTGGTCACGATGGACGCCGAGGCTATCTCCAGCATGTCGTCGTTGATGCGGCATACCGGAGGCGGGGCATCGCAGACGAGTTGGTCAAACGCTGTCTCGATGAACTTCAGCGAAATGGCATCGTGAAGGTTCACTTAGACGTGCTCACCACGAATGTTTCCGCGTTGGAATACTGGCAACATCGCGGATGGACGTGTCGCGATGATATTCACCGCTTCTCGAAGCTGCTTTCAGGAAATCCTAATCCGTAAGCCTGCTCTGGCTAAGCGCTCTTTCGCCAGCTCAACAAACAACCCAACCAAGCCGCACATCCCGTGAGCATCGCTGTAACGTTCCGTGTTTACCTTACCTTAATCATCGGTGCGGGCCTCCTCCTCGCGCAGAACGTGTCGGCGGCTTTGCCAACGTTCGACGGTACTTCGGCCAGAATCCAGTTGCTCGATGCACGGACCGTGGATGCTCCGGCCGAAAGCGGTGCCTCCACGTTCGTGCGCCTCGTCTACCTCGTCACCCGTCAGCCGGGGGTGGCGGGCAAGCTGGCCTTGCGAGAGCCGCGGGATATTATGATTCGAGGTCGGAGCTATCGCGAGATCACCCAGGCCGCCTTGGGGCGCGTCTTCGAACCCAGCACGACCGTCACCGACGCGGCGCCGTACTTCCAAAAACATCCCGCACTCAAAACCGCGGATGCTCCGGATCGCGGTGCGTTGGTCATCCAGGTTGAACTGCCTGGGGCCCGGTTCCCGAAGGACGCGGACCTGCAAAGTACGCTCTTTCTCGGCTTTGGGGAGAAGGTCGAGAAAAGCACGTACCACTTCAGACTGATCGTCGATTGACGGTGTTTCTCGCCTTCGTCTTAGGCGCAATTGACCGCCTATCTCTTGTGGCTCGCGCTGAGGCCCGTTTCGCGTTCGCTCGGCTCATGTCCTCTCGAACCTCGCCACCTTGCCCACCATGAAACCCGAGGACGTTGCGCGGAGCTACGATGCGATTGCGGAGCGTTGGGCGAGACCGCAGTTCATCGAAGCCAACGGGATTGAGCAGCATCGACGGGCGCTTCGCTTCGTGCCGTCTCGGGGCGTGGCGCTGGAGGTGGGATGCGGTGCGAGTGGACGCCTGCGCCGTTTGCTGGAGGCGCATGGACTGGTGGTCGAAGGCCTGGATATCTCCCCGGAGATGCTGAGGTGGGCAAAGCAGGCGCATCCCGCGGCGACGTTTTACCACGGCGATGTCTGCTCGTGGATCCCGTCGAAGCCGTATGCGTTCATCTCGGCCTGGGACAGCATCTGGCATGTTCCGCTGGAGCAGCAGCGTGCGGTGATGCTGAAACTGTTCGATGCTTTGGCCCCGGAGGGAGTGATGATCTTCACCGCCGGTGGCTTGCCGCAGGCCGGAGCGCATACGAACGAAGCGATGGGCGTGCCCATGTATCATGCGACCCTCGGTGTTCCCGGAATCCTGGACGCGGTGCGCGAGGCGAACTGCGCGCTCCGGCACTTCGAGTATGATCAGTGGCCGGAGGTGCACGTGTATGTGGTCGTGCAGAAGGAAGCGACTTCCGCGTTGGCATGATGGCCGTCGTTGCGGCAACCTGGACCGTGGGCGGCCGGTCGTGAGCCGGGCGACGACCGAAGCAAGATCAAACACTCCATGAGAACAGTCTTTCCCTGCGCGCTGCTGGTCGCGTTGGCGGGTTGTGCTACGCCAAGGACCACGGATGCAAATGCCCCGATGCGGGCGGGCGGCCCGAATTGGGCGGAGGTGGATGCTTCGGCGGAGCGGGTGCGGGAGCGAAACCGGAGCAAGAGCCGATTCGTGGAAACCGAGCGTACGCAGGAGCAGGGATTCCGGCGCATGTCGGATGAGGACTATGCGGCCGAGCTGGAGGGGGCGCGTGCCGAGGTGCGCAAGGCGAATGCCGGCTGGTCCGACGCCGAGATCGAGGCCGAGGCGGTCAAGCGCGCGGACGAGGCGAAGCGTCGGTACGAGCTCACCGTTCACGGTACCGCGCGATCGACCTATGAATGGAAAACACCGTGAGTCCTCGCCCAGGGCCGTTAGCCCGCTGCGGCAGGGTTGGCCGATTTCCTCATGATCACCAAGTCCCTTCTCTTAAGTGTCGTGTGTGCAGGTGCCGTCGCCGTGGCATTTGGGGGGCCGAAGCTCAAGCCGTCGGGGATAGTGAGGATTCTCGATAACGATTTTGTCGTGGTGCGCGTGCTCGACCAACCGGCCGAGATCGAAATGCTGCGCGCGTGCTTTGGGCGGGCGAAGAAGCACGTCGTGCCGGACAGCCAAAGGGTGTTCGCCTACAAGATCGATGTTGAGGCACGCTGGCTATACGACGCGGAGACGGGCGAGTTCATGCTGCTCTCCAAGGCGGAGCAGCCGTTGTATCGATTGAAGCCCGAGGACCGAGATGCGGTGAATGCGCTGATCCGCGGTCGTGAGGCCGACCAACGCGCAAAGTGACGCGGGTTGCGGGCGTCTCGGTTGGGTGGGGCGAGCAAACCAACCCGTGGCGGGACCTGCGCGTCCGCGTCGGGCAGGTTGAGGTCAAAGGTCTGAAGGTCGCAGGTCTAAGGTCGCTACCGGCCCGCGGGGGCGGGCCTTTAGGTGGGTGGGCGCGTCCCCGCGCCCGCTGCGGGGACAGAGGGTAGGGCGGTTTCTCCGAAACCGCCGGGTCGTGGCAGGACCTGCGGGGCTGACGGAGCGGACGGCTCGGAGATCCGTCCCTACCTTGCGGCGGCGTTTCGGTCCGAAGCCGGCACGATACACCGCGGGAAGCGGTTGGTCGTCAGTCGGTTCATTTGCACGCGCAGCGCTGTCCGCACCGGAGCCGAGCTGGGGCTCGGCGTTCCCAGGGGGCAGCGTCTGGATCGCCATGCGAGTTTGAGGTAGTCCTGGGCCACGATCTGCGTCCTCCGATCTCGTGTTTCCGGAGATGGGCAGAATCGTAGAGCCAGTTGAATTTCAACTCTTCGCCTCAGCGTCTCTGCGGGAGAATCCTAACCGTACAAACTTACCGGATGAATCACCCGCGGAGACACCCGCGCGTCCGCGTCGGGCAGTCTAAAATCGTATGTCTTGAGGTCTAAGGTCGCCACCGACCCGCGGGAGCGGGCCGGTAGGGTGGGCGGGCACGTCGCGGCGTCCCGCTGCGGAAGCGGCCGGTTGGCGGAGGGCGGTGTGCCACGGTGGGCCCGGTCATGCGCACGGCGGCTTGAGTCGAGGGTCTACCGCGCCGGCACGGTGGCGTTCTTCACGTGCTTCTCCAGCCAGGCTTCCTGTTCGTAGAGCACGTGAAGCAGGCTCTCCCGGGCCGCGTAACCGTGACTTTCGTGCGGCAGCATCACCAGTCGAGTGGTGGCGCCGTGGCCCTTGAGCGCGGCGTAGAAGCGCTCGCTTTGGATCGGGTACGTGCCGGTGTTGTTGTCTGCCTCGCCGTGGATCAGGAGGATCGGGTCCTTGATGCTGGGGACATGGTAAAAGGGCGACATCGCGCCGTAGACTGCGGGCGCCTCCCAGAAGGACCGATCCTCGGCCTGGAAGCCGAAGGGCGTGAGTGTGCGGTTGTAGGCGCCGCTGCGGGCGATGCCGGCGCGGAAGATGCGTGAATGCGCCAGCAGATTGGCGGTCATGAACGCGCCGTAACTGTGGCCGCCGACGGCGACCCGGTAGGGATCGGTCACACCGCGCCGCACGAGTTCGTCGACCGCAGCCTGCGCGCTGGAGACCAGCTGCACGACGTAGGTGTCATTGGGTTCCGCGTCGCCTTCGCCGATGACCGGCATAGCCGGATCGTCGAGCACCACGTACCCCGCAAGGAGGAAAGGCAGGGGGCCCGCGGGGGAGACCGGGGTGAATCGGTAGGGCGATTCGCGCACCTGGCCGGCGGCCTCGGCGCTCTTGAACTCGCGTGGGTACGCCCAGAGGAGGGTTGGGCGGGGACCGTCGCGCTGGGGGTCGTAACCAGGCGGCAGATACAGGTTGCCGGTCAGGCCCACGCCGTCGGCCCGGGTGTAGCGGATCAGCTCTCGTTTGACCTCGTTGAACTGCGGATGCGGATGGGGAAACGACGTGACTGCGTCGAGGGCGCCGGAAGCGAGATCGCGGGTGAAGAAATTGGGTGGGGTGTCGACCGACTCGCGGCGGAGCAGCGCCCGGCTGCCGTTGCGGTCGAGGAAGGCCACAAAGCTTTCGAACCAGGGCGCCTGCGAGCGCCAGAGGCGCCGGGGCTGTTTTGACGTGAGGTCGAACTCGTCGAGGAAGGGCTGGTCTCCTTCGGGCGAGGCACCAGCTCCGGCGAGGTAGAGCTTGCCGCCATCGGGACTGAACTGCAGCGAGAGCCTCCCGTAGGCATTTCGAGCCTGCACGGGCACGCCCGGATCCGAGTAGCGGTCCTCGAAGGAGCGGTCGAAGAGAACGATGCCGTCGGTGCCGGGAGTCGATGGGTCGACCAACCACGTGCGGGTGCGACGCGTGCGCGTCCACGCCTCCGTGACGAGGGCACGGCGGGCGTCGCCCCATGCGACGCCGGTGACGCGCAGGGCAAACTGCTGGTGGCGGGCGGGTGCACCGTCGAAGGGTGCGGCGAGGGTAAACCAGGCATCGCGCCACTCCGCTGCCTTGCTGCCGTCGCCCCCGTCGAGGGCTTCCACCCAGCTCAGGGTGGCCGGCGCGTCGGCGCGCCACGCCATGCCGCGGGGGCCGGTGCGCACTGAGCCGGTGGCGATGGAAACGTTCTCCGCGAGCGGCAGATTGGCGACCGTCTTGATGAACCTGCCCTCGCGGTCGAAGACCTGCGTGCGCATCGCGAAGCGGCCGACAGGAACGAGGTAGGAGTAGGGCCGGAGGAGGGTGGAGATGAGGATAAAGCGGCCGTCGGGCGAGGGGCTGGCGCCGCCCACCACGCCGCGCGGCCCGAGGGGAGTGACGGTGCCGTCGAGGCCAACGAGCACGAGTTCACCGGTGGTGTGGTGATCAAACAACGCCTCGTCGTGCGGGCTGCCCAGAAGATCCTGGTAGGTCGGCGCCGGGGCGGGCGGACCGGAATTTTCCTGCACGATGGGTCCAGCGGGCGTACGCGTTTCGATCGGAGCGGCACCGCGATCCGAAGGCACGCGGACCACGAGAAGGGTCGACGCGTCAACCCAGGCAAAGCCGTCGGTGAGGGTGGCGTTGACAGGGATATCGGCCAGGCGCGAGGCGCGGCCGGTGGCGGCGTCTGCGGTCCAGAGCTCGATCCGATGCTCACGCTCCAGCGTGAAGGCAAGATTTCGACTGTCGCCGGCCCAGGCAGCGGTCAGGATCCGGGGCGACGCGGGCAGGCCGGTGACCGCCGTGCGGGTGCCGCCGGTGACGGCGGTGAAGGAGAGGCCATTGAAGGTGATCGCCCGGCTTGGACCGTCGGTGGCCGGATTGATGCGCAGACCGGCCAGGCGAAGCTCCGGCTGGGCCAGCTGCGCAATCTCGGGCCGCTCGGAACGCTCGAGGATGGCGAGACGGTTGCGGTCGGGACTGAGGCTGACGGTCGGGGTGGCGGGCGCGTCGACGAGGGCGGCGAGGACGTCCGAGGGTTTCTGATAACCGGACTGCGCAGGCACGACGTGCGCGAGGGCTGCGGCCAGGATCGCGATCAACAGGCGGGGCAGAGAACGCATGGTCGAACGGTGTCCACCGTGGGTGAGGTTGCAACGGTGGAGCGGAGGGGCGATCGGGATGGGCCAAGGTCGAAGGTCTGAAGGTCGCAGGTCTAAGGTCGCTACCGGCCCGCGGGGGCGGGCCCTTTAGGTGGGTGGGCGCGTCCCCGCGCCCGCTGCGGGGACAGAGGGTAGGGCGGTTTCTCCGAAACCGCCGGATCGTGGCAGGGCCTGCGGGGCTGACGGAGCGGACGGCTCGGAGATCCGTCCCTACCTTGAAGCGGCGTTTCGGTCCGAAGCCGGCACGTTACATCGCGGGGAGCGGTTGGTTTTCGGTCGGTTCAATTGCACGCGCAGCGCTGTCCGCACCGGAGCCGAGCTGGGGCTCGGCGTTCCCAGGGGGCACCGTCTGAACTTCAACTCTGCGCCTCAGCGTCGCTGCGGGAGAATCTTAACCGTACGATCTTATCGGATGAACCACGCGCTGAGGGACCCGCGCGTCCGCGTCGGGCCGTCGAACGTCGAAGGTCTGAAGGTCGCAGGTCTAAGGTCACCACCGGCCCGCGGGGGCGGGCCCTTTAGGTGGGTGGGCGCGTCCCCGCGCCCGCTGCGGGGACAGAGGGTAGGGCGGTTTCTCCGAAACCGCCGGATCGTGGCAGGACCTGCGGGGCTGATGGAGCGGACGGCTCGGAGATCCGTCCCTACCTTGGTCCGCACCGGAGCCGAGCTGGGGCGCGGCGTTCCCAGGGGGAGCGCCATGTCGGGTTCGTCAGCGGACCGTGAAGCGGAATTCGGTCGCGGTGCGGTAGGTCTCGCCGGGAGGCAGCACGGTGCTCGGAAACGCCGGCTGATTGGGCGAGTCGGGGAAATGCTGGGTCTCCAGGCACAGCCCAGTGCGTAGCCCGTAGGTGCGGCCGCCTTTGCCGACGTACGAGTCGTTGAGGAAGTTGCCGGTGTAGACCTGCATGCCGGGCTCCTCGGTCCAGACCTCCAACTGCCGGCCGCTCGCCGGAGCATATACGGTGGCGGCGTGGGCGAGACCGCCGGTCGTCGGACGGTCGATGACCACGTTGTGATCGTAACCGCGACCAAAGCGCAGCTGCGGGTGGTCGGCGTCGATCCGGGCACCGAGGGTTTGCGGCGTGGTGAAATCAAACGGCGTGCCCGCGACCGGCGCGCGTTCGCCGGTCGGGATGAGGCCGGCCGTGACCGGCGTGTAGGTGCGGGCGCTGAGCGTGAGTATGTGGTCGAGCACGCTGCCCTCGCCGGCGCCCTTGAGGTTGAAATAGGCGTGGTTCGTGAGGTTCACCACCGTGGGTTTGTCGGTGGTGGCGTGATACTCGATGCGGAGGGTGTTGTCGTGGGTCAGCCAATACGTCACCGTCACCTCAAGGCGTCCCGGATACCCTTCCTCGCCGTCGGCGCTGGTGTAGCGCAGGCGCAAGCCGGCCATGCCGCGCTCCAGGAGCGGCTCCGCGCGCCAGAGCACCTTGTCGAAGCCCACCTTGCCGCCGTGCAAATGGCAGGGCTGCCCCCCGGGCGCGTTGTTGGTCGTGAGAGTGTAGGTCTGACCGTCGAGCGTGAAGCGTCCGTTCGCGATGCGGTTGCCGTAGCGGCCGACGATGGCGCCGAAGTAGGGCGACTTCTTCACGTAATCCTCGACGCGGTCGTAGCCGAGCGTGATGTCGTCGAGGCGTCCGTTGCGGTCCGGGGTGAACAGCCGGACCAGGGTCGCGCCGTAGTCCGAGATATCGGCGCGCATCCCCTGCGCGTTGACGAGAGTGTACACCGTGGCGGTGCGCCCGTCGGGCAAGATCCCGAAAGGCTGGGCGGTGACGGCGGGCGGTTGGGCGGCGGACAAGGGCGTGAACATGCAGAGGAAGGCGAGGACGGCGACGGACGGGAAACGGGGCGTCATGGGGTGAGGCGGGCGCGGGGGTGTCCCTGAGCCCTGCCTCGCAACGTAGGCCGGCTGCGGCGGGCGGGACAATCCCTCAAACCACACCTGCGCCGGCCGCCTCAGGACCGCGCTCGCGTAGCGCGGGCGGGTCCGTACGTCTGCCAGGGCGGTGGCGTCACCGCGCGGCGGTGCGCGGCGCGAGTTCGACCTGGTCGCCCGGACGGAGCAGGGCGTTCGGATTGATGATCACGACGGAGTCGGCAGCGAGCCCGGCCGACGTGACCTCGACCTGGTTGCCGAGATTGCGGCCCGGGGCGACGTCAACGAACGCCACCTTTCCATCGCGGACCGTGGCGACGGTGTTTTGTCCGTTGCGCACGAGGAGCGTGTTGGTCGGGAGCAAAAAGGTGTCGGGGGTGGGCGGCAAGGTGAGCACGACCCGGCCCGTGAGTCCGGCGGGCAGGGTCAGGTCGCGGTTGTCGAGGGTGAGTTCGATCCGCATCGTGCCGGCGGCGGGATCGAAGACCCGGCTCGAGCGTGACACGGTCGCGGCAAAGCTGCGTCCGGGGAACTCGCTGAAGCGCACGGCCACGGCGCGTCCCTCGGTCAGGCGCAGGGCGATGTCGGGCGCGGCGTTGATGACGAAACGCAGGGTGTCGAGGCGGACGAGCCGGTAGAGCCAGCCTTCGGCGGTGGCGGAATCACCCCGCACGCGGTCGCCCCGGTCAAAGTTACGTCCGGCGATGACGGCGTCGAACGGCGCGCGCACCGTCGCGAAACGTTGCTGTTCCTCGAGCCGGGCGAGATTGGCGCGGGCGACCTCGACGGCGGCGCGGGCCTCGTCGGTGGTCGCGTTGCGCTGGTCCAACTCGTCCTGCGAGATAGCGTTGGAGGCGAGCAGGCTGGCGGAGCGATCGGAGAGACGGCGGGCGCTCTCGTAGCGCGTCGTGGCTTGGACCAGGCTGGCGCGGGCGGCGTCGACCGCGCGGTCCACCTCGGGTGCGTCGATGACGGCGAGCACGTCGCCGGCCTTCACGCGGTCGCCGATGTCGAAGGCGCGCTCGCGTACGACGCCGGTCGCCCGGGTGAAAACGTGGGCGGCCTCGAACGGCTCGGTGCGGCCCGGCAATTCATAAGTGCGCTCGGCGGTGGCGGCGGACGGTGTGACGGTGCGCACCACGGCGGGCGTCTGGGCGCCGAGGCTGTGCAGGCCGGCGGCGAGGACGAACGGGGCAAGGCAGGTACGAAGCGAAGGCATGGTTGAAATCAGGAGGCGACGACGACGGACGGGGCCGCTTCGGAGGAGCCGGCGGTCTGGGTGACGGTGCGGCGGGCGCGCCCGCGCACGGCGGCGAAGGCCACGGGCACGAGGAAGAGCGAGGCGGCGGTGCCGAACATGAGGCCGCCGATCACGGCGCGGCCGAGCGGCGCGTTCTGTTCGCCGCCTTCCGCGGTGCCGAGCGCCATCGGGATGACGCCGAGGATCATGGCGAGGGCGGTCATGAGCACCGGACGCAGGCGCGTGGTCGCGGCCTCGATCGCGGCGTCGAAGGCGGTGGCGCCCTGGTTGAACCGATCGCGGGCAAAGCTGCTCACGAGCACGCTGTTGGCGGTCGAGACGCCGACCACCATGATGATGCCCATGAGGGCGGGCACGCTCAACGGCGTCCCGGTGACCCACAGGCCCACGAGTGCGCCTGACACGGCGACGGGCAGGCCGCTGATCGCGACGAACGGCAGGGCCCACGATTGGAAGTTTACCACCATGACGAGGAAGACGA
Organism: uncultured Opitutus sp.; assembly: GCA_964476565.1. Lineage (GTDB taxonomy): Bacteria > Verrucomicrobiota > Verrucomicrobiia > Opitutales > Opitutaceae > CAMAXB01. The sequence goes on from CAYZBG010000050.1 coordinate 9,511, forward strand.
GGACGGCGGCGAGGCCGAGGCCGCCGAGCAGTTCGGCGTAGGCGGTGCGCATGAGGGCGGCCTGGCCGGCGAGTTCGATCCGGTTGCCCGGGGCCTGGCGCGTGCGCAGTTCGGCGATGATGGCCTCGAGGTCGGCGGCGACGCCTCCGAGGTCGCGTCCCTCGGCATTGCCCACCACGGTCAACGTGGGTTGCAAGGTGGTGCGGGACACGCTGGCCGGCGCGCGGCGCTCGGTCACGGAGGCGAAGGCGCGCAGCGGCACCGGGGCGCCTGTGCCGGAGGACGGGCGGATCGGCAGGTTGAGCAGTTGCTCGACGGAGGTGAGGTTAGCGGGCGGGGCGATGACCTGCACATCGTACGAGGATCCGGTTGCGGAGTCGGACCAGTAATTCGGTGCCACGGAGCCGCCGCTGCCGAGAGCGGCGAGCAGCGCGGTGGCGGCGTCCTGCTGCGTGATGCCAAACGTGGCGGCGCGTGCGCGGTCGACGCTGATGGCATAGCCGGGCTGGTCGAGCACCTCGCGCAGGATCACATCGACCGCGCCCGGAATCTGGGCGAAGCGCTGCTTGAGCTCATTGGCGAGGGCGAGATTGCCGGCGACATTGCGGCCGGTGAAACGTACCTCGAACGTCGTCGGCGCGCCTGACGACAGGGTCTGGCTTGTCGCGTCGGCCGGACGGAAGAACGCGAGTACGTGGGGAAATTTTTCCCGGAGCATCGCGCGGATCTGGCTTACATACACCTCGCTCGGCCCGTGCTCGGGTGCGAGCTGGACCAGGATCTCGCCGTCGGCCGAGCTGATCGACGTGGTCTCCACCCAGGCCTGGTTGACCGACGACGGGGCGCCGATGTTCTCGACCACGAACTGCAGCTCGCGGGCCGGGATGAGCGCACGGATCTCGCGCTGGATGTCGGCGAGCACAGCGGCGGTGTCGTCGAGTCGCGTGCCGCTGGTGATGCGGACAAAAAGGCGGATCAGGCCCGCGTCGGTCTTGGGGAAGAATTCGCGTCCCGACTGCCACGTGGCGAGGGCGCCCAGCCCGAGGGCAAGCGCGACGGGAAAGAGGATGAGCACCTTGCGCCGCAGCAGCGTGCGCAGCAGGCCGCGTTGCACGCCGGCAAGACGGTCGACGCCGTGTTCGACCGCGTGGTGCAGGCGGATCGGACCGCGGGGAGGCGCCTCGTTGCGACGGCGTTCGGCGCGCACCTCGGAGGGAAGCGCGAGCGAGGCGAGCGTCGGCACGAGCGTGCGGGCGAGCAGGAAGCTGGCGCCCATGGCAAACACGACCGCGAGGGCGAGCGGGCGGAAGACATCGGCCGACGTACCGGTGAGCAGGAAGATCGGCAGGAAGACGATGCAGATTGAGAGGGTAGAGACGAACTCGGGAAAGGCCACCTCGCGAGCGCCGTCGATGATCGCGGTGCGCACGTCTTTGCCCAGGGCGATCTGCCGCTTGATGTTCTCGATCTCGACCAAGGCGTTGTCGACAAGGATGCCGATGGCGAGGGCGAGGCCGCCCAGCGTCATGAGATTGAACGTGGCACCGGCGAGCTTGAGGCCGATGACGGAGCAGAGCAGGGCGAGCGGAATCGAAGTCAGGACGATCAGGGTGGAGCGCCACGACCCGAGGAAGAGCAGGACCACGGCGGCGACGAGGCCGCCGACGAGCAGGATCTCATGTTGCACGGCGTCGACCGCGGCCCGTACGAAGACGGACTGATCGAAGATCGGTTCGATGCTGATTCCCGGCGGGGCCGACGCGCGGATTTCGGGCAGGCGTTCGCGGATACCGTCGATGATGTCGACCGTGCTGGCGCCACCGAGCTTGAGGATGGAGACCATCACGGCGTTCTGGCCGTTGAGGCGGATGATGTTGGTCGCAACGGCCTCGCCATCGCGAACGCTGGCGACGTCGCGGAGCAGCACCATCTTGCCGTCGAGGTTGCGCAGCGGCAGGTCGAGGAAGGCCTGGATGTTTTCCGGGCTGGCGTTCAGTTCGATTGGCAGTTCGCGTCCACCCTCGCGGATGGTGCCGGACGGTAAGGTGAGGTTTTGGCGGCTGACCGCGGCGGAGACATCGGCAGCGGAGAAGCCGAAGGCGTTGAGCGCGGACGGATCGAGGTCGATCATCACCTGTCGAGCCGCGCCGCCGTAGGGCAGGGAGATGCGCATGCCCGGCACGCTCTGCAGCTGGGCGCGCAAGGTCAGGCGGGCGTAGTCGAAGAGCTGTCCGCTGGTCATCGAGTCGGAGGACACGACGAGCTGGACGATGGGGACGCTCGACGGACTCGTGCGCACGATCAGCGGCGGCGTCGTGCCGGTCGGCATGCGCCGAATGATGGTCTGGGAAACGCTGGTGGCTTGCGACAACGCCGTGTTGATGTCGACGTACGGCTGGAAGGTGAGTTTTACGAGTGCGACGCCGTTGGACGTTTCCGAGCGCACCTCGAGCAGGTCGTCGACGTTGTTGAGGATGGCGATCTCGGAGAAGGACGTGATCTTGCCCGCCATTTCGGCGGCGTTCAGGCCAGTGTACGTCCACACTAGGGTGATCTGAGGGCTCTCCACCCGCGGGAGGATGTCCGTCGACATACGCCGTCCGGAGAGGACGCCGAACAGCAGAATCAAGATGGCGAGCACCCCGATGGTGTACTTGTACCGGAGGGCGAAGAGGACGATCCACATACGTTGATAGGCGGGAAGGAAGCGGGCCGCGGGCCAAACGCAAAGCCAGGGTGAGATTTGCGGGAATAAGACGCCCGGCGGCGGCAAATATTTCCGGAAAGTCGGGGGTCGCTTAAACCGTCGAAGGTCGCCACCGGCGCGCGGGGGCGGGCCTCTTGGGTGGGCGGGCGCGTCCCGCGCCCGCGGGGATCGGAGGGTAGGGCGGTTTCTCCGAAACCGTCTGGTCGTCGGAGGACATGCGGGGCGGACAGACGCGGACGGCTCGGAGATCCGTCCCTACCTGGCGTACCGGCTCAAGATGGGCGGGCGAGTCCCGCGCCCGCCGTTGACATGACGGTCAAGTAAACCGGCAATTTACCCGACTCTTTACCCAACCTATGACCCAACCTGTGTTTACCCTCGGAATCGATTACGGCACCAACTCTGTGCGCGCCCTTGTCGTGCGCTGCGCAGATGGGAAGGAATTCGGCACCTGCATTGTCAATTACCCCAGCGGCCACCAGGGCGTGCTGCTCGATCCGAAGGACCATCATCTCGCGCGCCAGCATCCGGGCGACCACCTGTACGGCCTGGAAAAAAGCGTGCGTGGTGCACTGGCGGCTGCGCGCAAGCAGCGCGGCTTCGATCCGGCGAAGGTAATCGGCATCGGGGTGGACACGACGGGGTCGAGCCCGATTCCGGTCGACCGCCAGAACCGTCCGCTGGCCCTCGACCCGAAATGGGCGAAGAACCTGAACGCCCAATGCTGGTTGTGGAAGGACCACACCAGCTGGCGCGAGGCGCGGCAGATCACCGAACTCGCCGCGAAACACCGCCCGCAGTACATCGCGAAGTGCGGCAACACCTATTCCTCGGAGTGGTTCTGGTCGAAGATCTGGCATTGCCGCAACGTGGCACCGAAGGTGTTCGATGCGGCCTACTCGTGGGTGGAGCTGGCGGACTGGATACCGTCCGTGCTGGCTGGCGTGACCGATCCGAAGGCAGTCATGCGCGGCGTATGCTGCGCCGGCCACAAGGCGCTTTATGCCGAGGACTGGGGCGGCCTGCCCGACAAGGAGTTCCTCGCGCTGCTCGATCCGAAGCTCGCCGACCTGCGCGACCGGCTCTATGAAAACGCACACGACGCCACCGCTTCCGCCGGCGCGCTGTCGCCGGAATGGGCGCGGCGCCTGGGCCTGCCGGCCGGCATTCCGATCGCGATCGGCGAAATGGATGTGCACTACGGCGCGATCGGCAGCGGCGTCCAGGAAGGCACGCTGGTGAAGGTGATCGGCACCTCGACCTGCGATTGCGGCGTGGTGTCGGCCGCGAAGCAGGTACCCGATATCCCGGGCATCTGCGGCATTGTGAAAGGGGCGATTCTGCCCGGCTACTACGGCATTGAGGCAGGCCAGTCGGCGGTGGGTGATATTTTCAAATGGTGGGTCGAGGTCGTCTGCGGCGGCGACGGTGCGCTCCATGCCGAACTGACCGCGGAGGCGGCGAAACTAAAGCCCGGACAGAGCGGCCTGCTGGCGCTCGACTGGAACAACGGCAACCGGACCATCCTCGTCGACCAGCTGCTCACGGGACTCCTGCTCGGCCAGACCCTCTACACGACCAAGGCCGAGATCTATCGCGCCCTGATCGAGGCGACCGCCTTTGGGGCGCGGGCGATCATCGAGCGGATCCGCGAGTACGGGGTGCCGATCGACCGCGTGGTGTGCGCCGGCGGCATCGCGGAGAAGAATCCGCTGCTCATGCAGATCTACGCCGACGTGACCGGCTGCACCATGCTCGTCGCGGGCTCGAGTCAGGCCTGTGCGCTCGGGTCGGCGGTGTCGGCGGCCGTGCTCGCCGGGGCGCATCCGGACTTCCCGACGGCCCAGCGCAAGATGACCTCGCTCAAGAAGGTCGCCTACAAGCCGAAGGCAGCCGCCCGTGCGCGCTACGACCGGCTCTACGCCCTGTATCGCCAGGTCCATGATGCTTTCGGCGGCGTCAACCGCTCCGCCGACCTCTCGCGGGTGATGAAGGACCTGCTGGAGGAGAAAACAGTAACGAGTAGAGGGTAGCGAGGAGCGAGCATGCGTGATCACCCTTTCTGCCTCTCGTTCCCTCTTTTTCCTCTTCGATCTATATCGTTCTGCCGCTCGTAAACCGTGATGCCCCGGTGGGGACGAAAGACGAAAGAGAAAGAGGAAAGAGAAAGAAGATTCCCGCAACGAATCGCCCGCCGCTCCCGCGCTTTCCTACTCACTACTCACTACTCGCTACTCCCACTCCCATGATCGCATCGCCTGAATCCGAAATCTGGTTCGTCACCGGTTCCCAGCACCTCTACGGTCCCGGCCCGCTCAAGCAGGTCGAGGGTAACTCACAGGCCATTGCGGAGGCGCTCTCGGCCTCGCGGCGCATTCCGTACAAGATCGTCTTCAAAAAGCTGCTGACCACGCCGGACGAGATCACGCAGCTCTGCATTGACGCGAACGCGGCGCCGCAGTGCGCCGGGCTGATTCTGTGGATGCACACCTTCTCGCCCTCGAAGATGTGGATCCGCGGGCTGACGCTGTTGCGCAAGCCGTTCCTGCACCTGCACACCCAGTACAACCGGGATCTGCCCTGGGGGACGATCGACATGGATTTCATGAACCTCAACCAGGCCGCGCATGGCGACCGGGAGGCGGGGTTCATCCACACGCGCATGCGCCTCGGTCGCAAGGTCGTGGTCGGGCACTGGAGCGACCCGGAGGTGCAGGACCGCATCGCCGCCTGGATGAGGGCGGCGCGGGCGTGGCAGGATTGGCAGGGCGCAAAGTTCGCCCGCTTCGGCGACAACATGCGGCAGGTGGCGGTGACGGAGGGCGACAAGGTGGCGTCCGAGATGAAGTTCGGCTTCGCGGTGAACGGCTACGGCGTCGGTGATCTCGTGGCCAAGGTCGACGCTGTCTCCGAGGCTGCGATCGATGCGCTCATCGCCGAGTATGCCAAAACCTATGCGCTCGCGGCGGCGCTCAAGGCGGGCGGCGCCCGGCACGCCTCGTTGCGCTACTCCGCGCGACTCGAGCTCGGCCTTCGTGCCTTCCTCGAGGAAGGCGGGTTCAAGGGCTTCACGACCACGTTTGAAGATCTTCATGGCCTGACCCAGCTGCCCGGCATGGCGCCGCAGCGCCTGATGGCCGACGGCTACGGTTTTGCGGGCGAGGGTGACTGGAAGACGGCCGCGTTGGTGCGGGCGATGAAAGTCATGGCGGATGGCGAGGGGACCTCGTTCATGGAGGACTACACTTACCACCTGTCGCCGAAGGGACATCAGGTGCTCGGTGCGCACATGCTGGAGATCTGTCCCAGCATCGCGGCCGGGCGGCCGTCGGTGCAGATTCATCCGCTCGGGATCGGTGGCAAGGCCGACCCGGTCCGGCTCGTCTTCGACGCGCTGGCCGGTCCGGCGCTCAATGCCTCCCTCGTCGATCTGGGCAACCGGTTCCGTCTCGTGGTCAACGAAGTAAAGGCGGTGAAGACGCCCAAACTGCCCAAGCTGCCGGTCGCCCGCGCGGTGTGGGAGTGTTTGCCCGACTTCAAGACCGCCTGTGCCGCGTGGATCTATGCCGGCGGCGCGCACCACACCGGCTACAGCTACAAGGTCACCAGCGAAATGCTGGAGGACTTTGCGACCATCGCCGGCATCGAGATGGTGCTGATCGGCGCGGACACCCGGCTGTCCGACTTCAAGCAGACCCTGCGCAACAACGAGGTCTACTACCACCTTGCCCAAGGCATCCGCGCGTAGTCGTGCTGCGGCCGGTTGAGGGGAACGTTGACCTCGAAGACTCTCCCAATCCCCGCGCCTTCGCTCTTCACTTCAGACTTTAAACTTAAACTTCCCCGAACGTGCTCACCGAGCTGAAACGCGAAGCCTACGAGGCCAATGTGGCGCTGCCGAAACACGGCCTGATCAATCTCACGTTTGGCAATGCCAGTGCGATTGACCGCGCCCAGGGTATCTTCGCGATCAAGCCGAGCGGGGTGGACTACGCCGCGCTCAAGCCGGACGACATGGTGCTGGTCGACCTCGACGGCAAGAAGGTGGAGGGCGCGCTCAATCCGTCGTCGGACACGCCGACGCATCGGCGTCTCTACCTCGGATTCGCCTCGGTGGGCGGCGTGGTGCACACGCACTCGTCGCACGCGACGGCGTTTGCCCAGGCGGGGCGCGCCATCCCGATTTTCGGCACGACGCATGCCGATTATTTTTACGGCGACGTGCCAGTGACGCGCAAGATGACCCCGCAGGAGATCGCCTCCGCCTACGAGTGGGAGACGGGCAGCGTGATCCTCGAGCGGTTCAAGGGTGTCGATCCGCTTGATTGTCCCGGCGTGCTGGTCAATCGCCACGCGCCCTTCACCTGGGGGCCGACGGTCGCGAAGGCGGTCGAGGTGGCGGTGGCGGTCGAGTGCATCGCGCACATGGCGCTCATGTCGCTCCAGCTCGCGCCGGCGCTCGACCGAATCGAGCCCGAGTTGCTGAACAAGCATTTCAAGCGCAAGCACGGCCCCGGTGCCTACTATGGCCAGCCAGGCGCCGGTTGCTGAACCGGACCCCCTTTCTCTCAACCCCACGTCCCGTCATGACTACCTCCGTCCTCCGCATTCTTGTCCTTGCCCTTTCCGGTCTGCTGCTCGCCGGCTGCGGTCCCAAGCCGGCCGCCACGGGCGAAAAGAAACTCACCGTCGGTTTCTCGCAGATCGGCGCCGAAAGCGCATGGCGCACCGCCAACACCGAGTCGATCAAGGCCGAGGCGGCACGCCGCGGCATCACGCTGCAGTTCGCCGATGCGCAGCAGAAGCAGGAGAACCAGATCAAGGCGCTGCGTTCCTTCATTGCGCAGGGCGTCGATGTGATCGCGTTCTCGCCGGTGGTCGAGACCGGCTGGGAACCGGTGCTCAAGGAAATCAAGCAGGCGGGCATCCCGGTGGTGCTGTCGGACCGCGCGGTGAAGGTCTCGGAGGAAGGTCTCTATGTCACCTTCATCGGCTCCGATTTTGTCGAGGAAGGCCGTCGCGCCGCCCGCTGGCTGGTGGAGAAGACGGGAGGCAAGGCCGTGATTGCCGAGCTCGTCGGCACGCCCGGTTCGGCGCCGGCGATCGATCGCAAGCGTGGCTTCGAAGAGGTGATCGGGGCGCATGCCGGCATGCGGATCATCAAGTCGCAGAGCGGCGACTTCACCCGCGCGAAGGGCAAGGAGGTCATGGAAACGTTTCTCAAGTCGCCCGAAGGTCGGCAGATCACGGCGCTGTACGCGCACAATGACGACATGGCTCTCGGGGCCATTCAGGCGATCGAAGAGGCGGGGCTGAAGCCCGGCACGGACATTCTCATCGTCTCGATCGACGGCGTGCGCGCCGCGTTTGAAGCCATGGTGGCGGGCAAGCTGAACTGCACGGTGGAGTGCAATCCGCTGATCGGACCCCAGCTCTTCGACCTGATCGAAAAAGTGGCCCGCGGCGAACCGGTGCCGGCGCGCGTGGCCGTCGAGGAAGGCGTGTTCGATCAATCGCAGGCCGCAGC
>CAYZBG010000050.1:17844-38627 GCA_964476565.1 uncultured Opitutus sp.
ACCCCATCGTGCTCCACGCCCGCGGCGTGACCAAGCGCTTTCCCGGCGTGCTTGCGCTCGATGGCGTCGACTTCACGGTGCGGGCCGGCGAGGTGCATGCGCTGATGGGGGAGAACGGCGCGGGCAAGAGCACGTTGATCAAGGTGCTCACAGGCGTGCATGCGCGGGACGGGGGCGAGATCTCCCTCTCGGGCCGTCCGATCCAGCCGCGTTCGCCACGCGAGGCCGAGGCGGCGGGGATCAGCACGGTGTATCAAGAGGTGAACCTCATCCCTGACCTCTCCGTGGCGGAGAACATTGCGCTCGGCCGCACCACGAGCGGTTTCGGCTGGGTCCGCTGGCGGTCGATGCGGGCCCGGGCCCGCGCGGCGCTGGCGCGGCTCGGCCTCGAGCTCGACGTGGATCAGACACTTTCGACCTGCTCGATCGCGCTCCAGCAGCTGGTCGCGATTGCGCGCGCGATCGATGTGTCGGCCCGCGTGTTGATCCTCGACGAGCCGACCTCGAGTCTCGACGAACGCGAGGTGAAGGAACTCTTCACCGTCATCCGGCGCCTGCGCGACGAGGGCATGGCGGTGGTGTTCGTCAGCCATTTTCTCGACCAGGTCTATGCGTTGTCCGACCGCATCACCGTCCTGCGCAACGGCCGGTGGGTCGGAGAGTTTATGGCGGCGGAGCTGCCGCGCCTGCAACTCGTCGCGCACATGATGGGGCGCGAGCCCAAGGACGTGGAGTCGATGCACGACCGCAGCGCACCGCCGCCGGCCGGCGCGCCGGTGCTTTCGGCCCGCGGCCTTGGCCGGCGTGGGACCCTGGCGCCGCTCGACCTGGACGTGCACGCCGGCGAAGTGCTCGGCCTCGCCGGACTGTTGGGGTCCGGTCGCACCGAACTCGCGCGGCTGCTCTTCGGCATCGACCGCGCGGACGCGGGCTCGATCGCGATCGACGGCCGGGCGGCGCGCCTGACTTCGCCCCGGGAGGCGATGCGCCTTGGCCTCGCGTTCACGCCCGAGGACCGGAAGACCCAGGCGATCTTGCCCCACCTGACGGTGCGGGAGAATCTCATCGTCGCACTGCAGGCGCGGCGCGGCCTCTGGCAACGCGTGCCGCGGGCTGAGGCAGAGGCGATCGCCGACCGGTTCATTCAGGCGCTGGGCATCAAGGTAAGTGGTCCCGACCAGCTCATTTCCCAGCTGAGCGGCGGCAATCAGCAGAAGGTGATCCTCGCGCGCTGGCTCGCGACCGAACCGCGGCTGCTCATCCTCGACGAACCGACGCGCGGCATTGACGTTGGCGCGACGGCGGACATCGAACGGCTGCTGGCGACCTTGCGCGCCGACGGGTTGGCGCTCGTGCTGATCACGTCCGAGACGGCCGAGCTCGCCCGCAACAGTCAGCGCGTGCTGGTGCTGCGCGACCGTGCGAAGGCCGGGGAACTATCCGGCGCAGCGGTCAACGAGGATGCGATCATGCACGCCATCGCCGAGGGGCATGTGGCGCCGACGCGGGGAGGGACCGCATGACGTCCGTCCGCCAAGGTTATTCAAGACGCGGTGACCCGCGGGAGGCAGCGTCATGAACGCGTGGTTCGATCCGTTGTTCTGGATCGCGTTCGTCGGCGCGCTGCTGGCCTGCCGGAAGCAGCGGGTGTTCTGGCCGCTGCTCGCGCTCGGCCTGCTCCTGCTCTTCAACCAGCTCTTCACGCCCGGGTTCTTCGACCTGGAGATCCGCAATGGTCAGCTCTACGGCACGCGCGTCGATATTCTCAACCAAGGCGCGAAGGTCATGCTGCTCGCCCTCGGTATGACGCTGGTGATCGCGACGGCGGGGGTGGATCTCTCGGTCGGGGCGATCATGGCGATTGCCGGGGCGGTGGCGGCGCAGGTGGTGACGGCCGCGCAGCTGCCGGCGCCGGTCGCCATCGCCGCCGGGTTGGCGGTCGCGTTGCTCGCCGGGGTCTGGAACGGACTGCTGGTCGCGGTCCTGCGCATCCAGCCGATCGTCGCGACGCTCATCCTGATGGTGGCGGGTCGCGGCATTGCCCAGCTCATCACCGGCGGGCAGATCATCAACTTCAACGATCCGGTGCTCACGTTCCTCGGCAACGGTTACGTGTTCGGGCTGCCGTTCACGCTTCTGCTCGTGGCGGCGATGGTGGCGGTGACGGCGGTGCTGACGCGCCGGACCGCGCTGGGGCTCTTCATCGAATCGGTGGGGGACAACGAAACGGCCAGTACGTACACGGGCGTGCCGGCGCAGCGGGTGAAGTTCCTGGCCTATGTCTTTTCCGGCTTTTGCGCCGGGCTGGCCGGCCTCGTGGCGGCGGCTAATATCCGGAGCGCCGATGCGAACAACGCCGGGCTCTACCTGGAGCTCGACGCGATCCTCGCGGTGGTGGTCGGCGGGACGGCGCTGACCGGCGGTCGTTTCACCCTCGCCGGAGCGATGATCGGAGCGCTGCTCATCCAGACCCTCACCACCACGCTCTACGCCCGCAACGTCAGCGCCGACATTGCGCCGGTGCCCAAGGCGCTGGTGATTCTGGCGGTCTGCCTGCTCCAGTCGCCCGTGCTGCGCGCGCGGTTGGCCCGGCTTGGGAAAGGGAGGATGGCATGAGCCTGCGCTTGCCTCCTCAGGCCATTCCGCTGGTGGCAGCGACGGCGGTGCTGGCGGGACTGTACCTCGCCGGTTGCCTCGCGTTTCCCAACTTCGGTTCGCTGCGGGTGCTGATCAATCTCTTTGGCGACAACGCCTTCCTCGGCGTGGCGGCGGTGGGAGCGACCTTTGTGATTCTGGCGGGCGGTATCGATCTCTCCGTCGGCGCGGTGGTGGCCTTCACGGGCATCTTCATTGCCTCGCTGCTTGGGCAAGGGTACGCCCCGCCGGTGGCGATCGGACTGGCGCTGCTCATCGGCGCGGGCTTTGGCGCCTTCATGGGCACCCTCATCCAGGTCTTCGCGTTGCCCCCGTTCCTCGTCACACTCGGCGGCATGTTCCTCGCGCGAGGGATGGGGTTCGTCGTGCATCCCCAGTCGCTCTCGATCGATCATCCCTTCTACGGGGACGTGATTGCACGGGATCTGGCGATTCCGCTGACCGACCGGCTTTCGCTGCCCTTCACCGCCACGAGTCTACTGCTTGTGGTGCTCGCGGCCACGGTGGTGGCGAAGTGGACGGCCTTTGGGCGCAACGTGTACGCCGTCGGCTCAAGCGAGAGTTCGGCCCGCCTCATGGGCATCGACGTCGCCCGGACGAAGATTCTCGTGTATGCGGTTGCCGGTTTCCTCTCCGCGCTGGGCGGCGTGGTGGCCACATTCTACATGCAGTCGGGCAATCCCGCCTCGTTTGTCGGACTCGAACTCGACGCGATTGCGGCGGCGGTGATGGGCGGCACGCTGCTGCGCGGTGGCGTCGGCTTCATTCCCGGCACGCTCGTGGGCGTGCTGATCCTCGGGGTGATCCAGACCCTGATCACCTTTCAGGGCAACCTGAACACCTGGTGGACGCGCATCGCGGTCGGCGGCCTGCTGTTCGTCTTCATTTTGCTTCAGCAGGTGCTCGTCCGGCGCCGCTGACGCGGTGGCCTATCAGGCGAACAGCTTGGTCATGACGTGACCGTGCACGTCGGTGAGGCGGAAGTCGCGACCTTGGAACCGGAAGGTGAGCTTGGTGTGGTCGAGGCCGAGCAGGTGCAGGATGGTGGCGTGGATGTCGTGCACGTGCATCGGATCGGCGACGGCGTTGAAGCCGAGGTCGTCGGTTTCGCCGAGGACCTGACCGGGTTTCACGCCGCCGCCGGCAAACCACATGGTGAAGGCGTCGATGTGGTGGTTGCGGCCGATCGTGTCACGGTTCTCGCCCATGGGGGTGCGACCAAACTCGCCGCCCCAGATCACGAGCGTATCCTCGAGCAGGCCGCGCTGCTTGAGGTCTTTCACAAGGGCGGCCTGGCCCTGGTCGACCTCGCGGCAGAGTCTCTCGAAGTCGGCATCGAGGTTTTCGCCCGGGCCACCGTGGCTGTCCCAGTTGGTGTGATACAACTGGACGAACCGGACGCCGCGCTCGACGAGGCGGCGAGCGAGCAGGCAGTTGCGGGCGAAGGACGGCGTGTCCCGCTCAATGCCATACATCGCGAGGGTGGAGGCGCTTTCCTTGGACAGATCGATCAGGTCGGGCGCACTCGTCTGCATGCGGGACGCCATCTCGTAGGCGGCGATGCGCGTCTCGATCTCGGCGTCGCCCGTAGCCATGGCGTGCTGGAGGTTAAGGTCGCGGATGGCGTCGATCGTCTGGCGCTGACGCGCGGCGGTAACGTTGCCCGGGTTGGTGAGGTTGAGGATCGGCTCGCCGGTTCCACGCAGGGGCACGCCCTGGTGGGTGGTGGGCAGGAAGCCGGAACCCCAGTTGACCGCGCCGCCGCGCGGTCCACGCGGACCCGACTGGAGGACGACGAAGCCGGGCAGGTCCTGGCATTCGCTGCCGAGGCCGTAGTTGATCCACGAGCCCATGCTCGGGCGGCCGAACTGGCCGGAGCCCGTGTTCATGAAGAGCTTGGCCGGGGCATGGTTGAAGAGGGAGGCCTTGCAGGACTTCGCGAGGGTGATGTCGTCCACGATGCCGGCGGTGTGGGGGAACAGGTCCGACACCCAGGTGCCGCTCTTGCCGTGTTGCTTGAAGGTGCGGCGCGTGCCCAGCAGCGAGGTGCCGTGGCTGCTGTCCATGAAGGCGAACCGCTTGCCCTCGATGAAGGACTGCGGGATCGGCTGGCCGTTCAGTTGGATGAGCTTCGGCTTGTAGTCGAACAACTCCAGCTGGCTCGGGCCGCCGGCCATGAAGAGGTAGATGATGTTCTTGGCCCGTGCGGGGAAGTGGGTCGGCTTGGGCGCGAGCGGGTTGGCGAGAGCGGGGCCGGCGGCGACCGCGTGCCGGTTCAAGAGCGAGGCCAGCGCGATGCCGCCCAGTCCCATGGCGCAGCGGCTCAGGAAGTGGCGGCGGGTGACGTGGCTGAGGTAATCCTGGGGTGACGAGAACATCGGGACGGGGCGGCGGGCGGTGAGAACGGGGCGGTGGAGGGAAGCCGGGGAACGCGGGTTATTCGCGGGTGATGGCCTCGTCGAGATTGAGCAACACGCGGGCGAGGGTGGTCCACGTGTCGGTGCGGCGCTCGGCTTCGCTGCCTTCGCCGTCCGCCATCTGCTGGTCGTACAGGGCGCGCAGGCGTCCGAGCTCGAACGCGGTGGGCGGACGCGCGACGCAGAGACGGAAGGCGTGGGTGAGCTGGGCGTCGAGGTCGCCCGGGGCCTCGCGCTGCACGCGTTCGCCGAGGGCGACGGCAAACTCGTAGAACTGCTGGTCGTTGAGCAGGGTCAGGGCCTGCAGGGGCGTGTTCGAACGCAGCCGGCGGGTGCAGGCGCTGAAGCCGTCCGCGGCGTCGAAGACCGCGAGCGCCGGATGGGGCGTGGCCCGCCAGAAGTGGGTGTAGAGGCCGCGCCGGTAACGGTCGTCGCCGCGGCTCGGCGTCCAGGTACGGCGGACCTGGCCGAGGGTCATGACGCCGTCAGGCTGGGGCGGATACACCGGTTGTCCGCCGATCTTCGGCACGAACAGACCGCTGGCCGCGAGGGCGACGTCGCGGATGAGCTCGGCGTCGAGCCGGAGCCGATGCTGCCGGGCGAGCAGGCGGTTGAGCGGATCGATCTCAGACAGGTCGGGCCGGGCGTGGGACGACTGGCGGTAGGTGGCGGAGGTGACGATCAGGCGGTGCAGGGCCTTGAGGCTCCAGCCGCTGCGGACGAAGTCGGTCGCCAGCCAGTCGAGCAGCTCCGGGTGGGTCGGGCGGATGCCCTGGGTACCGAAGTCGTTTTCGGTTTCGACGATGCCGCGGCCGAAGTACTGCTGCCAGATCCGGTTGACCATGACCCGGGCGGTCAGCGGATGAGCCGGGTCGACGACCCAACGGGCGAGGTCGAGGCGGTTCGGGTTCTCCGCCTTCAGCGGCGGAAGGGCGGCCGGCGTGCCCGGTTTCACCGGCGTGCTCGGCCGGGTGAAGTCACCGCCGATGAAGACGACGGTGTCGCGCGGCTGGGGCAATTCCTCCATAACGAGCGTGGTGACCGGACGCGGCTGTTTGCGCTCCACGTCGGAAAGGTGGTCGTGGAGGCCGCGAAAGACCTCGTCGGTCTGGTTGAAGGCGCCGTAGGTGGCGCGGCGCTGGGCAAGCGACTGCTGGGCCCAGCGCAGCTCGAGGGCGCGGCGGGTGGTGGGGCGCAGTTTCTCCCGCGCCTCTGGCGTCAAGGTGGCGGCCCACGCCTCCACCTCAGCGCCGCGCGGCTCGAGGTAGCGCGCGAGTTCGGCGCGGGCGGCTTCGAGATCGGCGGGTGTGGCTTCGGCCTTGGTAACCTCTTCGGGGATGCGCAGCACGCCCTCGTTCTCGGCGACGGTGTTGTTGAAGAAGGCGAAGAGCTGGTAGTACTCCTTGTGGGTCAGCTGGTCGAACTTGTGGTCGTGGCATTGCGCGCACGAGACGGTGAGGCCGAGGAAGGCCGTGCCGAAGGTGTTCACCCGGTCGAAGACCGCCTCGATGCGGAACTGCTCCGGATCGATGCCACCCTCCTCGTTGAGCTGGGTGTTGCGGTTGAAGCCCGTGGCGATGCGTTGCGCCATGGTCGGCTCGGGCAACAGATCGCCGGCGAGTTGCTCGACCACGAACTGGTCGAACGGCATGTCGCGGTTGAGCGCATCGATCACCCAGTCGCGGTACTTCCAGATCTGGCGCGGCGCATCGATGCTGTACCCGTTGGAGTCGGCGTAGCGGGCGACATCGAGCCACGGCCGGGCCCAACGTTCGCCGTAGTGCGGGGAGGCGAGCAAACGGTCGACGGCGCGTTCGTAGGCATCGGGCCGCTCGTCGCGCAGGAAGGCATCGACCTCCGCGACGCTGGGCGGCAGTCCGGTCAAATCGAGGCTGACGCGGCGCAGCAGGGTGACCCGGTCGGCCTCGGGCGACGGGGCGATGCGTTCGGCTTCGAGCCGGGCCAGAATGAAGCGGTCGATCGGATTGCGCGCCCAGTCGGTCCGCGCGGTTTCCGGCAGGGCGGGCGTGATCGGCGCCTGATAGGCCCAATGAACATAGCGGCCCGGCTCCTCGTTCTCCGGAGCGGGTGCGCCCTGCTCGAGCCAGGCCTTGAGCAGGGCAATCTGGTCGCCGTCGAGCGGCGTCTTCTTGTAGGGCATCGCCGGGATGTCCTCGTGGGCATCGGTGATGACCTGGAGCAGGAGGGTCTCGCCGTTGGATTGGCGGCGCAGCATCGAGCCGCTGACGCCGCCGAGGCGCATGGCCTCCACGGTGTCGACGCGCAGGCCGGCCTCCTCCTTGTCGGCGCCGTGGCATTGCACGCAGTACTGGGTGAAGAGGGGTTTGACCTGACGCAGGTAGTCGACCTCGGCGGCACGGGAGACGCCGGCGAAGGCAGACAGCACGAGACAGGACGCGAACAGGGGTAAGCGGACAGACATCGGGGTGGGGTCAAAAATCACCCCTTTTCCGTCGATGTCAAAGTCAGGCTGAGGCGAGGCGAAAATCCGTCGCGCGAGGGCCAGAAATTTGCAGCGGCCCCCGGCCGGCGCTGACGCGGTTCGGGGGCGACGGACGGCCTACCAGACGAACAGACCGAGGCTCTCGGTCCCGCTCAGGTTCACCGTGCGCAGGTGACGGCTCATGCAATACAGCTCCTTGAGTTTGCGCAGGCCGCGGACCTCGATGGTCGTGAGCGGATTGAAGCTGAGGTCGAGCACCTCAAGTTCGGGCAACGTTCGAAAATCGCCGCCGTTGAGCTGGTTGGTGGGGAGGCGCAGGATCTTCAGCGCCGTGGCACCTTCGAAGCGCAGCTCGGCGATGGCGTTCTGCTTGGCTTCGACGGTGTGGAGAGCCGTCAGGCCGGACAGGTCGAGGCGGGTGAGTTTGTTTTCCTCGATTTCGAGCATGCCGAGTCCGGTCAGCCCGGTGAGATCGAGCGCGGTGAGGGCGTTGCGCATGAGGCGCAGCCGCTCGAGCTGGGCGAGTCCGCGCAGATTGAGGGACGTCAGGCGATTGTTGTAGACCGCGAGGTAGCGCAGCCGGGGTGTGGCGGAGAGGTCGAGCGAGGTCAGCTGGTTGTAGGCCAGGCCGAGCGTCTCGAGGCGGTCGAGGCCGGTGAGTTTCACCGACTGGAGCTCGTTGTAGGCGGCGAGCAGCTCCTTCAACGCGCCGAGGCCGGAGACATCGAGCACGCGAAGATCGGCGCCGTTGACCGACAGGGATTCCAGCCGGGTGAAGGCGCGGATGCCCTGGAGGTTCGTGATCGGCCGGGTGTCGAGCTTCAGCTCGGTCACCGCCTGGGCTTCGGCGGTCTGGATCTTGCCGTCGCCATTGCTGTCGACCCCGAGGGCCAGCAGTTCGTTGAGAAAGGCGGGGTCGGGAATCGTCACGGTGTCGTCGGCCCGGGCGGCGGCACCGGCGAGGACGACGAGGAGGAACGTGGACAACAGGGATTTCATGGTCAGCGCAGGTTGACTTCAACGACACCCGCACCGGCCCGCAGGTCGACGATGGCCTCCGCGAACCCGCGGTCGTGGTAGTCGTAGTAATAGCGGGTGTAGATCGGATTGGAGCTTAGCTGCTGTCCGGCCATGTTGTACGTGGTCTCGGTCGCAGTGTGCACGCGCTGGTACCTCTCCTGCGTGAACGCGATGACGGCCTCGAGGTAGTAGCGCCCCGGCTGGAGCTGGGTGAATTCGAAGTTGCCCTTGGCATCCGTCACCTTGGTCACGATCCGGTAGGAGTAGGCGAGCGGCGACATCACCGCCAGTTTGCCGCCCTTGGCGAGGGACTTGCGCAGCTTGTACCATTCCTCGAAGTAAGGCGTGTAGGGATACAACGTCACGACCGTGCCCGGCCGGGCAGGGTAGAGGGTCGTGAAATGCTTGATGAAGCTGCTTCCGACCTTGTTGGCCTTGGTTGCGGCGTTGCCGCGCAGGGTGATCGTGCCCGGTTCGAGCTGGCGCCGGGTGGCGGCTTCGTCGAAGGCGGTCTGGGGATAGACGTAGGTGGGCACCGGCGGCGTCGCGGCCGGAAGGGTGGTGGCGAGCACAGCGAGGCCGAGGCAAAGGAGAGAACGTTTCATGCAGCGTGTGCGCACACGAGATGCAAACGCCACGGCGTGGCAATGGCGGCGTGGCGAAAGACGGATGATTGGGCGGCCGGAGACGGTCGAAGGTCGTCACCGGCCCGCCGCGGCGGGCCCTTCGGGTGGGCGGTTGCGTCCCTGCGCACGCTGGGATCGGAGGGTAGGGCGGTTTCTCCGAAACCGCCGGGGGCGTCGCAGGACGTACAGGCGGAACAGCCCCGGACGGCTCGGAGCGCCGTCCCTACCGTCAGGCAGTCTTACCGCCAAGGTAGATGGGGGCGTCCCTGCACCCGCTGCGACGGCGGACGGACTCACGTAGGCCGTCCGGCTGGCGACCGAAGTCTCGAACCACGCGCGGAGGGACCCGCGCGTCCACCTGGGCGGTCACCGCAGGCTAGGGCTGACGCGCGAGGGATTCGAGGTAGGCGAGCAGGGAGGCGAAATCCTCGACCGAGCTGTTTGCCATGAGGCCGGCGGGCATGAGGGACGTCGGCAGGCGTTCGCGGCGCACCACGTCGGCGGCGGCGAGGGTGTGTTCCTGTCCGGCGATGTCGCGGATGGTGACGTTGCCCGCGGCTTCGCGGATCACGAACCCGAGGCGTTCGTCGCCGTTGCTGAGGGTGAACTGGTACGTCACGAAGCCTTGGGCGATCGACCGGTTGGGCTCGAGGATGGCCTCGGCGAGTTCCCGGCGGGGAAACATCGAGGCGACCGTTCCGAGATAAGGCCCCTTCAGCGGGTCGCTGGCGTTGACCGTGTGGCAGGCGGCGCAACCGACCTGATGGTAGACAACCTCACCGCGGCTCGCGAGGCCCGGGAGGGTGAGGACGCGCGCGAGCACGTCGGCCGGTTCGAGCGTGGCGATCAGCGGATCCTGACGCGCCGCGCGGGCGCGCTCTGCTTCGACATCGATGCGCAGGGCGGCGACAGAGGCTCGGGCGGCCTCGGCGACGGCGGGATCGGGATCGTCCAAGGCTGCGACGATCGCGGCGGAGCGGGACGTCTCGCGGCCGAACGCGGCGGCGCGGATGATCTGGGCGCGACGAGCCGGGGCGGACCAGCCCTCGTCGAGCGCGCGTTGGGCGGCGGCCCGGGGTTCGGGCGCACCGAACCGCCGGTTGGCGAGGTGCAGCAACGCGGCATCGGCCCACGCCGAGCGGTCGCCGTCGAGCCGGGCCGCATCGGCGGCGAGGCGGTGCACGTGATTCTCGAGTTGCGGTGAGATGAAGAGGGCGTTGGCCGACTTATCGCGCACACCGTCGCCGAGCCGTCCGCGATTCGGCAGGGTCGGGAGCGTGGTGAGGACGAGGTCGAGCGCCTCGGGCGTGCCGGCGCGTACGAGCGCCTGCATGGCGGCGAGTTTGGTCGGCCCGCTGTCGGGCCGGCGTGGACCGCGCTTGGGGGCGGCGCCGGTGGACGCGGCGGCCGGCGCTTCCGGGGGTGCGGGCGGTTCCCAAAGGAGGGCGCGGGCCAGCAAGGGCAGGGCGGTGGCAGGCACGGTGTCAGCCACAGCGAGCTGCTGCGCGAGCGCGGTGAGCAGGCTGTCGTCGGTGGCGGCGAGCGCGAGCAGGCGACCGACGGGATCGCCGGGCGTCACGCGATGGAGGGCAAAGAGATCGTTGAGCGCGGCGATCTGCGAGGCGTCCGCCCGCGCCAACTCTGCCTCGAGCGCGGCATTGATCCGGGCCGAGCCGGCCCAGCGCTCCGGCTGATAGTACGGCCCGCGCGTGTCGGGCCGGGTGCCCCAGCTGTCGCCGGACCACGTGCCCTCGATGAAGTGCAGGCGGGTCAGGCTACGCAGCAGGTCGAAACGGCGCGCCGCGTCGGTTTCGCGGGAAAGCCGGGCGAGCAACGCATCGACTACGGGCAACGTGTGCAGGCCGGCGAGCACACGCAGGGCGCCACGGCGGGCTTCGGGGGCGGCGTCGGTGCGATCGACCACGGCGAGACAGGCCTCGGCGTTGCGCAGGCGCAGGAGGGCTTGCACTACGGTGTGGGCGACGCGCGGATCGGGATCGGCGAGCAGCGCGGTGAGCGCGCCGGCGTGTTCCGCCCGGCCGAGCCGACCGAGGGCCACGACCGCCTCGTGGCGCACGCGGGCGTGGGGCGATTCCAGGCCGAGCAGCAAGGGCCGGACCGGAACGTCGGCGAGTTGACCCTCATGATCGGTGAGGGCGCGGATCGCCCAGGCCTCGACATCGGGATCGCCGGCCAGCCCGGCGAGGTACCGGTGGGAATCGGCCCCGCGCGCCTGCTTGAGGGTGAAGATCGCGAGGATCCGGCTCTCGAGCGAGGCGGTGGCGTCGCCGGCGATGGATTCGAGGGCGGCGGTCTGATCCTGCGCGTTCCGGCGAAGCAGGGCGCGCTGGGCGGCGAGGCGGAGACGATGGCCCGGCGCGTGAAACAGTTGGACGAGCTGACGGTTCGAGAGCTCGGCGAAATTCGGCAACGGGGCCGGATCGAAGTCCAACGGGTCGAGCCGCAGGATGTAACCGACGTCGTCGCCGGAGTAGTTGTATTGGCCGCCGCGCCAGCTGGCGACGTACAGGCTGCTCAAGGCGTCGACGTCGAGGTCCGTGGCCCGCGGCAGCTTGAGGAACTCCTCCTGGGTCGCGGCAAAGGAGGCGCCGGCGGAGGTGAGACCGTGGCGGTAGACGGCCTCGCGCCCCCAGTCGACGGTGAAGTGCGCTCCGTTCCACCGCGCGGGAATGCCGGGTTCGTCGAGCCAGAGTGCTCCGCAGCCGGAACCCGCGCCGTAGTCGGCGAGTGGGGCGACCGTTTCTTCGGCGAAGTGCTTGTAGAGCGAGGGATAACCATGTTCGGCGAAGGCGGTGAGGTGGTGCAGGCGCACGTCCCAGCCGTCGCCATCGTTCGTATTGTCACGGGCGATACCGTCGAGGCGGGGGCTGAGCGCGACCTCGAGGATGTTGCGCGTGCCGCGGGCGAAGAGCTCGAGGCCGGTGCCGTCAGGCCGCACCCGCACCACGCCGCCGCCGCGCAGCTGGAGCCGCCGGCCGTCGGTGCCCTCGGCGTCCATGAACCCGAAGTCGCCGATCGCAAGGTAGAGCCACCCGTCGACGCCGAGCGTGACACCGTTGGAGGAATGGTCGGCCGGGCGGTCGCGGAAGGAGAAGGCGATGTTCTTGACCAGGATCTGCTGATCCTCGGCCACACCGTCGCCATCGCGGTCGAAGAAGACGCTCAGGTGCGGTGGGTGCATCACGTAAAGCCGATCGCGGTCCCAGACGAGGCCGCGGGGCGAGTCGACCTGGGCAAAGACCCTCACCTCGTCGGCGCGTCCGTCCTCATCGGTGTCGCGCAAGCGCACGATCCGTCCGCGGCCGAGGGCCGTGCCAAGCGAGGAGTTGGCGTCGCTCGCCACGTAGAGCGTGCCGTCGGGCGCGGCGGCGACGGACACCGGGTAGTTGACCTGATCGGAGGTGGCGAAAACGGAGACCTTGAACCCTTCCGGTGCCTGGACGCGCTCAAGAATCTGCTCGGGGGTGAGCCGGGGCGGAGGTTCGGCTGGGGCGCCGCCCGGTGCGGGTTGGGCGAAGGTGACGGCGGAGGCCAGCAGGCTGAGGACGGCGAAGGCGGCACGGCAGTGCCCGGGCAGGAACAACGAGAAACGCATCATGGGGTCAGGCCGAACGGTGAACGATGCCGGGCAGATTGCCAGCTTCGCGGACGACGGACGGTCCGAAGTCAGGAGCCAACCGCTGGCGGGAGGGCGGGCGCCGTGCGATCGCACGGTCGGACCGGAGGGTCAGTCGGCCGGGTGGGCGAGGAAGGTCGGCCAGAGGGCGGCGAATTCGTTGGCGACCACGGTCTTCACCTCGACGAGATCAATGTCGCGGCCGAGTTCCGCGGCGAGGGACGTGACTGTGCCGTCGGTCGCGGCGATGCCGCAGGGGACGATCCCGGCGAAGTGCCGGAGGTCGGGGTCGACATTGAGCGCGAAACCGTGGCAGGCGGTCCAGCGCCGCACCGCCACCCCGAGGGCGGCGAGCTTGCGCGTCCCGAGCCAGATGCCGGTCTTGCCCTCGCGACGGCTGGCGGCGAGGCCGAGGCTGCCAACGGCGTTGATCAGGACCTGCTCAAGGAAGCGCAGGTAGGCGTGGAGGTCCTTCCGCGGTTCGAGGCTGACGATCGGGTAACCGACGAGCTGGCCAGGACCGTGGTAGGTGATGTCACCGCCGCGGTTGGTCGTGACGAGGTCGATGCCCTCGGCGGCGCGCCGGGCCTCGTCCCACACCAGATGCCGCTCGGCGCCGCTACGCAACCCGACGGTGAACACGGGCTCGTGTTCAGTGAAGACGAGGGTGTCGCCGATCTCGCCGGCGAGGCGTTTTTCCACCAGCCGGGCCTGGGCGGCGAGGGCGTCGGCGTAGCGGGTGCGGCCCCAGTCGACAACGGCCGGCGTGGAAGTGGACATGCTCGTCAACGAAGCCGGGCAGCCGGAGCATGGCAAGCCGGAGGGCCGTCGGGCGGGAGAGGGCGGTGGGCCTCCCCCTCCTCCCCATCGTTCTCGTAATCGTAATCGTTCTCGTAATCGTTCTCTTTCTCGATCCGACCGATCCAACCGATCGGTCGGATCGGTCGGATCTCCAGTTCGAGAACGATTACGAGAACGAGAACGATTACGATTACGAGAACGATGGGGAGCGATGCGGACCTACCACCCCGGGCGCCCCTCCGGCGGCCCAGATTCCGTTTGCGCAGGGAGGGGGCGGTGCCCACGCTTTTCCGTTCCATGAGCGAGACTCCCATCGACATTTCCCACGACCAGCATGCGGTGCGCCGGCAGAAGCTGGCCGAGTTGCGGGCCGCCGGCATCGATCCGTTCCGCGCCAATGCGACGACGACCCACTTTTCGGCCGACGCGATCAAGGCCTACGTCGAGGGGCAGGACTACACCGTTAACGTGGCCGTGGCCGGCCGCCTGGTCGTCATCCGCGACATGGGCAAGAGCCAGTTCGTCAAGATCCTCGACCAGCAGGGGCAGATCCAGCTCTACGTGAAGAAGGACCTCGTCGGTGAGGAGGCCTATGCGCGGTTCAAGAAGCTCGACCTCGGCGATTTTGTCGGGGCCGAGGGCACGCTCTTCAAGACCAAGACCGGCGAGATCACGGTCCGGGTCGACCGTTACACGCTGGTTGCCAAGGCGCTCCGCCCGCTGCCCGAGAAGTGGCACGGACTCAGTGATCCAGAACAGGTCTACCGGCAGCGTTACCTCGACCTGATCGTCAACGCGGAGTCGCGCCACCGGCTCATGCTGCGTTCACGGCTCGTGTCGGGCATCCGTCGTTTCCTCGAGGACCGCCAGTTCCTCGAGGTCGAAACGCCGGTGCTGCAGAGCGTGGCCGGCGGTGCGGCGGCGCGTCCGTTCCAGACCCACCACAACGCGCTCGGCGTCGACTTCGTCCTGCGCATTTCGCTGGAGCTGTATCTCAAGCGCATGCTCGTGGGCGGCTTCGACCGCGTCTTCGAGATCGGCCGCAATTTCCGCAACGAAGGGCTGTCGCGCCGCCACAATCCCGAGTTCACCATGCTCGAGGTCTACCAGGCCTACAGCGACTACCGCGGGATGATGACCCTTGTACGCGACCTGCTCCAGACCCTCTGCCGCGACGTGCTCGGAACGACCGAGGTCAAGCACGCGGCGAGCGGACAGACGATCCAGTTCGGCGGCGAGTGGCGCGAGGTGAAGTACAAGGACCTGATTCGCGAGACGACCGGCGACGCCGGCTGGTTCGAGCGGAGCAAGGCCGAGAAGGTCGCCGGCGCCGAGAAGCTCGGCCTCTACGTCGACCCGAAGTGGGAGGAGTTTGAAATCACCAACGAGATCTTCTCGAAGAAGATCGAACCGAACTTGATCCAACCGACCTTCGTCACGCACCTGCCCAAGGAACTCTGCCCGTTGGCCAAGCTCACGGCTGACGATCCGACGGTGCTCGATGTGTTCGAACTCGTCATCGGCGGCATGGAGATCGCCCCGGCCTACTCCGAGCAGAACGATCCCGATGTGCAGCGCCAGATGTTCGAGGCGCAGGCCGGCGAGGAGCAGCAGAAGGTGGACCACGATTTCCTGCTCGCCCTCGAGCACGGCATGCCGCCAGCCGGCGGCATGGGCATTGGCATCGACCGCCTGTGCATCCTGCTGACGGGCGCCGAAAGCATCCGCGACGTGATCCTCTTCCCGCAGCTGCGTCCGGGCGGCACGGGCGGCGGCACTGCTACCGCGGGCTGAAGTTGGGAGTTGAAGTTTAGGCGGTGTCACCGAGCGTTGCAGGAACCACGGCCGTCTCAGCCGGACACGTTCCGGCAACCTTCACCTTAAGCTTTCAACCTCAACCCGTCCTGCGAACGATGAGCACGCACCGAGCGCCCAAGCCTTCGCCGTTGGATGTTCGGGGTGGGACGCGGAACGTCCGCCGCTAAGCGCATGCCCTGGTACGTTTACCTCGCGCTGAAGCAGCTCTTCCCGTCGGGACGGCGGTTTCCCTTCTTCACGCTGATCTCGATTCTCGGCGTGGCGCTGGGCGTCATGCTCCTGATCGTATCGATCAGCGTCATGGGCGGCTTCCAGCGCGAGATCCGTCGCATGATCGTGGATACGCAGGGGGACGTGCAGGTCCGCGCCGGCGGCCTGCTTGCCAACCCGGAGGCTGCGCTCGCCGCGGTGGACACCGTGCCCGGCGTGGCCGGGGTGACGCCCTTCGCGGAGGGCGTGGTCATGCTCGCTTATCAGGGCCGCCCGGTCTTTCCCGCCATCCAAGGGGTCGACCTCGATCGCGTGAACCGCGTGGTTCCGCTCGACCGCTATGTGCGCGTGGGCGGCCTCGATTACCTCGACGATGATTCGATCATTCTCAGTTCGCAGCTGGCCCAGGCAATTGGTGCGCGGATGGGCGGACGGGTCGAGGTGACATCGCCGCTGCTGCTTGAGCGGCTGAATCAGAACGAAGTCTTCCTGCCGCGCGAACTCGAGATCGTGGGCATCTTCGAGATCGGCCACCAGCAGCTCGACAGCAACACGGTCATCGTGACCCTGCGCACCATGCAGGACCTGTACGGCCTCGGTTCGACCGTCCACGGGTTGAATGTGAAGCTCGACGAAGGACTCGATCCAGACGTGGCGAGCCGACGGATCAACGCGGCGCTGTCCGAGGTTGCTCCGGGTACCTACGCGCGTTCGTGGATGGAGGCGAATCAGGACTTCCTCTTTGTGCTTCAGCTGGAGAAGAACCTGATCTTCTTCCTGCTCGTCTTCATCATCGTAGTCGCGGCGTTCTCGGTCACGAGTTCGCTCCTTATCGCCGTCGTGCGGAAGACGCGCGAGATCGGCCTGCTTGGGGCGCTGGGCGGACGCCCGCGGGAAGTCGCCGCATGCTTTTGCCTACAGGGCCTGATCATCGGCCTCACCGGTACGGTGGCCGGTCTCGGACTGGGGTTCGGGGCGCTGCATTTTCGCAACGACATGGTCCGGGTCTTCACCCAGCTGACCGGCAGCGAGGAGGCGTTGGTGCGTTTCTATCAGTTTGCCAATCTGCCGGCGCACCTCGCGCCTGGGGACCTGCGGCTCATCGTCGTGTGTTCGGTGGTGATCTCGACGCTGGCCGGTCTGCTGCCGGCGTGGCGGGCGGCGCGGCTCAAACCGGTGGAGGCCTTGCGCAATGAGTGAGCCGGTCCTCAGCGCCCGCGACCTGTGCAAGAGCTACCCGAGCGGCGACCGCCGGCTGGAGGTGTTGCGCGGCGTCGACCTCGCCGTGGCGGCCGGGGAGAGCGTGAGCATCCGGGGCGAATCGGGTTCGGGCAAATCGACCCTGCTGCATCTGCTGGCCGGCCTGGATGTGCCGGATGCGGGTGAACTTCGCTGGGACGGCTCCACCGACACCGGCGCGGTCCGGCGGGCGCGCTTCCTGGGCATGGTGTTTCAGTCCTTCTACCTGATTCCGGAGATCGATGCGTTGCAAAACGTGCTGATGGCCGGACGCATCCTCGGTCGTACGCGGGCGGCCGACCGGGCGCGAGCGGAGGCGTTGCTCAGCAAGGTGGGGCTGGCCGGGCGGACGCATCATTTGCCGGCGCAACTCTCGGGAGGCGAACGCCAGCGGGTCGCGGTGGCGCGGGCGCTGATGAACGCGCCGAAACTCCTCCTGGCCGACGAGCCGACCGGCAATCTCGACGAGCGCACGGGCGAGGCGGTGATGGATCTGCTGCTCGGCCTCTGTGCGGAGACGCAGACAGCGCTGGTGCTGGTGACGCATAACGCGGCCTTCGCCGGCCGCTGCCAGCGGGCCCTCACGATGCATGCGGGCCGGCTGGAGTAGGGCGCTGAGGGTACGCAGAAAACGAGCGTCGAACGTCTAAGGTCTCTACGTCGAAGGTCATCCGCGGCCCGCCGGAGCGGGCCTTGGGCGAGGGCGGGCGCTGGGCGAACGTAGCTTCGAACCCACGCGCGGAGGGACCCGCGCGTCCACCGGTCCGTTACTCTTTCTCGCTCCTACTTTCTCTTTCCTCGTTCTCTCCGCCGGGGCCAGCCGTCCAGAACGAGGAAGACGAACGATCACGAGGCAGGGCGCGGGCGCGGGTCGCCGGCGTTTTTTCGGGTGGCGGTCCGCGGGTCCGGGGTTAGGGTCCGGGCGCATGTCTTCCACCAAGATCAAGTGCGGTGTCGCCGGCGTCGGATCCCTCGGCCAGCACCACGCGCGCATCTATGCCTCCCTCCCCGGGGCCGAACTGACCGGTATCTTCGAGGCCAATGACGCGCGGGCGGCGGAGATCTGCGCCCGGTATTCGTGCCGCCGTTACGCCACGCTTGAGGAGCTGGGCGAGGCCTGCGATGTCGTCTCCGTGGTTGTGCCGACGGACCGCCATGCCGCGGTGGCCCTGCCGTTGCTCGCCAAGGGCTGCCACCTGCTGATCGAAAAACCGATCTGCGCGTCCCTGGCCGAGGCGGAGCAGGTGCTGGCGGCGGCCCGCGAGCACGGTGTGCTGGTGCAGGTCGGGCACATCGAACACTTCAATCCCGTCATGGGCTTCCTCGAGAAGGAGGTGGTGGCGCCGCAGTTCATCACCGCGGAACGCCTGGCCCCCTTCACCCCGCGCGGCACGGAGGTCGGCGTGGTGCTCGACCTGATGATCCACGACATCGGGATCGTGCTCGAACTGGTGAAGTCGCCGATTGAACGGATCGACAGCGTGGGCGTGAGCGTGCTGTCGCCCACAGAGGACATTGCCAACGCGCGCATCCAGTTCGCCAATGGCTGCGTGGCCAACCTGAGCACGAGCCGGATGAGCCTGAAGAAGGTGCGGGAGATCCGGGTCTTTCAGCCGACCGGTTACTTCTCCTTCGATTTCATGAACCAGAGCGGGCACTTGGTGCGCAAGAGCGGCATGCTGGCCTACGCGGCGCAGCTTATGGCCGGCGCCAAGCCCGCCGACCTGGCGGTACCGGTGGAGACCATTCCGCTGGAGAAGGGTGAGCCCCTGGCGCTCGAGCTGGCGCACTTTCTCGAGAGCGTGGCGGCGGCGCGTCAACCCAAGGTCGGCGCGGCGTTGGGCAAGACCGCGCTGGAGGTGGCGATCACCATCACCGAGCAGATTCGCCGGGCCCGTCGCGGGGCATGAGCACGCCGTCGCTGCTGCCCTTCCGCCTGCCGCCGCCGCGGGATGCCGCGGTGGACGTACTGATCGTAGCAGGGGAGCATTCGGGCGACCAGCATGCCGCGACCATGGTGGGGACGGCACGCGCGCGGCGTCCCGGCCTGCGCGTGGCTGCGTTGGGCGGCACCGAACTGGAGCAGGCGGGCGCGCAGCTGTTGCACGATCTCACCGCCTCGTCCGTGGTCGGGCTGGTCGAGGTGCTGAAGAACTACTCGTTCTTCAAGGCGCTGTTCGACGAGACGGTGCGCTGGATCGAAACGCACCGTCCGGCGGTCGTGTGTCTGGTCGATTATCCGGGTTTCAACCTTCGCCTTGCGCGAGCCTTGCACGACCGAGGACTCTCGACGCGGGCAGGCGGTCCGATCCGGGTGGTCTATTACATTTCGCCGCAGATCTGGGCGTGGAAGGCGGGGCGGCGTTTTTCCATGGCCCGGTGGCTCGACCGGCTGGCGGTGATTTTCCCCTTCGAGGTCGACTGTTACGCCGACACGACGCTCCCCGTCTCGTTCGTCGGGCATCCCTTCGTGGCGCCCGGGCACCAGCCGCCGGTGCGATTCGATCCCGACGGACCGATCCTGTTGCTGCCCGGCAGCCGCAAGCAGGCGGTGGCGCGCATCTTTCCCGTCTTGCTTGCCGGGCATGCAGCCCACGGTGGCCGCGAGGCGATTGTCCTGTACCCGAGCGAGGCCATTGCCGCGGTGCTCCGGGCGGCGCAGCCCCCGAGCGGCGTCCGGCTGGTGCCGACGGGCGAGCCGGTAGCGGCGGCGGCGGTGTTGACCAGCAGTGGCACCATGTCGATGCACTGCGCGCTCGCGGGGATTCCGGGGGCGATTGCCTACCGGGCCAACCCGCTGACTTACCTGCTCGGCCGCCTGCTGGTGAAGGTGCCGTACTTGGGTATCGCCAATCTCCTGCTCAAGGAACCGATGTACCCCGAGTATCTGCAGGGGGCCGCGACTCCGGCGGCGCTGGCGCGGGAGTTGCGCGACTGCCTGGAGAATCCAGACCGGTTGCGCCGCACCCAGGACCAGGCGGCCCGGCTGCGGGCGGGACTGAGCCAGCCGGCCGGACAGGACGCCGCGGCGTGGCTGCTGTCGTGCCGCCCGGAACCGACCCCCGCCGGCCAGGCGGCCCCGTGAGCGGCAATCGCGGCCCTAAACCTTCGGTCCGGGCGTGCCGATGAATCAGGGAACTGCTTAACTTCCGAGGACTTCCGATCACCGAACCTTGGCGACTCACCCCCCCATCCTGACGGCGCGCAACTGGCTGCGACGTTCATCGCTGACCCTGATGTTGGCGATGGTGGGCTGCGGCCTGTCCGCGTGGGCGGCGTGGACGCTGCGCGCCCAGCAGGAAGACTACGATCATCAGCGGTTCGAACGCCTGGGCGAACGCCTCGTCAGCGTGATCCGCAGCCGGTTTCTCTCGACCGAGCAGGCGCTGCACGGCGCCCGCGGTTTGTTCAACGCGAGCACAACGGTTGACCGGGAGGAGTGGCGTTCGTTTGCCGCGGACATGCAGCCGTTCCTCCAGCTCGGCGTGGTGGGTCTCGGGTATGTGCACCGCGTGCACCGCGCGGATATCGGTGCCTTCGAGGAGGAAATGCGGGGCCTGGGCCTGGACGATTTCACCGTCCGGACCGAAGGCACGCGGCCTGAGCTCTATGTTCATGCTTTTGTCGAGCCGCTGGACCTCAACCGCGCCGCCCTGGGTTGGGATGTGGCGACGGATCCGGTGCGTCGTGACGCGGCGGATACGGCGGTCCGTCTTGATGCCCCGGCCCTGAGCGGCCGCATCACGCTCGTGCAGGATTCACTGGCCCGCCCAGGATTCCTGATGTTCCTGCCGGTCTATCGGAAAGGGGTGGCGCTTGGCACCGAGGCGGAGCGGCGCGAGCACCTGCGCGGCTGGGTCACGGCGGGCCTGCGCATCGACGTGCTGCTCGAAGGG
>CAYZBG010000051.1:0-38221 GCA_964476565.1 uncultured Opitutus sp.
GACGGTCCAGCCAATGCCTTTCGCTTCGCCTCAGTCATGGCTGACCTGGGTGTTCGCCAAGGCTGCGTCGATGGCATCGCGCCCGGTCTCGTGCTGTGTCGTGCGAGGCGGGTTCTCGCGCCAGTCTACCAGAAGCCAGCCGCCGCCATCTGCCTGTTTTACGTCGATGTCCAATTCGAGCAATGCGTCGAGCCGACGGGCATCCAACTCCAGCGGCATCACTGTTGAACTCCGGCTTATCGGCTCGTTTGCCAAACACTCCAGTACGGCACGCGCTTGGTCTTCGACAGTCAGGGGCCGTGATGTCACGCGGTCTAGATCGCTGATGGCTTTCGCGCACGCTCCCACCAACGGAAGGCTTGGGGGAACTTCGTTGATCGCCGCTTTTTCGATATATTGCATCGCGGAGACCAGAGATTCTACCATCGCAGCGACCTGGCTTGTTTGTTCGGTCATTTCATCGCGGCGACACGGGTAGTCGCCGAGTTCACTGAGGCACTTCCATGCCACAACATGCAGCTTTGTGAGATGGCGCTTTAGCGCCGCGATTTCTCGATTGTGCGCCGCTTCTTGGCTGTCCATCGGCTGTGTTAGGTAGTGATCGGGATCGGCGGCGCGGTGCGTGGCAATTGCCTCGTCGATGGCCGCACATTCGGTTTCACGCCGAACGGCGAGTTGCGCCGAGGCGGCGCGGAGTTCTGCGAGTTTTTGATCGTGTGTTTTCATTCGTGAGTTCCCAGAGGCGAACCAGACGCCATTGCCAACGTCCCTACGGCTTCGCCTCCGGGCCGTGGCAAGTCTTGGTGTCAGAGCCACGGCGTTTTGACGCGCAGTGCTTAGCGTGGCACTCTGAGCAGCGCGTTAGGTGGGAGTCGTTCACGCGTCGACATTGGACACACCGGCCGGCTTCGATGAGTCGCACCCGTGCCTCGCGAGCACGGGCCTTTGAGTCTTCGCGGCATGATTGGCAGAGCGTCTTTGTTTTGAGCGGCCGCTTTCCGCACACTCCGCAGTACCCGGCCGCAAGGTTTGCGGCGTACCGGGCCTTGAGTTCTGCACTGTGCTTCTCGCTGCATTTAGCGCAGGTCCACGTTGGCCGGCCAGTGTTGTGCCAGAAGCGAGATTGTTTTGCCGGCGCGGCTTTGCCGCAGTGCACGCAGAAGCCTGCCGCGTGATTGCGGTCTTTGAGTTCTCGCGCTCGTAGCACGTGGAGAGATTTGTCGATGTAGGGCATAAGCTCTAACCAGTCGCGACAGCCAACGGGGCTACGCCCCGCGGCTGCCCTCGGTGGTTCGGTGGAAAAGCCTCCTTGCGAAGCTGCCTCATGTCCTTCGCGAGAGCGCGGGCCGCGACGGTTTGCTTGTGGTTGCCGAGCATCGCGTATTCGAGTGCCGCGATCATCACGTTCAGGTCGTCCTCACTGGCAAGGATGGCCACGCATCCGTCATTGCTCAGCGCGTCGAGTAGCTTGCCCTCGATCACGCTGCGGGACGTTGGAACCACCGAACAAGACGATGGAGAGGAGCCGCCCTTATCCGGCTTGCGGCAGTCTTGAGGTTTGGCCCAGCACGAGAAGCTGGGGTCGCACGATTCACAATGTTCGGTGCTCATGGCTCATCCTTCACGTTCGTCAAGAGTTCGGGTGCATCGAATTTTTGCGTGAGTTCAGCTCCGCAGGAAGGGCACTCTGCATTGCAGCATCCCTCATCCCAGTTCTCTTGTGAGTCTTCAGTTTCAAAGTCGGTGTTGCACTCATCCGGCTCGAAGTCTTCGAGGTTTTGCCACTTCGGTTTACCGACGTAACAGCCGCAGTGCCACCGGAGCCGAACCAAAGGAATTGCTGAGTTGGCGTTCATCACACCTACCACCGCCTGTAGCAAATGATCCTGCGAAGCTCGGCCACGCGCTCTCTCTGCTCTCGCTCTGCGAGCCACCCTTGGGCGGCAGCAGCAATCAACTCATCCCGCGTCATGTCATTGAACTCCTTCCCGAACAACATCGCGCCTTTGGCCAGCTTAAGGCCGTGCTCCACAAAAGCCCTTGGCAGAGTTTGGGCTAGGCCTCCGGGTGAAATACCTTCGCTCATAGTTGCTTTGTGTTGATGGGTGAGAATCAGAAGTCACCACGGAAGGCCCGGCGGCAGTCGCCTCGCTTTGCCTGGGCCGTGTCATAGAGTTCAGCCAGAGCCCGGATCTCGCTCGCTTCAGCCGCGTCCTTGCCGCGAACGTAGAAGCTTGGCCAGTAGCCGCCCTGGGCGTGCAGCAGGTCCTCGAAATCCACGAAGGCCGTGTGCTTCCGGGTCCACGCGTCGACCGGCTGGGGGCTGGTCGCGACCTTCATCAACTGAGCGTCGACGCACCCCTGTGCATCCGACCGGGTGAGGCCTTGCGCTTCGAGCTCGCAGCAACGGCGATCGTACTCTTCCGGGCTAAGGCTGGTGTTGTGATAATTCGGGAGGTCCATGTTCGGGTGATTCGGGTTCGGGTATCTGCCTGACACCGATACCATGGACGGCACCGGAGTTTATGTAAAGAGGAAAACGAAAAATCTTTCTACTTTTTTCGCCTCCTGTCCTCGTCGCTGAAGTGGATCAACAGCAGCATCGCAACCACCGTAACGCAGACCCCGGCCGCAAATGCAGCCAGGTGGGAGAGGATCGTGATAAACATGGCTACTCCTTACTGCCGGCCGCCGCCACGGACCTCGGCACCGGCAACCTCGCCCTTGAGTCGTTCAACCTCACGCTTCAGCGCCTGCCGCTCCTCCATGATGTCGGCCACCTCGGCGACTTCAGGATTTGACTCAGCGGCGACCACAAGCGCGGCCAGCTCGTTCGCCACTTCACCTTCAGCCTTCAGACCGCGGAGCCCGGCAACGAGTTGGCTGTTCAGCGTCTTCATGCGCTTCAGCTCAGCCTTCTCCTGGTCGCCTTTCATGATCGAGGCCCTGGCGCGGGCAACGACCGGGATGTCGGCGCCGCCCTCCGTCACCTTTGATAGGCCGTGCTCGTCCATGTAGCTCACCAGCTCGATCAGGGCGCGCCGGCACCCGGGAGCGATCGTCGGAACCCCTGCCGTCACCGCGGGCTGATAGAGCGCGGCCATGCGGGCCTTCTCGGCCTCGTTGCTGAAGTGGTCGAGCTCCGGAGAATACTCGTCGAGCAGAATGCTGACCGCCCGGCCATCATCGAAGCACCTCACCGGACGGATCTCGAACGTGTGGACATTCGGGCCGAACAGACTCGTCAGCCGCGTGTAGCTGTTCGCTTCGACGAAGCGGTGCATGGCGGCCTCTGCAGCCTCATCGGTGTCGTGGTGGTGATGCGGCTCGTTCGGCATGGAGATCATGCGCCGGCCAGTGCTGTTGACGTGCGTGATGGCGTATCTGGTTTTCATTTCAGGTTCGGGTTCGGGTTGATGGAAAGAGATCACTGAACGAGACGGCCGGCCGGACGATGCCTGTCGGGGTCACCCGGGC
Organism: uncultured Opitutus sp.; assembly: GCA_964476565.1. Lineage (GTDB taxonomy): Bacteria > Verrucomicrobiota > Verrucomicrobiia > Opitutales > Opitutaceae > CAMAXB01. Next base: position 3,478 of record CAYZBG010000051.1, read on the forward strand.
CGCCCGGACCTCGTGAGCCTCGGCCTTCGCTTCTGCTCTGAGCACGGCTGCCGGCTTGTCGAGCGAAAGGTCAGTTTGGTCGAACTCGACCTCTCGGCCGCCCTCGATCATCCGGACTCGGATCCGGCCAGACGGAGCACGGCCCAGGATAACTGCCTCCTTGTGCAGGTAGACCGAGGCCGGAGAGGTCACCCAGGCGAAGGAACCGGATCGGAAGACGCTCATGCCGGAGACGGGGTTGCCTTGAGCAGTTCGTCGATCTTCTGGGCGACAAGCCGCACGCAGTCTTCCGCCACGAGCTCGAATTCTTCTGGCCGGTTGTGCCGGCGGAAGTAATCGGCCTGCGCCTGATACAGAGCACCCGCCTTGACGAGATTGCGCACGGGATCCCTTGACGGCTTCCACCACCGGTTGTCCCACGGCCATTGCCTGGGAATGAAGCAAGGAGGTAGCTTGTCGCCATGCTGAAGAAGTAAGTCGGTGTAGATCCGGTACGCATCGGCTGCAGCGGCCAGCTCGCCGCGGGTGTGCGTGTCGTCGTGCTCAGGCGTCCACCCCTCCACGGAGATTTGCCGAGCACGCTCTTCGGTGATGAGTTCGATTCCTGTTTTCATGGTGTCTGCATCAGAAGTGCCGGTCGAGCGTTACGGCGGCGTCGGCGATCCAGATAAGGCCGATGCCTGCAATAACGATGTTATCAAAATCGTACGGGCGGAGAAATACAGCGGCAGCGACCATGAAGCCGCCCAGCGCAAAATCGAAGCCGAGTTTGGTTTTTGAAGGTGCTTTCATGGTATGAGTTTGAGAGCGGAGCCGAGCCGCTAGGCCGAACGATTCGCGTCGGTCACTGAGGTGTTCGGCGAAGGAGCGTCAGGCTGATGTAGTTTTTGATGCAGCTCGATTGAGCGGGCTAGCCACCTCGCCCTATATTCTCGGCAGAGTTCATCCGCGTCGCGCCGGGAATGTCTCACTTCGGCGCAATGATGCATGCCAGCCAAGTAGGTAATCCAGTTGGCTACGATTTGCAGGCGTATCACGCCTCGCCGAACCAAGCGGCCACAGCCCAACGCGGGCGATTCCCGGTCCTGTTTACGTGTCTTCATTTTCCGCGTGGCTGATCCGCGTTTTAGGCGGAAGCATTCGCCTTCTTGGGCTTGTAGTCGTCCCACTCCGAGGAAAGCGAGTTGTCGCGTTCGCCTGCGAGCCAGAGAGCCGCGTCGATCTTCGCCTGATCCTCGTGTGAGGGCTCGCCTTCTCCTGCGATTTCGTAGGCCATGTCCACGCTCAGGCGGTCGCTCAGGGCCGACACAGCCGCATCGAGGGCCTCGTGGTTATTGTCGCCGAACTTGGTCAGGCGCGGGACGTATTTCTTGCACTCGTCGAGAGCGACGATCTCCGCCTCGATGGCGGCAGCATTTGGTCGTTTCTTCATGTTGGTTTTGGTTTCGATAGATTCCCAGACGCTTAACAAGTCGCTGGAGCCAACGGCACTACGTGCCGCGGCTCACCTCCGTGTTATGCAGAGGCGCGCCGTAACCAGGGCGTGACCGCTGGTATGCGCGGATCTGCTCCCATGTGGGTTTCGGGAGCCCTTTCCGCTTGTGAATCGCGATGAGTTCTTTGCGTGCCCACTGGCAGCGGGCAATGGGCGTCTTCTTCGCCTCCTCACGCAGCCTTGCGCGTTCCGCGATCACTGCTTCGCGTTTCTCGGCTTCGGCACGAGCAATGGCTGCGTTGCGCTCCAGCTCGGCTACGTGTTCCGCGTGCTGTTCGGCGGGCGAGGGAAGAAAGCGTTTCTCTGGAAGTGGCTGATGTAGCCAGTGCGCCGGCCGAACGACCAGCGCCGCCTGTTTGTTGCGAGGCTTCCACTTGCGGTCCTCATCGGTGAGGAGGTCGTTTTTTTGCATTCTACCGCTCATCGGCTTACGCCTTTCTTTGGTGATCGGTGTAGGCCGCGGCAGTTTGGTAGGGCCGCCTTCACGACACACGCCGGCCTCGCGCCAGCGATGCGGATCTTGCCGGCCTTCCAGAGCGCCCATGCGTCGGATACTGAGCTTGCCTGGCCACGCACGCGCTCAGCCTCATCGAGCACATGAATCCGCTCAGCGAGCGACATCTCGTTCCACCAGGCCATGCCCATCTTTTCATCGTCGGTAGCTTCTCGGATCATGGCTCGCCCTTTCCTCGGAATGACTGCTGGCTCTCCAGCCGCGTGAGCCGAGCCTTCAGCTTAGCCTTCTCCTTGCGAAGCTCTTTCACGTCGTCGTAGAGGTGCCCGATGTGAGCTGCCAGCCACAGCTCGATGTCACCACCGGTGCGACGGAGGATTTCGATGTGACCGCGGAATCCGATCGGGCCGCGGCGTTCCTTGCATGAGTTCGCCATGGCGTCAGAAGTTGAAGTCGTAGTACGGGTGATGGCCGCGCTTGAGCGAGCAGCCAGGCGAGCCGGTCCGATGGCCCACTTGCTTCCACACCCCATTGCCGCGGTACGTGAAGACCGTCTTTTGACCGTCCGGATCCGCCTCCACCGACCACCGCTGCTTGCCCTCCGTGTGGCCAATGAAGCCTCCCGGCGTGAAGGTCAGCGCATCCGGCTCACCGGACCCCGAGCCGTTGAGCAGCTTCTGATTGCCGGCCTGGAACGTGACGCGCTTGCCGCTCTTGCTGACCGCCACGATGTAGCCGGCGTGCGCGTCCGTGTAGACGCGGAACGTTGCTTCATCGCCAACCTTGAAGGAGTGGTCGACCTCTTGCTTGACCACCGCGGCCTTCGCTCCGAACTGCTTCACGATGTAGTCGCGACGCTCGTTCGCCTCGGATTCGGCCGCATAGCGGTCCGAGTGCTGAAGGTCCGGTCCGCTCAGGACCAGGTGCACAGTTTCGATCAGGGATTTATCGCTCATGGGATTCGGGTGATTCGGGTTCGGGTTGAGTTCAGGGTCCAACGTGGATCTCGGAGACGTTCCGGCTGGCGGCGATCTCCTGGGCGGCTTTCTTGGCCTCCGAGTAGCTCATGCTGCCGGGGATTATCTCGATCGTGCCGGTGATGATCTCGAAGGCCCACACGCCAAAGCCGCGCGGCTTGCGGCCATGGGCGAACTCGTAGCGGCTGGTGGATACACGGACGGAGGATGCTTTCATGTTCGGGTTGTTCGGGTATCTGACTTGCTGACCCAAGGAGGAGAACACAAATCCCGATTAACGTAAAGAGGAAAATGAAAAGAATCGAACGATTCTTCAGCCTCTCACAAAAAAGAGACCACCCCGCAGGACGGACTTCTTGGCGGAACGAAGTCCTGCGGGGTGGAAGGCGCATCCTCTCTCTTTTACGCCACCGAGAGCTGTTTCAGGTCCTAGACTAGCAGAGCAGATGTTTCTGCCCGGAGCCTTCCGGTGTCAAGCCGCGGCCCGTGCTGCCCGCCGCTTTCTGACGCCTCCCTTGCGAATGTTCTCCACCGCCCACAATGGCTGAAGATTCGTGTAGTGGAAGCACTCCGCTCGCTGGACTGGATCTGTCAGGTCGAAGGACGAACACGGCTTAACATGGTCGACGTGCCAGACATCACCGCGGTGGCCTCGATTCTCCCAGGACATCCCAGGCTGGAATTGGCGCTCCAAGTGCGCCATCAGCTCGACAATCGAGCAGCCGATAAGTTTAGCCAGCGGCTTGTCCCGACGCAGACCGCCGGATCGGAGTGCGATGTTTAACCGACACCGCATGTTGTTCGCTACGGCGTACTGAGGATCGGTTTTACGCTTTTTCCGGCAGTAGGCGTTCAGATGATCGCTATTTGCCTCACGCCATGCCCTTTGCTGAGCACTCAGTTTATCAGCCTGTTCCGCCCGGCGTTTTCGGTCGTACTCGCGCTTGCGAGCTTTGACGTCGGGACGGTTGAAGTAGTCCTTTCTGAAATTTGGGTCAGCAGCCATCTTTTCGGCATGATCTTTCCGCTTTGCTTCAAGCAACTTTTCTCGGGCCGGACCATTACGGTACGCTTTTGATCGCGCCTTACATTTTTCCAGGTTCCGCGCCCGGTAAGCCTTGGATTGAGCCAAAACCCTAGCCCGGTAGGCCGGATCCGTGTGATAGCGCTCTTTGGCGTGATCGATCTTATATGAGTAATCTCTTTTCGGGTTCAGTTCGGGTTCCATCACTAGCATTGTAGCCGAAAAGTCGATACTTCGTAAAGACGTAATTGCCTGTCACCAAAAAGTTTCCGGGCAGAGGGTCCCGGTATGGTTAGCGTGCCATTCCAGCAGGTCCACGTCCTGCACCGGCACGCCCGTGATGTTGCACGTTGGCTCGCCCCGGTAGAGCGGCCCGCGTGGCTCCCGGGCCTGGCACCCGATAACCATGACCGTGCGAACCGTGCTCGAATCCCTGAGCGCCTGCTTCGTCCCTTCGTCGACCGCCCGGCCTACTTCTGTGCGAACGATCGTCGGAACGCGCGAGGTAGCAACCTCCGGGATCGAGCCCATCACGTCTTTGGCCACCTCGGCCACCGTCTTGCCCTCGTCGATGGACGTGGCGATCACAGTCGCCAGACGCTGCCGGGTGACGTCGTTGATCGACGTGACCCGACGGGCAAGCATTTGCGCCCGGCGATAGATCAGCGCGGACGACTGCGGCTCCACCCGGCCACCGAGCAAGATCGTGGTCCCCTCGTGTGCCTTCGCCGTGACGCTCTGCACCTGGGGCAGGTACTCGTTGAGGAGCGAGAGCGCGGCGTCCCGGCCCAGCACTTCCTCGATCGCCTGACGCCAAATCTCGCGGTGCTGATTGGGAAGGATCTCCTGAGCCTTCGCGTTGACGGCATCGATGCTGGCCACGCCGAAATGCGAGTTGACCCGGGCGACCACCGCTTCAATCCGCTCGGTGAAGTGCGACGTCAGGAACGAGCGCATGGCCCGCATTCCCTGAACCATGAGGATGCGCCGCATCCGGACCATGTCGCGAACGATCTTCGGCGCCGCGGCCTTGACCGCCTTCGCATCGGCTCCGGGCGGGACGTTGGACGTGCGGTAGCAGGCCAACAGCTTTCTAGCCGATAGTGGCCGGCATGGGCACTCCGGGGCTGGCGTAACGAGGCGCATCGGGCGTCAGGCGGCCGTGGCCACCGGAGGCCGCTTCGGCTTTGCTGGATCGCCTTCGACCGGCAAGGGGGCCGCGCCAGGGGCAGGCGGAGTGGTGGGGCCAGACGGGGCAGGAACGGGCGGCGGCAGGGCCGTCTCATCGTAGTTCATGCCGGCAAGCTCCAGGGGAACCATGCCGCCGGGAATGAACCGCTGATCGAGCAGCGGATCGCTCACCTTCGGCAAACCGCACAGCACACGCAGCTCATTCGATGTCAGGCCGCCTCGATCCCAGAGCGGGCCGTAGTCACGCATCACCTGCTCGACATCGATCAGGCCCTGCAGCTTGAAGTCCAGCTTCAGGCTGGGATCCCAGAGCTGGATAAAGGCGCCGGGCGCGTTCAGGCGATCGGCGAACCAATTGATCAGCGGCAGGCACGTGTTCTTGCGGTGGAGGATGTCGTCGGTCTTCGACGTGGCGTAGTTGGCTGCCCCAAAGCCGGCGACGGAGAGCGGCACGCCGGAGTTGATGAAGATCTCCTCCCGGGTCATCTTCGCCTTCTCCATCTCCTGCATGTCATGCGCCGTGATGCCGAGCTGCAGGAGACTCCACTTGCCGGTCAGCCATGCCACCTTGCCGGTGTTCTCCACGCCGCCGTATTGGTCGTTGAAGCGAGCCTTCAGCCGCGCCCACTCCTCCTCGCTGCCCTGAAAGTCGTCCTTCACGAGCACGGACGACGGCCGGGCGCCGTTCTGCATGACGCGCTCAGCGTAGAGCGATCGGTTGATGAACTCGTTGTAGAGCGACTCGCCTTGCTCCACGTCACCTACACCGAGCAGGCCGCCGTTCCAGTTCGGCCGCTTGAAATGGATCATCTCCTCCGGATCGATTTCGATCTCGTTCCCGTTCACCCGGTACAGGTACTTGGCAATCTTCGACGTCCGAGACGGAACGATTTCCACGTTGCGCGGGTTGAGCGCGAAGATCGACTTCGGCTGACCTTTGACGTTGATCTCGTCCTTGAACCAAAACGCGTTGCCCGTGAGCTTCATGTGGCCAACCCACAGGTAGAGCAGCTCGGAGATCGTGTCGTGAGGATTCGGGTTCTCCAGCAGCCGGGCCAACTCAGGCGGCACTCGTACCGTAGGCTTTTTGCCCTCCTCCTGGTTTCGCGACTCGATCGACATCTCGGTCGAGATCACGACGTTCGCGGTGATGTCTACAGCCTTCGCCAGGCACCACACCTTGCTCGTGGCCGCCTTCAAGTACGAGTCGAAGCCGTGGAACTTGTGCACCCGGATACCGGGCATCACGTCGATGAAACCGAATCCGGGGCCGGCGGCCTTGCCGTCAGGGGCAGGATCGCCGCCACGGATGCCGTGAAGGGCTGCTTGGTCGTTGCTGCGGAGCGCATCCACGAACGCCCCCTTGGAGCGGATAGCCGACACCGATTTTGCAGAGGGATTTCCAAAGATTCGAGGCATGGCGCGGTGTGTCCTCAAAGAGGCGAGCAGGCCCAATCTCGTCCAGAAATGGCTGGTATTTTCTGCGTCTGCCTCATGCCAGGAGGGTGCGACCGGCCTTTTTCAGCATCTCCCAGAGGACCGTCGTGCCGTCCACCTGGTCATCGTTTGCGCAGTTCGGGAACTGCTCGATTTCGTCCAGGTAGTCCTGATTCCACTCGCCCTCGACGATGTAAAACATGCCGCCGTCGATCTTGGCCAGCCACGGCAAGGCACGGGTGAGCTTGTCGACCGACGGTGAGTAGCTCGTCACAATCACCTGGCCACGGTACTTCTCCCGGATCGCGATGGCCGCGGTCTCCCAGGCACCGACCGCTTCGATGCCGATTCGACCGCCGATCGACTCACGATCCGCGTAATGAAAGATCCGAGCCCGCTGGTCCTCCCAGCGCCGCTTTCCACGGTCGACGTGCACGATGTAGAGGTTGCCCTTTGCATCGATGCCGCCTCGGACGCCGGCAGAGTAGTCCGACAGGTTCTTCTCGCCCAGGGCCAAGTCCCAGCCACGGAGCAGCTCGATCCCGGTCGGCACTTGGTCCGCCTTGATGACCTTGGCCTTCGTGACATCGACCACGTTGCCGCCGGGCGGGTTCGGCCGCTGCTGGTAAAGGGCGTTCCATTCGAAGCTGCCGATCATCAGCCGCTGACCGTTCAACCACTGCGCCGTTCGGACCTCCGGCCACAACGCGTCACCGAACGAACGGCCGAGCGCATCCTTCGCAGGATTCTCGCAGATCGCTTCAAGGCTGAGCACCTCGAAGTTCATGTCCTTGAATCCGGCCTCGTTGAGCTTGGCCACCTGAACCGGATCCTGCAGCCGGCCGGCCAAGTCATCCCGATGCCAGCGCGTCTGAATCACAATCACGATGCCATCCGGAGCCAGGCGGGTCATGGCCGTCGACGTGAACCACTGCCAGACTCTGTCTCGCGCCGCCTTCGAGTTCGCCTCGGCACGGTCCCGGTGTGGATCGTCGATCAAAATGATGTCGGCCGGCATACCGGTGCCGCCGCCCACCGACGTCGCGTAGTAGTAGCCACCGAGCCGCGTCTGCCAGTGATCCTGACGGTTGACCTTCGGGTTAATGAGCGACGGGAAGAGCTGCCGGTAACGATCGCTACTGACGAGCGTCCGCGCCTCCATCGAGAACCCGCGCGACAGCTCGCCCGTGTGACCGGCCTGAAAGATTCGCAGCGTCGGAAACTTTGTCAGCGCCCAGGCCGGAAACGTGATCGATGCCAACCGGCTCTTCCCATGCTGCGGAGGGACGTTGATGATCAGGCGCTTGATCTTCCGGCGAAGGCAGTCCTCCAGCTTCCGCGCGAGCAGCCGGTGAAAGCGGGCGGCCTCCCAGCCCGGATAGAATGTCTCGCTGAACGTCGCGAGACTCAGAAAGCAAGCAGCACGCAGAGCGGCCGAATCACCGGCCAGCGGCAGTTGCTCAAGCTGTATCTGACGCTTTGGGATCGATGGCGCCTGCGGGGCTTCCTGCATGTTCATCCTCCCTGTCCTCCATCGACCTGCGGAAATGACGATCCAGATACGCTTTCTGATCCTCCTCGGTCAGGGGGAGCGACGAATTGACGTTCGTGTTTGCGTTCACGGTCTCGATCGGAGCGCCGTTCGGGCCCGAAAGCTCGTTGCGCACCGTGTCGCGACGGCCCCACTTGTCCGGGAACTTGCGTTCCAGCCGCCACGCCGCGGCCTGCCAGTTTTCGGTTGAGGCCTTACGGATGGTCATGACGTCGATCATCTCGGCTTCGGCCATCGCCTTTTCTAAGGCGTCCAAAAACTTTACACATTCGCGCTCCTTGCGCGTGACGGACTCGCCTGCCTCGATCTTGACCCGGGCAGCGTTGGCGATCTTCAGCCAGTTGTAAAAGGTCTGCTTGACTACGCCACAGGCGACGCACGCGGTTTCAACGTACGCGCCGGAGCGGATGTAGACCATGATCTTCTCCGTGATTTCCTCGCTGATCTTTGGCGGCCTGCCACCGGGATGCCGCTTGAATACGCCTTCGAGTTTCATGGCATTACGAAGCGATGGCTGCGATGATGCGATCGCCGATGGTTTCCTTCTCCGGATACTTGGTTGCGAGGTGCTTCAGGAAGGCGAACCACTGCTGCTGCTGAAGCTGATCGTCGAAGACGATGTTGTATTGGACCACGCGGGCACCGATCTTGTGCTGGCGCTGCTTCTTGGGCTTGGCCTCGGTGCTGGGCTGAGCCTCCTGGGGAAGCGAAGAGTTGAGGGAGGCGAGGGCCTTCTCGGAGAAGCCGGTCAGGTCGACGTCGATGACATTTGAAAGCTCGGCGATCATGCCCTGAAGAAAGGCCTGATCTACCTCGGCGAACTCGGCCACACGGTTGTCGGCTACGAGGTCAGCGAGCTCCTCGGCTTCGGATTCGTAGTCCTGGAACTCGACCGGGGCCTCGGTCAGGCCGGCGACCTTGGCGGCCATGAGGCGGCCGTGGCCCTTAACGATCAGGTTGGAGCGTGTGGAGACGACGATTGGCCGGCGCCATCCGTGGACCTGAATGATTTTGGCGAGCAGGGCGATCTGCTCGTGGCTGTGGCGATTCGGGTTCTTGGGGTGGTTCTGGAATTTGGCGATCGGCCAAATGTCAGAGCACGAGCAATGGATGGCGGGCTTCATCGGAATGAGAAGGATGATTGAGGATCGGGCGGAGTGGTCTCGCCGGTCGTGGCGTGGAGCTTCATCGAGTCGAAGATCAGGACGGGCCGGCGATCGCGGAACTCACGGGGGGGATGGCCGCCGGCAAGGAACTCGCGGACCATGCCGAAGTCCCGGGTCTTGGCAGGCGGCCACCAGGCGCCGCGGCGGAGGAGATCGAGGTAGCGTGCCCATGCCTCCGGGCTACGGAAGCGGCAGTGGAGGAGCATGTGCGTGAAATAGCTGAACTGATAGGCGCCGATGTGCGGGCCGAAGGGTTCGCTGTAGTCCTCGGAATGGAAGTCGATGATGCCTTCGGTGGCACCGGTGGCCATGCAGCGTTCTGGCTTGATGGGGAAGCGGCCGGCGGCCTGCTGAGCACGGAGCCAGGAGAGTGCGCGACTGCGCTGTTGCGGCGGGAAGCCGTTGTACCAATTCATGATTCGGGTTCGGATTCGGGTTCGGGTAGAGCGAGCCTATGCCCGCTTGATAAGATGCGTAACACCATCGCGGATGTCTTTCAAGCGCGTAAAGCCCTTGGCCAGAAAGAATTTTGGATTCACCGAGAAGACCTCGATGGTGTTGATTGCGGGATTGTCGAGCGCGGTGTCGATGCCCTTTTGGACCAGGGCGGAACCGAGGCCTGAGCCGCGCATGGAAGGTTCGATGAAGTACGCCTTCAGCCTGGCGGTCTGGCGGGTGAACATGACGGCGCCGCAACCGACGATGTTGCCGGCTTCGTCGTAGGCGGCATGCCAACGCGTGTCGCGCGTGTCCGTGATCGAGACTCGCTCCTTTGCGGCCCGGGAAGCGAAGTGCTGGATGTCGGCAAAGGAGCAGTCGCGGATCTTCATGCTTTGCTTTCCGGGGTGGGCACCCAGGCCTTCGAGTATTTGTAGTTCTGGATGTCCCGGACGCGGAAGACGTCCTTCTGCATGAGCAGCTCGACCTCGTCGATCGTAGCACCCATTTCGAGTGCGATCTGCTGGGGGTCGACGCCGTGCTTTTCCACCAGCTCGCTGACGAGCTCGGACATCCGGAAGGCGACGTGTGAGCCCTTGGCGCGGTTGATCCGGACCGTGATCATCATGGCCTCCCAATCGGGGATGTCCAGGACCGCACAGGGGAGCTTGCCGCCGTACCGCTCGCGCAGCGGCTCGCTGATCTTGGACAGGCTCCAGCGATGGAAGCCGTCGATGACCATGAGCGAGCTGTTGATCAAGATGGGCTGAATCCACCCGGTGCGCAGGATGGACCGCTCCAGCAGGCGAAGCTCGGGATCGAGCACGCAGTTCGGGTTCCAGTGGTTACCGCGCAGGGAGTCTGCGTCGAGCCACTGGATCTTGCTGATCGGATCGGACGGGAACAGGACGGGTTCGGGTGATTCGGAGATCATACGGGAGAGTTCGAGTTTGCCAGGCAATCACGGGTGAGAACGGCTTTGGGCACGAGCATCCGCTTGATCGCGCCGCCGATGAAGTAGCCGAGGACGTAGTCCGTCGGGAAATAGCCCTTGGATTTTTCGATCGCATCGAGCCGCTTGAGGGCGAGCTCAAGCTGGCCGCCCTCACCACCGTACCGCTCCATGATGTATTCGCGGATGCCAGCGAACGACTTGCCGTACTTCTCCATGAGGTGGTCGGTGTTCAGCTCCGAATAGTATCGGTCCTGCACAGCCATTTCAGGGAAGACCCGAAGTATCCGATTGTAAAAGTCAGGGTCGACCACGCGCTGCTTGCCGATCAGCTTGGCGGCCTCGGCGTGCAGCGGGGTGGAAACCCGGAGCTTCAGGCCAGCCATGATCTGGTAATCGTAAATCTGGCAGTATTTGATCTGGCGCTCGAAGAAGAAGCGGAAGACGTCGTTTTCCTCCCAGTCGTAGATCGGCTTGCATGCGGCCGAGCGCGGGGAGGTTTGGTTGATGAAGGTGTCGTGCTGCTTGGCCAGGGAGGCCCGTAGGCGATTCGGGCTCTCGGCGGCCCGCATTCCGTTCAGGAACGCCACCCGGCCCGGCCGGTTGAGGATCGAGAGCAGGAGGTCATCGAGCGAATACTGATCCAGCACCCGCTCGTCACCCGCCGGCAGGCTGTAGGCCCATTCCGGCTTCGGCCGCACCCAGTCGCGCTTCGGATCCCATTGGATGTAATCGAACGTGCGGCCCAGGATGAACTTCGTTGAGGCGAGAGGCACAGCCAGCCAGATCATGTTGACCCAGGGCATCCGGCGGTAGCTGTCGACGAAGTTGATCACGCGGTCCGGGACCAGCTCTTCGTCGTAGAAGACGACGTTGACCTTGCCGCCGCCTCGCTCTTCGACGACCTCCTTGACTAGGTGGAGCACGGCGAGGGAGTCCTTCCCACCGGAGAACCCGACACAGACCGTGTCGAACAGGTCGAAGATGTAGTGGATCCGCTCCTTCGCAGCGGTGAGCACGTCCTTGTCGATGTAGCCCTTGATGAGGAATACCTTCTTGGCCATGGGTCAGCCTTTCATCTGGCGCTCGATGAACGCGATCAGCTTGGCAGCCGTCGTCGGTTGGGAGGGGAAATCGGCCTTCAACCGGCGGATGAAAGCAAACCATTCCTGCTGCTGATTCTCGTCCCGGAAGACGATGTTGTATTGGAAGACCGGAGCACTCGCAGCCCTGTTTCGCTCGACCTGGCCTTCGAGCCGCTCCGTGAGCAACACAAACTCGGCCTCTGTGTAGCCGGCATCCAGGGACGGCAGACCATCGGTGGAGATCGTGCTGAGGACATCGAGCACCTTCAACTCGTCGCGCTCCGACAGCTCGGCAATTCGGTTGTCGGCGATCATGTCCGCCAGCTCCTCAGCCTCCGATGAGTATTCCTGAAGCTCGACCGGCACCTCCTGCAGGCCGGCGCGGCGAGCTGCCGCAAGGCGCCCATGGCCCTTTACCACCATCCCGGACCGGCGGGACACCACGATTGGGTTTCGCCACCCGTGCGCCACGATGAGATGGCCCAGGACGCGAAGCTGATCTTCCGGATGCCGATTCGGGTTCTTCGGATTCTCGACCAATTTCTCGATCGGCCAGATCTCGGTGTAGAGGCATTTGATCTTTGCAGTCTTCATTTCGGGTTCGGGTTATTCGGACTCAGGGGAAATCCTGCGCCGGCTCATGCGGTGTGCCCACCGGGCGGTCACGTGTCGAGCAAATGCTGGATCACTTCACCGCTCGCTTGCTATCGGCTACTGCGCGTAACCATTTCGGAGGTCGCGGGATTTGATCGCATCCATGATATGCTTGGTCAGGACACAGGCGATTTCTGTAGCGAGTTTCTCGCGTTCGGCATCGATTTTTGCGGCTCCGAGACTCGTCACGCCATCCGCGATTGCTGCGGTCATCGAATCGCTGCATAGGTCATAAGGGTCCCACTTTGCAGCCCTGGCCATGTAGGCATCGACGTTGAAGGCGCTGTGCTTCTGTTCGCCGTTCGGCATTTCGACGGAGAGGCGGAATCTGTATTGGGTGTTCATCGTGTAAATTAAGCTGGATCGGTATCCTCACTTCCTCGGTCGAAGGCACGCGCAAACGAGATCGTAGATGCGACCGCATCGAGCATGCAGTTCCGTCGCCGATTCCACTGCCTCCAGGGTAGACCGAAACAGCAGCACGTCACGAAGCATCACCTTCCCGCGGGCCAGGAGCTTTACGTGATGCTCGCGCCATTCGTCGCGCTCTTTGCGCATGGCATCCAACCCGTCATTCTTCGGCATGATGGACAGGTCCACCCTGCAGCCGTGATCGAGGTAGAGGTTCCATGACCGCCGGCCGTGCGGCTTGAGACAGGCGCCAGTTTCGTCGTGCGGCTCTTTCTTCCGGGCGCGCTCGTTCTTGAGGATTTGCTGAACCAGCTCCTCGTTGTCCGGAAACTGCCGCCGGGTGATCCCCTCGTAGTCCAGGGCACCGATGTGCTGCATGAGGGCATCGCGCAGTTCCTCGGCCGAGACCGCCTCCTCCGTCCACGGGCAGGCGATAAGGTCCAGGTCGGACGTGACCGTGCCGTGAATCGCAAGGGCGTAGCCGCGGGCCCGTGCGATGTCGCACAGACCGGGGTAGAGCGTCGCGTAGAACGGGGCGCGAGTTGGCGGCTTCATGATTGAAGAGGAAGGGGGAGCGGGAAGAAACCCAAACGCCCGGCACACGCGTAGAACTCCAACGGTTGAACTTCATCCAGCACGTAGCCCCACGGACCGACGAACCACGGGCTCTCGTGGAAGCTAGCGCAGTTGCCGAGCTTGGCCATGCCGACGATGCCTCCTCTTACCAGGTCGTCCAGCACCGGCAGTTTCGACCGCGGGATCTTGCAGGTGTTATGAGCGAAGTAGAGCGCGGAAGCGGTTTCGCTGAACACGTCGGACTTTGATGCGTGGATCAGAAACCAGCCGCGGTGATTGGTCCGCCGCGACCGGTTCTCGATGTTCTTGCCACCGTGCAAAATAAACCAGGCCCATGGCTGCCTGATCGAAAGGACGGGAAGCTTGCCCAAAGGGCCAGAGACCCACGCAGGCACTGGCCTGGCTGCTGATTCGAGCGGTAGCGTGCCCTGACTCACGAGACACCTCCGACTTGAACATTGGGCGCGGAAAGCTGTTCCGCCGCTTCGTTCAGCCGCGCAACGTGATCCTTTATCCCCTGAACTGTCGTGACACAGCCGGCATGGCACGGGCTCATGAGCGGGCAGCCCCGGCAGCACGTGGGAGCGGGGCCATCCTTACCTGACTTCCAGTACCGGGCGCAGATTTTGAGGACATCGTCCGACAGGGAAAGGACCGATTGATCATCCTTCATTTGGCATTCCTTTCACGGAGAGCACCCAAGAAATCGACCAGCAATCCAAGCCGCTCGTGGAAACGATCCCGCGCAGCGGCATCCATTTCGATAGGCCGGCCCTCAGCTTGAATGAGCCACTTCCGGGCGAACGCCTCGTCTTCGTCTTTTGTGCTCATGCTGCTTCGGTCGACTCCCCCGTGGATGAGCCTTTCTTGGCACGCTTCGGTGCCGGCCACAGCGCCGCGCAATCCTCTCGGGTCAACTTCAGGATCTTGCGCTTGCCTCCGTCATTCGGCCGTGAGGTCAGGACGATCCGCTCATTCGTGATGGACGTACATGCGTAGCGGACGTTGTCGATCCACACCTCCGACCCAAGGGCGATCCGGCCACGCTGGCGGCACTGAGAATTGGCATGAGCATAGCCTTCCGCCATTCCCTGCGCACTGACGTCATTCGCAAGGAACGGCTTTCTTTTCGCGTGGGCCTCGAACGCCTTGATGAAGCTCGTAGCGTCCGTCCACACGGCGAGAGCATAGGACCGCTCCCAGCCATGCTCGCCCAACCAATGCCACGGCCGGAAGCGGTCGCGGATGGTGTCAAAGTCCTTCGGCTTCCATTCGAGTTTCGCACCGATGGCGAGCTTGACGGCGTCGCTCATGCAATGGTTTAGGGCCTCCCATGCGGTCGTCTGGTGCTTTTCCCAGACAAGGGTGAGTAGTTTGATGGCGCTCATGGCTTACTTTTTGAGGACGAGCATTGCGGTGCGGACGTTCGTGCCCTGAGCGGCAAAGGAGCCCTCCGGGAGGTCCTCCCAGTGTTCGGCGATCGCCTGCAGGGTCGCCTGTTGGCGCGGGCCGTTCGCACAGATTGCCGCGAGCACCCCGCCCGGCTTCAGGAACGTCAGCGCGTGCTGGATGTGCCGGATGTCGGCCCCATTCTCAAACGGCGGATTCATCACCACCGCATCGAACAGGCCAAGCTCCTCCGGCGTGCATTCGAGGAAGTCGTTCTGCACGATCCGGAAGGTCTCCTCGTTGGCGTAGACCGTCCGGTTCCGCATCTCCATGAGCGACTCCACCAGGGCAGGGGACTGCTCGACCGCTACGATCTTGCAGCAATCGAAGCCCATCGCGTTGCCGGCGATAGCCCGGACAAGGTTGCCCGTCCCGGCGCTCGGCTCCAAGACCCGCCGGCCCGACATCAGGCCAGCCAGCTCAACGAGCTTGCGAGCGAGTGGCATGGGCGTCGGGAAGAGCTGGTTGGCAGACACAACCTTGACGACGGGCCCGTTCGCCTTCGCGGCCTTCAGGGCCTCGAACTCAGCGAGCTCGGGATTCGCCGCTCGTTCCGCTTTCTGCCTTTCTGCGGCCTCCAACCTCTTCCGGGTCGCCTCCAGCTTCTCAGCACAGCGCCGTTCGGCCTCCTCGGCCTTGGCCTTCGCCGCGGCGGCAGCAGCCTCAGCACCAGGCTTCTCGTGCACCCCACTGTCGGTCAGGAAAACGACGACGTGCACGCACCGGGGGAGCGAACCGTCAGCATTGATGAGTTTCACGAGCTGATTCCGGAGCCCGGGGTGCATGTGCGTGAAGAGCATCGCAGACCGGACGCGATGCGTGCCGTCGACCACCCGTGTCCCGCGGTAGTCGTTGCCGATCTTCACGTACTCGGCCTTCTTCATCTCGACCTGATACCACAGGTCGATCTGGCCGCGGTGGTAGCGGTTTTCGATGTGGAACACCTCCTGGCGGTAGTTGAGCAGGGGGAGCTGCTTGGGCCGCGGCTTCGGGGCGATCAGGTCCGACGCACCCTGCTCGGCGAGCATGGCCTTCTCGTAGGCCAGCCGGTTCTCGTAGTGCATGATCCACTTCGTGAGCCGATCCATCCGCTTCGGGAGCACCTTGAGCGCGACCGAAACCACCTCCTCCAGGGTCCGCGGGGCGTAAAGATTGGGATAAGAGTGGGTCAGCGCCGTGTAAGCGTCCGGGGACTGGGTGAAGTCAGGACGATCGCCTTCCTTGCGCGGCATGTAGAACCGCGGCGCTTCGGCCGAACCGGAGTAGCGAATGGCCTCCTCAAGCGTCAGGCCAGGCCGCGCCCAGAAGACGTGACCGGCGGCGTATTCTTCGAGGCTGCGCTGGGCCTTGCGAAGGTCCGCCTCGATGCCCTTGATCCGGCGAGCGCGGACGGCCGGCCTCTCCTTGTATTTGGCCGCGGCGATCGCGCCCTTGGCCCGTTCCGCCCAGTAGTTGGCCGTCTCCCACATCTTGACCGCCTTTCCGAGGCCACGCTCGATCTTCTCGGCGTCCCGGCGGGCATGGCGCTCGGAATGGTGACCGACAAGGATCGGCTGACCGAGTGGGATATGCTCCGTGATCGCCTCAACCGAGGCCTTTGCCTGCCGGGCATCCGCGAGCCGGTTCTCGCTGTAGCCCTCGAACCGCTCGGCACGTTCTTCGGCGCGGTCGACCAGGCTCTTGTCCTCGTCGGCGATCTCGCCGCACAGCTCCTCGGCCAGCTCGGCGCGCTCCGGGGTCCACATCGGCGCGACGAACAGTTCCTGCTTCGGCGCCCATGAGAAGCCAGCGGCCTTCACGCGGGCGTAATCCTCCGGGCTCAGCCGGCGGAAGGGATAAATCCGGATCTTGTTATCGTCCGGGGAATACGTGGCGTCTCCGATGTAGGAGACCTGCTCAGTGGCTTGATCGTTCATGTTCGGGTTATTCGGGTTGCGGGTGAAAATCAGACCTGCGCGGCCTGCAGGGCGAGTGCGTCGACGGCCCAGGGCGTCTGCTGCTCGACATCGATTTGTGAGATATGGCTGCCGCGCCTCTCGCTGGTCTCGACGTGGTAGCCATAACACGAAAAGCGGAGCAGCTTTCCGTTGCTCAGCGTCTTGCCGCCCTGCGCCTTTGCCTCGGCGAGGGAGGCAAGGATCTCGCCCTTGAACTGCGCGATCAACGCCTCCTTCACGTTGGAACTCAAACTGACGCTCACGCTCTGCCCATCGCAGTAATCGGTGTTGTCCATCGACCAGGTGTAGAAGTGCTTCGCAAAGGCTTCCACCGCGGCCACGTCAACCGACGGGTCTCGAACGACGATCGTGAGGTAACGGATGCTCGACCCCTGGCGTACGCTCACCTTGCGAGCGTTCAGGCCGAGGTTGCTCTTGAGCAGCGCCCGGAGCGTTTCCGGGGTAACGTAGTCCCGCTTGGAGACCGGAGGGAGGGAGAGGACGGCAGTCATGTTCGGGTGATTCGGGTTGGTCGCGATCAGAGTTTGGTGACGATGAGACCGATCTCGCTGATGGACTTCCGTGCATCGCTGCCGTTCCGCAGCGGGTGCTCGGTGATGACCCGGATCTCGGTCTCTTCGATGACGACCTGATAGAAAGGACCGTCGTGCAGGCAGTGATGGAACGGGCTATACTTGTTGAGCAGCTTGATGTCGCAATCCAAGCGGTACCACACCTCCACAACCTTCCCGGTCTCCGGATTGAGAGTGCTGTAGGACTGCGGAGGGGTGTCGAGCTCGACCACGTAGGCCTCGGTCACGGGCTTCATGCCGTGACCGGCCTTATCAAACGAGCGCAGGTCGCGGCGGGCCAGCGGCTCGTTGTAGCTGAGGTCAATCTTGGCGGCTTCGACAGCGGCAGTGAGCGAAGCGTGCTTGGATAGGATTCGGAGCGTTTTCATGTTCGGGTGATTCGGGTTCGGGTATCTGACCTGCTGACAACATCCACAATGAGAAACGCGGAGTTAAAGTAAAGAGGAAAACGAAAACTAAACGACGATTTCTTCAGATTTTTTCGCCGGCAGCGGAACGCCTCGCGACTTCAGGTACTCGACCGCGAGCTGCTTGATCCGCGAATCGTCCACCGCGACGTCACCAGCACCCTGAGACACTCCGAGGTCCATGATGCCGTCCGCCTGGGCCTGCTTGAGGCCGAGGATCGAAGCCATCACCGGATCCGACCCCACCGGAGCAACCGGGAAGAAAATCTGCACTGACGCTTCCTGGCCGTCGCGAGCCAGTCGGCCTATGCACTGATGGTGAACGGCCGGCGTCCAATCCATCTCGCCGAACACGCCAACCGAACAGACGTCCTGCAGTCCGTTCGTTCCCTCGCCCGACCTGAGCGACATGATCAGCAGATCAGACCGGCCCTCGATGAAGTCCGCCTTCGCCCGCTCCTTCGCGACCGCGGACTGCTCACCCGTGAAGAGCACCGGCCGGTAGTCCCGCAAACGGTCCTTCCAGATGTCGTAGACCATGAGATGCCAGCCCCACAGGATGACCTTCTCGCCGGACTCCAGTAGCATCCGAACCAGCTCGGCGACGTAGGGCGCCTTTGCCACGCCTGTCTGCTGCCTGATCTGCAGATCAAACTCACGTGCAGCCTGGCCGCGCTCGGTAAAGGAGCCAGTCAGGATGATCTTCGCCAGCTCGTCGGCCGCGCCCATGCCGGCCTTGTAGACCAGCGGATCAAACTCGACATCCTGCACGTAGCGAATGACCGGAGGAAGCACTCGACCGACTTCCTTGCGGGTTCGGCGAACCATGAGCTTTTGATCTCGCAGGTGATGGCCAAGGGCGTCCGGGTTCTGCACGATGAACTTGCCACCCGGGCCGGCGACGCACCACTCGCGGATGAACTCCTGATGCGTGCCAAGGGCGTCCGGGGCCAGCAGATTGATCACGTTCCACGCCTCATCGCCGTAGTTGTGGATCGGCGTTGCGGAGAGGCCCAACCGGAAAGCGAGCTTGCTGTTCAGGAACTCGGCGGCCTGGTACTTCTTCGATGTCCTGATCCGCAGCTCCTGAATCTCATCGTAGACGACCGATCGAACCTTCCCCACAAGGTGCCCCCACCAGGCATCGAGCTTGTTGTAGGTGATGACGTAGACGTCGGCGATCGGCAGTTGGTACTCCGCGGTCTGCTTGATGACGTGAACGATTGCGTCGGGGATAAACTTCCGGATCTCCCGCGACCACTGCTTCGGCAGGTGCGCCTTGACGACAACCAGGGCCGGAAGCGTCCGCCTGTCCGTGAAAGAAGCGATGGCTGTGGCCGACTTGCCGAGACCCACCTCGTCAGCATCGAGCAAATGCCCCTGCTCCAAGTAGAGCCTCGTCGCCACCGCCTGGTAATCACGCAGCGGCTTTGCCAGCGCGAACTGATTGGCAGGGGGTGGCGACCGCACGATCGATTCGAGCTTCGCCAGGCGGTCGCGATGTTCAGCGGCAAACTTGGCAAGGGTTGCGGCATCCGCATCCGACATCCTCATCGGCCACCTGACCATGATCCACTCAAGGTCGTTTGCCACTTCCGACGTGGCTTTGATCGTGAGCTTCGTGGCAGCCGTTTGCTGCAACCGCGGGAACACCCGCTTCACGCGCATCGTCACGTCCGGCGTCGTTTCAATGACCCACCAGCCGTTCAGCAGAGTCAGCGCACCATAGGTCTTCATTCCTGCTCAAGCTCTTCCAGCAGCAAGATGCAGTAATCCAGCAAGCCCCGCCGGAGAAAAACGCGCTGGTGACGCTCCTCGAAGTCCAACAGCGGGTGAAGGCATGAGCGATCCTCCTGCATCACCTCCTGCAGGCGCCAAAGAAACCCGGTCAGGGTGCCACGGGGATTGTGATGCTTGTCGAACACGTCCTGCAGGGTCGGGTTCCGCACGAAGCACTTGAGCGCGTCGACAAGGTCACCGCGCATCCCATCGAAGTGACCGAAATTGCGCTTCGCATCGGCAAGCGCGGGACCATACCACCGCCGGCCCACCCGTTCAACGTAATCGTCGAACGCGACAACCGGATCCTTCACAACGCGGACGGCAACGTCTGGCATTCCGTCGGCCGAAAGCGATAGCTGGCAGGCCGTCACAGCAGCAGCCTCCAAAGCTCAATCGTGGCCACCGGCTTGCCGAGGTACTCGCTGGGCATGCCTTCAACCCGGTTTGCGATCACGATGCAGCTCGTGACCTTCTCGTGCTGCATGTAGCGGCCCACCTGACGCAGCAAAACCGGCGCGGAAATCCCTGACTTCTTCACCTCGATGCCGACCCCGTAGGGCAGGAGGAAGTCGATGATGTCATCCTTGGATAAGGCGTGCTCGTGCTCGAACGAAACCCCCATCGACGTAAGGGCCTCTTTGATCACCTCGTGAAGCCGGGATTCATCGGCAATCGCGGATCGCTTTTGCCGTAGGCAGTTCGTCAGTGCCCGGACGAACAAGCGGTGGAAAGTGGAATCCAGGGGGCTCACTTCTTCTTCTCCTCCTCGAACGGGTTCTTCGTCGCCAAAGCCACCGGCGGGTGTCCGTCCATGAGCATGAACATCCAAAGCTCACCCTTGAAAAGAAAACGGAGACGCTCGCGCAACGACGGGAACCGCCACTTCGAGATCGTCATATTGCTGGAGCGAAAGCACGGCAGATCGCCACACTCGTCTTCCGTCATGGACGACGGACGCGTGTAGGTGAAATTGCTCTGAGGGAAGTTTACTGGATGCGGGTCTTTCATGGGTGTTTACCTCGGGTTTCGGCGCCTGAACTCTTGCCAGAGCCGGTGCTGCTTCTCGACCGACTCTCGATCCAGGTTGGCGCCGGGGATCGCGATGGATTCAGGGGATGCTCCGCGGTCGAACTGCCGCCAAAGCTCCTCTTTGATCTGCCGACTCATGGGCGTCTGCTTCATGCAGTTTCCTAGGTCTTTTCGGTTAATGCTTCGGCGTAAAGTGATTCGCGGAAATTTCTCGCGACTGCCTTGAGGCACCAGACTCCATCGCCGAGGGAGCGGAACGGCCCC
The DNA here is from genome assembly GCA_964476565.1 of uncultured Opitutus sp. Lineage (GTDB taxonomy): Bacteria > Verrucomicrobiota > Verrucomicrobiia > Opitutales > Opitutaceae > CAMAXB01. The sequence continues at coordinate 24,351 of CAYZBG010000051.1, forward strand.
CGCTGCAAGGTTTGCCTGACCTTCTCTCGCCACCAGGGATTCTCCGACGGCCGACGCTTCGCCACGGCGCGATAAACCTCGGTGAGATGGGCCCGGCCACCGAGCTCTCGCAGAGCAGCCTCAACCACCGGACGCCACAGACCCTTGCCAGTCGTGAGCATCTCCCTGAACTCGGGTCGGAGCTGCTCGATCGCATGTGCCTCGATGAAGAGACGCATCCCGGAGAGCGTTGGCACCGGGTCTTTTGTGAAGAGGGCGAAGATCAGAGGCAGACTCAACCTGGGGAACAGAGTCCTCGGAAGCACCTCGGCGTACAGTGACCAGACCCTGTTCCACCGCATCACGCGCGACGGCGTCTGCATGAAATAGGCCGGCACGAGCAGGCCGCACCGGCTGCCGTCATCCATCTTCTCGTGGATCCGCTCAAGAAGCTTCTCCACGAAGCCGGATCGGAAGGGTGGATTGCCGAACACGACATTGAACCTGGGCAGGTCGACCGAGAGGATGTCCCCCTCAATGACCAGACGGCCGGTTCGTACTCTTGCCTGCTCGGCGAGCGAAGGATCGAGCTCGACGCCGATTGCTGGAATGCACTCCGGAATTGCCTGAAGCATCCGGCCATCACCACACGTCGGCTCAAGCACGCTGTCCGCCAATCCGATGTCGGAAAAGTGAGCCTCCCAAAGCTCACGGGCTGCCCAGGCGGGGGTCATGTATTGTCCGAGATCAACTTGCTTCGTCATGCCAGTTGGTGCCGATGGAGAGCGCATCAGGCCGACGGTTTGAATCCGACGATCTCTGCGATCGCAATGAGCTGCTCGTAGGAAGCACGCTCAACCGCTTGCGCTATCCGGTATCGATGGCTGTTCACCCAGCAATCTTGCTCAACCTCCTGGAGTGAAAAGCAGACGCCCCTGCGAGGCCCCTTCTTTGGAACCTTTATTTGTTCCCAGCCACGGCCGACGATCCAACTGCGTGACGTTTCAGACACCACTTCGCGCTCGACCCAGTGCTCGCGGTGAATAGGCGGCCCGAACGCGCGTCCTTTTTCGTCCTTCGCATAGACGCGCTTGTTTGCATCAAACACCCACACCTTCGATCCAACTGCTATCTGTGTGCTCATCGTGGTGATCAGACTTTTCGACCTTCAAACACCAGCTTCCGCATGTCCTCCAGGTGGCGCTCGGTGGCCGCAAGCTGGCCGACGCTTCCGGCTCCATCCGTCGGACGGATACCAGCACGCCAAAGCTCGTCCATGAGCTGCTGCGCCTGGCCGGGCTCGATCCGAAGTACCGGGTCGAGACGAGCACTCTCCGGCACCTTCCTGAAGGTGATGCTCTCAGCGTAGGCAACCGAATCGCCGACGCGCTGAGAAATGTAGATGGCAATGGCATCGAGCGCATACGGCTCCCGGAACGCTCGAAACTCTAGTGGGTGCATCTTCATAGTCGTCACCTCATCGCGGATACTGACGCGCAGGAATGACCGGAGGAGGCCCCCCGTTCTCAGTGCGGAAGCACTCGACCGCTGACTTCTGGACAACCGTCAGACGGTTTTCGTCAAACCAGACGGCCTCCTGGATCTTGCCGTCCTTCAGGTCGCGCGGCTGCAAGCGGAACTGAGTGCAGCCAGTCAGGTACTCGATCTTCGCATCAACCAGGCCGGTAAAGCTGGTGATGTTGTTTACTGCCACATCGCCGATAGTTATGTTGTTCATGGGTTGGAAATCGCATCGATCTGTGCGCAGGCCTTGGCGAGGAACGCCGCCGCACGCTTCGTCTTTTTGCCCTTCGGGAGGCACCGAGCTATCTCGTTGCCGAGACTACGCGCCGCGACCGCCTGATCGCCGGCACCGACCGCCTCAACAAGGGGGAAAATCATGAGCAAGGCTTTGGCCAACTCGCGCACGAGCACGTCCTTGCCGCCCGCCATGCCGGCTTCGTCGAAGGCCAATTCCAGGCGATCCTGACGCAGCTCGGCGAGGAAGTCTGACACGAGAGCGATCGCCTGCTTGCTGGTCTTGCCGGCGCACCGGAGCAACAAGCCCTCGGCGTGCTCAGCCGGCACCTCCGCACAAACCCACTCCGCCACCCGGCGGCGAATCGCCCCGGATTCGAGCTGACGCCAAACGACATCGCCGAGTGAAAGCATCCCGCGGATCGTCTTGACCCGGGCACCCGACATACCGTTGGCGCGGCCAATCTCCTCGTCCGAGTCGCCGATGTCATGGAGACGCTGATACGCCTGCGCCTCGTCGCGGAACGTCATCTCTTTGCGCGTCCGATTCTCCATCGTCTGCGCCCGAAGACGGCGAATCGGGTCGCCATGCTCGGCGGACACGATGCACTTGACCGCTTGGATGCCCTTCAGGCAATGAGCACGCCACCGGCACTCGCCTGCAATGATCATGAAATGATCCACTTTGCTCGGGTGCGGGCGAACCGTGATCGGCTGAAGGAGGCCCTCGGCTGCGATGCTCTCGGCGAGATCGTTCAGATACTGCGGGTCAAACTGCTTCCGCGGCTGCTCGGGATCCGGCTCAATCTGCGCGGCCGGGATCAGGACGATGGTTCCAACGTCGGTCATGGGATTCGGGTGATTCGGGTTCGGGTAAAAGGAGGCGGAGCACCAGGCCCCGCCTCCCATGGGCTGACTTATTCGAGGCGGACCGGCATAACCACCGCCAACTTTCCTTCGCCGTGAAGCGTGACCGGGCTGACATCGTCCTTCAGGCGGATCTCGATGCGATCGTCGACCCACGCCGCCGCGGCCTGCAAGATGAAGAGCGGATTGATTGCGACTTTGACCCCGTCCTCCGTCCCTTCGCCGTCGATCAGCACCGACTCATCGCCGGCACCGACACCGCTACGGATCGCAGAAGCTTGGACCTCCGTCAGAGTGAAGTTGAACTTCACGCAAGGCTTGTCGCCGTTGCAGATGACAAGCAGGCGCTCCAGCATGGAGCCGATCTCCTGACGCTTCACACGGCAGGAAAACCGCGGACTTTCCCGCGGAATGACCTGGGTGTAGTTCGGGTAGTTGCCGTCGACGAGCTTCGAGATGTAGGTGTAAACCGTCGTTCCCATGGCCACGTTGAACTTCACGTAGCGGCCCGACTTGGCGAGAGCCACCGAGACCATGGCGGCTTCGGGCAGCGTCCCGGCGAGCGTCTCAGCCGCCTGGATCGGCAGGATGACGCCGGAGGTGCTCGCGACGCTGAGCGCCGGGGCATCGACAACCACCAGGCGTCGGCCGTCCGTTGCGACCAATGCCTTCTTGGCGAAATCCATGTAGACGGAGTTCAGGATGTATCGCGTGTGGTCATGGCTCGCAAAGGGAATCGCTGCGCTCATCGCCACCTTGAGCTGACCACCGGACATGACGAACTCGCTGACGTACTCGGCGCTCGGCACCGGGACAAACTCGCTTGCCGGGATGCCGTCGAGACGGGTCTCGTTTTGACCGTCGGAAACGACGATCGAGGTACCGCGGACATCGACGGTGATGTCTTCGCCGGACAGCTTAGCCACGATCTGGCTGAACGTCCGGGCATCCACTGTGACACTTCCACCAGAGCGAGAGACGACATCCGTCTCGATGATCGAATGAGCATCGATGTTCGTGCCGGACAGGGCAAGACGCCCGTCCGCAAAGGAGATCAGGACGTTGCTCAGGACCGGGATAGTTGCCTTCGCAGGCACGGACCACTTGATGGTCGCGAGGATCTCGGCGAGCTTGGCTCGGCTGATTTTGAAGCCGCATCCGGACGAAGCCGGCGGCGGATTTTCAGTAAGGATGGCGGGGCCATCGGTGTTCTCGGAAGAGAACGGGACAACGTTATCGTTCATGATTCGGGTTATTCGGGTTTCGGATTCGGGTGAGCTAACCAACTGACAAGAAAACCATAGCTAGCCTTTCGTTAACGTAAAGAGGAAAATGAACAGTGATGCGATTTTTTTTCGCCTCACCACCTAACCGGTGGCAACGAGCACAACCCGGAACACCCGACCATAACGCTTTCCGATACCGTCGAAGATGTTCTTGATCGAGCCGATCACCGATCCATCGACACCGTAGTCGAACGTCATTTCGGTGCCATAGAGCGATGCGTAATCCACGCTGTTCACTCGAACTTCGAGGATCGTCGTGTTGCCGAAATCGGCCACAACAACTTCACCGGAGTTGGGTGCCTCCATGAACATCGAGACGAGGCGCCGGAACGTGTCCTTAGCCTTCGCGAATCCCTCCGGATCAAACTTTCCGTAGCTGAAGAGCTTCGGACCAACGGGCCCGGCCGGCGGACCTTTATCGTCAACCTCAAAGTGAACCTCACGACCGATCTCTTTGGCCAACGCTTTCAAGATCACGTCGAGCGCCTTGAAATGCTTGCCACGCGAACCAATGACCCTGCTCACGTCCGACTTTTCGGGGCGAACGACAAGAGCGATCAGCGGGCCATGCACAGACGAAATCACAGAGACTTTGTCAGGCTGGTTCACAACGCACTTCACGAGGTCCGTGAGTACGCTTTCGATCTGACCCACAGCGGGGTCTTTTTCAGTGGCATTCATTTCGGGTCCTTTGCTCAGATTACGAGGTACGCCCGCCCTTACAGGCCGGTCAACAGCCAAGTTGTAAAGGCGAGCGTTCTGTTTGCAAACCAATCAGTCAATCAGGCGTCTTCGCCGTCATCTGACTGTTCGCCCTGCAGGTTGAGCTTTACCTGTCGCAGGTCTTCGGTGGTCTCGGCCTGGCATGCAAATTTCCGAGAGAATCCGAGGGAGACCTTCGTGCTCATGACGAGCAGGTTCGTCTGATCGACCTTGATCTTGAAGGAGAGCGAGGTGACCGCGGCTCGTTCGCCATCGTTTGATGCCTTCTTCGCGGCCCGGCAGACCTCTTTCCAAAGGTCGGCCATTTGCACCGCAAGTTGGCGGCAGGCGTAATCGGCGGTGGCCATGTAGTTCTTGGTCTCCGCCTCCGAGCACCTGGTGACGGTTTCAGCCGCGGCCTGGACGCACGGAAGAAAATCACTGGTTTCGCGAATGGGCGGCGGCGGCAACTCGTTTTCGGGATCGCCGTTGTCCTGACCATGAGAAAGGGGCAGATCAGATTGATCTTCCCCTGCTTTTGATTCGGAAGCGGAGGTGCCCGCTTCAGCAGTGGCTACTGTCATATCGTGTTCGGTTTCGGGTTCGGGTTATGCGGCCTGGAGCTTGCGCCACAGGTTCGCGAGAATCGCGTCTTTCGTGACCTCTTCGCCATCGGCTGTCGAGGTAACAATCTGATCTTTCTCAGAAACCACCTCCCACATCAGCATATCGACGGTGTTCGGAGCCAGGAAGTAGTAGACGTTCACGCAATCTTTTTGGCCAATCCGGTGCACGCGATCAGCGACTTGCTTGTGCTTTGAGTGCGTCCACATCAGTTCGGCGATGCCGATATGCGACGCCGCGGTTAGCGTCAGACCGAAGCCGGCCGCAACGATCGAGCCGATGAAGAGCCGGCAGGTGTCGTCTGTCATGAACTTCCTCTCCTCGGCTGCTACGTCCTTGCAGCCAGCCAACACCGACGCCGGATTCCAGTGGGCCAAGCCCTTTAACAGAGCCTGCTGCACAGACGGGTGGTAGGCATAGAGCACGAACTTTTCTCCGGACTCCAAGAACGTGTCCACCCACTCGATCAACCACTCGACCTTGCCGCGGCCTGTAGCCTCACGAAGGATACCCAGCTTCATCATGGCCATGGCCTTTACCTGATTTTCGGTCAGCATCTTCCCCTTTTGCTCCACGATGAAAGCCTGCACGTCTTGCTCGATCCTCCGAAGTTCGGCCGCGTTGGAAACCTCCGCCTCGTAGACGGACTCGATCTTGTCCGGAAGCTCCTTCAGCACGTCCTTCTTCTTTCTGCGAATGTAGCATAGGCCGGTCAGACGCCGGTAAAGCTCCAGCGTGTTCGTGGCTCCCTTGGCCTCGAATCCGAACTTGTTCCGCTGCCCTCCGCAGTAGCGAATTTGGTACTGATACCGACCACCGAAGTGTTCCATCAGCCCAAGGAACTCCAGCGGCGCAATCAGCTCGGCCGGCCGGTTCTCCACCGGCGTTCCCGACAGCACAAAACGATAGTCGCATTGGCAGGCCTCTACGATGGCGCGTGAGGCCATTGTTCGCCTGCTCTTTGGATCCTTGATGAAGTGGCCTTCATCGAGCGTGATGCTGCGGAACCGCTGAATTTGCGGAATGAAGTATCTGCCTGTGTCGGCCAACGCAGCCTTCTGCTCCTTCTTCGTGGCTGCCCCCAGGCCTACGTTCACGTACTTGTGGATCTCCGTGTACGAGAGGATCGAGATCTCGGCCAGGTCGTTGATCAGGCCGCTCGCCTTTCGATGCGGAAGCCACTTCCGGCATTCTTTGAGCCAGTTTTGCTTGAGCTTCGGCGGGCAAACGATGACGGCCGGGAAGGTGCCAGACAGCTCGATCGCAGCGAGCGCCTGAAGGCTTTTGCCGAGGCCCATTTCGTCGCCGTTGTAGGCCCTGCGCTTTTCAACCATGAAGCGCACGCCAGACTTTTGGTAGTTCTTCAGCACCTGGGCCAGGTGTGGCGCGGTCGGAATCTCAAGCACCACCTCAACCTCCGCCTGCGCCTGAATCACTGCGTTGGCTGCCGCGAGCTTCTTCAGTTCCTCGGAGAGTTTTTCGCGAGCAACCTTCGTGGGCGTGATTCCCCAGTTGACCAACTGAGCCAGGCACGAGATCGAATCCGGAGCGACCTGCATGGTCCAGGTGTTGCGCCGATCGTCGAACACCCGCTGGCGGAGCGCCTTCACTTTCTCCAGGAAAACCTGATACTCGGCCCGCCTGTCGCGAATGAAGGCGGCGTCGAACGTCAGCGTGAACTCCCCACCAAGGAAGATCAGCACGCCCTTGCGGACGTTTTGTGATATGCCGTCCGGGGTCACGGCTTTATCTCCTGCTTGACCCACTCGCCGTTCAGCTTCCAGACGAGGAAGAAGGTGAAATCTCGATGCTGAGTCGCAGCCATCTTCAAGAACTCGAAGCCTCCACGATACGCGAACGGCCCCTTCACCTCGTAGGCAAGGCGAAGTGCGGGCACTGTGAAGTCAGGCTTGAACCAACTTCCGTTCGCCAAGCGAAACCGCATACTCTGGGCCTTCACCTCATGGCCGGCGTGGAGCACGCGCACGTAATCGAAGAACGCCAACTCGGTTTTGTTGAGCAACTCGACACCCTGGCGAATGCGTCGCTCCTTGGGCATTGCCTCGCGCAGCGGCTGCTTGATCGATGGACCGAAATTGCGGCCCGGAGCCGGCGTCTGTTGCGCAAGCAAAGCCATGGCCCGGGAGCGGGCTTCAGGCGTAAGATCGCTGAGCGTGACTCGTCCTTTTCCCATGGTCAGAGAAAGCTAGTTTGCACGAGCACCGGCGAACTCGCCAACCGACGCTCGCGCTCGTGGAAAGACGCACTCCGAAGGTTCAGCAACTCACGTAGCTGGTCTCGCTCGCCTCGCACTTCGGCCAATTCCTTCTTGAGCGCAGCGATCGTTTCCCGGCGATTCGGTGCCTTCATGGCCTCTGCCTCTGTGCACCTGGGGCGATTGGTGGTTGCCTCATAGAACATCGTCGTGCGCCGGGTAACCGGGCACGGCTGACGACCTGCCTCCCGGATTAGCCCCATCCGCTCCAGCACGGCGAACCGCGGGGAAACCGAATACTTTTCCAGGGCAACGTTGCCAGTCATCCTGACAATGGCCTGGTGAACCATCGTCTGGTTCATGGCCGGAGCCGAGCCGTAGTTGAGCACCTGCAGGACCTCCTGCACGCGCTTCGAGATCAGGCCGTTTGCGACGCAATAGTCGTAGGCCTCCTTGGACGTTTGGAATGTCTCCGTGCTCATGAATCGAGAATCTCTTTCATTTTGATTTGCCACACCTGATCGCTGGTAAGGTCGATGATCCACCCATTCGCCCGGCTCCAACTCGGATGCTCTTCCACGAAATCGTGATGCTTCCGACACAGTGTTGAAAAATACGCTTTGGCGTAGAGGAGCGGACCATTGCGGCCGGCCTTGTGGTGAAGATCCACGAGGTCGCCTTTGAGGAGCGACTTCGTGCATCCGAGCATCTGGCAGTTCGGATGTTCACAGAACCACTCGGCTTTGCTTTTCCGGTACTTTTCATCGTCCTCGGTTTTGCGGTCTGATCGACACTTGAGCCTCGTTTTCTTCACGAGATACGAACGGGCATCAGCACCGAGAGAAAACCTTCGTCCTTGGCGGAGACGGTGACGGCGGCAACAGACGGCTCATTGAGATTCGCGTTCATGACGATCGACTGAGCCTGCACAGCGGAAAGTGCATCGACCATATACTGGCAATTCATGGCGAAATGCCCCTTCAGCCGATCGGGATTCTCACAGAAAACCGTCTCCGAAGCGGTCCCGTTGCTTGGCGATGAACCATGGATCGTCAGCGTGGCGTCCTCGATCTCGAACTTGATCGCCGAGCTGCGCTCATCCGTGACAAGCGCGACCCGCCGGCACGCGCCCAGCAGCTCCTCCCGCGGAACAATCAACCCGCGATGGGCGTACTTTGGGATGACGCGCTCGTAGCTCGGATACTGGCCCGACACCAACTTCGTCCAGACCCAGACCGATACGCCGCCTTCAGGGCCTGGGATGTCGACGTAGAACGATCGCTCGTTCGCATGAACGTGCGCATCGAGGTCGCCTTCGGTGGCCAGCGAACCAACGACCGACTGGATTGCCTTCGATGGAACGATGATCCCTTCCGCACCGCTGAGACCTTCGCACTTCTTCTCGATGACATGAAGCCGGCGTCCATCTGTAGCCGCTCCAACAAACGTGCCGTTCTCCGCCTTGAAGTAGGAGCCATTCAAAACCGCCCTGGATTCGTCAGTCGAAGCGGCGGGCTTGATGGCATTCATCACCGCGCGGAGCCACGCCTGCTTAACCGTTCCCCACTTTTGAGGCACCGGCATGATCGGCGGATACTCCTCCGGGCTGATCGAGTAGAGACTGAAATCCGAAGGCGGCGCCTTCAGCTTTATCTTCGTCTTCGACTGCGTGATCGAAACCGTGTCACCAGACAACGCATTGACGATGGAACTGAGGCCGCGAGCGCCGACGCAAAAGTTGAGCTCCTCCGCGATGGTATCCACGCGCACGATGGCCGTGATCCGCTTGTCGAGATCGGTGCCCGTGACATGGAGCATCTTCGTGCTCGGATCGGCCTGAACGTGAACACAGTTCAAGATCGGCATCGGTGAGCTTCGGACGGCACGAAGCGCGGTCGAGATGGCTGCGCTGAGTTTGGCGGTTTCTACGGTCATCATGGTTTTTTCGGGTGATTCTGGGACTGAGCTACGAGCTGCCGCTTCACGCGGTAGCATAGAATTTTTTCAGCACGACGGATGTGCTTGCACTTCGCACGCTCCTCGTGCGGCTCGATGACCCGGCGCGAGAGCAGTGGCCGAATGCGGATGTCGAAATGCTCGCACGAGCAGGCGCCTGAGCATTCCCACTCGGCGAGATCAACCAGGTGGTAAACGTTCGGATTGTCGGTGCTCTGAAAATGGTACCGAAGCGCGTCCTCAGACACGTACCGCAGGACACCCACGGCGCGTGCGGAGTCCTCAAGCGTTGGAGCCTGAGCATTTCGGGTCATTCGGATTCGGGTTCGGGCCTAACACCGCTTATCGTTCAGAAGGCTTCGTCAATGTAAAGAGGATAATTCCTCAGAAGGGTTGATCATCTTCGATTGGGTCGACCGCGACCGCTGCCCCAAGCGGCACATCCGGCGGCGGCTCCGCCTTCTCATCAGACATGATCGGGATCGCCCGATCCGTGTAGTAACCGTAAAAGTGCTTCGACTCACTGTGATACCAGAGGTCGATGGTCGGTTCGTCACCATCATCGTTGCGCTGCTTGCCAACGATCAGAAGAGCATCGGGCTTCAGGCGAAGCTTCTGCGTGACCTTCGCGTCGTCGTCTTTGGCCTTCCGCATCTGCTCGACCTCCTTCTCCTTCTTCTTGTTTCGCCAGACGTTGAGGACGTTGTGCGCCTCGTCGGTAAGCTGACCGGAGCCTTTCACGTCCATCTTGTTGTTCACCTCCTCGTCGCTCTTCATCTTCCTCGGGTGCGCAACGACGAAGACATGCACCGGCAATTCGTTCACGAACTCGGAGATCGCCGTCACGACTTCGCCCTGGGCATCCAGATCCTCGGCCTTGATGCCAAGCTTCATCCATGAATCCAGGACGAAGAATCTGACACCGTATCGCCGGTACGCATACCTCCAGCTTGCCAGCAGCTCGCGCCAGTCGACGCGGCCAACCTTGTCGTAGAACCAAAAACCGCCGGCCAGCCAATCGTAGGCAGCTTCGGCTTCCTCGCGCGTAGGCGCCTTCTTCGCACACACCTGGCGGACGTAAAAGCTGAGCGTCTTCCGAACCTTCACCTCCATCGAGGCCACACACGAGGGGAAACCTGCCTTCCAAAAGTGCAAGAGGATCAGGCCGAGCAGCGTCGTTTTTCCTGATCCGTTCATGCCCGTAACGACGCTCCACTCGTGAAACCGGATATGGAACGGATACCGGCCGAACGGCAGCGACAGACCGCGGCTGCTCGCCTCGCCGAACATTTCATCCATCACCTCTTGTCGGAACTCCATCGCGCTCTTGAGGGCCTCCGGATCGAGCGTCTTCGCGGACGCGAATGCCAGCCGCAGCTCCTCCTGCTTGCCAGCCTTCAGGCAGTCGTTGGCGTCCTTCATCGGCAGATGGACGATGTAGCAGATCTCCCGGCCCAACCGACTGACGATCGCCTGGGTGGCCAACCGGCCCTCCTCGTCTTCGTCCATCGAAATGTAAACCTTCTCGAAGCGGCTGATGAACTCCCAGTCGTTCTGAATCCACTCGTCGTTCAGATTCTTCCCGTCCTTCGTGATGCCCTTTGCGCCATAGGGCACGGAGCACACACACACGCCGATCAACCGGAGCATTGCCCACGTCATCGCGTCGATCTCGCCTTCGCAGATAAGCAAGGTCCGGTCGTGCGGCTGAACGCGATGCTTGCCGAACAAGACCTTGGGCGTGTCCTTCGAGGTGAAACTGACTTTCTTGCCCCTCTCGTCCCGCTCCAAGGCAACCCACTTGATCATTTGCGCTTCGTGCGGCGCCTGCTCGGAAAGGTAAGGGAAGACGATCTTCTCGCCGTCGTCAGACATCGCGATTTTGAAGTCCTCCACGATCTCGCGCGGCAACTGGCGCTCCGACGTGAGATAGAACTCCGCCTTGTTGGCCAGCCAGACGACGCCCTTCTTCGACGGCTTCGAGTAGACGCGAGGCTGCATCTCCTTCACGCGAGAATCGGCTCGCACCCCACGATCTCCAAGCCAGGCCCGCGCCTCCTCAACTGCCTGCTGGAAGGCTATACCGCGGGCCTGAATCCAAAGCTCCAGCAGGTTTGACCCGCCTGAGCTGCCTCCGTGGTCGGTCCAGACGCCGGCCTTTTCGCCTCGGCAGATCACGCCAAGGCTGTGCCCGCCGTCGCCGTTCGCGAGACGGCCGCCGCGCCAGTCCTTTCCCTCAAGCTTTCCCTCCGGCAACAGGTGCCGGCATACCTCTTCGGCTCGGTCTGCGAGCGCACGTTTCAGTTCGATGATTTCCATTTTCGGGTGATTCGGGTTCGGGTGAAATTCAGGCGTTCATGGCCCTTGCCAGCAGGCGAACGCACGCAAGGTTCTCTTCGTCACTGACACCGTACTCGTCCTTGATGCAGACGAAGCGAGAATTGAGGTAGCGCCGCCAGCGGAACGTCGCCAGGTTCGTTTGCTTGCCGTCGTGTGTCTGAAACGGCTCGCAGGTGTAACGGATAGGGATACAGCCCTCGCTGAGGCGGGAGCGGATAAAGTCAATCATGGGTCAGCCTCCGTAATCGAGCACGAGCGGGAGCCCTGAGTGGTGAGTTTCCACCCGCTTGTACCTCGGCTCCCCCTCGTACAGCTCGGCCATGTTCACCTTCGTCGGCTTCGACGTTCCGACCAGAACAACCTCCGTGAGGACCGCCTCCTTTTGCCGCTCCAGGACGAACGCCATCGCCTCGTTCGAGTATTTGTCCTCCAGGATCTCCTCCGCACGCACGACTCCGCGCTTGGACTTCGAGAAGATCCACCCCCACGAGTACGGCTTGCCGTTGTTCCCAACGTGTCCGTTGCGGGCCATGAGGTAGTCAGATGCCCGCACCTTCTCCGCCAGCACCTCGAACGCAGACACGGCCTTTCCGTGCTTCCGCCAAAACGCCTTCATCGCGTGATCCCGCCGATCGCCGTTCACCGGCATGATGACCTCCGGCACGATCCGTTTCGTAATCGCCATGACCTGACGCCACGGGAACGTCTTTCCTTTGGGGTCGTCCTCGGAGGACAGGCCAAAGTCAGCTTGGGCCTCAGACTGGCCGCCAGATTGGCCAGGAACGCCGATCATAGGCCGGTCGGCACCGAGAGGGCGGGGCGGGGCCGCGGACGCCGCCTGGGGCAAAGGATCGCCCTCCGCCTCTTCCTGACGCATCGCTATCATGGCCTGTACCTCATCGGCATCCATCTCGGGGTCCTCAGAAAAAGGAAAAGCGGAGGGAGAAGACGTGTCGGCGTCAGCCGGCACGCTTACTTTCCGAAGGAAAGTAAGCTTAGTAGCTTCTGCTTCTGCTTCTGCTTCTGCTTGTGTTGACGTAGTTGACACCATCGTAGTTGACCCGGATTTCGGCTCCTCAACTTGCGCAAGTGACGAGCCGACGGATGTAACCTGCTCGCAATCACGGTACCATCCTCCTTCGATAGAGTATTCCTCAAGATCACGCCTGATAGAAACTTCTGAATCCGCATCCACCTTGGAAACACGGATCAATCTCGCGCCTGGATATGAGCGGCGGATTTCACTTATGCGAGCCCACGGGTTGACGCCAAAGCCCACCCGCACGCCCTTCGTAGTAGCTACGATGAAGAGGTATCGTAGTTCTGTCGTAGCTACGACCGTAGCTACGGTCGGCTTCGTAGTTACTACGGTCGAACGCTGCGCTGCTCGCCTCTCGGCCTGCTTTTGCCGGAGGTACTCCCGCCGCTCTTCCGAGTCCTGCATGGCCCGATACCGGGCGTAATTCACCAGGAACCAGCCTCCTTGAATGCGCTCGCACCGCCGGCCCTCGCAAGCATCTGAGCGCGAGAACGGGTCGGGCCCCTCAAGGACAGCCATCGCATCGATGGTCTCCTGAAGAGTCAGGCCCGCTTGGTGCGCAAGCCCAGGCAGAGTGCCGTCAACGAAGCCGTCTTTGTCAGACAGGGCCAGCAGAGTAACCCAGAGGATTTTCACGTCCTTGGACTGCTGCCAGACCGTAGATGTCAGGATCGAGGAAAAGAGCTTAGTGAAGCCGCTCATGGTTCGGGTGATTAAATAGGGTGAACGTGATCGCGGGTGACGCGGGCCAGGACAGCCCGGCCGCTCTTGCCGAGGATCGTGACTTCGTACTCGGGTATCCGGCCGCGGGCAGTGAAGCCGAGCCAGCGTTGGGCGGTCACTTCGCCCTTTTCTTCGGTGCGGGCACCGCCCTTGCGGGTCAGAACGAAGCGGACGACCTGACCGACAAAGTTCAGCGGGTGGGGCTCGGGCCCCTCGATGATGTCGTCAGGCACAGAAAGAGGACCGCCACCCCAGCCGGCAGCAGGTCGGGTATCTCGGGTTCGGGTACTTCGGGTGCCGTCTCGGGTGATTCGGACTCGGATTCGGGTTCGGGTACTGTCTCAGTTTCGGGTTCGGGTGGTTCGGGCGTGCTGCTACTGGG
>CAYZBG010000052.1:0-37766 GCA_964476565.1 uncultured Opitutus sp.
GAAACCGCCGTTCGTGTCCGAAAATTTAACGTTTACGCTGCCTTGCCTTGCCAGCGAGCGGCCTACGCTGCTGTTCTCCCTTTGGTCCATCTACCCCTTCATCCTTCGACATCGTGAAAAAGAGCAACGTACGCATCGGCATTCTCGGACTCGGCAACATGGGCACCGCCCACGCCAAGAACATCCAGGCCGGCAAGATCAACCGCCTTGAACTGACCGCCGTCGCCGACGTCTTCCCGGCCAGCCACTCCCGGGTCTCGGGCGTACCCGCCTTCAACAGCGCCGAGGAGATGATCAAGTCGGGGCTGATCGACGCGATCATCATCGCGACGCCGCATTTTGACCACACCACCACCGGCATCGCGGCGCTCAAGGCCGGCCTGCACGTTCTGGTGGAGAAACCCATCTCTGTGCACCGCGCCGACGCGGAAAAGCTCATCGCTGCGCACACGTCGAAGAAGCAGGTCTTCGGCGCCATGTTCAACCAGCGCACCGACGACTACTACCGCAAGATCCGCGCGCTGATCCGCAACGGCGAGCTGGGCGAGGTGCGGCGCGTGAACTGGATCATCACAAACTGGTTCCGCACCTTTGCCTATTACGGCTCCGGCGGCTGGCGCGCGACCTGGGCGGGCGAGGGCGGCGGCGTGCTGCTCAACCAGTGCCCGCACAACCTTGACCTGCTGCAATGGCTGTTCGGTCAGCCCGTCCGTCTCCGCGCCCACTGCAAATTCGGCCGGTACCACGACATCGAGGTCGAGGACGACGTGACGGCGTACCTCGAGTTCGCCAATGGTGCGACCGGCGTGTTCATCACGTCCACCGGCGAGGCCCCGGGCACGAACCGTCTCGAGATCACGGGCGAGCGCGGCAAGCTCGTCTACGAGAACGACAAGATCACATTCCAGCGCAACGAGGTCCCGATGTCGGAGTTCTCCCGCACGACCAAGCAGGCCTTCGCCGCCCCGGATACCTGGGACGTGGTGATCCCGGCCCGCGGCCATGGTGGCCAGCACAACGAGATTCTGCAGAACTTCGTCGATGCCATTCTCGACGGCGTGCCGCTCATCGCCCCGGCGGAAGAGGGTATCTACTCTGTCGAGCTCGCCAACGCCATGCTCATGTCGGCCTGGCTGGACAAGACCGTCGAGCTCCCGATCGACGGTCGCAAGTACCAGCGCATGCTGAACGCGAAGATCGAGGAATCGAAGAAATCGAAAAAGAAGAAGACCGTGGTGGCCGTTTCGGGCGACGACTTCGCCAAGTCCTTCGGCAAATAAGCGTTCCTGCCGGGCCGGTCTTCCGACCGGTCCGGACGTTCTTTGGCCACGCGATGACGCTTTCCCAGGTCGCTCTTCAGCTCTACACGTTGCGCGAGGTCTGCAAGACCGCGGGCGATTTCGCCGTGGCCGCGAAGAAGGTCCGGGCGATCGGCTATCAGTCGGTGCAGATTTCCGGCCTGGGGCCGATGCCCGAAGCCGAAGTGGTGGCGATCTGCCGGGGCGAGGGTCTCACCATCTGCGCCACGCACGAGCCGTCAGCGATGATCCTCGACCAGCCGGAGCAGGT
The DNA here is from genome assembly GCA_964476565.1 of uncultured Opitutus sp. Taxonomy (GTDB): domain Bacteria; phylum Verrucomicrobiota; class Verrucomicrobiia; order Opitutales; family Opitutaceae; genus CAMAXB01. The sequence goes on from CAYZBG010000052.1 coordinate 1,570, forward strand.
CATCGAGCGTCTGCATCGGTTGGGCACGCGCCTGACCGCCTATCCGTTTCCCTCGGGAATCGACTTCAGCCAGCCCGATCAGGTCGCGACCCTCATTCGCAAGCTTGAGGCCGCGGGGGCGAAACTGCGGGCGGCCGGCTTGGTGCTCGGCTACCACAACCATGCCCATGAGTTCTATCGTCCGGACGGCGGACCGACGGTGCTTGAGCGGATTTACGCCGAGACCTCGCCGGAGCACGTGGTGGCGGAACTCGACACGTACTGGGTGCAGCGCGGCGGGGGAGACGTCATTGACTGGGTGCGACGCCTGAAAGGGCGCCAGCCGTTCATTCACCTCAAGGATTACCGGGTCAACGCCACGGGCGAGGGAACGTACGCCGAGATCGGCGCCGGTACGCTGCCGTTCGCCCGCATCATCGCCGAGGCTGAGGCCGGTGGTTGCGAGTGGTTCATCGTCGAACAAGACACCTGCCCCGGGGACCCCTTCGCTTCGATCGCGCAGAGTTACGACTACATCAAGTGCCACCTCGCGCAGCGCGAGAGGCTCCCTCTTCCAACACCCAACCTCCGCCCCCCAACTTAGATCAACCTGCCGCCGAGCCCCGCTGATTCCTTCGACGTTGGACGTGCAATGTTGGAGGTCCGGCCTTGGGCAGGGCGGCCCGACGCCATGCCCAAAGCTGCTCCCTTCCTGCACGAAGATTTCCTGCTCACCACCGAGTGGGCCCGTCTGCTCTACCATGAGCACGCCAAGAACCAGCCGATCTTCGATTATCACTGTCACCTGCCGCCCGACCAGATCGCAGCGAACCACCGCTTTGCCAATCTGACGCAGATCTGGCTCGCCGGCGACCACTACAAGTGGCGCGGCCTGCGCTCGAATGGCGTGCCGGAGCGGCTCATCACCGGCAAGGATACGAGCGACTACGAGAAGTTCGTGGCCTACACCCAGGCGATGCCTCAGCTGGTGCGCAACCCGCTGCACCATTGGTCGCACCTCGAACTCCGCCGCTACTTCGGCATCGACCTGCTGATCAACGAGGCCAACGCCCCGAAGATCTGGGAGCAGGCCAACGCCCGCCTCGCCACGCCGGAGATGTCCGTCCACGGCATTCTCAACCAGTTCCAAGTCCGGGTGGTGTGCACCACGGACGATCCGGCCGACGATCTCGCCCACCACCTCGCGATCGCCAAGAGCGGACTCAAGACCCGGGTGTACCCGACCTTCCGTCCCGACAAGGCCCTCGTGGTTCATCAGCCGGCGGTCTTCAATGCCTGGTGCACCCTGCTGTCGCAGCGTTCCGGTGTCGAGGTGAAGGACTTCGCCTCGTTCCTCGCCGCGATCAAGCAGCGCCACGACTTCTTCCATTCGGTGGGTGGCCGGCTGTCCGACCACGGCCTTGAGGCGATCCCGGACGTTGACTGCACCGAGCGCGAGGCGACGGCGATCTTCAACGCCGCCCGCAGCGGGGCCGCCGCGACCCCGGACCAGCTCGCGAAGTTCACCTGGTTCATGATGGTGTACTTCGGCCAGCTCGACGCCGCGCGTGGCTGGACGAAGCAGCTGCACCTCGGTGCCCTGCGCAACAACAACAGCCGCCTGCTCAAGCACCTCGGTGCGGACGCCGGGGTCGACTCGATCGGCGACTTCCCGCAGGCACGCGCCCTCTCGCGCTACCTCGACACGCTCGACCGCGAGAACCAGCTGCCGAAGATCGTGCTCTACAACCTGAATCCGGCCGACAACTACGTCTTTGCGACCATGATCGGCAACTTCCAGGACGGCTCCCTCGCCGGCAAGCTGCAGTTCGGCTCCGGCTGGTGGTTCCTCGACCAAAAGGAAGGCATGGAGTGGCAGATCAACGCCTTGTCTCAGCTCGGCCTGCTCTCGCGCTTTGTCGGCATGCTGACCGACTCCCGTTCGTTCCTCAGTTACGTGCGGCACGAGTACTTCCGCCGCCTGCTCTGCGGCATGATTGGAGCCGACGTCGAGGCCGGTTTGATCCCGGCGGATCGCGCCGAACTCGGCGCCCTGATCGAAAACATCTGCTATCGCAACGCGGCCGGATTCTTTGGGCTCGAGGTTGCGCGCGGCTGACGTTTCCGATCTCCTGCCCCCATGGAAATCGGCATCTGTGCAACCCCGGCCGACCTCTCCGGCCTCAGCGAACGCCCGTTCACCTTCATCGAGGCGCACGTCGTCAACTACCTCCGCCCCGAGGCGCCCGACGCCGACTTCGAGCCGCACCGGGTCGCGTCGCTGGCCTGTCCGCTGCCCACGCCGGCCGCCAACGTGCTCTTCCCGCCCGATCTCAAGGTCACCGGCCCGGTGGTGGACTTTGCCCGCATGCAGCGCTACGCGGAGAAGGCCTTTGCCCGGGCCGCGGCCATTCGCATGCACACCATCGTGTTCGGCTCGGCCGGTGCACGCATGATGCCGGACGGTTGGTCGGCCGCCCGTGGCTTTCAGCAGTACGTCGACGCCGTGCGGCTGATTGCGCCACTGGCCGCCCGGCACGGGGTGACGATCGTGGTCGAGGCGCTCAACCGGGGCGAGTGCAACCTCATCAACACCCTCGACGAGGGCGCCGCCGCGGCCCGCGAGGTGAATCTGCCCAACGTGAAGCTCGTGGCGGACATTTTCCACATGCTCCGCAATGGCGAGTCGCCCGACCCGATCACGCGGCATGCGGACCTCATCACCCACTCCCACATTGCGGAGAACACGGGTCGGGCTGAGCCCGGCGTGCACGGGGATGATTTCCGGCCCTTCCTGAAGGCGCTGCGGGCCGCACCGGCTTGTACCCGCCTCACCATCGAGTGCAACTGGTCCACCGGCGACATGCAGCGTGGCGTCGGCCCGGCGGTGAAGGCACTCCGCCGGCAACTGACGGACGCCGGGTACTAGAATGGAGCGGCGGCCGACACGGCCGCCGCTCCATCCAACCCATTAGAACAACGCGTTCGCAGCTGCCCCGACCGCGGTGATCGGACCCTGGTCTGCGAGACCGTCAACGGCGCGGTCGACCTTGCGCAGCGTGCTCTGGGCGTCGAGGAACAGCGTCTCGTCGTTGATCAGCTTGCCGAGCGTACCCTGGCCCTGGTTCAGCTTGTCGGAAATCTCGCGCAGGTTGCGGGTGACGACCTTGATGTTGTTCCCTGATTCCTCGTCGTAGAGCAGGGTGCCGAGCGTGCCCTGGCCGCTCTTCACCTGGTCGATCAGTCCCTGGGCGCCGGTGATGAAGGTCTTGGTCTCAGTGGCCGCGGCCCGGATCTCGTCGGCGGCCGCCAGGAGGCGTTCGTAACCGGCCGGATCGTTGACCAGCTTGCCCAGCGTGCCTTCGCCGCGATTCACCTTGTCGGTGATCTGCTGGAGGTTGGTCGTGATTTCGCCGATGCGCGCCTGATTCTCGTCGATGAGCTTCTCCGCCTTGGCGAAGAGGCCGCCGCCGCCTTCCCCGCTCAGGGTGCCGGAGAACTGGCCGATCGCCTCATCGATCTTGCGGCCGATGTCGCCCAGTTGGGCCATCATCGCGTTGAAGTCGGGTGTGTCCACCGCCGCGAGGGTGTCGCCGTCCGCGAGGAAACCCGCCGAGTCCGTGCCTAGATCGAGGGCCACGTAGTTGCTGCCGAGGAGACCCGCCATCGCGATGGTGGCCTTGGCGTCACGGGCGACCTGGGTGCCCTCCTGGATGAGCAGGACTGCTTCGGCCTGACGGCCGTTCAGCCGGGTGCCCTGCACGACGCCGATCTTCACGCCGGCCATGCGCACGTCGTCGCCTGCCTTGAGCTCCTTCAGGTTTTGGAAGCGCGCCACGAGGGTGTAGGCGTTCTTGCTGCTGAGGGAGCTGCTGCTCAGCGACTCGTAGGTCACCCACACGAGCGCGAGTCCGATGAGGAAGAAAAGGCCCACGCGGGCCGACATTTGTGCGTTATTCATTGGTTGCCTCCAGGGTCTTGAAACGGGGATTGCGGACGTCGATCCGCGGATTGAGAAAATTGCTCACGAGCGGGTGGGTGTTCTTGCGCAGCTCGGCGGGCGTCTGCAGGGCGGCGAGCTTGCCTTGATGGAGCAGGGCAACGCGGTCCGCGATGGTGAGCGCGAGCTCGCGATCGTGGGAGACGACGATGCTCGTCACCGTGTACTCCTCCTTCAGCGTCGCGATGATCTCGGCGATCGTGGCGCTCATCACCGGATCCAGTTCGCTCGTCGGCTCGTCGTAGAGCAGCAGCTGCGGCTCCATCACGAGGGCGCGGGCGATGGCGACGCGTTTCTTCATGCCACCCGAGAGTTCCGAAGGGAACTTGTGGGCGGCGTTCTCGATCGAGAGGATGCGCAAGGCACGCATGACGCGCTCACGGATGTCCTTCTTCGGACAAATCCGGTGCTCCATTGGATAGAGCGCGAGGTTGTCGTAGACGCTGAGGGAGTTGAACAGGGCGCCCGACTGGAAAACCAGGGCGAGGGCGAAACGGTCGCGGGTCTCCGGCTCGCGTGGATCCTGGCCATTGATCGTGACGCGGCCGGCCGTGGGCGACTCGAGTCCCGCGATGTGACGCAGGAGCACGCTCTTGCCGGAGCCGCTGGGGCCCATGATGACGAAGATCTCCCCCGGCTTCACGTCGAGGGTGATGTCGGTCAGCACCTGCTGCGTTCCGTACGTCTTGCCGAGGCCTTCGACGCCGACCGCGACGGCGCTCCGGTCGTCGCGGGTCAGGACGGTTTTGGGTTTCTTGGACATGGCGGTCACGCGAGGGCCTTGGTGATGAAGTAGTCGAGGGTCAGGATGCTGATCAGCGAGTAGACCACCGAGCGGGTCACCGCGAAGCCGATCTCGCGCGGGCCGCCGCGGGTGCGCAGGCCGGTGTTGCACGCGATGAGCATGACGACGAAACCGAAGATCTCCGCCTTGATCAGGCCGTCCATGACGTCGTTGATCGTCAGGCTCAGTTTCATGCTTTGGAAGTAGAGCTCAGGGCTGACGCCGATGAAGGGCACGTAGTAGCAAACCACGGCGCCGCCCAGCCAGCCGATGACGTTGCCGATGATGGTGAGCACCGGCATGACCAGGAGCACAGCGAGCAGGCGGGGCAGCACGAGCATGCGCTCCGGCGGAATGTTCATGGTCACCAGGGCGTCCACTTCCTGATAGACCTTCATGGATGCCAGCTCCGCGGTGACGGCGCTGCCGACGCGGCCCGCGAGCAGGATCGCCACCATGACGGGGCCGAGTTCGCGGGCCATGGCCTCGCCGACGAGGGTGCCGATGAACTGCTTGGCGCCGAAATCGCGCATGCTGATGCCGGTCTGCAGGGCGAGCACGCTACCGATGAAGAAACACAGGATCGTGACGATGGGCAGCGAGCTGTAGCCGCTCAGGAAGGCGTGTTCCGTCGTCCGCTTAAGAATGCGCGGAGCGCTCGGCAGCGTCGCGAAGGCGCGGCAGGCGAGGATCAGGCCGCTGCCAAAGCCATCGAGATAGTCGTGGATGCGTTTCATGGAGAAGGGGCGGCGTCCGCGGGGGCGCGCCGGGCGAAGTCGCCGACAAAGAACCGCCAGCCGCGTCCGGCTTCGCGCTTCAGGCCGATGAGGCCGGCGCCGAGGGCGAAACGCCGTGTTTCGGCCGAGGTCTCGGCGCTGAAGATCGGCCCGAGATGGAAGGCGCGTCGGCGGCCCTCGTCGGACCGGCGGTAGGTGACGGCATCCCAGAGCAGGGAGTGCCGGACCTCTCCCGGGCCACGGGTGTCGTGGCGGTAGAGGGCGAAGAGCGGCGACCAGGCGAGGCGGACCGGTTCGTTGTGCGGGAAAAAGACCTCGAAGGGGCTCAGGACCTGGGTCTGGCGGCGGCCGGCGCCGTTATTCCAATAGCTGAAGAGCGGCCAGACGTGGGTCTTGCGCGCGCCGGGCAGGTCGGGCCGGCTGGCGCTCCGCTGCAGCGTGTCGTGGTAGACGAAGTAGAGGAACTGCCGGCGTTCGTGCGCGAGTCCGGCGTCCGTCCACTGCGCGCGCCGCCACAACGGCCAGGCAACCCACGTCTTGTCGACGCCCTTGAGCTGCGAGCGGGTGTAGAACGGCGCCCAGCGGTTCACGTACCGGTCGTCGCCGCGGCCCTGCACCCAAAATGGCCAGAAGTAGTGCGTGGCCTGATACCGGTAAGGCTCGGTGCGGTCGACGTAGCCGAAAAAGGGCCAGCCGTAGGTCTCGCTGCGGTAACCGGGCCGGACATCCCGGGCGTAGAAGGGCAGGAAACCCAGGCTCTCATCCGTGCGGGTCGTGCCGGCAAACTTCTCCTGCTTGTAGATCAGCGGCCAGGCGTAGAACTGTTCCCGGTACTCGCCGGGTTTGCCGCGGCGGCCGAAGAGCGGCCAAAGCTCGAAACCGGCGTGGCCGTCGCCGCGCAGCACCTTGACGAAGGGCCACGGCGCCGTCGTCGTCACCGTGCCCCGCTTTTCCCAGCGACCGTAGAGCGGGAACAGGGTCCAGGCGAACCGGTCCTGGCCGAAGCGTTGCCGCACCTCGCCGTGAATCGGGAAGAACGCGCGGTACGAAGTGGCCGGGTCCCCGGTCTGGCGCGAAAAATAGAAAGGCCACACGTCGAAGGTATCCGGCGCCTGGCTGGACGCGGTGCGGTTGACGAGGTTGAGCATGCTCCAGCGCCGGCTCGCCGCATCCGCGCGGTAAGAGAAAAGAGGATACAAGGCGTAGGCCTCGCGCACCGCGCCGTCCGCCGCCCGCTTTTCCACGTACAGCGGCCGGAGCCCGCCGGTCCCGGGCGCGTTGCCGGCCGGGCGGCGTTCGAAGGCCAGCGGCCCCAGGCCCGTCTCGGCCGTGGGTTTGCCCTGCGCATCGACCTGCACGACCCGCAGCGGCCAGTAGTTCCGCTCATGCACGTCCGTCCGGCCCGTCGGCACCAGCGCGACGGCCCACAGCAACGCAGCAGTGAGGGAGCGGAAGTTCATGAAGTTGAGTCGAACCAGCAGACACGACAGGCCTTGCCGACAGACCGGTGGAGAAGTCGGGAACCACCGTCTGACAGATAATTAGGGCCCTAACTAAGTAACGTCGGTGCGCGATGCAAATGCATTATTGAGAGACGCAGAGGAAGATAGGGTTCCCTCAGTCTACGGATGATCGGCGACGCGGGATGCGAGCGGGTGGCGAAAGAAGGAGCCGGGCGGGGTCCCGGACGGGTTCGCATTTGCCACGATCCGGGGGACGCCTTGTGTCGCGGCATGCGAATCAGCGGTGGAGCGGCGAGGGGGATTCCCTTGCAGGTGCCGAAGGGCGATGCGGTGCGTCCGGCGACGGACGGCTTGCGTCAGTCGGTGTTTTCCAGCCTGGCCGCCTGGTTGCCCGGCGCGCGTTTTGCCGACCTGTTTGCCGGGAGTGGCGCCTACGGGCTCGAGGCGTTCAGCCGCGGGGCGTCGGGTGGCGTGTTTGTGGAACAGAGTCCGAAGGCCTTGGCCTGCCTGCGGGCCAACGTCGAGGCGGTGGCCAAGAGCACCGGCCGCGCCGGCACGACGCTGCAGATCCTGCCCGGAGACGCCCTGGCGTGGACGCCGGCGCCCGGGGAGGTGCCCGATCTGGTGTTCATCGACCCGCCCTACGATCTCATTCCCCGCGTCGCGCCCGTGTTGTTCGGCCGGCTTGCGCAGAGCCTCGCCGCCAAGCCGGAGGCCATCGTGGTGTTCGAAGCGCCGGGGGAAATGAACGTGGAGGCGCCCGGGTGGATCTGCCGCAAGCGGCTCGGCAAGGGCGCGCGGCAGCCGACCGCGTCGATTTTTGTGCGTCAGCCCGTAGCCGTCTGATCTACGTCAGGGGGCGTCTTCGGCTGCCAGCGCGGCGGCGCGCAGCACGGCGAGGGCGGCGACCACGGCGGTCTCCGTGCGCAGCACCCGTGCCCCAAGGTGAACCAGCGAAAAGCCGGCGGCGCGCAGGTGCCGGCGGTCTTCGCTGTCCCAGCCCCGCTCGGGTCCGAGGGCCACGACGGTGTCGCCGGTCGGGTGCGTCCGCAAGGCGTGGCCGAGGGAGTGGGGCGCTTCGTAGAGATCGAGCGCGTAGCGCGCACGGTGCGCGGGCAGGGCGGCGAGCGCCTCTTCGAGCGGGTGCGTCCACGTCACCGCCGGCACGCGGGTGTCGAAGGCCTGTTCGGCCCCGATGATCAGATGCCGTTGCCATTCACCGGAGTGCCACAGGGAACTGGCGGCGTAGTTGGGGTCGCTGCGTGCGGTGCGGACAAAGTGAATCGCCGTCGCCCCCAGCGTGGTGGCGTCGCGCAGGATGTCGCGTGCGGTCTGCGGACGCGGGAGGCCGACGAGCAGAATGAGACCGGGGAGCGGTGGGGGCGGGGCTTCCCAGGCGAACGCGAGGCTGAGGGCGTGGTCGTCGACCGCGACGAGCCGCGCTTTGCCGCGCGGACCGTTGAGCAGGCCGGCGTCGAAGGTATCGCCCACCTTTCGGCCGAGGACCCGCAGCACATGGTGGGAGCGCGGGTCGGTGCGCGGGAGGGGCCGGGTGGATTCGTCCTCGGTGAACATCACGAGGTTCATGCCGAGGCTCCGGGACTGAGCAGCGCGCGGATGGTTTCGCAACGCTGCAGCCAGCCGTCCGCGCCGGCTTGGCGAAGGACAGGGGCGGCGGCCGTCAATTCGATCCGTGCCGCCTCACGATCCCCTTGGCTCGCGAGCAGGCCGGCAAGGCGGCAGCGGATCTGGGCGCAAAGGGGCGGGGCGTTGATCGCCTGGCAGGTGCGGATCGCTGCACGAAACTGCCGGAGACCCTCGGGGAATCGGTCGTCGGCCATGGCAACTTCCGCCCGAGCCCGGCAGAGCAGCGCCTGCAAGGCCGGGGTTGAGGTCAGTTCCGGTTCGGCCTCCAGCTGGCTGATGGCTTCGCGGGCGGACGCGAGCTGGCCGTCGGCGGTCGCAACGATCGCATAGTAGGCGAGCGCCTGGCCGCGTTTGGAGCGGCAGGACCAGGCATTCTCCGCCAGCGACTGGGCGAGCAGGCGCCTCGCTGTCGCAGCGTCCCCTTCGGCGAAACGTAGCAGTGCCACGTTGAAGTGAGACTCCCATCCCAGCTCCGCCGCCCGCTGCAGCGCCGCCTCCGCCTCTGCATACGCTCCCCGGGCCACCAAAATCTCACCCAGCACACGCCATGCGTCGCCTTCGGCCCAGGGTGCCTGGCGGGCGAGACTGTCGATTGTGAGACGAATCTCCGCCTCCGCCTCGCTCAAGTGGCCGCGCAACGCGAGGACCTCGGCCCGGTGCATGCGGCAGAGGCCGGGGTAACCGGCGGCGCCCTTGTCCGCCACCCAGCGCGTGAACTGCTCCGTCCACTCGGCGGCCCGCTGCCAGTCGGCGCGGGTCATGCAGCTGTAGATGACGCTGCAGTAGATCAGACCGCCAGCCCAGGCGCTCAGGCGGCTTGAACCGGCGGAGGCTCCGGCTTCGTCGAGCGCGGCCAGTCCGTCGCGGATGTGACCGGCGTACAGCGCCGCCTCCCCGAAGACGACCAGGCTCAGGTTCTCCAAGTCGGGGTCGCGCACCAAAGCGCTGATCCGGCGGGCGCTCTCCGCCAGACGAAGGGCCGATTCCACCTCGTTGGCCAGCAGGGCCAGTCGGCTGCCGAGCAGGTCGAGGTAACCGTGTTCGCGGCCGGTGGGCTCTGCGGCGAGCAGTCGCGCCGCCCGCAGGTGCCAGCCCTGGGCGCGCGCACCTTCGCGCCATTCTGCGTGCAAGGATGCGATCTGCAGGGCGATCCAGCCGGCGCGCCGCCGGTCGCCTTGCGCCGTGAATGCCTCGACCGCCTGCTCAAGTGGCCCGATCGCCCGGTGCGGTGTACCGGCGCACTGGGCAGCATGCGCCCAGCGCTGCCAGTCTTCCGCGGCCAGCGCATCCCCCCCGCCGGAGGCTTCATAGGCGGCCAGCGCCCCGGTCCAGTCTCCCGCGGCGTAGGCCGCCTGGGCGGCGGTGGTTCCAGACGCCGGGGCGGCTTCCGGATCCGGTCCCGCCCCCTCGGCACACCAGCGGTATCCCTGACGCGAATACGTACGAATCGCCGTTTCGGCGCCGCATGCGGCGAGTGCCTGACGCGCGAGGCTCACCGCCCGTTGCAGCGACCCGTCCGCGACCGTCACCCCGGGCCAGACCGCGTCGAGCAGTTCGTCCTTGGGCACGACGCGGTCACGATGCCGGACAAGGTAGACCATGAGATCGAAGACCCGGGGCTGGAGGGTGAGCACACGCGTCCCCGCCCGCACCTCCCGCGTGGCTTCATCGATCTCAAAGGTGGCGAATCGGTGGATCATGGACACGGGTACGGACAGGCCCGGACACGAATAAGGCGCGGCGGGGCGTTCGGAAAGGAGATTTACCCTCGTAACGCCGGCCTGTGCGCCGGCGGCCAGGCTGGATCCGCCTTCCGCGTTGTGCCGGGCACCGGCGGCGGTCTCACTCGCGCCATGCTTCCGTTGTGGGATTCGCAACCGCGCCGCCGCCGACCGGCGCTGACGCTCTGCCTCGTTGCCGCCAACCTCGCCGTCTTCGCGTATGAGGTCTGGCTGATGCTGCAGGGCGGACGGGCGCTGCCGGTCTTCATGGAGCAGCACGCCTTGATTCCCGGGCGGTTGGTCGAAGGGTGGCGCGAACCGGAGCCGTGGCTCACCGTGCTCAGTTCGATGTTCCTGCACGGCAGCGGCGCGCACGTGCTGGGCAACGTCTGGTTCCTTTGGGTATTCGGCGGCGGAGTCGAAGCCCGGCTCGGCGCCGCCCGGTTCCTGACCCTCTATTTTGCCTCGGGCCTGGGCGCGGCCGCGCTGCAGGTGGCGACCGACCCCTTCTCGCCGGTGCCGATGGTGGGCGCGAGCGGGGCGATCTCCGGGCTGCTCGGGGCCTACCTCGTGCTCTTTCCCGGAGCGTGGATTCTCACCCTGATTCCGTGGATCGTCCCGGTCATTCCGGTGCCGGCGGTGGTGTTTTTGCTCCTGTGGTTTGCCCTGCAGACCGTGAATGGAGTCGGTGCGCTCCAGGCTGAGGCCGCCGGCGGCGTGGCGTGGTGGGCACACATCGGCGGCTTCCTCGCCGGCGTGCTCGTGGCCCGGACGATCGGTGCACCGCGCGGTCGCCGCCGCTGACCGCCGGTCCGGATTAGAGCTCGGCGTAGGCGCGCAGGCCGGCGCCGTTCACGATCTGGATGCGGGCGCCTTCGACCAGGATCAGACCTTCGTCGCGGAACCGGGCAAAGGTGCGGGACAGCGTCTCGCTGGTTACGCCGAGCTGACCGGCCAGCACTTTCTTGGTCACGGGCAGGTCGACTGCGACCGGACAACCGATCGAGGCGGCCGGCGATTGGCGGAGCAGGTAATCGGCGAGCCGGTGCTCGATCTGGCGACCCTTGATGTCCTGCAGCGACTGCACGAGGTGTTTAAGGTGCACGCTCATTGAGCCCAGCATGTGCAACGCGAGTTCGGGCTGGCGCCGGATGAGATCCCGGAAGCGCGACCGGTTGACGACAATGACCTGGGACGGTTCCAACGCGATCGCGTTGGCCGGGTAGGACTCGATCGTGGCAAGGGTGACCTCGGCGAAGCTTTCGGGTGGCCGGAACACGCAGATGATCTGTTCGCGGCCGTCGGAGGCCACACGGAAGATGCTCACCGCGCCGTTCTGCATGACGTAGAAGCCTTCGGACTTCTCACCTTCTCGAAAGAGCATCTCGCCCTTCTGCAACGAGCGCAGCGTGCTGCCTTCCGCGATCGTGGCGAGATCGTCGGGCGGTACGGAAGCGAAGAGCCGGCTCTGGCGCAGCGTGGCGCTGATCGCGATTTGCCGGGGAGACATCGCCTTGCTGACCGTGCTCATGATGCGCTTCAGGTTGCCTCCCGCTTGATCCTGATCAAGGCAATCACGTGCCGTCCGGGTACACTCGCCGTCATGAATTCCGCCTCTCCTCCGCCGCTGCAGCTCGACGTGCGCCCTTTGGTTGCGGCGCACAAGCCGCCCATGGCGGCCATTTTGGAAAGTGTGGGCCGCCTTGCCCCCGGGCAGCCGCTGGTGCTGATCGCGCCGTTTGAGCCGGCGCCACTCTATCAGTTTCTCGGACAACAGGGATTCAGCCACACTGCGCGGGTGCGCGAAGACGGGGCGTGGGAGGTGACGTTTCGCCGTGAGTGATCGACCCTCGCCCGCCGCGGGACAGGCGGCGAATCCGCCGGCTGCCCTGTACGACCGCCTGGGTGGACGCCCGGTCTTGCTCACCCTGTTGCGCCATTTCTACGCCGATGTGCGCCAACACGAGGAGATCGCGCCGGTCTTTGCCGCCAAGATCGCCGATTGGCCGGCACACCTGGAGAAGATTGCCGACTTCTGGTCGGGGGTTACGGGCGGACCGCGGCTCTACACCGGCGGCATGCCGTGGAAGCATGTGCCCTTGAAGCTGGAGGAACGCCATTTCCTCGCCTGGCTTGAACTCTGGCGGCGCAACTGTCGCATCTACCTCACCGCTGACGTGGCGGACGAGATGATTGCCGTCGCCGAAGCGTTTGGCCTGCGCCTGCGGCAGATCGTGGCCGCGTACGGGCCGGGCGATCAACCCGGGGCGGCGGCTCCCCGCCAGTAGAGCGGATACTTGTGCCGGCCGGTCGCCCGATGGTACACGATCGCGACCGCGATGAGGAGCAGCGTGCCGGCGACCGTGGAGAACAGGAGCAGGCCCCAGGCGGGCTTGGCCAAGAAGACAATGATGGCGTTCGAGCCGGCGGGCGGATGCACCGTCCGGGTGGCCATCATCACCCCGACAGCGAGACCGGTGGCGAGACCGACCGCCCACCATGTCGGTCCAAACAACGCGAGGCATCCGAGCGCGATCAGCGAGGCAATCAAATGCCCGCCCACCACCGAGCGCGGTTGGGAGAGGGGTGCCTCCGGCAAGGCGAACAGCAACAAGGTGGACGCACCAAACGATCCCAAGAGGAGTAGTCCGCTGGTGGAGGTCGCGAGATAGGCCAGGGCGGACACCGCCAACACGGCTCCAAGGGTGGCGAACGCGATCTGCGATTTGCGGAAAGACGGCGGCATGGACGAAAAGGATGATATGAAAACAATTCATACTTAGGGCGCCAGCCCATAGTCCCCGTCATGGAGGACGCCGCCCCGCCGTCCTCCGGACCGCCGGGCCGCGCTCCATGCGTTTATCTTACCGTGATGCGAAGCGTTGGCCGCTCCAGCAGGGCGAGGGGTGGTTCTTCGCGAGGCAGACGAGCCAGTGTGGCGTCGAGGCAGCCGTCGGAGCGGAAACGTTGGATCACCCAGTCGGTAACCCCTTCGGCGACAAGGCTGTCCGCCATGACCCGCAGTGCCGCGGGTGGGAGCAAGGCCGGATGCCAGGTGGTGCGGACTTCGTGCGCCACGCCGGACGCCAGCAGCAGGCGCAGACTCTCGCGGGCGTGAGCCCCTTGACGGTGCCGGGTCACCGTCTCGTAGGCGTCGAAGGGTGCTTTGACGTCGAAGCCCACCCAATCGAGCTCGGGCAACACGGCCGCCAGGCGGGCCGGGGACGGTCCGCCGGTGTGAAGTCCCGCTTCGAATCCGAGGGCCCTGACGTCCCGCAAGGCTGCGCCCAGGCCGGCTTGAAGCGTCGCCTCGCCGCCGCTGAAGACGACGGCGTCAAGCAGGCCGCGGCGACGTTCCAGCCAGCGCAGAATCTCGCCCCACCCGGCGGTCGGTGCGGAGGACGGAGCGAAGGCGAGCAGGTGAGGATTGTGACAATACCCGCATCGCCACGCACAGCCCTGACAGAACACCACGGCGGCGAGTCGGCCCGGGAAATCGACGGCGGAGAGTTTTTCCCAGCCGCCAATGCGCAGTCCCGGCGTCGCCGACGCGGCCGTCACCGACGAGGGGTGCAACGGGATTCCTGGAAGAAGCGCCGCTCCTGATGCTCGCCCTTCTTGCCGATGTTGAAGCTGGAGACCGGACGATGGTAACCCATCACGCGGGTCCAGACTTCGCAGGGTTGGCGTTCTTCATCCGTCAACGCGATGGCATCGAGGGTGGCGGTGGTGGAGGTGGCGGCTTCGAGCGTGGCGGTACTCATGGGTGCAGTGAGGGTTGGGAGTGGGGGCGGGACAGCGAACGGGGTCAGTTGGCGCCGAGCAGCGCGGCGAGTTTGGCCTGGCGGCGTTCCTCGTCGCACCGCGGACAGAAGCGGTGTTCGCCCGGGAGGTAGCCGTGTTCCGGGCAGATGGAGAACGTCGGGGTGATCGTGATGTAGGGGAGGCTGAAGCGTTCGAGCACGCGGCGGACGAGTTTCTTGCAGGCCTCGGCATCGGTGAGGCGCTGCGCCATGTACAGGTGCAGCACAGTGCCGCCGGTGTACTTGCGCTGCAGCTCGTCCTGATGCTCGAGCGCCTCGAAGGGGTCGTCGGTGTAGCCGGCGGGCAGCTGGGACGAGTTGGTATAGTAGGGGTTTGCGGCGGTGCCGGCCTGGAGAATGTCGGGCCACCGCTTCCGGTCCTCCTTCGCGAAGCGGTACGTGGTGCCCTCGGCGGGCGTCGCCTCCAGGTTGTACATGTGGCCGGTTTCCTCCTGGAACTGCGTGAGGCGCACGCGCAGATGGTCGAGCAGCCGCAGGGCGAGGGCGCGGCCGGCGGGGGTCGTGATATCGTCCGTGTCGCCGCTGAAGTTGCGGATCATCTCGTTGAGACCGTTCACGCCGAGCGTGGAGAAATGGTTCCGCAAGGTGCCGAGGTAGCGCCGGGTGAAGGGAAACAGGCCCTGGTCCATGAGGCGCTGGATGGTTTTGCGCTTGATCTCGAGGCTGGTGCGGCCGAGCTCGGCAAGCTCGTCGACCCGGCGGAAGAGCGCGGCTTCGTCGTCGCGATGCAGGTAACCGAGGCGGGCGCAGTTGAGGGTCACGACGCCAAGCGACCCCGTCTGCTCGGCCGAACCGAAGAGGCCGTTGCCCCGCTTGAGCAGTTCGCGCAGATCGAGCTGCAGGCGGCAGCACATCGAGCGGATCATGTTGGGCTTCAGCTCGGAGTTGATGAAGTTCTGAAAGTAGGGGAGGCCGTACTTCGCCGTCATGGCGAAAAGCCGGTCCGCGTTCTCCGAATCCCAGGGGAAATCCGCCGTCATGTTGTACGTCGGTATCGGAAAGGTAAATACGCGTCCTTTTGCGTCGCCCCGGGTCATGATCTCAATGTAGGCGCGGTTGATCAGGTCCATCTCCGCCTGGAGTTCCCCGTAGGTGAAGCCGACCTCGCGCCCGCCGATGATGGGTACCTGGCCGCGCAGGTCCTCCGGGCAGGTCCAGTCGAAGGTGAGGTTGGTGAACGGCGTCTGCGTGCCCCAGCGCGACGGCACGTTGAGGTTGTAGATGAGCTCCTGGATGCACTGGCGCACCTCGGGATAGGTCATGCGGTCGAGCCGGACGAACGGAGCCATGTAGGTGTCGAACGACGAGAACGCCTGGGCGCCGGCCCACTCGTTCTGGAGGGTGCCGAGAAAATTGACGATCTGGCCGACGGCCGAGTGAAAGTGCTTGGGCGGCCCCGCCTCGACCTTGCCCGGGATGCCGTTGAGTCCCTCGGTCAGCAGGGTGCGGAGTGACCAGCCCGCGCAGTAGCCGGCGAGCATGTCGAGGTCGTGAATGTGCACGTCGCCGTTGCGGTGGGCGGCGCCGACCTCCGGCGGATAGACGTGGCTGAGCCAGTAGTTGGCGGTGACCTTGCCCGAGACGTTGAGGATGAGTCCGCCGAGGCTGTAGCCTTGGTTGGCGTTGGCGTTCACGCGCCAGTCCTGGCGGGTCAGGTACTCGTTGATGGAGGATTCGACGTCGACGCGCGTGCGTTGATCGGCCCGGGCGGTGCGGCGGTGTTCGCGATAAACGATGTAGGCCCGGGCGGTGGTCAGATGGCCGGCGTGGAAAAGCGCGAGCTCCACCTCGTCCTGGATCTGTTCGATGCCAATCGTTTCGCCCGAAGCGCGGGCGAGCAGGCGCGCCGTGACCTCGGACGCGAGCCGGGCGGCGACGGTGGCATCGAAGGCCCGGGTGGCTTCGCCCGCGCGGGCGAGCGCGTGACGGATTTTGGTCTCGTCGAAGGCGACCAACCGACCGTCACGTTTGACCACCCTCGGGGCCGATGGATCGATTGCGTTGCATGACAGATCGAAGACTGGGTCGCCTAGGGGTTGGGGGTTCATCCGACGCCGACCCCAACATCTTGGGGCCAACGCGTCGACGGTCGACCGGGGCGAGTCTTGATCTAGATCAAGAACACTAGGGCATTAAATGGCCTGGCGGCCGCGGCACGCGTGGGAGCGCCTTCGGCAGAGGCACTTCGGCCCGGCGCGCCGGGCGTCGGCCGCTTACGGGGACACCACGAAAGGACGCCCGTCCGCCAAAGGCAGGGCTGCGAGCTCGGGGTTGCGCTGGAGAAAGACCTGGACGTACGAGCAGGCCGGCACGACCTGCCAGCCGGCGGTCCGCGCGTGGGCAAGGGCGGCGCGGGTGAGTGCGGCGGCGTGGCCTTTTCCCCGCAACTCGGGGGGGACAAAGGTGTGTACAAAGGCGGCGCGATCGCCCGTCAGGTCGTAGGTGAGATGGGCGCCGTCGGGGGTTTCAAAGCTCCGCCGCTCGGGAACGTGCGTGACGGTAAGGGACGGCGTGCTCATCGCGGCGAGACGGGTATTTCCGGGGTGATGGCTGAGTCAATCTTGCCGAGGGCCTCGATCAAGAGTGGCTCGAGGCGCGCGGCGTCGGCGGGATCGAAGTCCACATGCTTCTCCTTGCGCACCCCGAAACGCCAGAGGTCCCAGTGCAGGTCGGGCGCGAGGCCGTGACGCGCCAGCGTGTGCAGACCACAATGCAGGGGACAACCATCGAGCATGACGATTGGGCGGCCGCTTTTAGCCGTGCGCACCAAGGGGGTGACCTCACCTCCGAGACCGACGATGCACGACATCTCCGCACGCACCGTCCGGTCCATGCGCAGGGCGAGGTGATTGGCGAGTTGGGCCGCACTGGAGCAGCCGGAGCAGGCGTAGATCAGCGGTTTGCCCGCGTACGCGTCGGCGCCGCTCGCCGCGGGAGCCGGGTGCAGGGAGGGCACCGGTGTGTGGACGTGGGCGGTCATGGGAGGCGAGGCCCTTGTTTAACCACCAGCGGTCCCGCGGCGAAAGCGCGTTCACCAGAACACTTGATGTCCGTCAAGAGGCGGCGGAAATCGGCGTTGTCCGTCGGATCCCGCCGGCTTGGGATGGCGTCATGCCCGAGTCATTCGCGTCCACGACCGAACCCCCGCTGAAGTCGCTCGGGGCCTTGGCATTCCGGACGGCGGTGGGCTTTCTCGTCGTCACCACGCTGCTCGGGACCATGCTTCGGTTCCTCGCGGTGTGGCCGGTGGCGGGAATCGAGTACGGTCACCTGCTGCACACGCACTCGCACCTCGGCTTTCTCGGCTGGGTGTTCAACGCGTTCCTGGCCCTCGCGGCGATGCGGTTTGTTCCGGTGGAGCAGGCGCGGGTCTTCCGGCGATTATTCCTCGTCCTTCAGGTGGCGGTGCTCGGCATGATGGTTTCGTATCCGTTTCAAGGGTACGGCGCGGTGAGCATTGCCTTCTCGACCTTGCACATGGGGGCGTCGGCGGTGTTTGCGTGGAAGCTGTGGTTCCGCAACACGGCAGCGCCGGTGGCGCGCGGGCATCTGCGACTGGCGCTGGTTTTCCTGGTGCTCTCGGGGTTGGGGCCGTTGGCGCTTGGTCCTCTTGCGGCCTCGGGGTTGCGCGACACGCCGGCCTACTCGCTTTCCATCTACTTCTATCTGCACGGGCAGTACAACGGCTGGTTCGTCTTCTTTCTCCAGGCGGTGTTGTTCCAGGAGATGGCGCGGAACAGGCTTCTTGCCGATGCGCGGGCGGCCCGCCATGCGCTCCCCTGGCTCGGTGTCGGCGCGGTGCTGACGCTGGCGCAATCCACCCTCTGGCTGCAGCCGCCGCTGTGGGTCCATGCGGTGGCCGCGGTGGGCGGCGGTGCGCAGGTGATGGGCTGTGTCTGGCTCGTGCGGGCGGTGCGCGGCGCCGGCATGTTGTTCACCGGGCCGGCCCGCGCCTTGATGGCCGTGGCCCTGGTGGCCTTGTTGGCGAAACACGGGCTTCAGGCCGTCGCGGCGGCGCCGGCCTTTGTCGGCCTCGCCAACCATCGCTTTGTGGTGATCGCGTTTCTCCACCTGGTCTTCCTCGGCGTGGTGGCGCCGGCGATATTCGCCTGGGGACTGCGGTTTGGCTGGCTGCGCGACGGTTGGGCGCTTCGCGTCGGGGCTGGCGTTTTCCTGACAGGCGCGCTGGCGACAGAGACG
Source organism: uncultured Opitutus sp. (assembly GCA_964476565.1). Lineage (GTDB taxonomy): Bacteria > Verrucomicrobiota > Verrucomicrobiia > Opitutales > Opitutaceae > CAMAXB01. The sequence continues at coordinate 19,925 of CAYZBG010000052.1, forward strand.
CTTCTGGTGGGGCCGGCCCTGGGCTTCTTCATGCCCGAGGCGCTGTCTCATGCGTTGCTCCTTTCAGCCTGTGCGATGGCCGCCGGCGCGCTGGGCGTGGCCGGGGCAGCCGTCGGCCGGTCGAGCGGTTGAGCGCAGGTCCGCGGAGATCCGTTTTCCCACGAGCCCTGCGGTTTGTTCGTAATACGAACATTGATGTCCGTCGCCCGCGGGGTCTTCTGCGACGGCGCCGTGCAAGCTCGGTCATGCTCTTCGCATGATTTCCGCGGGTGAACGACCCGATCGCAGCAGATGAGCCATCGTACGCAGCGCGGGGTCGATGTGGGCGAAGAACTGGCGGTAGTCGGGGCAAAGATGGCTCAGCCCGGGGCCGCCTTCCGCCGTGCGGACAAAGCGGTGCTTGGGGCAGCCACCATGGCAGGCAAATCGGTACGTGCAGGCCTGGCAGGCGGCGGGCAGGCTGGCTTTCGCGTCGCCGAGGCGGATTGCGACCGGCGAACGCGAGAGTTCATCGAGCGGGGTTTCGTGGAGATTGCCGAGACGGTAAGCCGGATAGACGTAGTGATCGCACGCATACACAGAGCCGTCGTGCTCGAGGGCGAGGGCGCGTCCGCAGCGTTCCTGATGCACACAGACGGTCGGACCCTGACCGACCCAGGCCGAGAAAGCGGACTCGAATTGCTGCACGAAGACGCGCCCGACGTCGTGGCGTACCCAGTGGTCAAAGATCTCGCACAGAAAGCGTCCGTAGCGCCCGGGGGCGGCGCACTCCGGTGCGACGGTGGGTGCGGCGGCGGAAGGGTCGACGAGGTCGTCCGCGTGATCGGGAGGCGGGGCATGGTGGAGCCCGCGGGCGGCGTCTTCGGCGCGCGGCCGGCGTTCGACGAGGGGAATGAACTGCAGGTGGCGCGCTCCGGCTTCGACGAGAAAGCGGTACACCTCGAGGCCGTGGCCCGCGTTGCGCCGGTTGACGACCGTCAGGGTGTTGAAGTCGACACCGTGACGGCGCAGGACGCTGAGACCAGCGCGCACGCGTTTCCACGTCGGCCGCCCCGCGCGGTCGACCCGGTAGGCATCGTGCAAAAGGGTAGGGCCGTCGAAACTGATGCCGACCAGAAACCGTTCCGCCCGGAGGAACGCGCCCCAGCGGTCGTCGAGCAAGGTGCCGTTGGTCTGGAGGGCGTTCTGGATGGTCCGGCCCGCGGCGTGGCGTTTCTGCAGGGCAACCGCGCGCTGGAAGAACTCGAGGCCAAGCAACGTCGGCTCGCCTCCCTGCCATGCGAAGATGACGTCACCTCCCGCCGGCTGCGCCGCGATGTAGTCGCGCACGAACGTCTCCAGCGTGGCATCGTCCATCCGGGGGACGCCGCGGTCCGCGTAGAGCAGGGGCTCCTTCTCCAGGTAGTAGCAGTACTTGCAGGCAAGGTTGCACCGCGCGCCGATCGGCTTGGCCATGACATGAAAAGGCAGCGCGTTCATCGTCGGGAAGGGAGGAGATGGAATGGGACATTGATTTCCGCAGAGCGGAGACGCCACCTTCTCGGGCGGGAACGGCCGCCCGCTCTCAGCCTGCCTTACTCCAACCGGAAGCCCTCGTTGGGGTCGTAGGTGACGACGTACCGATGGCGGGGGCGTGCCTCGAGGTCGGTGGTCCAGCGCCGGGGCTCCGTCGTTTCACCGGTGAAAAGGTCGATGGTCACGGTGATGCGTCCCTCGGGCAACGCCTGCCGCCAAACGTCGATGGCCGGACCGTCGTGGGAGATCCCCTTGGCGGCGAAGAACCTTTCTTCGACGCGATCGCCGACGGTCAGGCGCACGCGCACGGGGGAACGCACGGGCTTGCCGGCGGGGGCGCCGCGCATGTGGACGGGCACGTTGGACTCGTCGCGGGTAGGCGCCGGCGTGACCTTCGGCTCACCGAAGGCCTTGAACGAGAAGATCAGCTCGGGCTCAACCGGTTCGGGGTTGGTCACGCGCAGATGGCTGGGTCCAACGGCGGCGGTCATCAGCAGGGCAAGCACCGCAGCCAAGGCGGCGACTCGCCGCAGGGTCCAGGTCCGGAGGGACGACGTCTCGATCTTCGCGAAGTCCGCCGCCTCCACCGCGATGCGTCCGGGGTCGGACGGGTCAAAATCCACCACGCGCCAGCCGTCGGTCGGGTTCCCGGCGCGCGCGGGACGGAAGGCCGGCGCGCGGACCCCGGAAAGGCGGTCGGCGATCCAGCGGTTTCCGTCGCGTGCCGCGGCTTCGGCGCGGGCATCGCGGACGATGAGCACGCGTGCCACGCCGGCGGAGAGCAGGCGTTCGACAAACTTGGGACGCACCCAGCTCGCGGTCGGCACCGGGTGCACTTGATAGCCGGGCAGGTGTTCGCGCCACGCGGCGAGCGCAAAGAAGTCCATGCCGCCGAGGGCGTCGGCGGCGACGAGGGCAACGCGCACGGGTTCGCCCGCGCCGAGCGCGGCGGTTGCCGCGGCTTGGATACCGGGTTCGACGGCCACGGCGTCGTACCAAGGAAGATGCATGGCCTCGGAGTCGCACGAGCCGACGCAGACTGCGCAACCGACACAGCGGCTCGGGTCGACCCATGCCTGATGGGAGAAGCGTTTCCCGTCGGTGCGCGGAATCATCTGCACGGCATCGAAGGGGCAGTCCTGCACGCATTGCGTGCAGGCGTGGCAGCGCGACGTTTCCACCACCGTCTGAAACGGCGCCGGCGGTCTTGCTCCGTCGTCAGTGGCCTTGGGCGTGAACCGTCGGCCGAGCAGCCAGGGCACGCCGGCCCCGAGCAGGGCGAGGCCACCCAGCGAGGCCCACAGTCCGCCGGCTTGAAATCGGAGGGCCAGCGCAAGCGGGGTGAGGTACCAGGCATCGACGGTCAGGGACGGGACTTTCTCCGCCATGGCCGCTTTGGCGTCGAGCGGTGCGGGCACCAGCCAGGCAGCGAGGGCGAGGGCGGTGGAGAACGCCACGATCAGGCGTCGGTTGGGCAGGAGACGGACGCGGTTCAATCGGATCAGATGCACCACCAGGCCCACGGCGATGAGCAGTGGCAGGAGCATGTGGAGGAAAAACACCACGAAGAACAGGAGGCTCGGCACGAGCCGGTCGGCGAGGAAGAGCCGGCTGAGCGGCTCACCGAAGATGGGCAGCGCGTCGAGGAACCGCATCGAGGTCGTGGCGATCTTTTGCGCCGGTTGGTCCCAGACCAGCCAGAAGCCGGTCCACCCGATGAACCAGATCACGCCGACCAGCCCGATGCCCGACACCCACGGCAGCCAGCGCGCGCCCGTGAACTTCCGGGCGAAGAACATCCGGCCCGCGTGCACGACGAGGAACAGCATCACCAAGTCCGAACTGTACCGATGGACAGCGCGCACCCAGCCGCCGAGGGTCGGGCCTTTGAGGAGTGCAAGCGACGTGTAGGCGAGATGCAGGCTGGAGGAGTACCAGATCAGCAGCAGGACCCCGGAGGCGACGGCGAACAGCAGGGCGAGGTTGGCCATGCGGCCTGCCTGGCTCAGCGGGTCGGAATCGGCGGGGAGGCTTCGCGCCAGCCAGCCATCGAGACGCGCGAGGATGTTGTCGACTCGGACGAACCATCGCTCGCCGCGCACGGCCGGGCCGGGCGATGCGACGGGTGCCGGGGCCGTCATGGCTTTCGCTCCGCGGCCTCCGCCGTGAGCGCGAGCACGGCGGCGTGCAACCAGTCGCGATGGCGACGGTCGAGATTGAAGCGGTACGCGATGCGTCCGTCCGCATCGAGCAGGATGAAAAGGTTCGCGTGGTCGATGAGTCCCGTCTCCGGGTTGCGCCGCGGCGAAAACTGCAGGTCGCGCAGCAGCGGGTTCATGACGAATGGATCTCCGTTGAGAAAACGAAAGCCGGGATACTCCAGCCCGTAGGCCTCGGCCACCGCGCCCATCATGGCGTCGGTGTCGTATTCGGGATTCAACGACAAGGCGACGAGCTGAAGATGCTCCTTCGCCGCGGACGGGAGTTCGGCGACGAGTTCGTGAATCTGCACGAGAATCTCCGGGCAACTGGTGGAGCAAAGGGTGTAGACGCCGGTCAGCAAGATGGCCCTGCCGCGAAACTGGTCGAGGCTGGCGGCGGCACCACGATGGTCGGTGAGGGTGAACGACGGGGGCGTCAGTTGCGTGCGGATCCGCTCGCCCGGAAACGGTGGCATCACGTCAGCCGCGGCGGACGGTCGCCCATAGGCGTAGAGTCCGCCGGCTGAGACGAGGCCGACCGCCAATCCGGCACCGGCGGCGCGGAGGTGCTGGCGGAAAGACAGGGTCGTCGAAGCGCGTGCGCGACAGAAGCGCGCGAGGCCGAGCAGCAGGCCGGCGATGAACGCCGGCTCCGCGAGCATGATGAGGACCGCCATCCATTCCATGCCACCCGTGCGCGGATCATAGTTGAAGCACCAGATCTTGAATTCTTCGGAGAACGTGCTCCAGGTACCCCAGGTGGGCGGGGCGAAGATCACGCAGAGAAGGAAGGCTTCGTAGACGACCACCGATGTTGTCACGAACACCGCTAGGCCCGGTCCGCTCAGGAACGCGCCGGCCGCTCCGCCCAGGCGCCGAAGGCCGTGGACGGAGAGCGGGGGGGAGGCGGAACCGGGCAGCGTGGCGGTGTTCATGACAAGAGGAGTCAGCGTGGCGGGAGCGGCTCGCTCAGCGCACGTGCCAGACGTCGGCGAGCGCCTTCCAGTTGGCGAAGTAGTACACGGCGAAACAGGCGAGGAAGACGCCGGTGAGCACGATCGTGCCCTTCATCGCCCAATGGTCGGCGTGGATCGCTTCACCCGGTGCGTTGGGCAGCGTCGAGGCGACGCCCCAGTCAGCCATCGGTTTGCCGACATTGGGCCGGCCGAAGAGGATCGTACCAACGCAAAGGGCGACGAAGAGCAGTAGGCCGATCACGGCGATGATCGCACCGACGCCCATCACCCCGAGGAAGAGATGGGCGGCCGGACCGTAGATGCCGGCCGACTCGATGTCGTTGACCCGCCGCGCGACGCCGAGCGAACCGGCGAAGGACATGCCAAACGAGACCAGCAGGATGCCGCCGCCGAAGAGCCAGGGCTGGAGGCGCGCCAGTTTCCGCCAGATGAAGTCACGGCGGAACATCAGCGGAATCACGTAGAACGCCAGGCCCATGAAGGCGAGGGACGTGCCGCCGACCACGGTGGCATGGAAGTGCCCGGTGATCCGCAGCGTGTTGTGCGCGATGATGTTGATCTGCTGCGTGCCGAGCGTGACGCCGGTGATGCCGCCGACGAAGCCGAAGATCAGCAGCGAGAGCGTGGCGGCGGAGAAGGCGGGGTTACGCCACGGCAGCGCGCCCACCCAGCCGAACAGGCCGCGCCCGTGACCCTTGGCGCGCATGGCCATCTCGACTGAGGCCGGGACGGTGAAGCCGTGGATCATCGAGGCGAGCACCGCAAGGTACATGGCGTACGACGTGTTCCAGATCTTCCACGAAGCACCGACGCCCGGGTCGACCAGGAGGTGGTGGGCGGAGGCGAGGTTGATGAAGAGGATGTAGAGGACAAAGGCGCCGCGGCAGACGGTCTCGTTGACCGGTTTCGCGCCGGTGGAGAGTTGTCCGATCAAATACCACACCGAAACCATCGCGCAGACGTTCACCTGTTGGGATTGGTGGCCGAGTCCCCACCAGATCATGCGGTACCACATCGGGTCGGGCTGGGCCGTCCAACCCATCGCAAACGTGAACGTGGGGATCATGACGATCGCCCCGTGGAGCAGCGTCACCACCGCAATGATCGCCGCGGCGGTGGCGCCGAAGGTCACGAGCGGCACGGAGCCCTCGTAGGTACGGTCGCGCCGGGCGATGTAGAGGGTGGCGAAGAAGTTATAGACACCAATCAGGGTGCCGACCGCCATCAGGATGATGCCGAGGTAGAACAGCGGATGCGCGAGCAGCGGCAGGTAGCTCGTCATGAGCACGTCGGCCTTGCCGTCGAGAATGACGATGTTCGTCATGACCGCGCCGGTGATCATCATGGCGAAGGAGAGCCACGCGATCTTGCGGGAGAACAGTCGCGACTTGAGCGGGACGGTGCAGGCGAAGTAGAGGATCGCGACCTCGAAGAACAGGATCCAGAAGATCAGCATGTTCAACCCGTGGAAGGTCAGGATGCGGTAGAACCAGTCGACGCGCAGCAGATGGATGGCCTGCCAGCGGGTGAGGGCGAGCAAGATGGCGGCGATGCCGCCGAGGAGGAGGAAGACGACCGCGGCGACGGCGTTGAGCTTGATGAAGCGTTGCGCGGTCAGGCAGACGCCGAGGCCGGTCGTGTCGCAGGTGCGGGCGGCTCCGGGGGCGTCGAGCGAAGCCGGCAGGGGGAGCGTGGCGGAGGAGGACATGATGGGTATCCGTAGAATGGTTACGTTGGGCGGCGCTCACTCCACGAGGATCTTGCCGATCATCTTGTCGTGTCCGATGCCGCAGAACTCGTTGCAGACGATGGTGAACTCGCCCGAGGAGGTCGGCGTGAGGGTCAGCACGTGGTCGTAGCCCGGCAGCACCTGGAAGTTCATGTTGAGCGGCTGGAGCGAGAAGCCGTGCTGGAGGTCGAGGGAGGAAAGGTGCAGGCGGTAGGTTTCGCCGCGCCGGAGCTTGAGCACGGGGTACCAGCCCCACATGCGCGCGAGCAGGTAGGCGTCGCTGCCCGGGGCCGGTTCGACGATCGGCGTGCCGTTGCGATCGCCGACGGTGTTGGCGGCGACGAAGGCCTCCGTGCGCTCGGAGAAGGCGGCCGGTGTGACGGCGTAGGCCTCGCCGCGGCTGTTCTGTTTGCCGCGGAAATGCCAATACGGCATCATCAGGCTGAGCACCAAGCACCAGAGCAGCGCGACGCCGATCCAGAGTTTCTCGGCGCCTTCCGGCGGCCGGTACCAATCGCGGGCGGGAAGAGAGAGGCTCATGGTCAGGTCCTCAGGGGAGTTGCGCGGCGGGGACGAACAGCAGTTCGAGCCAGCCCCACAGGGTGTAGGAGAGCATCGGGATGACGACGCCCAGCACCAGGAGGAGCCAGGGGTTGTCCATCAGGCGTTTGAGGAACGGTGGTTTGGAGTCTTCTTTCATGACGATGCAGGGACGGGTTGGAACGGGGAGCCGGACGGAGCCCGGCGCCGGGAGCAAAGGGGACGCACGACGAGAACGAGGAACCAGACACCGGCGATGGCCGCGAAAAGGCCGCCGAGGCCCATGACGACGAGGCCGGTCTGTTCGCCGATCGAGCGGACATGCTGCTCGCCCGCGTAGGCCTTGCGGGCGAGGCCGTAAATCCCGCCAATGGCGAACCCGAGCGCGAAGATGCTCTGACCCAGCCCGAAGCACGCCAGTTGCCGTCGGGCGGAGGTGCCAAAGCGCCGGAGGTCGGCGCGGAGCGGCGCCACCATTAGGTAGGCGGCGGCCATGAACGCCGTCGTCACGCCCCCGAGTGAGGCGTGGTAGTGGGCCGGGATCAGCGTGGAGGATTCGCGGATCATCGCGCCGAGCACGAAACCCAGGACGGTGAGGGCGGCGCTGCCGGCGAAGCCGTTGCGGGCCAGACGTGCGAGAGGATCGGCGGGGTTCAGGCCGTGACGGACCAGATGGCGCAGCGAGAGGCCAAGCATGAAGAGCACGACCGGGAAGATGCCCCAGCGCATCAGCCAGGTGGCGCCCGCGATGTATGTCGTGTGCATGGCGCCCTGCGCGGAGAGCAACGGCATCGCGAAATGGGGGGCGAGGAGAAGCAGGAAAAGCCCGCGGGCGCTGCGGACGGAGAGCACGTCGTGGCCGGTGGTCCGGCGGAGCAACCAGAGCCAGACTGCGACCATGCCGCAGACGTTGGCGACCTGGAGCACATGGCCGGCGCCCCAGAACCCGAACTCGAAGAACGTGTGGCGGTCGAGTCCGGCCGGCAGCCCGGCCTGCGCCGAGATCCAGGTGGCGAGTGCGAGGACGAGCGCGACTCCGGCGGCCTGCACGCCCACTGCTGCGTCGCCCGGCATTCCGCCCGGACGGCGCACCGTGATGCGGCCCAGGGTTCCAATTACAAACATCAGCATGCCGGCGAAGAATGAGGCGAGGCCGGCGAGGAAAAGCGGGTGGTCGATCACGGGTACGTAGTTCGCGAGGATCGGGGCTGCGCCGCGCAGGCCGCCGCCGGCGATCAGACCAACGACTCCGATCGTCGCGGTGATGAAGGCGAAGGCATCGGGGGCCGCGGTCCGCCGCGCCACGCGCAAGGCGGACAGGGAGCCGAGCATGGCGTAGAACCAGACCACGAGCGCGAGATCGACGTGGACCACGAGGCAGCGCTTGAAGAAGAGCGGGTCGTCGATCAACCGCGAGAGACCGGGCAGCCGTCCCACGACGACGGAGAGGGAAAGCAGGCCGGCGAGGAGCAGGCTGCCGACGGCGAGGGTCAACCAGCGCCGGGCACCGAGCGGAAGCGTGTGACCGGCATCCCCGAGAATGTCCGGGGACGACGGGGCCGCCGACGAACGGGGCAGGGGGACCGGAGGCGCGAAGAAGGAAACCGGAAGCGACATGGGCGACGCCGGTGGTTATATCGTTTCCGACCGGGCGGGGCCTTGACGTGGATCAAGGGCCTCGCGCGTTGTTTGAATCATACTGCGGCCATGATCCTGCAACGCCCTCTGCCGGTCCCTTTCGCCGGTGCCTCGCCTGTCCGCCTGGGCGCTCTGGCCGGCGCGCTCTTCGCGCTGACCAAGCCGCGCCTCGCCTGCTTTTCGATTCTGTCAGGAGTGACTGGATACGCCGTGGTGCCTAGGGCGGACGGAGGATCCGCCCTGCTGGCGGCGCTGGCGGGCATCACGCTGTCCGCGGGCGGGGCGCTGGCGCTCAACCAGTGGTGGGAGCGGGACACGGACGCCTTGATGCGGCGGACGGCGAATCGTCCGCTTCCTGCCGGCCGCATCGGACCGGCCGGGGCGCTCGTCTGGGCGCTGGCGCTCGGTGCGGGTGGGGTGGGCCTCCTGGCCATCACCTCCGGTCGTGCGTCCGCCATGATCGCGGCGGCGATCATCGTGGCCTACGGTTTGGTTTACACGCCGATGAAACGCCGGACACGCTGGGCGACGGAGGTGGGCTCGGTGTCCGGGGCCATGCCGCCCCTGTTGGGCGCGGCGGCGGCGGGCGAAATCATGGCACCCGGGGCGTGGCTCCTGGCGGGCATTCTACTCCTTTGGCAGATGCCGCATTTCTTTGCGATCGGTTGGATGCATCGGGCTGATTATCGGCGGGCGGGTTTTCCGATGCGTCCTGCGTTGGATCGTGACGGCTGGAACACCGCGGCGTGGTCCGTGGGGTATGCGGGGGCGCTGGCCGCCCTGTCGGTGCTACCGTGGAGCGTCGGGTGGGCGGGTCCGATCTACGGCGTGCCGGCCACGGTCGGCGCCGGAGTGCTGCTGGTGGCGGCGGTCCGTTGGCTCCGGGAGCCGGACGACCGAGACCGTCGCGCGCGGCAGCTGTTTCGGGCGACCCTGTGGTATCTGCCTCCGGTCATGGCGGCAGTCGCGCTGGATTTTGGCTAGACGGTGCGTGGGGCGGGGTCCGGCCGGAGTTAGTGCAGTAGGTTGGCGGCAGAGCGAAAAAATGCGATCCGGACAGATCCGGGTGCATCGCCGATGAATCCGGTTTTGACCTTCGCGCGTACCGTGATTTGTCCTGTTCCAGCGATGCTCGCCGACCTCCTTCAAGATCGCGCCGCTCTCTACGTTTCTGGCGCCATGTCGGCGGCGGAGCGGGAGAATTTTGAATTGATCCTCCTGTTTCATGAGGAACTGAAGCGCCATGTCGCGGACCTGCAATCCACGGCGGCGACGCTCGCCTTGGCATCCGTCCGTCAGGTGGCAGTTCCGCCGGCGACCTTGCGGGCGCGGCTGTTTGCCAGTCTGGACCGATTGCCGGCCCGGACGCCCAGTCCGGCCGTGGTGGTGACCGATGGCGCGGGTTTGGTGGAGTGGATCAATCCGGCGTTTTCCGCCATGTGCGGGTATTCACTCGACGAATTGAGAGGCCGCAAGCCGGGTACCGTGCTGCAGGGCGCGGCCACGGATCGGTCAGCCGTCGCGCGCATCCGCGAAGCGGTCCGTCTGCGGCGCGAATGCACCGAGACGTTGGTCAATTATCACAAGAACGGTTCACGCTACCTCGCGGAAGTGAAGATCTCGCCGGTCTTGGACGAAGACCATCAGCCCCTTTGGTTCGTGGCTCGCGAACGCGTGCTGGCCTCCGAGGCCGAACTCGCGGCCGGCTGAGGTCGTCGAAGCTCCCCGTCGCACGCCGAGGCGGCGGGTGTTGGCACAAAAAAACCCCTCCACGAGGGAGGGGTGTCAAACCCGACGACTCGGGTTACTTCACCTTGAGCACGCCCTTCATCATGGCGTAGTGGCCAGGGAAGGTGCAGAGGAAGGGATAGTCGCCCGGAGCCGAAGGCACGGTGAACTCGATCGTGTCGCTCTCGCCGCCGCCGATGATCTTGGTGTGGGCGAGCACGGCGGAGCGGTCATCCGGCAGGTAAACCGGGGCCTTGGTCGCGCAGGACATGGCGAACGCATTGAACTCGGCGGGCGTCATGGGCTTCACGAGCACCCAGTTGTGACCCATGGCGGTCTTGGGCAGCTTGCCCACATGCTTGAGGGTCAGGCGGATGGTCTCACCCGGCTTCGCGGCGATTTCCTTGAGGTTGAATTGCATCGCGTCGTTCGACGTGATCGTGACCTCGCGCGCGGCGGCGGCGAAGGCGGAGGTCGCGAGCGCAAAGACGCTGGCGAGCGTGAAAAGACCGAGGGAGAGGAAGGATTTGCGTGTCATATCGGGAACAAAGGTAACCGGGGACCGTACGTCGCGCCTTGATACAGGTCAAGGCACCGGCGGGGAGAATTCGCTAGGCTGATTGTATGAGTACGACGACCTTACTGCCGGCCGATGCGGCGGCCACCCTCTGCCTGCCGGCGGCGGTGCAACATGCGGAGGCCGGCATCGTGAGCCGCACCGTGCTGCAGACGCCGGAGCTGCGCATCGTGCTGTTTGCGTTTGCCGCCGGCCAGGAACTGACCGGACACAGCAGCCAGCGCCGTGCGGTTGTGCACATCCTGACCGGGGCGTGCGAATTCGAGTTCAACGGGTCACCCCAGCGACTCGAGGCCGGTGCACTGCTTCATCTCCCGCCCGGTCATCCGCACGCCGTACGGGCCACCGACGGACCGTTCGCGATGCTGCTCACGCTGGCATCTTGCTGAACGCGCAACCGGACAGGATTTCGAGATCATGACTGCACCCGCCTCGCTGCCTCATGCTGGACCGGTGCGGGTGCCGTTGGTGGATGGTGCGCGCCTGCCGCTGGCGTTTGTCGCCCTCGGCCTTGGCGCCTTTGCGGTGGGCGCCGGTTGGAGCGTCGGCGCGGGCGTGCCGATGGAGCAGCCCTACTTTCATCCCCATGTCGTGGCCCTGGCGCATCTGTGGTTGCCGGGTTTTCTGCTCAGCATCTGCCTGGGCGCGTCGTATCAACTGATGCCCGTGGTCCTCGGGGTGCCCCTGCGTGCGGCCCGGAGCGTCCTGCGGTGGCATGCGGGCCTGCACGCCGTCGGAGTCGTGGCCCTCGTGACCGGTCTGGCCCGCGCCGATTACCTCCTGGCGGGTGCCGGCGGATTGGCGCTGACCATAGGCGTGAGCCTGTTTGCGGCCGCGACCTGGGCCACGTTTGCCGCCTCCTCGCGCCGGGATGCGGCGGCGTGGAGTTTTCCCTTGGCCGCCCTCTGGCTGTCCGGCACGGCCGCGGCAGGGGTGATGCTGGCGGCGAACCGGCATGCGCCCTTTCTGCCCCTGTCGGTCCTCGACCTGCTGGCGGCGCATGCCCACCTCGGCCTCGTCGGCTACTTTGTTTCCCTGCTGCAGGGGGTAACCTTTCAACTGCTGCCGATGTTCACGATGGGGACGGCGGCGCGGCCGCGGTGGGCGCTGGCGGGGCTTGGGGCGACCCAGGCGGGGTTGCCGCTGCTCGCCGCCGGTTTCGCGTGGTCTGCGCCGGTGCTGCAGCGGGTGGGCGCAGGCATCCTGCTGGGCGGACTGGCGGCAAGCGGCGTCGCGTGGGTGGCGACCTTGCGCGCGCGGCGGCGGCGGAAGCTCGATCCGGGAGTAAGGGCTTTCGTGCTGGGCGTCGGCGGGCTCGCGGTCGCCGCCGTGGCGGGTGCCGGGCTGGCCTTCGATGTCATGCCGGCGCCGCGCGCCGCCGCTGCCGTGGGGATGTACGGCGTGCTCGTGGTGGCGGGCGGTTTGAGCCTCTGCGTCCTGGGCATGCTCAGCAAGATCCTGCCCTTTCTCGTGTGGATGAAGGCCTACGGCCCGAGGGTCGGCCGCGAACCCGTGCCTGTTGCGACCGCGCTGGCGTCACGAACGCTTGAATACAGCTGGTTGACGGCCCACGCGGCCGGCAGTGTGCTGCTCGCGGCGGGGCTGCTGGCCGGGGCCGAGGTCGTCGCCGTCCTTGGTGGCGGGCTGCTGCTGGCGGGTGCCGCCTGCTACCTCGCCAATGCGGTCCGCGTGGCGTCGCACCTGTGGCGGCGGCGCGCCGGTGGGCCGCGGGAAATCCCGGCGATCACGGTGCCGTTACCGCCTCCGACCCTATGAACACCCCCTTGATCCATGCCCGGCAGGCCGCGCTGCGCGAAGCCTTTGCCCAGGTTTACGATCCCGAATTCGGCGTCAGCATCCAGGATCTCGGCCTGATCTACGCCACGGAGATCGGCGAGGATGGCGGCGTCACCGTGGTGATGACCCTGACCTCGATGTATTGCCCGGCCGGAGACGTGATCCTCGCCGGAGTGAAGGCGGCGGCCGAGTCCGTGCCGGGGGTCGCGTGGGCGGAGGTGAGGCTGGTGTGGGAACCGCTCTGGACGCCGGACCTGCTTTCGCCCGCCGGCCGCAAGCAGTTGGGTTGGGATCAACCCCGTGTGGACGAGTGACCCCGTGCTCTTTCCCCCAGGTTGGTTTCTTTCTCTTTCTCTTTCTCTTTCCTCGTGCTGTGGCGATCGGACCGATCCGAGGAATCCGTCCGATCTGTTCTCGGCTTGGTCACCGGTAGCCCGGTAGGAAGGCCTTCTCCGCGGCGAACATCTCCAGGGTCATCGCTTTGATCTGCGCCGGGGTGCAAAGGGCGGCGGTCAACGGATCGAGCATGAGGGCGTACACGGCCTTCTCGATGCTGCGTTCGACCGCAGCCTGGGCGCCGAGGTCGAACATGGCCATGTTCGAGGCGCAGAGGCCGGCCATCTGTGCCGGCAGCGCCCCGTAGCGGAGGGGTTGCACGCCGTTGCGATCGACCAGGCAGGCGACTTCGACGCATCCGTCGGCGGGCAGGTTGGTGATGAGCTGGCCCGCGCCCCGGTGATGATTCATGACGTTGCCGTGGATGCGGAAGGGGGCGTCCTTCTCGCGGGCCTCGATGATCCAGGACGCGTATTCCCAGGAACGCGGCCAGCCCAGGGGGGCGTCCCCGCGCAGCATGGCCTGGCGCTCCGCGTCCGCCTCCGTCCGCCACCGCGGCCAGTTTGTCGCGTAGAAACGGGAGCCCCCGTCATAGGCGAGGCGCAGCAACTTCCGTCCGGCTTCGCTCTTCCGGTAATAGGGCAGGTACTCGGAAAGGTGACCCGAGCTCTCCGTGATGAAGGCGCCGAAGTGCACGCACATGTCCTTGCGGATGAGGTCGGTGCTCTTGCTCGGATTGGCCCGCGTGGCGCCATGGGTGATGTCGGTTGCGTCCTGCAACACGCCCCCCGCGTCGTACTCGGCGATGCCGGCGGCGACGTCGGCGGCGAACTGACGGTAGAGGCGGTCGGTGTAGAGGTCGACGCCCCGGTGACGCAGGGTGGTGAACCAGGCGAGGTGGTTGATGCCGGCGCAGGCCCACTCCAGTTCGGCGTAGGGAACCCCGTCGTAGGTCGCGAGTTTCTGGCTAGTGCCCTGCACGCTGTGGCAGAGACCGACGACCGCCATCGACGACGTGCGGCCGGCGGCGAGGCACAGCATCGACATCGGGTTGGTGTAGTTGAGTACGAGGGCTTGTGGACACAGCCGTTCGCAATCGCGCAACACTTCGAGCCAGACCGGAATGGTGCGCAACGCCTTGAAGAGGCCACCGGGGCCGATGGTATCGCCGATGCACTGATCGATGCCGTACTTGAGCGGGATGTCGTTGTCGTGCACGACGCATTCGGCGCCGCTCACCTCGATGCAATTCACGATGTAGTCGGCGCCGGGCAGGGCCTTGAGGCGGTCGGGCGTGGCCTGGAGCTTCCAATGCGCCTTGCCTGACGCGACCAGGAGCTTGCGCACCATCCGGGCGGTCAGGTTGAGGCGGCGCCGGTCAATGTCGACGAGCACGACCGTGCCGCCCTGCTCACCCGGGATGTGGATGAGGTCGTTGATCAGGCGCGGGGCAAAGAAGCTGCCGGCGCCCAGAAAGACCAGTTTGACCGGTCGCGGCATGTGTCCGGGCAGACCGGCCGAAGCGGCGTCCTGAGTGTGGGCGGCATGGCCGGAGGGGCGGGAGGGGCGGCGGGAGGAGGTGCGGACGGAGGGCATGGGGGGAAACAGTGGATGCACCATGGGTGACCCCGGACGCACCGGCAGAGGGGAAAGAATTGATCCGTGTGGTGCAAAATGTGATCCTGGCGGAGTTGATGATCCCTGCCCTCCCTTCGGCCGATAATCGGCCGCCCAGCCTTCCCGCTTGGACACGGCGCAAGGAAGCATGACGCGCGAAGATGACATCTTCGGGCGTCTGGCCGGGGGCGGGGAGGAGACGCGGACGGACGCAAGCTATCGCTACGACAACGCGCAGCGCGGCGATTCAAACCGTCTGGTGATCCAGCGCACGCTCGCCGGGGCGATGTGGTTTCGGGAAGCGGGCGGAGAGCGGGAGGTGCGGGAGGGGCAGGCCGTGTTGTTCACCCATCGCGAGCCGACCAGTTACGGTTATCCGGAAGGCGGGACTGCGCCCTACGTGCAGCGTTATCTCACGCTGGTGCCGAACGGCGGGATCCGCCCGCTGTTTGACGCCATTCGTCGCGAGTTCGGGTCGGTGGTGGCGATGCCCGTCCGCTCCGAAGGGGCACGGCTGCACGACGAGGCGCTGCGGCGTCACCGGCGGGCGGAGTTTCGCGACCGGTTCGAGGAGTCGGAGTTCGTGTACCGCCTGCTGGTGGCGATCTACCGCGACCAGGTGAAGGCCACGCGGCAGCATGACCCGATCGAGTACGGGTATCACCTCATGCGCGACCAACTGCGCCTGCCCATGGCGGTGAAGGAACTCGCGCAGAGCTGCGGGGTAACGCGCGAACACTTCGTGCGCGAATTTAGCCGGCGCTACGGCGTGTCACCCGGTGCGCGCTGGCGACACCTCAAGCTGGAGCGGGCGCGCGACATGCTGCGCACCACCGAACTGTCCGTCGAAGAAATCTCCGTGGCCTGCGGGTTTGCCTCGAGCAACGCGTTTTGCCGCGCGTTTCGGCACCACTACGGCGATTCCCCCGGCCGGGCTCGTCGCGCGGACGCGTGAGCGGCTGGATCGTGCCGGAAGTTCCCTTCCGGCGCGCAGGCCTATTTGCCAAAAGCGGCCAAGTCCGCGCGGGCGGTCTTCATTTCGGCCAAAATGCGGTGGGCGTATTCGAGCAGCTGCTCTCCCGCGGGAGTGAGTTTGACGCTGCGCCCGAGGCGATCGAACAGACGGAGCTCAAGTTCGTCCTCGAGGGACTTGATGGCATGGCTGACCGCGGATTGCGTGAGATGGAGTTCATGAGCCGCGAGGGTGAAGCTGCCCGTCCGCGCGAGCGTGGTGAACGCAAGCAGCTTTCGGCTGTCGAGAATAGGCGTCATGTCGGTGGTGGCTTCGAGGGAAGCGCCTACCGATCAGCATAAGCCAAGCCAGCACCGGCCCCGGTCTGATCAATTTTTTTCATGCGATCCGTGGGCCGCGGATGCTCAACTGGCGAAAATGACGTAAGTTACGCGTAGCGCTCCTCTTTCCACGGGTCGGCGGAATTCGAGTAGCCGCGCACCTCCCAATAGCCGGGTTTATCCTCGGCCAGGAAGGTGAGCCCTTTGACGAATTTCGCGCCCTTCCATGCGTACAATTTTGGAATGATGACGCGGGCGGGGCCGCCGTGCTCGCGGGGGAGCGGTTTGCCGTCGAAGGACGTGGCGATGAGCACGTCGTCGTCGAGGCAGCGTTCGAGCGGCACGTTGGTCGAGTAGCCGTCGTAGCCGGTGAAGTAGACGTGGCGGGCGGCGGCCTTGGGCCGGACAAGCTCGTACAGGGTGGTGAAGGCCACGCCGCCCCAGCGGCAGTCGTACTTCGACCAGGTGGTGACGCAGTGGAAGTCGCTCACGTCCTCCACCTGGGGCAAGGCGTCAAAGGCGGCGCGGGTGAGGCGCACGGGGTTTTCCACCTCGCCATCGAGCGTGAGGGTCCAGGCGTCGGGCGGGATGACCGGCTGCACGCCGAGATCGAGCACGGGGAAGCCCGTGGTGAGGCTTTGCCCGGGAGGCAGGCGGCCGGCCGCCGCCTCGGGCCGCGGGCGGACACCGGCGGCGATTTGCTTGCGGGCCCAGGCTTCCTTGGCGGCGAGATAGCGTTCTTTCGGCATGACGGGTTCGGGCGCAATCGGACGGAGGGGACCGGCAGGTGCCCTAACCCCAATCGGTCCGGTGGCGGGCCTTAAGGTTTACGGAACAGGTAGTGGCTGACAATCCACTCTTCGCCATTGCGGTAGCCCCACAGCTCGGCGCAGGCCATGTAGAACACCCGCCAGTAGGCCCACCATTTCGTCACCTGGTCGGCGCCGTAGGTGTCGGCAAAGAGCGGGAGGATCTCGTCGCGGTGCCGGTCCATGTTCTGCAGCCAATGCTCGGCCGTCTTCTGGTAATGGGTGCCGTTGACCTTCCAGTCGGCGACGAGCCGGAGGTCGTCCTGGAACCGGGTGAGCAGCGAGTGGGAAGGCATCTGGCCGCCGGTGAAGAAATAGCGCGCCATCCAGTCGGAGGCGTCGCGCGCGACGAAGTGGTAGGAGTACGTCGTATGGGTGAAAATGTGGACGAAGAGCAGCCCCTCGGGCTTGAGCCAGCGGGCGATGTTCGCGAACAGACGCTGGTAGTTCTTGAGGTGCTCGAACATTTCGACCGACACCACGCGGTCGAAGGCGCCGGGCGCGAGCTCGAGTTCGTTGATGTCGCGGGTGAGGATGCGCAGGTTGCGCAGGCCGCGCTTGCGCGCCTCAGTCTCGATGTGTTCGCGCTGTGTCCGCGAGTTGGATACGCCGGTGATGCGGGCGTTGGGATAGCGGGCGGCGAGGTGGAGCGAAAGGGAGCCCCAGCCGCAGCCCAGTTCAAGGATCTCCTGGCCGTCGGCGATGCGGGCGCGCTCGCAGTAGAGGGCGAGCATGGCGTCCTCGGCCTCGTCCAGCGTCTCGGTCCCCTTGGCGTAGAGGCAGCCCGAATACTTGAGGTTGCGCCCGAGGCAGTACTGGTAGAACGGCGTCGGCACCTCGTAGTGCTGTTCGTTGGCCGCGCGGGTGTCCTCGGCGAGCGGGCGCGTCTTGAGGTCGGCGACGTAGGCCTCCTCGTTGTAGCGGGCCGCCTCCTCGCGCAGCCGCTGGGCGAGCAGGCGGCGGATGCCGCGGCGGATGAGCCAGTCGGGCAGGAGATTTTTCTCGAGCAGCGTGTCGATCATGGGCGGGAGCGGGAATCAGCCGGCGCGCGGCGTGCGGCGGAACCACGGGACGAACGCACTCGT
>CAYZBG010000053.1:0-37649 GCA_964476565.1 uncultured Opitutus sp.
TCGACTGGAGTCGAAGGCCCGTTCCGCCGCCGCGCCGAAGGCGGCGCGCGTCACGTTGCGCGAGGTCGCGGCGGCGGCCGGCGTGAGCGATGCCACCGTGTCCCTCGCCCTGCGCGACCACCCCCGCATTCCCGCGGAGACGCGCGAGCGCATCCGTGCGGTGGCGCAGCGGCTCGGCTACCAGGCCGATCCGGCGGTACAGCGGCTCATGACCTACCTGCGAACCCGGCGTTATCCGCTGCGCGACGGTTCGGTCGCCTTCGTCTCGGCCTTTTCGACGCCGCAGCCCTGGAAACAGAATCCGCACCTGCTCCGTCTTCGCCGGGGCATGGAGGCGCGCGGTGTCATGCTGGGATTCCAGATCCAGGATTTTTGGCTGGGCGAGGAGGGGATGACCCCGCGGCGGTTGGGTGAAATTCTACGCGCCCGGGGCATCGGGGGCGTGGTGTTCCTGGGCTTTCCCCACGCCACGCCGACGCTGGATTTTCCCTGGGAGCACTTTGCCTGCACGACCATCGGCCACAGCCTCGGCGTGCCGCTGCATCGGGTCTGTCAGCACCATTATGCCGAACTCGGCCGCGCTCTGGGCGAATTGCACCGGCTCGGCTACCGCCGGCCCGGCCTGGTGTTGAACACCGACGTCGACGGCCGGGTGCAGCGTTACTACCGGGCCGGATACCTCGTGGCCGATCTCGGCGACGACGTGCCCCCTCCCCTGCTCTGGCCGGTTGACGAGGGAGCGGAGCGCAACCTGAAGCGCCTGCTCACCTGGCACCGCCGCCACCGGCCCGGTGTCCTGCTGATGTCCCAGCCGCCGCCCGATGTGCGCGAGGTGGTGGCCGCCCTCCGCGCCGGAGCCGCCCCGCCCGCCGTGGCCCTGCTCGACCTGCATGAGCGCGACCTCGGCACCTACGCCGGCATGCGGCATGCCTACGAGGACTTGGGATCCGGTGCAATCGACGTGGTTGTAGGCCAGATCATGCGCGGAGAAACCGGCCTGCCCGCCCGGCCGACCGTGGTGATGATCCAGGGCACCTGGCACGACGGTCAGTCTGCGCCCGCGCGCCCGTGATCCGGCCCGCCTCGCGGTCGGACAACATCTTCGATTCCGGTCAGCGGTGTCTTGCCGCCCATGCCTTCGCGCCTTAGCTTGCGCCCATGACGAAGCCCCTCGGAGTGGCCCGGACCTGGGATCTCGGTGGATATTTTCCCCGCTTCGACGGGCCGGAGTTCGCCACCTTCAAAGCGAACCTGCGGAGCGATCTGGCGCGGCGCCTGAAACACACGTCGCTGATGACGGCGCTCAATGCGGCCAACGTATCCGGGTGGGCGGCGGAGATCGTCGCCTATGAACAGCTCTCCACCCGGTGCGGCCATCTCGGTTCCTACCTCGGTTGCCTCGCCGCCGCTGACGCGACATCGGAAGCCTACAAGGCGGAGGAGGCGGCCTTCGCCGCTGTCAGTGCCGAGCTCGACAAACTCCGCGGCGAACTGCTGCGCGCGATGCAGACGGTCGATGATCCGGTCTTTGCCCTGCTCCTCGCCGAGCCATCGCTGGCCGGCCTGGGCCATTTTCTCGGCCGCCTGCGCCACGAGGCCGGCCTGCGCATGTCCACCGCGGAGGAGACGCTCGCCGCCGATCTCAACGTGGACGGGTTGCATGCCTGGGGACGGCTCTACGACACCCTCACCGGCAAGATGAGCTTCGACATGGTCTGGCCCGACGGACGGCGCGAGACCACGCCGATGAGCCTGCGCCGGGCGTTGATGACGAATCCTGACCGCCGGGTACGCCGGGCCGCCTTCGAACAGGGCAATCTCGTCTGGGCCGCCCACGAGGACACACTTGCCGCCGCCTTGAATGCCATCGCCGGCACACGCCACACGCTCAACCGCCGCCGCGGCGTGCCGCATTTCCTCGACGTGTCACGCTTCGACGCCGCCCTCTCGGCGCGCACGCTCGACGCGCTGTTCGCCGCCATCCACACCCATCTCGAACTGCCCCGCCGCGCCCTGCGGCTGATGGGCCGGCTCCAAGGCACGCAGGGCATTGCCTGGTACGACCAGGAGGCGCCCCTGCAGCTGCCTCCGCAACCGCCGGTACCGTGGGAGCAGGCCTGCGGCCTCGTCGCCAAGGCGTTTTCCGAAACGTATCCGGCCCTTGGCGACTACTTCGAGGACCTGATCGTGCGCCGCTGGATCGAATCCGAGAAACGTCCGGGCAAACGCCCGGGCGCGTTCTGCACCGGGTCCGAGCTCACGCGGGAGCAGCGGGTCTACCTGACGCATGCCGACACGATGCATGACGTCATCACGCTCGCCCACGAAGTCGGCCATGCCTTCCACTCCCACGTGCTGCGCAGCGAGCGCCCACTGGCGACCGGCTACCCGATGACCCTCGCCGAAACTGCCTCGAACTTCGGCGAGATGATTCTCATCCACGGCCTGCTCGGAGAACCCGGGCTCACGCCGGGCCAGCGCGCCTTCCTGCTCGACTGCGAGGTCAACCGCGCCCCGATCTACCTGCTCAACATCACCGCGCGCTACGAATTCGAACGCGCCTTCTACGAGGAGCGCGCCGCCGGCGAAGTCCCGGTCAGCCGTCTCCGTACGCTGATGGTCGAGGCCCAGCGGCGGATCTTCGGCGACGCCCTCGAACCGGGCGGCGAAGACCCGTATTTCTGGGCGTCGAAGCTGCACTTCTTCATCACCGGAATCTCGTTCTACAACTATCCCTACGTGTTCGGGTACCTGCTCAGCGCCGCGCTCTTTGCGCAATTCCGCGAGGAGGGGCCGGATTTTCTGCCGCGCTACGAGGCCTTCCTGCGCCGGACCGGGAGCGCGACCTGCGAGGATGCGGTCCGCGAGACGCTCGGACGCGACCTCGGCGATCCGGCGTTCTGGGCGGAGGCCCTGCTCGCCCTCGAACGGCCGCTGCGCGAGCTCGAAGCCCTCGCCCCCACGCTCGCGAAAGCCTGACCTTCCCGCATGGACACGCTCTACACCCTGCTGCGCTCCGCCGACCACCGCTACGCGCCGCCATTCACGCCCGCGCAAGCCGCGGAACTCGTGGCGCACAAGAAGGCGCATGTCGCCCAGGCCGCCGCCGACAACCCCCTGCTGCGCGCCATCCTGCAGGGCGCGACGGTCACCTACGACGGCATCGAGCGCGACGACCGTCGCGGCTTTCTCGCCGGTCCGGCCTCGTTCTTCCGGGTGCACGAAATCCTGCGGCGCACCGGCCGGCGCAATCGCTCCCTGCGGATCGGCGACGAGCGGTATGCCCACGATGTCGTCGCCGGTTTTTTCGACCGGTGCGTGCCCAATGCCAAACTCCACCACCGGCCGTGGTTTTCGCCGGCGCGCTACACCACTACGCTCGCGCTCGTCTGGGGTGTTACCCTCCTCATCGCCCACCTCGTGGCCCGAGACAGCCAGGAGCCAGCGGTCTTCGACGGCTACGTGGCCTATCATCTGGGCATCGGCGGCACGGTCCTGGCCCTCGTTACCACCGCGCTGAAACGCAACCGCGACGTCCGCCGTCCGGCGCCGTGGAACTCCGCCCTGTACCTCGATCTAAACATCGATCTGCTCCGGCGCGATCACCCGGCGCTCGCCGCCGCACGCAAGGAATGCCTGCCGCAGCAAAAGCCGTTCAAGACGCCTGATTTCTACTACGCGCTTGCTCGCCGGATCGAGGCGCACGGCTTCGACCGCGAGTTGTCAGAGCATCTGCCGGTCAAAGAGGTTACGGCACCCATGCCGCGCGCCTCGCAGGGCACGGCGTAACGAGGGCTGTCCCCCGCCGTCCTCCGATCGATCTTCATCGAGGCGGCCGGCACGACTGCGGATCACCCTTCCTTTCGCCGAAACACAATCACGTGCTGCCAAGGCAGGTTCCGGTGCGTGGTCACCCATTCGAGTTGGGGATGCACCGCGACTTCCTTCTTCACCTGCGCCTCGGTCATCTTGTGCAAGGGCAGGATCGGCACCCAGGGGTTCTCGCCCTTGAACTCGACGAACACGAGACGACCGCCGGGCTTCAGGGACCGGGTCATGGCCGCCACCATTTCGTACGGATGGGAAAACTCGTGGTACACATCGACCATCAGAATGAGGTCGACCGACGCGTCCGGCAGGGACGGATCCGTGACGGTACCGAGGGTGGAAACCACATTGGTGATGCCCTCCGCCCGCAGGCGCTCCTGCATCAGGGCCAGCATCTCCCGCTGAATCTCCACGGCGTGCACGCGCCCCGTCGGCCCGACCGCGCGCGCGAGCGGGCGCGTCACGTAACCGGTGCCCGAGCCGATGTCGGCAACGACCTCTCCGGGCTGCAGGGCGAGCAGCTTGATCATTTCACTGGTGCGCTCCTCCCGCTCCCGCTCCGGGCGCTCGAGCCAGTCCGCGCCCTGATGCCCCATGACCGGCGCAATCTCACGTCCGAGGTAGTAACGCCCTGTGCCATTCTCGCTGGCCCGGCCCTGGCGGTACCCGGGCGGCTCGGCCGCCACCGCCACGATCGACGCCAGCATGGCCCAGCCCAGCACAAGCCTCCGGAAATGATTCATGCCCGACGCTAGCCAGGTTGCGTCCTTCCGCAACCGGGCTGCTGCGCCGCCGGCTCCCGGCCGCCCGCCGGGGCGGTATGTCCGGTGGTCTGGGACGCGGGCCGGCACCCAGGCCGGCACCGGTTGCCGGCGGAAAAATTATCCCGGCCTTGGCGTTGAACTTCCCGCCGCGCTGATGCACCTTCCCCGCGTGTCCAGCCGGCCCGGTTGGCACGTGTTTCCTCGTTTTCCGCCATGCCTTTCCCCCGCCTTGCCGTTGTCGCCGCCCTCCTGCTTGCGTCCGTCCTGTCCCTTCCGGCGCAGACGGTCACAGGGCCCCGGTCCGGCCGCTGGGCGCACGAGACGAGCCCGATTGCCCCCGATCCGGCCGTGATCTGGGGCCGCCTCGACAACGGGGTGCGGTATGCCCTGCTGCCGCACAAAGGCGTGCCGGGCAGCCTCGCCCTGCGCTACGTGGTGCTCGCCGGCTCGGCCGACGAACGTGACGACGAGGCGGGCATCGCCCACTTCACGGAGCACCTCGCCTTCCGTGGCACCCCGAGCTTCAAGGCCGAGGAAATGGTCGATCTGTTCCAACGCCTCGGCGTGGAGTACGGCAGCGACGTGAACGCTGTCACGACGTTCGACTACACCGCGTACATGCTCGACTACCGCGAGCACACGCCCGCGCTGATCGACGAGGGCCTGCGCTTCTTCCGGGGGATCGCCGAGGGCCCGACCTTCGATCCCCAGGCGATCGTCTGGGAGAGCCGCGTAATCCTCGCGGAAATGCGCAGCCGCGACAGCGTCACCACCCGCCAGCAGATGGACAACCTGCCCGTGATCTTCCGCGGACTGGGCTTCACCCGGCATACGCCGATCGGCACGGAACAGACCATCCTCTCCTTTCGCCGCGAGCACTTCCTCGAATTTCACCGCCGCAACTACCGCCCCGACATGACCGTGATTGTCGCCGCGGGCGACTTCGATCCGGAGCAGATCGCCGGACAGATCAGCGCAAGTTTCGGTGCCCTGCCCAAGCGCGAGGACCCGCCGCCCGTGCGCAACGACGGCCGGCTGAATGCGCGCGGGTTGCGCGCCGGCATCTTCCGGATCAGCGGCGTGGGGTCGGCCGACACCCTGCTCGCATCCGTGACCCCGACGGGGTATCCGCCGGAGACCAAGGAGATCGTGATGGAGCGCCAGCGCCGGGATTTCGTGATGGAGCTTTTTGGCGAACGTCTCGGCACGCGCATTCCCGGCGTTGGTAATCCGATGGCCGGCCACGAGGTCATGATGGGGCACACCGTCGCCATGGCGTCGGTCAGCGTGGGCGGTGAGGAGTGGTCCCACGGGGTGCTCTCGCTCGACCAGATCATCCGCAACACGCACCGCAACGGCTTCGAACGCAGCGAACTCGACCGCCTGCGCCAGCAGTACCTGCGCATCGCCCGGCATATGGTGGCGCAGGTGCCGACCCTCGATCCGCTCATCCTTTGCGAGGCCCTGACCGACTCGATCACCCAGCACACCGTGTACGTCGGGCTCGAGCGCGAATACACCTGGATGATCGAGTGGCTGGAGGCCTTCAACGACGCCCAAGCCGTTGCGACCTTCCGCAATCTGTGGAACCCGGACAACCTCGCCATCCACATCGGCGGCGATGTCGACGATGACCTCACCACCGCCGAGGTGTTGAAGAAGGTGCAGCAATACCGCCGCGTCGGCCTCACCTACCTCCAACCTCCGCCCCTGCGCGACGCCCCGCCCGTGATGCGTGCGACCGGCACGCCCACCGCGGTGATCGAGCGACGCGACGTGCCCGAACTCGGCGCCGTGCTCATGCGCTACGGCAACAACGTCCGGTTCAACTTCGTGCGCAGCGAGCAGCAGCCCGGACTCGTCAGCGCGGTGGTGCGCGTCGGCACCGGCCTGCTCGACATGCCCGGACGCCAGCCGGCGCTGAAGGAGTTCGGGCTGAACACCGTGCTGGCCAGCGGCACGGGCCGTTTCACCGGCCCCCAGGTGGCGCGCCTGCTCGAGGAGGAGATGGTCGATTTCAGTTTCGACCTCGGTGACCGCGACGCCTTCACCTTCCGCGGCAACATGGCCGTGGCCAACGTCGATGCCTTCCTCGGCGTGGTGGCGGACTTCCTGCGCGAGCCGCGCTTCGCCCGCTTTGCCCACGATTCCGTGCGCGCGGGCGCCGCCATGAGCCGCGGGGCGGGCCAGGTGGGCATCGGTCACGGCATGCGCCTGATGACCGACCACCTCTTCGAAGGCGACGCCCGGTTCGCGTGGGGCAATCCGATCGATTACATCTCGCTCAGCGTCGTCGATGTCCGGCGCTGGATGGAGCCGGCGCTCACCCAGGGTTACGTCGAGGTCACCGTGATCGGCGACCTCACCGAAGCCGAAGCCGTGGAACGGGTCGGCCGCACGCTCGGTGCGCTCGGCCCCCGGGCCGCCGAGAAGACCTTTGGCCGGGTCGCCCCCGCCAAGGTGCGCGCCCCGGCCGGCCATCGCCGCTTCGAGTTCCTGGGCGAACTCAATCTCGGCCTTGCCGTGGGCAACTGGCCGGTCGAAGGAACGCTCACCGTGCGCGACAAGGCCGCCCTGAATGTGCTGACCAAGATCCTCGAAATCCGCGTGCGCGACGAGGTGCGTGAGAACCAAGGTCTCGCCTACGGCCCATCAGCCTCGTTCCAGCTCTTCAACGGCTTTGACGACCTCGCCATGCTGCAGGCGAACGCGGATTGCGCCCCGACCGAGACCGATCGTGTGGCCCAGATCATGACCGAGGTGGCCAACCGCATCGCCGCCGAGGGCGTGAACGAAGGCGAGTTCGTCGGGTCGCGCGGCATTTTGCTCAGCCAGATGCGACGCGCCTTCGTCGAGAACAGTTTTCTCCTGTCGATGTTGATGCGCGCCCAGGAACGGCCCGAGACCCTGCAGAACGCCATCGAACTCCGCGAGGGGCTGATCGCCACAATCACCCGCGACGAGGTCAATGCGTGGGCGAAAAAGGTCCTCCCGGCGCGCAACAGCCGTACCGCGGCCATCGTGCCCAAGACCTACATCGGCATCTTCCAGACGAAGTAGCCGGTCGCGTTGCCCTGAGGGCATGCCTTGACGTCGCGGCACGCCTTCCGTCCGCTCTCGTTTCGTCATGTCTTCCTCCGTGCCCGCTCCGGTTGCCCGGCCGACCTTCGCCGAAGCCCTCGCCGTCTGGATCAAGATCGGCCTCCTGAGCTTCGGCGGTCCGACCGGACAGATCGCCCTCATGCACCAGGAGCTGGTCGAAAAGCGTCGGTGGATCAGCGATGCGCGATTTCTCCACGCCCTCAACTATTGCATGCTCCTGCCCGGTCCGGAGGCGCAGCAGCTTTCGATTTATGTGGGTTGGCTGCTGCACCGCACCTGGGGAGGCATCGTGGCCGGCACGCTGTTCGTTCTCCCGGGCGCGCTGCTCCTTTGGGCGATCAGCTGGGTGTATGTCGCTTACGGCCAGCTGCCGTGGCTCGCGTCGATCTTCTATGGCTTGAAGCCCGCCGTCATGGGCATCGTCGCCATGGCCGTGCTCCGCATCGGCAAGAAGGCCCTCAAGAACAGCGTGATGTGGTCGATCGCCGCCGGCGCGTTTGCCGGCATCTATTTCCTGCAACTGCCGTTTCCATTGATCATCGGCCTCGCCGCGATCATCGGCTTGATCGGCGGGAAACTTTTTCCCGCGACCTTCAACGTGGTCAAGGGACACGGCGGCAACGCCTCCACCTCGGTGATCGACGACGCCACCCACGTGAACCCGCGTCCGCCGTCGTGGCTCGCGTCCTGCGGCACGGCCCTGCTCTGGGCGGTGCTGTGGATCACCCCCGTGCTGCTCATCGCCGCCTGGCTCGGACGCGACCACGTCCTGACCAAGGAAGGCGTGTTCTTTTCGAAGGCGGCCCTGGTCACCTTCGGCGGTGCGTACGCAGTCCTGCCCTACGTGGCCCAGCAAGCCGTCGAGACTTACCAGTGGCTCACCCCGGCCCAGATGCTCGATGGCCTGGGCCTCGCCGAAACGACCCCTGGGCCGCTCATCCTGGTGCTGCAGTTTGTCGGCTTTCTCGGGGCCTGGGCCCAGCCGGACCCGCTCAGCCCGATCGCCGCTGCCACGCTCGGCGCCAGTCTCACGACCTGGTGCACCTTCCTGCCTGGCTTTCTCTTCATCTTTGTCGGCGCGCCCTACATCGAGGCCCTGCGCGGTTGGACGCTGCTGACCTGCGCCCTTTCCGCCCTGACCGCCGCCGTGGTCGGCGTCGTGCTCAATCTCTCGGTCTGGTTTGCCCTCGGCACGCTCTTCCCGGCGGGCGGCGGCGTGGACGCGTTTGCTGCAATCGTGAGTGTGGGCGTGTTCCTCGGCCTGAAGTACTTCAACTGGGACGTCGTGCGCGTGGTGCTGGCCTGCGGCGCTCTCGGTTGGGTCCACGGCCTCGTGACGGGCTGAGCCGCATCCCGGCGGACAAGCACGGCGAACCAGCGCCCGTCGACGCGAGTCTCAGAGAGCGGCCCCTGACCTACTGCAATCTGCTCGGTGTGGCCGGCGGAGGACGGTCAACGCAGCTTCGCGTTGAAGAACGCGAGCGTGCGCTGCCACGACAGTTCCGCCGCCGCCTGGTCATAGCGCGGGGTAGTGTCGTTGTGGAAGCCGTGGTTCGTGCCAGGGTAAATGTGCGCCTCGTACGCAACCCCGGCCGCCTTCAGCGCTGCCTCGTAGGCCGGCCAACCGGCGTTCACCCGGGTATCGAGCTCGGCGTAGTGAATCAGCAGGGCACCCTTGATCTTCGCCGCCTCCTCCGCCGAGGGCTGGCCGCCATAGTACGGCACCGCGGCCTTGATCAGGTTGGGCAGGCGCCACGCCAGGGTGTTGGCCATGGCCCCACCGAAGCAGAATCCGGTCACGCCGAGGGAGCCGTTGCAGTCGGGATGCTTCGCCAGAAACTCGGCCGCTGCGACCATGTCCTCGACGATCTTGGCCCGCTCCAGCTTGCCCTGCATGGCGCGACCGTCGTCATCATTGCCCGGATACCCGCCGAGCGGCCAGAGCGCATCCGGACCGAACGCAACGAAGCCTGCGGCGGCCACGCGGCGGACGACATCCTCGATGTAGGGATTCAATCCGCGGTTCTCGTGGATGACCACCACGCCCGGCAGGCGGCCGGTCGCGTTGGCCGGCTTGGCAAAGAGGCCCCGCATCTCGCCGCTGCCGGCGGGCGAAGGGTACTTCAGGTACTCGGACACCACCCGCGGATCGTCCTTCGGCACCTGCGCCGCGAGCGCATACCGCGGGCTCAACATCTCGAGCAGGGCGGCGGCCGTCAGCCCGCCGACGGCAAACTTGGCGGCGCGATCCAGAAACGTGCGCCGGTCGATGTGGCCGTGCACGTAGTAGTCGTACAGATACAGCAGTTCCTGATCGAAATCCTTGGCAGAGGGGCGGTTCATGGGGTCGCGGGGGTTTGAGGAAACGAACGTCATCATCATGCCGCTGCCCATGCCCGAAGGCAAGGCGCCGGCCGACTTCCCCCCAATCGTTCTCGTAATCGCTCTCGTTCTCTTTCTCTTTCTCCCCGGTCCCGTTCGAGCCGAGAACGAGAACGCTTGCGAAAACGCCCCCCCCCTTCTTCCAACCCATGCCTTCGCCCACCCCGCCTGCTCCCGAACACCCCTGCCCCTGCGGCCGCCCCGCCACGTTCGCGGCCTGCTGCGGCCCCATCATCGCCGACACGCGGCCGGCCGCCACCGCGGAGGACCTGATGCGTTCGCGATTCACGGCGCATGTGATTCGCGATTACGCCTATCTGCACCGCACTTACCGGGAGACGATGCGCCTGCCCTATGTGGAGGAGGCGGTGGAAGATCCGATTCCCTGGACGCGTCTGGTCATTCACGCCCACGAGCCGGAAGTCCGGCCCGGCGTATCGATCGTCGAGTTCTCGGCCTTCTTTACCGAGGCAGGCGTGGAGCGCGAACTGCGCGAGCGCTCGGAGTTCCAACGCAGCAACGGCCAGTGGATCTACACCAAGGCCGTCCGGCACGGTCCGCCACCGGTGCGCGCCAACGGCCCCAAAGTCGGTCGCAACGACCCCTGCCCCTGCGGCAGCGGCAAGAAGCACAAGCACTGCTGCCTCGCCGCCTGAACCGGCGGCCGCCCGTCCGTGGGCCGCGGTGACGATCGGGGTTGCGGCGCGCGCAATTTTGCCAAGGGTGACGCATCGTCCCGCCGCCATGAGCCATCCGCCGCCCGCCGCCAAAGTCTATTCCCGGGAACCCGTGTGGGACCCGGCGCGCTGGCTGCCGACCACGCGCGACGAAGTGGCCGCGCGCGGCTGGGATTATCTCGACGTCATTCTGGTATCCGGCGACGCGTACGTGGACCACCCGGCCTTTGGCACGGCCGTGATCGGACGCATGCTCGAGGCGGAAGGGTTGCGCGTCGCGATTGTGGCCCAGCCCAACTGGCGCGACGACCTGCGCGATTTCAAGAAGCTCGGCGCTCCGCGCATGTTCTTCGGCGTCACGGCCGGGTGCATGGACTCGATGGTCAACCGCTACACCGCGGCGAAAAAGCTGCGCAGCGAGGACGCCTACACGCCCGGCGGCGAACATGGCTTCCGCCCGGACTACGCGACCACGGTGTACTCACGCATCCTGAAGCAGCTCTTCCCCGACGTCCCGGTGATGATCGGCGGCATCGAGGCGAGCCTGCGCCGCGTCACGCACTACGATTATTGGTCCGAGCAGCTCAAGCCCTCCATCCTCGCAGACAGCGGCGCCGATCTGCTCGTGTACGGCATGGGCGAGCTTCCGCTCAAAGAGACGATCCGCCTGCTCAAGCAGGGCGTGCCGTTTTCCTCGCTCAAGACCGTGCCCCAGACCGCCGTTCTGCTCGCGGAAGGCGAGGAGGTGCCCAAGAACAAGCGCTGGGAGGACTTCGTTCTGCACAGCCACGAGGAGTGCCTCGCGGACCGCGAGAAGTACTCGCGCAACTTCAAGGACATCGAAACGGAATCGAACCGGGTGAAGGCCCGCCGCATCCTGCAACCGGTCGGCCAACGCACGTTGGTGGTGAATCCACCCTTCCCCACCATGTCGGAGGAACAGATCGACCGGGCCTTTGACCTGCCGTACACGCGGCTGCCGCACCCGAAGTACCGCAAGCGCGGGCCCATCCCCGCGTACGAAATGATCAAGCACTCGATCAACATGCACCGCGGGTGCTTTGGCGGGTGCAGCTTTTGCACGATCTCGGCGCACCAGGGCAAGTTCGTCGCCTCGCGCTCGAAGGCCTCGATCCTGCGCGAGGTCGAGTCGATCAAGCAGATGCCGGACTTCCGCGGCACGATCAGCGACCTCGGCGGCCCCTCGGGCAACATGTACAAGATGAAGGGCAAGGAGCAGTGGATCTGCGACGAGTGCGTACGCCCGTCGTGCATCTGGCCCGACGTGTGCCGCAATCTCGACACGGATCACACCGCGTTGCTCGACATCTACAAATCCGTCCGCGAGACCGAGGGCGTAAACCACGCCTACGTCGCGAGCGGCATCCGCTACGACCTCTTCCTGCATGACAAGGGCGCGACGCCCGAAGTGAAGGCGAGCCATGAGAAGTACATCGAGGAGCTCGCCGCCCACCATGTACCCGGCCGCATCAAGGTCGCGCCCGAGCACACGAGCGACCACGTGCTGCGCGTGATGCGCAAGCCGAGCTTCAACCTGTTCTACAAGTTCAAGGAGAAGTTCGAGGCCGCCGCGGCCAAGGCGGGCAAGCCGAAGATGCCCGTCGTGCCTTACTTCATCAGCTCGCATCCGGGCTCGCGCCCTGAGGACATGGCCGAGCTCGCGCTCAAGACCAAGGACCTCGGCTTCCGCCTCGAGCAGGTGCAGGACTTCACCCCCACCCCCATGACGGTGGCCACGGAAATCTACGCCACAGGCATGCATCCGTACGACGGGGCAGAAGTCTGCGTGGCCCGTTCGCCTGAGGAGAAACAGACGCAGCGCAGCTTCTTCTTCTGGTACAAGCCTGAGATGAAGAAGGCCCTGCGCGCCTCGATGCTGAAGCTCGGCCTCGGGCCGATGGCGAAGCGCCTGCTGGATGAGCCCCAGAAGACGGAGGACGTGACGCCTCCCCCGCACATCACGCCCTGCGGCATGCGCGTGCCCGGTGGTAAGGCCGACCCGCAGCCGGCGAAGCGGAAGGCAGCCTTCGGGAAGTTTTTCCGGAAGCGGTAGGACTCGGCGTAGGCTTATCGCCATTTGTTTGCTTTGGCGCTTGCGTAAGGCCGCGCGCATCGGTCGGCTCGACCGATCCCTTATGTCCACTGCAGCCCCTACCCACGCCCCGACCGCCCCCCTAAAAGCCCGCGCCAGCGGTGGCTATCGGAAGACCGCGAGCTTCCAGACAACCACGCTCATCTACGACGCCACCGGGCGATTCTGCGAAAGCTTCCTCGACGCGCGCTCTCGCACGACCGACCAAATGGTGCAGGCGGCCCGCTCGGCTCGACAACATATCGTCGAAGGCTGTCGGGCCGCGGCCACGTCGTCGCAAACCGAGCTCCGCCTGATCAACGTCGCCCGCGCGAGCCTCGAGGAACTTCTGCTCGATTACGAAGATTTCCTGCGCCACCGGCGGCTGGCGCAGTGGGCGCCCGACAGCCCCGAGGCTGGAACCGTACGCGCGGTCGCCAAGCGCTTCAGGAAAGATCCGACGGATCCGACCGATCCGTCGGATCTTTCCGACCCGGAACGCTGGAGCCACTACGCGCGCTGGCTCGAACACGCTGATGCCGGCGTTCGCGCCAACGCGATCATCTGCCTCATCCACCAGGCGAACTACCTGCTCGACCGGCAGATCGCCGCACTCGAAGCGGCATTCATCGAGGGCGGCGGGCACACCGAACAACTGGCGGCCGAGCCTATGCGCCAGCGAAAGGACGTTCGGACGGATCGGACCGATCGGGCGGAGGCGCCGGAGGTGCCACCACCTCCGGCCTGCCCCGCCTGCGGCAGCCCGATGGCACGTCGCACCGCCAAGACCGGCAAGGCCGCCGGCAAACCGTTCTGGGGCTGCACACGTTATCCCGACTGCAAGGGCACGGCCGCCGCCTAAGATTCGCCAAAGAAGTGGCCTCCACGGCCCGGCTGGTCTGCACTCCCGCGATGACCGCCCGTAATGTCCGCCTCGTCGCCAGCTTCGACGAACTTCTGTCGACCCCGTTCACTGCTGAGGTAAACGCGCTTTGCTGGACACGTACGCTCGACGGCGACTTCGAGGCGATCGCCGCCACGGCCGGGCCGCTCGACGAGATCACCTCCCTCGAGGAGGACGACCTGCTTTCGCTTTCTCTCGGCCCGGCTGGACAACGCGCGCGCCAGCACCTGCTCAACGACCTGCGCCTGCTCGGCCGGGCTGGACTGCAACCGTCGCTCGACCTCATCCCCGCGTATCCGCGCGACCCCGACCACGGCCCGGTGCCAGTCGATGTGTACGACTTTCACGCGGACAGCGCGAACACCCTCGCCGACACGTTCCTCTGCAGCTACACCGTCGCGTCGTCCGATGGCGTCGCCAATGACGAAGTCGTACGCCACGTCGACCTGCCCGAGACCCGCGCCTGCCTGCTGGAGCGGTACGGCGGACCCGACGATGCCGGCTTTGCCGCGTGGCTCGGACGCCATTGCTACGACTTGCACTACGCCGCCCTGCCCCACGCCCGCCC
Organism: uncultured Opitutus sp.; assembly: GCA_964476565.1. Taxonomy (GTDB): domain Bacteria; phylum Verrucomicrobiota; class Verrucomicrobiia; order Opitutales; family Opitutaceae; genus CAMAXB01. Next base: position 14,318 of record CAYZBG010000053.1, read on the forward strand.
GTTCTCGTTTGGCCTCGGCAACCTCTGGCGGATCGCAACGCAATGCCCGGGAAGTCCGACCCGCCCTTGCATTCATCGCGCGCCGGAGACCAGGCCGGGACAACCTCCACGTTTACTGCTGATCAGTTGACCGCATCTTGAACAGGAGGACGCAGAGGGCGCAGAGAAAGGAGCGGCGACACTCCTGTCGCCGGTTTGGCCTGCCAGACGCTCTTCGCCAGCCGACTTGCCTACGATCCGGCGACAAGAGTGTCGCCGCTCCGGTCCAAGCCGTTCTCCGCCGAGCATCGCACGGAACTATCCCCGCTCTGCGCTCTCTGCGTCCTCCTGTTAAAGGTTCGAGGATCGACGCGGCTCCTCAAAACGGTTCGTCGCCGGGGATCGTTTCGCCGGCCGGCTCGGACAGCGGCGCCCCGTCCTCGTCCGCAGGCGCGGGTGTCGCGTTGCCGCCGACGGGCTCCAGCTTCCAGGCGTTGAGGTTCACAAAGTAGCTCTCCTTCCATTCGCGTCCGCGCAGGTCGAAGAAGACCTTGAGCTTGTCGCCCGGCTTCACCGTCGAGAGCAGCGCGACCTTCTCCTTCACGCACTCGAATTTGATGTCCTGGGGGAACCGACCCGACTCGATGGTCAGCACAAACTCGCGCTTGTTGAAGCCGCTGCCGAACGTCTGTTCCTCGAAGACTTTTTTGATCGTGCCGGTGATTTCGAACATGCGCGCATCGTGTACCGGTCAGGCCAGCCGGTGCCAGCCGCTTCTGCCCGGTTGGGCAAAGTTCCTGCGGCGGTCGCGGCCGCCCACGCCTGCCTCATCGGTGGCCGCCCGTCACGGCGACCGGACTGCCTGGGACGGCATGACCGCGGCCGAACCTTGCTAGCGTTGCGAGCCGCATGCGATCGAGCCAGAGGTAGACGACCGGCACGGTGTAGAGAGTCAGCACCTGGCTCACCAGCAATCCGCCCACAATGGCGAGGCCGAGCGGACGGCGCAATTCCACGCCCTCGCCTGAAGCCAGGACGAGCGGCAGGGCTCCAAGCAGCGCCGCGCAGTTGGTCATCAGGATCGGTCGCAGGCGCATCTGCGCCGCCTCGAAGATCGCCTCGCTCGGACGCAGGTTGTCCTGCCGTTCGCGCTCCAGGGCGAAGTCGATCATGAGAATGGCGTTCTTCATCACGATGCCGATCAACAGAAACAGACCGAGCAACGCGATCAGGGTAAACTCCGTCCCAGTCAGACGCAGCGCCAGCAAGGCCCCCAGTCCGGCCGAGGGCAGGGTCGAAAGGATGGTGATCGGGTGGACGAGGCTTTCATACAGAATGCCAAGGACGAGGTAGACGACCACGAGCACGCCGAGAATCAGCCAGTGCTGGTTGTCGAGTGCGCGCTGGAACGTGCGCGCGGCACCGGCGAGCTGCCCCTGCACTTCGGTCGGCAGCATGATCCTCGCCATCGCGGCGTCGATGGCCGCGAGGGCCTGGTCAAGCGAGACCCCCGGCGCCAGAGCGAAGCCGATGTTGTCCGAGGCAAACTGGCCGCGGTGCTGCACCCGGTCCTCGATCAGACTGAAGTCATAGCGCGTGAATGCGGAGAGCGGCACGCGGGTCCCGTTCGCCGCAATCACCTGAACCTGATCGAGCACGATCGGATCCTGGGTGTACTGGGGCTCGAGCTCCATCACCACGCGGTACTGATTGAGGCTGTCGTACAGGGTGGAAATCTGCCGCTGACTGAACGAACTGTTGAGCACCTGGGTGACCATTTGCATGTCGACCCCGAGACGGCGGGCCGCCTCCCGGTCCACGTGGAGCATCACCTGTTTGGCTCCGCCGTCCGACGGCACATCCACATCGGTGAGCTCGGGCAGTTCCTGCAAGGCCGTCGCGACGCGGGGCGCCCACTCACGTAGCAGGGAAACCTCGCTTGAGAGCAGCGTGAAATCGTAGGAACCACTGTCGGACATGCGGGGCATGTCGATGTCCTGCGACACGCTCATCCACAGGTTGCCGCCCGGCACCGGGGGCGACTGCAACCGCAGGCGGTTGACCACCTCGGCGGCCGACACGCCGCGTTCTGCGAGCGGCTTGAGGCGGATGATCATGCGCGCGTTGCTCGTGCCGGTCGATCCGCCCGCCGTACCGATGACATCCTGTACCGCCGGATCGGCCATGATGAGACGCCGGTAGGTTTCGATCTTCGGCTGCATTACCTGATAGGAGAAGCCGTCGTCGCCGCGGGCGAAGCCCTGGAGCTGGCCGGTGTCCTGTTGCGGCAGAAATCCCTTCGGAACCCGGATGTACAAGGTGATGTTGAGCGCCATCACGCCCAGCAGGACCACCAGGGTCAGCACGGCGTGTTGCAGCACCCAGCCCAATGTGCGGGCATAAAAGCGGCGTACCGCGCCGAAGACCGCGTCGGTGCGACGTGCCAGGCCGGAGCCGGCGGACGCCCCGTGCGGGCGCAGCCACTGGGCGCACAGGGCGGGCGTGAGCGTGAGCGAGATCGCGAGGGAAACCAGCATCGCCGCCGCCAACGTGATGGAAAATTCGCGGAAGAGCCGCTCGACCAGCCCGCCCATGAACAGGATCGAAACAAAGACCGCGATGAGCGAGAGGTTCATCGCCAGCAGCGTGAAGCCGACCTCGCCGGCGCCTTTCAGGGTGGCACGGATGGGCGAAAGACCGCGCTCGATGTGGCGCGAGATGTTTTCCAGCACGACGATCGCATCGTCCACCACGAGGCCCGCGGCCACGATCAGCGCCATGAGCGAGAGATTGTTCAGCGAGAACCCGTACAGGTACATGATGCCGAACGTGGCGATGAGCGAAACGGGGATCGCGACACTGGGAATGAGCGCCGCGCGGAAATTGCCCAGGAAAAGGAACACCACCAGCATCACCAAGCCGGCGGCCAGAACGAGGGTGTACTGGGATTCCGCCAAGGTCGCGCGGATGCCGGGAGAGCGATCCATCACGACGGCAAGATCGGCATCCTCCGGCAGCAGCGCACGCAGCGCGGGCAACTGGGCGTTGATCGCCTCGATGGTCGCGATGATGTTCGCGCCCGGCTGGCGGCTGACCATGAGAATCACGGCCGGCCGGTCGTTGTGAAAGCCGTTGCTGTAACGGTCCTCGACCGAATCGGTGACCCGCGCCACATCGCCCAGCCGAACCGGAGCGCCGTCGCGGTAACGGATGACGATGGGCAAATACTCCTCGGCCTTGCGCAGCTGACCGCTGATCTCGACCTGCCAGCGGCGGTCGCCCTGCTCGAGCATCCCGCGCGGGCGGAGCGAATTGGTCTCGCCGATCGCGCGACGGACCTCGTCGAGCGCGATGCCGTAATGGGCGAGCGCGTGGGGGTTGAGCTGCACCCGGATGGCCGGCAACGAACTGCCGCCGACGGTCACCTCCCCCACGCCGTTCACCTGGGAAAGTTTTTGTGCGAGGATGGTCGAAGCGAGGTCGTAGAGGTCGCCCGGAGCGAGGTTCGACGAACTCAGGGCGAGCGCCATGATGGGCGCCTGCGAGGGGTTGACCTTGCGGTACGAGGGGTTGCCCGGCATGCCCGACGGCAGCTGGGAACGCGCGGCGTTGAGCGCCGCCTGCACATCGCGCGCTGCGGCGTTGATGTCACGGTCGAGGGCGAACTCCAACGTGATGCCCGTCGATCCCTGCCGGCTGTCGGACGTAATGGCGGTGACGCCGGCCACGCTGCCGAGCGCGCGCTCCAGCGGGGTGGCCACGCTCGAAGCCATCGTTTCGGGACTCGCCCCGGGCAGTGATGCGCTGACGCGAATGGTCGGGAAATCGACCTGGGGAAGCGGAGCGATCGGCAGGAGCGTATAGGCGAGCGCCCCGGCCAGCACGAGGGCCACCGCGATCAGACTGCTCGCGACGGGACGGCGTACGAAAGGGCGGGAGAGATTCATGGGCGTCGATGCACGGCCGCAGAGCGGGGCGGCGTCAGGACCTCGCTTGGGAGGATTGCGGTTCGAGGTCGGGGGCTACGGCCGAAGCGCTCGCGCGCCGGCGCCGGGCCCGTTGCGCAAGGCGGTCGAAGAACAGGTAGACAACAGGGGTGGTGAAGAGCGTCAGCACCTGGCTGACGAGCAGGCCGCCGACCATCACCAGACCCAGCGGGCGGCGCAGCTCCGCACCCGAGCCGGTCGAGAGCATGAGCGGCAGCGCGCCGAACAAGGCGGCAAGGGTTGTCATCAGGATCGGCCGGAACCGCAGCAACGCCGCTTCGTGAATCGCCTGCCGCGGCGTGAGCTTGCGCCGACGTTCGGCTTCAAGGGCGAAGTCGATCATCATGATGCCGTTCTTCTTCACCAGGCCGATGAGCAGGATGATGCCGATCACCGCGATCATGTCGATCGGCTGCCCGGTGGCCCAGAGTGCCAGCAAGGCACCCAAGGTCGCCGACGGCAGCGTCGACAGGATCGTGATCGGATGGATGCTGCTCTCGTAGAGCACGCCGAGGACGATGTACATCGTCACCACGGCGGCGAGAATCAGCCAGAGGGTGCTCGAAAGGGAGGCGCGAAACGCGTGGGCTGCGCCCTGAAATCTCAGCTCAATCGCGGCCGGCAGCTCCAGCTCCCCGACCGCGCGCTCGATCGCCGCCACGGCGTCGCCCAGCGAGGCCTCCGCGCCAAGGTTGAACGAGATCGTGACCGCCGGGAACTGGCCGATGTGGTTCAAGAGGAGCGTGGCCGGACGCTCCTCCACCCGGGCCACGGCCGACAGCGGCACGGGCCGCCCTCCGGATCCGCTGACGTAAATGGATCCAAGCGCCTCCGGTCCCGCGGCAAACCGCGGATCCACCTCCAACACCACGCGGTACTGGCTCGCCTGGGTGAACAACGTCGAGATCTGACGCTGTCCGAATGCACTGTAGAGCGCGTTGTCGATTGCGGCGACGCTGATGCCCAGCCGGCTCGCGGCATCCCGATCGATCTGGAGGAAGGCTTGGAGTCCCTCGTTCTGTAGGTCGCTCGCGACATCCGCGAGGGCGGGTTCGGCGCGCAGATGATCCACCAGACGAGGCACCCAGTCGTGCAGCAAGGCCTGATCCGGACTGGAGAGGGTGAATTGAAACTGCGTGCGACTCACCCGGTCCTCGATCGTCAGTTCCTGCACGGGCTGCAGGTACAGAGAAATACCGTCCACGCTCCGCGCCGCCTCGCGCAGACGCGCAATGACCTCGAGGGCGGTGGCGTCGCGCTCCCCGTGCGGGTGCAGGTTGATGAGCATGCGCCCGGTGTTGAGTGTCGCGTTGGTGCCGTCGACGCCGATGAACGAGGACAAGCTGGCCACGGCAGGGTCCTCGAGGATCTTCGCCGCGAGCGCCTGCTGGCGTTCCGACATCGCCGCGAAGGAGACCGATTGCGGCGCCTCGGTGACGGCCTGCAGCGCCGAGTTGTCCTGCACGGGAAAGAAGCCCTTCGGCAAGATCACGTACAGGCCCGCGGTGAGCGCGATCGTGCCCACGGTGATCGCGAGCATGAGGGGCTGCCGCTCCAGGACCCAGTCGAGCTGCCGTCCATACCAGGCGATGACGCCGTCGAGAAAGCCGGCCTTGGCATGCCCCGCCGGGTCGGGCGGCGGCAGCATGCGCGCACACATCATCGGCGTGAGCGTCAGGGAAACGACAAGCGAGATCAGGATCGAAACCGCGAGTGTGATGGCAAACTCGTGAAACAGGCGCCCCGCGACATCGCCCATGAAGAGGAGCGGGATGAGCACCGCGATGAGCGAGATGGTGAGCGAGACCAGGGTGAAACCGATCTGAGCGGCTCCCTTCAGCGCTGCGTCCATCGGCGACGAGCCCTCCTCGCGGTAGCGGGCGATGTTCTCGAGCATCACGATGGCGTCGTCGACCACGAAGCCGGTCGCGATGGTGAGCGCCATGAGGGTCAGGATGTTCAACGAGTAGCCCGCGAGGTACATCACGCCGAACGTGCCGATGAGCGACAAGGGCACGGCGATGCTGGGGATGATCGTCGAGGGAATGTTGCGCAGGAATACGAAGGTCACGAGGACCACGAGGCCGACCGCGAAGATCAGCTCGTGCTGCACGGCACGCACGGAGGCGCGGATGCTCTGGGTGCGGTCCGTGAGCACCGTCATGTCGACGGCGGTCGGCAGGCTGGCGCGGAGCTGGGGCAACAGGGCCCGCACGCGGTCGACGACCTCGATCACGTTGGCACCGGGCTGGCGCTGGACATTGACCAGCACGGCCGGGGCCTCATCGGCCCACGCGGCGAGCCGCCGGTCCTCGGCTGCGTTGATGATCGTGGCGACATCGCCGAGCCGGAGCGGCGCGCCGTCGCGCCAGGCGATGATCAGGTTCCGATACTCCTCCACCGAACGCAGCTGATCGTTGGCATCCATCAGGATGTTCCGATACGGCCCGTCAAAGCTGCCCTTCGGCTGGTTCACGCTCGACGCATTGATCGCCGACTGGATGTGCGAGAGATTGAGGCCGCGCGCCGCGAGCTCGGTCGGGTTGACCTGCACGCGCACAGCCGGCCGCTGACCGCCTGCCAGGCTGACCATGCCCACACCCGGGATCTGCGCGAGCTTCTGCGCGATGCGCGTATCTACGAGATCATGAACCTCCGGCAGCGGCAGGCTCGGCGAGGTGACGGCGAGGGTGAGGATGGGCGTGTCGGCCGGGTTGACCTTGCGATAGATCGGCGGCGCCGGCAGGTCGTTGGGCAGCAGGTTGTCCGCAGCGTTGATCGCGGCCTGCACCTCCTGCTCGGCCACGTCCATCGACAGGTCGAGGGAGAACTGCAGCGTGATCACGGACGCGCCGGCCGAACTGCTCGACGACATCTGGTTGATGCCGGGGATCTGCCCGAAGCGTCGCTCGAGCGGCGCGGTGATCGAGCTCGCCACCACCGTCGGGCTCGCACCCGGATGAAAGGTGAACACCTGGATGGTCGGAAAATCCACCTGCGGCAGCGCCGCGACGGGCAGCAGCCGGTAGGCCAGGATGCCCGACAACAACAGCGCCGCCATCAACAGCGACGTCGCGACCGGGCGCAGGATGAAGGGGCGCGACGGATTCATGAGCCCGGGGACACGGCCGGCCGATTGTCGTCCACCAAGATGACCTTCCGGCCCTCCCGCAGGCGATCGAGCCCTTCCAGAACCACGAGCTCGCCGGCGGCCAGACCGCTTTGAACCGACTGTAGCAGCCCATCAGCCGGGCCGAGCACCAGGTCGCGCACCGTGGCGGTGTTGTCCGCACCGATCACAAACACATACGTGCCGCGCGATCCGAACTGCACCGCGGACGACGGGATCACAATGGCGTCCTCGATCGTGCGCACGCGCAGCCGCACGTTGACGAACTGGTTCGGAAACAGCCGGTCGTCCGCGTTGGCGAACTCGGCCTTCAGCTTGAGCGTGCCGGTCGCGAGATCGATCTGGTTGTCGACAGTGCGCAGCACGCCGGCGGCGAGCCTCACTTCCTCGCTGCGATCCCACGCCTCGACGGCCAGCTGCTCGCCGCGGCGGATCGGTTCCAACACCGTCAACAGGTCCACTTCCGGGATGGTGAACAGGACGGAGATCGGCCGCGTCTGGGTGATGACGGCGAGGCCGTTGGCGTCGCCGGCCCGGACGAGGTTGCCCGCGTCCACTTGGCGCAGACCCAGGCGTCCGGAGATCGGCGCCTCAATGCGGGTGTAGGCGAGCTGGAGGCGTGCGTCCTCCACCCGCGCGCGGTTGGCCGAGAGCACGCCTTCACGTTCGCGCACCAGCGCCTGCTGCACCTCAATCTGCTGCGCCGTGACGAGGTTGCGCTCCATCAGGGGACGGAGCCGTTCGAGGTCGCTGCGCGCGACATCCAGTTGCGCGGCGCTCTGCTCGAACTGGCCTTCCGCCTGCGTGAGCAGAATGCGGTAGGGCTGCGCCTCGATCTCCGCGAGCAGGTCGCCCTTGGTCACCTGCTGTCCCTCCTCAAAATGGACCTTCAGCAATTCGCCATCGACGCGGCTGCGCACCGTGACCGCGTTGAGCGGAGTCACCGTTCCGATGGCCTTGAGATGCACGGGCAACGCACGTCGTTCGGCCGCCACCGCCTTCACCGGAACCACCTGGGCACCACCGCTGCCCGCCCAGGCGGGATTGGGCCCACGGGGATTCGCCGGCGGAGGCCCCTCCCTGAAACCAAAGTACCAGACGCCGGCGGAGAATACCGCGACGAGGACAACGATCAGGGGCCAGCGACGGGCCGTTCGGTGGGGGGTGGGATCGGGCATAGGGCGAGGTTCGACGAACAGTTCACCCTGGTCGCCGGAAGCGTGACAAGGGAACTGACGAACCGCCCGGGTCAACGGTTACCGCCACAAACCCCGCCGTCCGCACGTTACATCCGCAGGGCGAGGCCACGCGCGCCGATGCGTACCTTGCGATCCGGCCTCACGTGCGCCGGTCAGTTTCACCCAAACGGGGAGGCAGACGCCACGGCGACGGACGGCTACGATGCACCCCCGCTTCCTCACCGCGCCTCCCCGGCCCTGCCCTCCCGGGGAGGCGAGACTCCCTTCGACGCCCGCCTATGATCTCCCGCGCTCTGCCCGCCGTCTTTGCCCTTTTGGCTGGTCTCCTGCTGACCCGCGCCCCGGCCGTGGCCGGGGTAACCTATTACATCGACGCACGGGCCGGCAACGACGACGCCGAAGGCACGGATCCCCAGCGCGCCTTCAAATCGCTCGCTCGCGCCAGCCGCCTGCATCTTCGCGCCGGCGACGCGGTGCGTCTGGCCGCCGGACAGACCCACCCCGGCAGTCTGACCCTCGCCGCCCCGTTGGGCAGCGCGACCGAGCCCGTGGTCATTGGCAGTTATTCGCCCGCCGGCGCGCGTACGGACGCCTCCGGGGCGGACCGGGCGGTGATCGACGCCCGCGGCCAGGCCAACGCCATCAAGATCACCGACGGCCGGCATGTCGTCGTGCGCGACGTGGTGATCGAGGCAGACGGCGGCGGCCTGCCAACCGCGGAAGCCCGAACCGCCACGATGCGCTGTGGCGTCCTGGTGGACACGTCCCGCCCCGGTGACTATGGCGCAATCGCCTTGGAGAATCTTTGGATACGGCGGGTCTATTTCGAGGATGCCGGTTTCAGGCGCAGCCCGGGCGAGGTCCGCACCGCCAACGGCACGCAGCGCTACGGGTGGGGCATTCGCTTCATCAACCAGACCCCCGGGGCCCGGCTGTCCGACCTCACGGTGCGCGGCTCGCGGATCGAGATGACCGAGCACACTGGCATCAAGTTCACCTCCCCGGTCGATGGCATCCGCGACGTGAAGGTAGTCGACAACGTCGTCGAGCGCACCGGCGGTCCTGGCATTCAGTTGTCCGGGGTGACGGGCGGTCACTTCCGGGGCAATCGCGTCGATCGCTCCGGCGACGCCTCGGATTCGCGCCAATGGGGCCGCGGTTCCGGTCTGTGGACCTGGTCGTGCACCGACATACTCATCGAGCACAACCGCTTCACGAACGCCAACGGTCCGGGCGATTCGGCCGGCTGCCACATCGATTTCAACTGCCGCAACGTGATCGTGCAGTACAACGTCAGTGCGAACAACGCCGGTGGCTTCTGCGAAATCCTGGGCAACAATTACAACTGCGCGTACCGGTACAATCTCAGCGTGAACGACGGCCACCGCGTCAAGGGTCAGGCCGGCGCGTTTCAGGAGGGCAAGATCCTCTGGCTCAGCGGCTACGTGGGCGCCCGGCGCGACCCGAGCGGTCCGTTCAACAGCTACATCTACAACAACACCATCTACACCTCGGCGGAACTGGTGGCGAAGGTCGCCTTCGGCGCGAGCGCCCGCGGCGTGCTGATTGCCAACAATATCTTCTATCTCGAAGGCGCGAGTGCCCTCGTGGGGGGAGACCAGAATCGCGCCGAGCACCTGCCGGCGGCCGCGATTGAGCCACTCGTCTTCTCCCACAATCTTTTCCTGCGCGAGGACAACTGGCCTATCGCCGCCCCGGTGCGCGACGCCCAGCCGCTCTTTGGCGATCCCGGGTTTGCCCGGGCCGGAGGCCTTGAGCCGGCTGACTACGTGCCGAGCAACGCCGGGTTGGTGCGCGACCGTGGGATGGAGCTCCATCCCCTGCCCGGCGATCCGGCCGGCCTCGCCGGCGGTCTCGCCGTTACCCACGATCTGCTCGGACGTCCGATCGTGGGCCGGCCCGACCTCGGCGCCATCGAACTGCCCTGACCCCGGCGGCGGTCTGCCGCTCCGCCGCCCGCGCCTTCAAGCGCCGGGCACCACCTCGCGCACCGCCCGGTCGAGCTCGTCGAGGGAGACGGGCTTGCGCAGCAGGCGGGCGTGCGGATGCGCGGCCGCCTCGGCCGCGTCGAGTCCGGTCATGTATCCGGAAATCAATACCACCGGCAGGTCCGGATGGGACACGGCAACTTTGCGCATCAGCTCGACGCCGGTCATGCCCGGCATGAGCTGGTCGGTCACAATGGCATCGAAACCGTTCGGACTCTCCTTGAGCAGCCGAAGGGCGGCGTGGGCGTTGCCCGCCTCCGTCACGACGTGGCCGGCGCGGGCGAGACCCTTGCCCAGCGTTGCACGCACCAGCAGGTCGTCGTCGACCAGCAGCAGCCGCAGGGGGCGCCGCTCCGGCGAAAGCGGCCGGACCGGGGTTTCCGGCGGACGCGGCAGGTGAATCGTGAACGTGGCCCCCTGCCCCTCCGCACTGCGCACCCCGATCGATCCCTGATGCTTGGTGGCAAACCCGTGCGCCACCGCCAGGCCGAGACCGGAGCCCGAGCCCACCGGCTTGGTGGTGAAGAACGGATCGAAGATGCGCGGCTGGATGTGATCCGGGATGCCATGGCCGTTGTCGGCAATGGCCAGACGCAGGTAGTCGCCCGCGGGCAGGAGGGCGGTCTCCGGATAGCCTTCGTCGGGCAGCTGCACGGCCGCGATGGTCACGGTGATGAGGCCCGAAGTCTGGTCCGCCATCGCATGGGAGGCGTTGGTGATGAGGTTCATCACGACCTGCTGAAGCTGGGTCGCATCCGCCACGATGCGATCGTCGACCGCTTCGTTGCGAAACCGCAGGTCGATGGTGGCGGGCAGGCCGGAATGCGCGAGCCTGAGCGCATCCGCCACGACGTCCCCCAAGTGGAGCGGCACCCGGCGTTCGCCCTGGCTGCGGCCCAACGCGAGCAGCTGCTTCACCAGTCCGCCGGCGCGCTGGGCCGACGCCTCCATGCGATTGAGATGATCCTGGGCCGGGTCGTCCCGGCGCAGGCCATGCCGCATCAGCTCGATCGACCCAAGGAAGCCGGTGAGCAGGTTGTTGAAGTCGTGCGCGATGCCACCGGCGAGCGTACCGATCGCCTCCATTTTCTTCGCATGCACGAGGTGTTCGCGCAGCTGCTCGCGCTCCATCTCCGCCCGCTCGTGGCGATGGCGGGCCTGCTCGAGGGCGTCGAGCATGCGGTTGAAACCGAGGGCGAGCCCGTCGAGTTCGTCTCCCTGCCGTTCCGGCAGGCGGGCGCTGAGGTCGGCCGTCTCGCCAACATGCACCACCGCCGCGTGGATGCGCTCCAGCCGTTGCAGGACCAACCAGCGCAGCGCACGCGCGATCAGCACCCCCCACGCAAGCAGCAGCACAATCAGCACGACATAAAACAGACGCAGGGCATCGCGGGTCTCGTGTTCGAGGTCTCGCGGCAGACGCAGCTCGAGCAGAGGCATCGCCGTGCCGTCGAACGCAGGTACGTTGACCGCGTAGCGCGTAAAATCCGGTTCTTGCCCAAGCACGAAATGATCGGCGCCGGGCGGAATCGAATCGGCCCCATCCGGAACCGGAATCGGCCAGCGCAAACGCAGGTCCTCGCGGGCCAGCGCTGCAGCGCGGGCCATCTCGGTCTCGTCGATCAACGCGACATGGACAAAGCAGCCACGCACGGGGCCGGTGCCATCGCTGCGCAACACCGGATGCAAAGACACGAGGGCGAGTTCGCCATTCAGGGAAAGGAGGCCGGCCCGGCCGACGTTGCCCGCCTCGACCAACTGACGCGCGAGGGGACCGAGGATCTCGACCCAGTCCGCGGGCGGCGTTCCCAGCGCGGCTTCGCCGCGGAGCAGACGGTAACCGAGGGCCAGACGTCCCTCGGGGTGAAACAACAGGGCCCCGTTGACCTGAAGATTCTCAAGGACCGCCGGCGTGAAATTGGACTCACGGTAGGCTGCAAAAGGCGACCGCAGGTAGCGGTACGTCTCGTCCCAGACGGCATAGTCGTAGGTCAACCTTTGCTGCCCCTCGGCTTTTTGCCGGAAAATCTCGCGCGCCCGGGCCGCACTGTCGGCCACTCCTTGGGCCTCAATGTCTCGAAAACTCCGGCCAATCAACGCATCAATCCCAAGGCTGAGCGCGAGCATCAGGGCCGACAGGACGGCTGCAGTGAGCAGCCAAGCCTTGTGACGCAGGGAAAGGTGGCGGAACCAGCGGCGTTTCAGGCCAAGGGCAGTCTTGTCGTTAGGGATGAAGCTCATGCAAGGGGCGGACGAACGGCGCAGCAGCCACCGTCGTCCCGCCCGTCCTCGCAGGAGTTCGGGCGAGGGCAGCGTAGGAATCGGCCGAAGGGCAGCAATGGTTTAGGCATGCCAATCAAATCGCGAGGCGAGATCGCCTAGGCAGACGGTCAACCCGCGCCATCCTGCGGTTCTCGGATGAAAATTATGAATATCTTAAGATACTTATATTCATTGCCTTACTTAATTTTTAACAACTTTACACCCGAACAATTTATCCCTATCTTCCTCGCGGACATCCAGTTGGATTGATTGAAGGCGTCCGTGAGCCAAATCGCGTCGGATCGCTTTACAAAAGCGGAGGGAGAAAACCGCGTACGTAATAGTACCGACCGGGTCCAAGTATCACGTTAACTATTTCATCCTAATATTTTGTGATATTTGCAAAGATCGTGTAAAAACTCCGGTCTGGCGCCTGCTCACTTGATGGGACAGCTTCAACCCCGTTCCAGCCATGACCTCCTTCACACGCCTCGGTTTCTGCCTCGCCTTGTTGGTGTCGGCTTCGTCCCTGCGTGGCGAACTCACGGTCAGCGTGCGTCCCGTGGGCTCCGAAGCGCAGGGCGGCTATCGCGCCCAGCCCAACGAACGCTTCGAATGGGTGCTCGCCTACTACGCGCTGGGAGCGTCGAAGCAGCCGGAACCCTCCGGGCTCGCAAGCTTCGGTATCGTGGCCCTCGACACGCGTTCGGTCCTTCCGGCGGGGTCGGTTTTGTCCGTTTCGATCAAGCAGCAGATGCGGAGCGACGGCCGGAGCGGAATCACGGCGGCCAGCGCTTTCTTGTATGAGGCCTATGCCACGGGACGCCTGCACCAGTGGCTTCCGGGCTTCGCCTACGATGAAAGCGCGGCTGAGGCCCTGCAGTCCGCCATCCGCTCCTTGGAAGGCAGCCGCGGTCTGCTTTCGCCGGCGATCGCCGACCTGCTGACGGCGCACTTCGGTTCATCGGCCAGCGCCACCGAGCGCTACACCGGTTCGGCCGTGCGCGTGCTCACGCTGACGGCACCCGACGGTTCCAGCAGCGATTTTCTGATTTACCTGCCGGATCCGGTCACGAACGAGGCTCCCGGCATGCCGACGCTCGGCCGTCGCAGCACAGGAGGAGGCGGCGGGGGCGGCGGCTTCATCGGCGTCAATCCTCCGCCGGTGATTCCCCCGGTGGAAGACATCGATGAGATCATCGAGGAAATCGTGACAACCCTGCCCCCGGTCATCGGAACGATCCCGGACGGTGATATCACGCAGTCGACGCCGCCGGCCGCGCCCGCGCAGCAGGAGCCGAACCTTCCCGGCATCCCCGAGAATCCCTATCTCCCGCCGGTGATTGATCCCCTTGACCAACCCCGCCAACCCCAGCCCGTTCCGGTGCCAGACGCCGGCGCGACGGCCGGGTTGCTGCTCGTCGGGCTCGCTGCGGCGGTGGCCGTGCGGCGGAGTGTACGCCGCTAAAGAGCTGCGAAGTGCTTCACGGCGTCTCGAAAGGGACGCCGTTTTTGTTCGCGTCGACCGCGGCATCGACAGGGGGACCGCTTTACCCTCTGCTTCCGCGACCGGTTTTTCATGAGCCTACCGACGCTTCTTAATTTTGCCGGCCTGGGCGTGGCGCTCGTCCTCGTCGTGGCGACTCTGGTGCGAAAACAGCGGGTCCTGGCCGATTGGGTCTTCGCCGTCACGCTGCTGCTGCTGGCCGCCGAACGCGCCAGCGCATGGCAGCTTCAATCCGCGGTCACGACCGACGACTTCCTGCTCTGGCAACACCTGCGGTTGGCCGCGCTCGCCCTCACGCCGGGACTCTGGCTGACCTTCAGCCTGACCTATGCGCGTGGTGATGCGCGCACCTTCCTCCGGCAATGGCGGCTGGCTTTGGTTGCGGCGTTTGCCTTGCCACTCGCCTGTGTCACCCTGCTCCGCCCGCTGCTGTTTGCCCTGCAGATGCGAACGGCCGACGAGGGCGGTGCCGTGCTCATGCTCGGACCGGCGGGGATCGGGTTGCACTTCTTCGTGCTGGTCGGATCCGTCGCAGCGTTGATGAACCTCGAGCGGACGTTTCGGGCCGCCGTGGGGACCATGCGCTGGCGGATCAAGTTCATGCTGCTCGGCGTGGGCGTGCTGCTCATCGTCCGCCTCTACACGAGCAGCCAGGCGCTGCTCTTTCGCGGGCTGGATGCGGACCTCGACACGGTCAACGCCGGCGCACTGGTCATCGCCGGGCTCCTGATCCTGCGCTCGTTGCTACGCACCGGGACCTTCCAGCTCGACGTCTACCCCTCGCAATCCGTCCTGCAGGGTTCGCTCACCGTCCTGCTCGCCGGCATCTACCTGCTCATCGTCGGTGTCTTCGCCAAGGTCGTCGCGCATTTCGGGGCGGATGCCGGCTTCGAACTCACGGCGTTCGTGGTACTCGTGGCGCTGGTCGTCCTGACCATTCTCCTGCAATCCGACCGCCTGCGGGTGAAACTGCGGCGCTTCGTCAGCCGCCATTTCCAGCGGCCGCTCTACGACTACCGGACGATGTGGCAGAAGTTCAACGAAGCCACGGCGTCGCGCGTCGACCAGACCGATCTGAGCCGCGCCCTGGTGCGCTTGGTGGCGGACATGTTTCAAGCGTTGTCCGTGTCGCTCTGGCTGGTGAACGAACAGCGGACCGGCCTCATCCTCGCCGCGTCGACCTCCCTGCCGGAGGAAGCCGCAGCCAAGGCGGCGTCCGATCAGGCGGACACCAAGGCCATCGTCGATTACCTGCAGCAGAACCCCGAACCCGTCGACATTGACACGGCCAGCGGCGAATGGGCGGAGGCGCTCCGCCGGCGTCATCCGGGCGAGTTCGCCAACGGCGGACACCGAATCTGCGTCCCCCTGATCGGCCGCGGCGAGGTGCTGGGCCTGATCACGCTCGGCGACCGCGTGAGCGGACTGCCCTTCACCATCCAGGACTACGACATGCTGAAGTGCGTCAGCGACCACGCCACGGCGAGCCTGCTCAACGTGCAACTCTCCCAACGCCTCTTCCAGACGAAGGAGCTCGAAGCGTTTCAGACCATGGCGGCGTTCTTTGTCCACGATCTGAAGAACGCGGCCTCGACGCTCAGCCTGATGCTGAAGAACCTCCCGGTGCACTACGACGACCCGGAGTTCAGGGCGGACGCGCTGCGCGGGATCGGCAAGACCGTGGACCACATCAACCGGCTGATCGGACGCCTCAGCCTGTTGCGCCACGAACTGAAGATTCACCTCACGACGGCCAGTCTTAACGATGTGGTGGAGTCCGTCCTGCAGGGCCTCGAGAAGGCGCCCACCCAGCGGTTGATCAAGGACCTGGGTCCGGTTCCTCCCCTGCCCCTCGATCGCGACCAGTTGGGCAAGGTTATCACCAACCTGGTACTCAATGCCATCGAGGCCTCGCCGCCGGACGGCGAGGTCCGCATTCGCACGGAAACGACGGCCGACGGAGCCGTTCTGACGGTCAGCGACCAGGGTTGCGGCATGTCCCCGGAGTTCCTGCAGCGCTCGCTGTTCCGGCCCTTCCAGACAACGAAGAAGACGGGCCTCGGCATCGGCATGTTCCAGAGCAAGATGATCGTCGAGGCCCACCGCGGGCGCATCGCGGTCGCCAGCGAGAAGGGCAAAGGCACGACCTTCCAGGTCTTCCTGAACAAGACCGCCCCGGCGCCGGCCTGACCGACCGGGGTCTTTTCCTCATCTTTTGACGCAACTCCATTGAATATTTGTCGCTCCCGCGCCGATAGGTCTCTTCTTTGACACCGCCTTTCCCTGCGCTGCCTGCGCCCTGTCCATGGCTGACCTGAAGACCAAACCCAAGTTGCTGATCGTCGATGACGACGAGGAGATCCGCACCCAGATGAAATGGGCGCTGACCCAGGACTATGAGGTCCTGATGGCAGGCGACCGCACTTCGGCCGTCGATCTCTTCAAGCTGTCGCGGCCAATGGTGGTGATGCTGGACCTCGGCCTGCCGCCCAACCCCGCCGCACCGGACGAGGGCCTCGCGACCTTGTCGGAGCTGCTCGCCATCGATCCACTCGCCAAGGTGGTGATCGCAACCGGCCAGGGCGAAAAGGAAGTGGCCCTGCGTGCGGTCGGCGCCGGCGCCTACGATTTTCTCTGCAAGCCGGTCGACACCGACGAAGTGAAACTGCTGCTCAAGCGCTGCTTCCACATCGCCACGCTCGAACGCGAATACCGTGACGCCCAGAAGCGGCTGCGCCAGGAGTCCTTTGACGGCATGCTTGGCACCAACGCACGCATGCAGTCGGTCTTTGACTCGATCCGCAAAGTCGCGACCACCAACGCCCCGGTGCTGATCCTGGGTGAGAGCGGCACGGGCAAGGAAATGGCCGCCCAGGCGATCCACCAACGCAGCGACCGCAAGGACGGTCCGTTCGTCGCGATCAACTGCAGCGCCATTCCCGAGACCCTGATCGAGAGCGAGCTCTTCGGTCACGAAAAGGGCTCGTTCACCGGCGCCCACACCCAACGCAAGGGCCGCATCGAGACCGCGAGCGGCGGGACCCTGTTTCTCGACGAAATCGGCGACGTGCCGCTGCCGATTCAGGTCAAACTCCTCCGCTTCCTCCAGGAACAGTACATCGAGCGCGTGGGCGGCCGCCAGGAGATCCCGGTCGACGTGCGCGTCATTGCCGCGACCAACGTCAACATCCAGGAGAGCATGGCCAAAGGCACGTTCCGCGAGGATCTGTTCTACCGGCTCGCCGTCGTGCAACTCAGCCTGCCCGCCCTGCGCGAGCGCGACGAGGACATCGTGCTCCTCGCCCAGGCGTTCCTGCAGAAATTCGGCGAAGAGAACCGCAAGTCCGGCCTGACCTTCGCGCCCGATGCCATCCGCGCCCTGCAACGCCATCCCTGGCCGGGCAATGTGCGCGAGTTGCAGAACCGCGTGCGCCGCGCCGTCATCATGAGCAGCGGCCGGAGGATAATGGCGGCTGACCTCGAACTGGCCGACGGTGTACCCGCCGGCACCTCGCTCAAGGAGGCCCGCGAGGCCCTCGAGCGCGAGATGCTCCAGCAGGCGCTCAAGAAGCACGGCGGCAAGATCACCGCCGCCGCCGCCGAACTGGGTGTGAGCCGGCCCACGCTCTACGAGCTCATGGCCAAGCTGGGTATCCAGAAAACGGAGCACTGAGCTCCCGTCGCCGAACGGTCACGCACCCCCGGTTGACGCCAGCCGCCGGTTGCGCTCCCTTCGGGCTCCGCCGTGACGCTTCCTCACTTCCTGCGCGCGCTCCGCGCCCGCAACTACCGTCTCTTCTTTCTCGGACAGGCTGCCTCGCTGACGGGAAACTGGATGACGCTCACGGCGTCCGCGTGGCTGGCCTACGAACTCTCGGGCAGCCCCTTTGTCGTCGGCCTGCTCGCCTTCGCCAGCCACATCCCGGTCCTCCTGCTCGCCCCCTTGGCCGGCGTGTGGGGCGACCGTCTGAATCGCCACCGGCTCATCCTCGCCCTGCAGGTGCTCTGCCTCGTGCAATCGTCGGCGCTGGCCTTCGTCACGTTGTCCGGCCACCTCACCGTGCCCTGGCTGCTCGCGTTGACCGCCTGCCGCGGGTTGATCAACGCGGCGGAGTTTCCCACCCGCCAGAGCTTCATCGTCGAGTTGGTCGGACGAAAGGAAGATCTCGGCAACGCGATCGCGCTCAACTCCTCGCTCTTCAACCTCGCCCGCCTCGCCGGTCCCTCGATCGCCGGGTTGGTGATCGTGACCGGCGGCGCCGGGATCTGCTACGTACTCGATGCAGCGAGTTACCTGCCGATCATCACCGGCCTGCTCCTCATGAAGGTGCCCGCGAAGGCGCCGCGCACCGACCGGCGTCATCCCCTCACGGAGCTCTCCGCCGGCCTGCGCTACGCGGCGCAGACGACGGCCCTGCGCGCCCCTTTGCTGCTGGTCCCGGTCATGGCCGCCGCAGGATTCGCCGCGAGCACCCTCGCCCCGGTCTTCGCCCGTGATGTCTTTGCAAGCGACGCACGCACGCTCGGCTTCATGTACGGCGCGGTCGGCGCAGGTGCGCTGGGCAGTGCCTATTTCCTCAGCCTGCGCACCCAGGTGACCGGGCTCGTGCGCTGGGTGACGCGCGGCGCGTGGCTGGTGGGGCTCGGCCAGGCCGGGTTCGCCCTCAGCACGTCCCTCGCCCCGGCCCTCGTCGGCCTCGCCGCCACAGGCGTCGGCACCGTGCTCGTCATGGCCGGCTCCAACACTTGGGTGCAGGCCCACGTCGACGACGACAAACGCAGTCGTGTGATGGGGCTCTTCACCATGGGCCAGGGCATGTTTCCCGTTGGCAGCGTTCTGACCGGATTGCTGGCTACGGCAACGAGCGAGCGGATCGCCGTCGGTACGGCGGCCGCGGTGTGCGTCGCGGCGGCATGGGTGTTCGGTCGGAAGGCGGCGGCACTCGGCGGCACGACCACCGCCGGTCCGGTCTCCCCTCCGCTCAACGACAACCCGGCGTAACGGGCCCGCCTCAGACCTCGCCCAGGGCGCGCCGTAGCTCCGCGAGCTGGGAGCGCAGGTCGGCCACTTCGGCCTCCAACGCGGCGAGCCTTTGTCCGACCTCGGGCGGCACGACCAAAGCGACTGCCACCGGCTCATTCGTCGCTTCAGGGACACCGGACGGTTCGCCGGTCAGCAGTTGCACCCAACGGGCCTCCTTTTGGCCGGGCTGACGCGGCAGCAGCCGCACGATCGCGCCCGCTGGTCGCGCCGAGAGTTCCTGCAACACCGCCTCGACTTCGGCTGACTCCGGCATAGCGGTCATGCGCGCAGCGCGCGACCGCAACTCGGCCGACGTCTGCGGACCACGCAGAAGCAGCTCCGCGAGCAAGGCCCGCGCGACCGGCTCCATCGGATGTACCAGGTCCAACGTCTGGCGGTACTTCGGCACGCGCGCATCCGCGCCGGCAAATAAGGCGACGAGACGCTTGAGCCGCAACGGCTCCACGGCCGCCTCGACCTCGGCGGCGCCGGCGGCGAACACGGGATCGCGGTTGCTACGCTGGTTGCACGCGTTGACGAGCGCATTGAGCGTCAATGGGTACACGTCGGGCGTGCAGAACTCCTTCTCAATCAGGCAGCCCAGCAACCGGGCCTCGAGCGGGGACAAAACCTGCGAATTCGGGCCAGACGGAGAAGCATGCGAACCGGACGACATGCCTTCATCGCACGGGTTGTGCGCCTCGGCGCAAGGCAAAGCCGCCGCAACGGCAGGCGCTTGGTGCGAACCGGGCAACGGCGGCGAACCTGTCGTCGCAACGTCGGCCGCATCGTTCCAGCCTGGGCCTTTCGCCCCGATGACGCCCTCGCCCTCCCCAGTGAGAAACCTAGGAGCGAGGGACAGCCGAACTAACCTTTGGCGCAGCTGTCTCAACCGCGATGCACCCCCGCAGCCCTGCCGGCTACCTTATTGGACAAGTCCCTGTTTTCGCCTGCGCCTGGTTTCTGTTCGCGGCCGTCCTCGCTCCCCTGCCCGCCCAGCCCACCGAGGCCGGCTATCGGACCGAGGACGCCTTCCCAGGTCTGACGTTCACCCAGCCTCTCGGCCTCGCCTCGGCGCCCGGTGAGACCCAGCGCCTCTTCGTGGTCGAGAAGCCTGGGCGCATCCAGGCCGTCACCGGCCTCGGCGGCACGCCGGCCAAACAGCTTTTCTTCGACCTGACTTCCCGGGTGCTCGCCTCCGCCTCCAGCGAGGAGGGACTCCTCGGTCTCGCGTTTCACCCGAACTTCGCCGCCAACCGGTTCTTCTACGTTTTCTACACCGTCGATGCGACCACCGCCGCCGGCACCGGGCGTCATAACCGGCTTTCGCGTTTCACCGCCCTGCCCGCGCCCGCCACGAACACCGATATCCTCGCCACCGAGGTGCCCCTGATTTCCCAGTTCGACCGGGCCAGTAATCACAACGGCGGCGATCTTCACTTTGGGACCGACGGCTATCTCTACGTCGCACTCGGCGACGAGGGAGGCGGCAACGATCAGTACAACAACAGCCAGCGCATCGATCTCAATTTCTTCGCCGGCCTGCTTCGCATCGACGTGGACCGGCGCCCGGGCAACCCCGCACCCAACTCCCACCCTGCCGTCCATGCCGGCACCTACGCCGTTCCCGCCGACAATCCCTTCGTCGGCGCCACGTCGTTCAACGGCGCCGCCGTCACCCCCGCGAACGTGCGCACCGAGTTCTGGGCTATCGGCCTGCGCAACCCGTGGCGCTTAACCATCGACGCGCCAACCGGACGGATCATCCTCGGCGACGTCGGCCAGAGCGCCCGCGAGGAGATCAACCTCATCGTGCGCGGCGGCAACTACGGTTGGGCCTACCGTGAGGGCGCGATCGCCGGCCCCCGCCCCAATCCGCCCACAGGCGTCGCCTTCGTCGACCCGATTTGGGATGCCGGCCGCGAGGTCGCGGCGTCGATCACCGGCGGCGTGGTCTATCGCGGCCAACGTTTCCCCCAGTTGTCGGGTCGGTACGTATTCGGCGATTTCATACGAAATCGGATCTTCGCCATGTCGTTCCCCGCTTCCGGGCCGGTGCAGGTCGTCCAAATCGCCAGCGAGTCCAACCCGGCCGGTTTCGGCATCGATCCGAGCAACGGCGACGTGCTCATTGCCAGCCTGGGTCCGAATGTGATCCGGCGCCTCGTGCGTGAGAACGTACCCGACAGCATCCTCGCCCACCCCGTCGACCAGATCGTCACCACCGGTTTCGACGTCGCGCTCTCCGCCGCCGGCGAGGGCACGCTCCAATGGCAGGTCTCCACCGACGGCGGCGCCACCTGGAACAACCTCGCCAACAACGCCACCTACGGAGGCGTCACCACCGGCACGCTCACGATCTCCAGCACGTCCGCCGCGCTCAACGGCCACCGCTACCGCCTCACCGCCACCCGCAATGGGGTCACGTCCGTCAGCACCGCCGCGACGCTCACGGTCGCTCCCGCGTTCTTTCCCTTCGCCACCGGTATCGCCGCCGGCGGCGCGGGCGACCTGTTGGTCACCGATGCCTCCACCAACACGGTACGTCGGGTGAACACCGCGGGCCAGGTGAGTCTCATCGCGGGCACCGCGGGCGCCAGCGGCTCGACCGACGGCACCGGCGCGGCCGCGCGCTTCAACCAGCCCGGCGGGATTGTCGCCGCCGCCGACGGCACGCTCGGCGTCGCGGACACGGCCAACGCCACCGTTCGCCGCATCTCGCCCGCGGGTGTCGTCACCACGCTCGCCGGCTCACCGTCGGCGCAGGGCAACGCCGATGGCACCGGCGCCGCGGCCACGTTCGCGTCCCCCACGGGACTCGCCTTCGATTCCGCCGGCCGCCTGGTCGTCGCCGACGCGATGAACAACACCGTCCGCCGCATCACGTCGGCAGGCGCCGTCACCACCCTGGCCGGCTCCCCAGGCTCGGCCGGCAGCGCTGATGGGGCCGGATCCGCCGCACGCTTCAACCATCCGACCGGCGTGGCCATTGACGCGGCCGGAAATGTCTTTGTCGCCGATTCCGGCAACAACACCGTCCGACGCATCGCATCCAACGGAACAGTGACCACGTTCGCCGGACTCGCCGGCGTGAGCGGCAGCGAGGACGGCACCGGATCCGGAGCGCTGTTCAACCAACCGCGGGCCGTCGCCATCGACGGCAGCGGCGTCCTCTATGTCGCCGACACCGGCAACTCGACCATACGCCGAGTCTCGCCTGCCGGGGTCGTGACGACGCTCGCCGGCCTGCCAGGCGTATCCGGCCACAAGGACGGAACGGGCTCCGGGGCCTGGTTCAACAAGCCGCAGGCGCTCGTCGTCGACGCCAACGGCACGATCCAGGTGGCCGATACCGGGAACGCCGCACTCCGACGCGTCACCACCGACGGCCGCGTGACCACGATCCTCCTCACCCAAGGCACCGATCCCGCCCCGCCACCGCCGCCCCCACCGCAACCACCGCCGGGCAACGGGACCTCGGCGCCCCAGCGCAGCGGCGGCGGCAGCACCGGCCCCTGGCTTTCGGCGGTCCTCTTACTCCTTTCCGCGCTGCGGTTTTGCCGCCCACCATCTCGATACGCGGGCCAAAGGAGTCAGGCTGCTGTGCGTTGATTCTAGGTTATCCCATTACCAGTTCGTCGTCCTTCACCTTGAACGTCACCTCCGTGCCTTCGGTCACCTCGCCGGCGATGAGGGCGCGGGCGAGCTTGGTCTCGATGTGGCGCTGGAGGAAACGCTTGAGCGGACGCGCGCCGAAGACGGGATCGTAGCCTTTCTCGCCCACCCAGGCCTTGGCTTTCTTGTCCAGGGTCACCGTAACGCGGCGGTCGGCCAGGCGCTTGTTCAAATCGGCCAGCAGCAGGTCCACGATGCGGGTGATCTCCTCGAGCGCGAGCGGCTTGAAGAGGATCGTCTCGTCGATGCGGTTGAGGAATTCCGGACGGAAGGCCCGGCGCAGCTCCGTCATGACGGCTTCGCGCACGCTTTCGGGAATGACGTCGGAGGTGACCCCCTCGAGCAGATGACGGCTGCCGAGGTTGGAGGTCATGATGATGATGGTGTTCTTGAAATCGACGGTGCGACCCTGCGCGTCCGTGATGCGGCCGTCGTCGAGCACCTGGAGGAGCACGTTGAAGACGTCCGGGTGCGCCTTCTCGACTTCGTCGAAGAGCACCACCGCGTAGGGTTTGCGCCGCACGGCCTCCGTGAGCTGGCCGCCCTCGTCGTAACCGACGTA
>CAYZBG010000054.1:0-11550 GCA_964476565.1 uncultured Opitutus sp.
TCGATCGAACAGCGCATCCAGCACGACATCTATTACATCGAGAACTGGTCGCTCTGGCTCGACATCCAGATCATGCTCCTGACCCTCGTCCGCTGGCGCGACCCGCATGCGTGAGCGGACAGCGAGTAGATCGGCCGGGGCCGTACGATCCGTCCGATGCGCTTGATCCCCGGACGGGAGAAAGAGAAAGATTAAGAGAACGAGAACGAATTCGAACCGGCCTCTCCCTATCCTTATACCATGCGAACGCTCCTGGCCCTCCTTTGCCTTGCCACGTCCACCGTCGCCGCTGAATGGCAGACGCTGCCCGCCACCGGCTCGCCCAACGTCCGGCATGAGGCCGCGTTCGTCGCCGTCGGCGAGCGCCTCATCCTGCTCGGCGGACGCCGTATCCAACCGGTGGATGTCTTCGACCCGGCCACCGCCACCTGGACCCACGGCAAGGCGCCCGAGATCGAGATCCATCACTTCCAGCCGGTTGTGCGCGACGGCAAGGTCTGGCTCGTCGGCGCGATGTCCGGACGTTACCCGTACGAGCGTCCGCTTGATCACATTCCGATCTACGATCCCGCCACCGACACGTGGTCGCGCGGACCGGAGGTCCCAGCAGACCGGCGGCGGGGCGGCGCAGGCGCGGTGCTTCATGGCGACACGCTCTACGTCGTATGCGGCATCACCAACGGACACTGGGACGGCCACGTGGCCTGGCTCGACGCGCTCGATCTCAAGACCGGACAATGGCGCCGCCTGCCCGACGCCCCGCGTCCGCGCGATCATTTCCAGGCGGCGATCATCGGCGACAAGCTCTACGCCGTGGGCGGGCGCCGCTCCTCCGCCGCCACCAAGGAAACCTTCAACCTCGTGATCTCCGAGGTCGATGTCTTCGATCTCAAGACCGGGACCTGGATCACTATGCCCGCCTCGTCCAACCTCCCGACGCCGCGTGCCGGTTCGATGACGCATGCCCACGGCCCGTGGCTGATCGTGATCGGGGGCGAGAGCCACACGCAGCAGGCAGCCCACGCCGAGGTCGAGGCGCTCGACACCCGCTCCGGTGAGTGGAAGACCTGGCCCGCGCTGCAACGCGGCCGCCACGGCACCGGCCTCGCGCAGATCGGCAACCGACTCTACACCGCCTCCGGCAGCGGCAACCGCGGCGGCGGGCCCGAACTCGACTCAGTCGAGGCGGCCACGCTGCCGTAAGGCGGCGCTACCGCGCTCCGCTCGCCGTCCGCTCACTCGCGCACCGTCTTCATGCCCAGCCGCGCAATGCGGTCGATCAGCTGGGGATAAGTTAGCCCGGCGCGCATCGCCGACTGGGCAAAATCCTCGTCCGGCGCGAGGATCGGGTTGGGATTCGCCTCGATGAAGTAGAGTTCGTTCTTCGCGTTCAGCCGCAGGTCGAGCCGGGCGTATCCGTCGATCGTGAGCAGGTGGTAGATCCGCTTGCAGGTCTCCTCGATCTGGCGGACGAGCACCGGTTCGAGGTCGTCGGCAAACCGGTTCTCCAGTCCCCATTTCTCGCGATAGGCCTCGTCCCACTTGGCCTTGTAGGTCGCGATCTTCGGTTCGTCCGGGGGCACTTCGCGAAAGACCAATTCGCGGATCGGAAACACCTGCAGGCGATGGTTGCCGATCAGGCTCACGTACAGCTCGCGGCCCTCGATGTACTCCTCGGCGATGACATCGTTGTCGAACTTCTCGTGGATGAACATCACGCGCTCGCGGAACTGGTCGTCGTTCTCGACGAAGGACGCCTGGGAGATGCCGTAGGAGGCCTCCTCCTTGAGCGGCTTCACCAAAATCGGGTAGCGCAGGCGTTCCGGTCGGCCGACCCGCCGGCCGCGCGGTACGATCGTGAACGCCGGCGTGTGAATGCGATGGTAGCTGAGGATCTTCTTGGAGATGCCCTTGTGCTTGCAAAGCGTCAGCCCGGTCGCGCCGCAGCCGGTGAAGGGCAGGCCGTGCATGGCGAGGAACGACACGATGTGCTGGTCGAACGCACGGTTGTTTTTGAACTGGTCCGCCAGGTTGAAGATCACGTCCGGCGTGAAGGTCTGCAGTTTCTGGCGCAGCAGGTCGAGGTCATCGAAGATCGCCAGGTGCTCCGTCGGGTAGCCCAGCTCGCGCAGCGCGGCGAGCACGCCGGCCTCCGTCTTCCAATCAGCCGTCTTCAACTCAGGACCGAGGTCCTGGTCGAGCGTGGTTGGACGCACGGCGTCGAAGAGGGCGAGAACCTTGAGCTTTCTCGGCATGGTTACTTGGTGCGCTTGAATTTTCCGGTGAAGAGATAGTTCATCACCAGCGTGGCGATGTAGGCGGCAACCTGCAAATCCGGCGCCGCTTCGCCGGGCTTGAGGTGCAGGTCGAGTTGATCGCAACGTTCGATCAGACGCGAGAGCAGTTTGTGGACGCGGTACTTCTTCTCGTTCGTCCATTCGCAGACGGCGTCCATCAGCGCCCGGCGCCGGTCCCGCAGGTAGCGCGAGGCGCGCAGCGGCGGCCCGCCGCCCGGCGGACCCGAGAACAGTTGGCGCAGGTCCCGGTCATAGAAGTCCGGATACGAATCCTGGTAGAGCTTCCGCTTGCGCGCGTAGTAGGTCTTGAGCTTGAGGTTGAGAAAATTGTAGTCGCGTTCCCGATACGAAGGCTGGTGCGGCGGCGGCCGGCCCGCGAGGGAGGCCATGAGTTCGTCGACGTACTCGAGCTTCTGCAGGGCCTTCCATCCCTTGAAGCGCTCGCGCCAGTCGAGTCCGGGCGTCAGCCACACCGCAAAGGTCTCGGCGAAGTCCTCGTCAGGATGGCTCTGCGCATACCAGTCGTCGAGGTGGACGACGTAGGAGTGGCTGTAGGGCCGCGGGCGGTAGAACTGCGGCGTCTCGTCCGCCGACGTGCGGCCGAAGATCCGCTGCCACTTGCGCTTGCGGAAGAGCTGGTAGGCGTAGGCGTAGGCGTGGGCCGCCTCGTGGCGGAGCAGGCGCATGCACCACTCGGGGTTGTCGCCCTCGACTTCCAGCATCATCGCCGCCTCGAGGCGCCGCAGCCGGTCGTGGACGAGAAAAAAGGGCACGAAGATCGCCGGGATGCCCACCGGCACGAACCACTCGTCGCCGACATGGCACGGGGGCAGGAAAACCAGTCCCTTCTGCTTCAGTTCATCGTGCAGCTGATGGACATGCGCCTCCAGCGGGGTGCCGGCCAGCGTGAGCCCGAGCTGGGCGATCTTCCGGTCGAGCAGGGCCTCATCGCTCAACTCGGCCCAGTCGGGGGTATCCATCGAGCCACGCTAGAGGCAAATCGCAGGCGGCGACAAGCCGCGACGTCGCCTGGCGGCACGGCCGCTCCGCCGGAACCGATCCCGGCGGCGGCGACCGCATCTCGCGCATTGACGGCCGGTTGGGCCGACCGTTTGCTCCCGGGCATGAGTGCCACCAAGACGGCCGCCAAGGCGGCAGTTAAGTACAAACGCATTGTGCTCAAGCTCAGCGGCGAAGTGCTCCGCGGCAAGGGCTCCGAGGCCATCGATGCGGCCGTGCTCGAACGCGTTTGCACCCAGGTGAAGGAGATTCACGACCTCGGCGTGCAAGTCTGTGTCGTCATCGGCGGCGGCAACATTTTCCGCGGTCTGCAGGGCGAGCGGCGCGGCGTCGACCGGACGACCGGCGACTACATGGGCATGCTCGCCACCGTGATCAACGGCCTCGCGATCATGGACTGCCTGGAAAAGATGGGCGTCACCACCCGCGTGCAGAGCGCCATCCCGATGAACCAGGTCGCCGAACCCTTCATCCTGCGCCGCGCCATGCGCCACCTCGAGAAGGGCCGCGTCGTCATCTTCGTCGCCGGCACGGGCAACCCTTACTTCTCCACTGACACCACCGCCGCCCTGCGCGCGAGCGAGCTCAACGCCGATGTCATCTTCAAGGCGACCAAGGTCGACGGCATCTACGACAAGGACCCGAAGAAGTATCCGGACGCCGTCAAATACGAGGAGATCACCTTCATCGACGCCCTGCGCCAGCGGCTCAACGTCATGGATTCGACCGCGTTCTCCCTCTGCCTCGACAACAACGTGCCGATCCTGGTGTTCGACCTGAACGATCCGCACGCCATCCTCCGCGCCGTCAACGGCGAGAAGGTCGGCACCCTCGTGCGCAGCTGAGCCCGATCCGCGTCTCCCCCCTTTCCTCTTCACCATGTCACACCCGATTCTCAACGAAGCCCAGACCAAGATGAAGAAGACCGTGGATCACACCCTCCACGAGTTCAGCACGATCCACACCGGCAAGGCCAGCCCCACCATGCTCGAGGGCGTGATGGTCGAGGCCTACGGCTCCCAGGTCCGGCTCAAGGAATGCGCCGCCATCACCACCCCGGACGCCCACATGATTGTGGTGCAGCCGTGGGATCGCAGCATCGTCAAGGCGATCGAGAAGGCCATTCAGATCGCCAACCTGGGCTTCAACCCGTCCATCGACGGCAACCTCGTTCGGGTGCCGCTCCCGCAGATGAGCCGCGAGCGCCGCCAGGAGTTCGTCAAGGTCGCCAACCGTCTCGCCGAGGAGGGCCGCGTGCACGTGCGCAACGTCCGCCGCGACGCCATCGAGTCCGTGAAGAAGGCCAAGCTGCCCGAGGACGAGTCCAAGCGCCTGGAGAAGGACATTCAGGGCATGACCGACAAGGCCATCGCGGAGATCAACACCCATCTCGCCAGCAAGGAGAAGGAACTGCTCGCCGTCTGAGCCCGCCCGCGGCGCGCAACCCAGCGATGCCTCCGATGCCCTCGTCTCACTTCAGGGCCCCACGGAGCGGCGGCACTCCTGCCGCCGTTGGCCGCCCGCCTGCCGTCCAGCCCATGAACCGGCGGCAAGCGTGCCGCCGCTCCCTGGCTTCACGTCCCGCCGTGCCGTCCTCTTTTCGTCCGTGAGCAAGAACGCCCGCCAGCGCACCGTCATCAAACTCGGCACCGGAGTCCTGACCTCCGGTATCGGCCAGCTCGATACCGGCCGGATCGCGGCTGTCTGCGCCCAGATCGCCGCGCTGCGCACCCAGGGCCACGACATCCTCGTCGTCTCCTCCGGAGCGGTCGGCCTCGGCATGGGCCGGCTTGGACTGAAGAAGCGGCCCGCCGACCTGACCAAGAAGCAGGCCTGCGCCGCCATCGGCCAGTCGCTGCTGATGCAGACCTGGCAGGCGGGGTTCACTCCCCACGGTCTCACCGTCGCCCAGGTGCTGCTGACCCATGAGGACCTGCGCGCCCGCGGCCGCTACCTCAACATCAAGGCCACGTTCGAGGAACTGCTGGCCTACGGAGTCGTGCCGGTCATCAACGAGAACGACACCGTCAGCGCCGCCGAGATCCGGGCGCTCTCGAAGTTCGGCGACAACGACACCCTCTCGGCCCTCGTCGCCAGTCTCGTCGAGGCCCGCCACCTCGTCATCCTCTCCACCGCCCCGGGTTTGATCGATCTCAAGGGCACCGGCGAGATCGTGCCGGTGGTCGAGAAGATCACCCCGGCGATCGAGGCCATGGCCGGCGGCACCTCGAGTGAGACCGCCGTGGGCGGAATGATCTCCAAGATCAGCGCGGCCCGGGTGGCGACCAAGTCCGGCTGCGGCGTCTTCATCGCCAGTGGTGCCGAACCCGAGATCCTCACCCGCATTTTCAGCGGGCACAATCCCGGCACCTACTTCGCCCCCGAGGGCCTGCCGATGGAGTCGAAGAAGCGGTGGCTGGCGTACTTCCAGCGCCCCGAGGGCGCGATCGAGGTCAACGCCTGCGCCGTTCCCGTCCTGCGCGAACAGGGCCGGAGCCTGCTCGCCATTGGTGTGACGTCCGTGCGCGGCGCCTTCGCCGAGGGCGACACGGTCGACATCGTCGATCCGGCGGGGAAAGTCTTTGCCCGCGGCGTAGCGGGATTTTCTGACAAGGATGTGCGTGCGATCGCCGGCAAGCCGAGTGACGAACTGAAGCCGCTCTTCCCCGGACGCAAACGCCTCGAGGTCGTGCACCGCAACGATCTGGTGCTCCTGTAGCACGGCGACGCGGGCCGGCAGGGTGTTGGCACAACGCCTGCCGCGGGCGCCCACTCCGCCCCGACACCCGCTTGCAACGGACCCGGCGCAGCCCGGGCGGCAGCGTCCGTCACACGTTCGTAACATGCGTCCTTGCGCAGCCCCCGGCCGGTCGCCCACGCTCGACGGCCTTACTTTCCCCGCATGATCGGCACGACCCTCTCCATCCTCGGCAGCCTCGGCATGTTCCTCTTCGGCATGAAGATCATGTCGGAGTCCCTGCAAAAACTTGCCGGCGAACGGCTGCGCGGCGTCATGCGGGCCGTGGCCGGAAACCGATTCGCCGGGGTCGGGACGGGATTCTTCGTCACCTGCCTGATCCAGTCTTCCTCGGCGACCACGGTGATGATTGTCAGCTTCGTCAACGCCGGCCTGCTGACCTTGCTCGAGGCGATCGGCATGATCATGGGCGCCAACATCGGCACCACGACGACCTTCTGGCTGGTGTCCTTTTTCGGCTTCAAGTTCAGCATCTCCGCCCTCGCCCTGCCGATCATGGGTCTCGCCCTCCCGCTGCTCTTCGCCGGCAAGCAAAAGTTCAAGAATCTCGGCGAGTTCTGCATGGGCTTCGGCCTGCTCTTCCTCGGGCTGATGTTCCTCAAGGACTCGGTGCCCGACATCCGCAACAACCCCGAGGTCCTGGAGTTCATCAAGGACTACACCGGCCACGGCCTGGGTTCGGTCCTTCTGTTCTTTGTCTTTGGCGTTATCCTCACGATCATTGTGCAGTCGTCCTCGGTCGCCGGGGCCATCACCCTCACCATGGCCTACAAGGGTTGGATCGACTACCCGACGGCCTGCGCGATCATCCTCGGAGAGAATGTCGGCACCACCATCACCGCCAACCTCGCGGCCATTGGTGGTAACGTTGAAGCCAAGCGCGCGGCCCGCGTGCACTTCATGTTCAACATCATCGGCGTGATCTGGGCCATCGCGCTGTTCGGCCCGTTCACCCAGTTTATCAATCGAATCATTCCCGGGGACGCGATCGATCCGACCAATATTCCGGTGAACATGGCGGCCTTCCACTCGATCTTTAACATTCTCAACACCGCTTTGCTCATTGGTTTCGTGCCCCAGCTGGCCCGTCTCGCCCAACGCATGGTCAAGGACCGCGCCGAGGCCACCCGCGACCACGTCGCCTACGAATCGCCCTTGGTACCCCACACCGGCGAACTCAACCTCGCCGAGGCGGAGCGGGACGTCGAGCGTATGGGCACGATCACCCGGCAGCTCGTCACCGGCTTCACCGATCTCTTCGAGAACCCGCCCGCCGACATGGAGGCGCGGGTGAAGGCCCTGAAGGCCCTCGAACAGGAGAGCGACCGGCGCGCCTACGAGACCACCAACTACCTGCTGCGCTGCACGTCCGGCGGCGTGAGCGAGGAGACCATGGCGCGCGTCACCTCGATGCTGCGCGTCGTCGCCGAACTCGAGGACATCTGCGACTGCGGCTACCGACTGGTCCTGCTGGCCGAACGCAAGCACCGCAAACAGCGCCAGCTCCCGCCCGAGACCTACAAGCAGGTGCGCGATTTCTCCCAGCTGCTGCTGCAGTTCATGGATTTCTACTCCAGCCGCCTCACCACCGGCGTGCCCGTCGGCGACATGGAGACAGCCTACCAGCTGGAGAACCTGATCGACAGCTTCCGCAAGAACCTCCGCCGCGAGTCGATGCAGCGCATGCGCACGAGCGGCGACGTGGTGAAGGCCGAGATGCTCTACATCGACATCATCAATGCGATGGAGACGATCGGGAACCACTCGCTCAACATCCTCCAGGCCCTGCGGCACGGGAACTGAGCATCGTGACCCCGGCATTCCTGCCGGTGGGTTACTTCGACCCCACAGGCAGGAAGGCCTGTGTCACCCGCGGGCGGTGCAGGGTCCGCTCAGTCCCCGTCGGCCTGGACCGAGGCCGCAGCCAGTTTTTCGGCATGCCTCGCCTCCCGGGGCAACTTCAACGCAGTCAGCGCCGCCGCGACCGCAAAGGCAAAGGCGCCCCAGAGGCAGCCGGGCAGTCCGGCAGCCTGGTAAAGCAGCCCGGAGAGCAGGCAGCCGACGAGGCGCCCCCCCGCGTTCGCCATGTAGTAGAAGCCGACATTGAGCGCGACTTTGTCCCCGTCCGTGTAGTCGAGAATCAAATACGAGTGCACGGCCGAATTGACGGCGAAGACGGCCCCGAAGAGCGCGAGCCCGACCACGATGACCAGCGCCGCCGGCGCGCCCGCCGCCAGCCCGAGGGGAATCGCCCCCGCCGTCACGGCTAGCGCCAATGCCACGGCCGCAGCCGCGCCGCCGGCCGGCACCCGGCCACGCAGAATCGCCGGCGCCGCCGCCTGGATCAGTCCGTATCCGATGACCCAGAAGGCCATGAAGGTGCCGACCTGGGTGAACGTCCAGCCGAGCCCGCCGCGCAGGAAGACCGGCACGCCGACCACGAACCAGATGTCGCGGGCGCCGAAGAGAAAGAAGCGGGCGAGGCAGAGAACGTTGATCTCGCGGCTCTTGGAGAAAAGATCCTTGAACGTCGCCTTGGACTTCGCCCGTGCCATGCCCGCCGGCAGCAGCAGCCACGACCCGAGCCAGACGAGCGCGAGCGCACCGGCCATGATCCAGAGCGCCCCGGCAAAGCCGGCCACGGCGAGCAGGAAACCGCCGAGGAAAAAGCCCGCGCCCTTGAGCGCGTTCTTCGACCCAGTCAGCAGCGCCACCCACCGGAAGAGCGCGCCCTTTGCGTCGGCCGGCACCAGCACCTTGATCGCGCTCTTCGAACTCATCTTCGTCAGGTCCTTGGCGATGCCCGAGAGCGCCTGGGAGACCATCACCCAGGCCACGGACGCCGCTTCCGACCAGAGCGGATTCAGGAGCGCCAGCATGCCGAGGGCCGCAACCTGCAGGGCCAGGCCCGCCACGAGCGTGACCCGCAGTCCGAGGCGGGACGCGATCCAGCCGCCGAGCAGGTTGGTGACGATGCCAAAGAACTCGTAGAGGAGAAAGAGAAACGCGAGCGTGACCGGCGAGTAACCGAGATTGAAGAAGTGCAACAGCACCAGCATGCGCAACGCCCCGTCCGTGAGCGTGAACCCCCAGTAGGCGCCGGTGACGAGCAGGTAGTTGCGCAGGTTCATGACGGATGCCGCCCGCGGCGGCCTGATGCGATGCGGAGCCTCATCCGAGCGAGCGCGCGACCTTGCGGGCCAGCTCGGCCATGCGGTTGGCATAGCCCCACTCGTTGTCGTACCAGGCGTAGATCTTCACCAAACGCCGGTTGACGACCATGGTCGACAGCGCGTCGACGATCGCCGAACGAGGATCGCCCTTGAAATCGATCGAGACCAGCGGACGCGTCTCGTAGCCGAGGATATCCTTGAGCGGTCCGGCGGCGGCCGCGGCCGCAAGCAGGGCGTTGACCTCGTCTACGGTCGTGTCGCGTTTCACCGTGAACACGCAGTCGGTGAGCGAACCGGTCAGCAGTGGCACGCGGATGGCATGGCCATTCAGACGGCCGAGCAGCTCCGGGTAGATCAACCCGATCGCCGTGGCGCTGCCGGTGGTGGTGGGAATGAGCGAGAGGCCGGCCGCACGCGCCCGACGGAGGTCCTTGTGCGGGGCGTCGACAATCGTCTGGGTGTTCGTCGCATCGTGCACCGTGGTGATCGCGCCCTGCTCGATGCCGAGTCCCTCGTGAATCACCTTCACGATCGGCGCCAGGCAGTTGGTCGTGCACGAGGCGGCGGTGAGCAGCCGGTGCTTCGCCGGATCATAGAGGCCGTCGTTCACGCCCATCACGACATTCAACGCCTCGCCGCCCTTCACTGGCGCGGCGACAATCACCTTCTTAACGCCGGCCTCAAAGTACGGTGCGAGCTGCTCCGGCGTGCGGAACTTGCCCGAGCATTCCAGCACCACGTCGACTCCGTGGTCGCGCCACGGCACGTCGGCCGGTTTGGCCAGGCCCGTCACGGCCACGCGGTGGCCTTCCACGGCAAAGGCGCTGGCGCCCTCCGTCGCGACCTCGCGGCCCCAGCGCCCCTGCACCGAATCGAAGGTGAGCAGGTGGGCGCAGGTTGCGGCGTCCGCCTTGGGGTCGTTGACCAGCGCCCAGGAAAACTCCGGCCACGCGGAGGCGGTCCGGAAAACCAGACGGCCGATGCGGCCGAATCCGTTGATGGCAATACGAGTCGGTGTCATGAGAAAATCATCCGCAGCAGCGGCCCGTGCCGCGCACGGCCGCGACCGGGGCGCAGGTCAGATCCAGCCGACGCAGCCGCCGCAGGTCGCGCCCGAAGACCGGATCCTCACCGACGCATTCCCGCAACGCATCCAGCTGCAGGGTCAGCCGGCGCGGGCGTGCCGCCTCGGGCGGCAGCGAGTAAATCATCCAGTTGCCCTGCCGCCGCGACACGACGAGGCCGCGGGCGCGCAAGTAGCCGAGATGCTTCGAGATCTTCACCTGCGGCTCGCCCAACGCGGCCTGGAAGTGGCAGACGCAGAGGGGGCCGTGCAGCAGCAGGTGCAGCAGACGCAGCCGCGTCGCATCGGCCAGACCGAGATGAAGCTGCACCAAGTCCATGCCGAACTACATTCCGATAACGGAATACTGTTCAAGATTCAATTTGTGACGACGCGGTGACAAAAACCCGAGCGGTGTCTTGCGGCACCGGACCCGCAGCCGCAGTCTGGGGCCCTATTGGCATGACGGCACTGGTCTTCCAACTTCTCGGCGGCATCGGATTGTTTCTGCTCGGCATGGTCCTGCTTTCGGACGGCCTGAAGGCATTTGCCGGCGAGTCGTTGCGCCGCGCCCTGGTGCGCTTCACCGGGACGCCGCTGAAGGCCTTCGGTTCGGGTGCACTCGTGACCATGATGGTCCAGTCCTCCAGCGCCACCACGATCAGCGTGATCGGCTTTGTCAGCGCCGGCCTGCTCACCTTTCCGCAGGCGGTGGGCGTGGTGATGGGGGCGAGCCTGGGCACGACCGCGACCGGCTGGATGGTCGCGTTGCTCGGCCTGAAGGTCAGCGTGGGCTACTATGCCCTGCCCCTCATCGGCATCGGCGCGTTCATGCGGCTGCTGGCTAAGGGCCCGATGCGTTCGCTCGGGCTCGCCCTCGCCGGCTTCGGGGTGATCTTCGTCGGCATCGAAGGCCTGCAGGAGTCGATGCGGGATCTCTCGGCCCAGGTGCGCCTCGCCGAATTGCCGGTCGCCGGCTTTCTGGGACACGCCCTGGCGATGGCGATTGGCGTGGTGCTGACGATCGTGATGCAGTCCTCGAGCGCGGCGGTTGCGACGACGCTGACCGCCCTGCACACGAACTCGGTCAACTTCGACCAGGCGGCGAGCATCGTGATTGGCGCCGCCATCGGCACGACCTTCACCGGCGTGCTCGCCACCATCGGCGGCAGCGTCCCGGCCAAGCGCACCGCGCTGGCCCACGTGCTGTTCAATCTCGTATCCGGGCTGATCGCCCTG
>CAYZBG010000054.1:11560-25999 GCA_964476565.1 uncultured Opitutus sp.
CGTGGGCGCAGGTGCATCTTGGCCTCGATCCCGGCGCCACCAGCCTCGCCGCCTTCCATTCCGCCTTCCTCGCCCTCGGTGCCCTCCTGCTGCTTCCGCTTGTGCAGCGGTTCACCCATCACATCGAGCGCCTCGTGCCGGAGAAGAATCCGCTGCCCACGCGGCATCTTGACGACTCTCTGTTGCACGCCCCGACCATCGCGCTCGAGGCGACGCGGCGCGCCCTGCGCGAAACCACCTGCGAAGTCGCGGCCGGGCTGGGACGGATGCTCGAGGCCGGCGGTCGCTCATCCCACGCGGCGTCCGAGCAGCGGGCGCGCACCGCAGTCGCGCTCGATCGCGTGCAGCAGTTCTTCGCCCGCATCCCGCCCGCCGGCGAAGAGCCCCTGTCGCAGACCCGCGTCGGGTTGATGCACAGCATCGATCATCTCACCCGGTTGCTCAGCCGGCTCGAACCACCGGAGAGCGTGCAACGTGTCCTGCCTCATCCGCAGCTGCGCGTGGGCGTCGAACTCTGCCGCACGCTGCTTGACCGGGCCGCGGCCGGACTGGGTCCGCAGCCGCCCGAACACTGGCTCGCCCAGGTCGGCACCGCCGCGTCGGAACTGGCCGATCTGCGCAAACGACAACGGCCCAACGTGCTCGACGCCACCTCCGACGGCAGCGTCGCCCCCGGCGACGCCCTCGATCTCCTTGACGCCATGCGTTGGCTCGACCGGATCGGCTACCACACCTGGCGGCTATGCCACTACCTCGACGCCCCGGGCCCGCAGGGATCGCCGGCCTCGGCGCCCGCATCGGGATCACCGCCTCCGCCCGGGTAGAATCCCCGGTTCCGGACCGCGGAATCCCCCAGCTCGTCCTCGGCGTTGCCAGACGGCTGCGAGAGGACCCATTCTTCGCGTAAATCACGGTTAAGCGACGGCCTGCAGCGTCGAAAGGACAGGTATCTGTGAACCGTCATCGCCTGCCTGTCCTTGCCTTTGTTCTTTGGGCTGCCGCCGTGTTGGTTGGCCTCGGCTGGATGGGCCGCTACGCGGCGACCGCTGGCGACATGCACCGGCCGGACGCCGACGGACTTGACTGGGCCAACGCCGTGCGGACTCCGGGTCGGCCCCTGCTGGTCATGGCGGTTCATCCCCGCTGCCCTTGCACCTCCGCCAGCCTTTCCGAACTCGATACGCTCATCCGGCGGCGACCCGCGGACTGTGATGTCGTGATTCTTGAATACAGCCTCGAGGCGGACGCCACCGGACGGACCACCCGCGAACTGGGCGGATTGACCGTGCCGGTGATCCCCGACCCGGCGGGGCGGCTGGCGGCCCGCCTCGGTGCGGTGACGTCGGGCCACGCCGTGCTCGTCGGCGCCGACGGTCAGGTGCGTTTCCATGGCGGCCTAACGATCGCCCGCGGGCATCGGGGCCCGGCCCCGGGACAAGAGGCGGTGCTTTCCGCCCTGACCGGTAACCCGGTCCCGTTCACCACCACGCCGGTCTACGGCTGCAAGCTTGGCGATGCGACCTGCACCGACGAAACCTGCCATGGCGGAGCCTAAGCGCTGGCAACGCTGGTTCGACGCCATCCAGCCTCCACCGCTCGAGCCGGGGCGCCGGGCGGAGATCACGGCGCGCTTCGAGGCCTACGAGCGCGAGGTCACCCTGCGCACCCACCGCCTTTTCTGGTGGCTGCTCATCGCGCAATGGATCTTCGCCGTAGGCGTGGCGCTGATCTGGTCGCCCCTTGCTTGGGAGAGCGCGCGCAGCACCCTGCACCCGCACCTGATCGCAGCGTTCTTCGTCGGTGCGATGCTGACGCTTCCCACCCTCGCGTTCGTCCGCTGGCTGCCGCATCACCCCCTCACCCGGCACATGGTCGCCTTCGCCCAGGTGACCTACTCGGCGCTGCTCATCCACCTCACCGGAGGGCGGATCGAAACGCATTTCCACCTCTTCGGATCGCTCGCCTTCCTGGCGCTGTACCGCGATTGGAAAGTGCTGCCGACCGCCGCCTTCTTCATCGCCAGCGACCATCTGTTTCGTGGTTTTCAGTTTCCTGAATCGGTCTACGGCCAGCCCGCCGCCACGGTGTGGCGCTCGGTCGAGCATACACTGTGGGTCGGGTTCGAAGTCGCGGTGCTGATCTGGGCGTGCCTCGTGTCGCGCCGCGAAATGTGGGAGATCTGCCAGCGGCAGGACGCCTACCAGGTCCTTCTGGGCGAACTCGAAGGACGGGTGCGCGACCGCACCAGCGCGCTCGAGACCGAAATCCTCGCTCGCGAACGCACGGCGCGGGAGCTGAGCCAGAGCGAAGAACGTCTGCGCACCCTGGTCGACCACGCGCCGATCGGCATCTTCAAGACCACCGAGGTCGGCGAAGTGATCGTGGCCAACCCGCACCTTCGCCGCCTCGTCGGCCTGCCCTCCGACGTCGACCTCACCCGTCTGTCGCTGGCCGACGGCCGGATCTTTCCCGCGGCCGACCGCGCCCGCTTTTGGGCGGCGCTGCGCACCGGCGAACGCGTCCAGGGCTTCGCCGTGACGTTGCATCGGGTCGACGGCCAACCAATCGAGGTGATCATCAACGCCCGCATGCTGCCTACTCACCCGGGCGAAGTGCGCGTTTGCGAGGGGACCATCGAGGACGTCACCGAACGCAACCGCGCCGCCCGCGAACTGGAGCAGGCCCACGCCCGCCTCGTGTCCGCCTCGCGCCAGGCCGGCATGGCCGAGGTCGCCACGGGCGTCCTGCACAACGTGGGCAACGTGCTGACCAGCGTGAACCTCACGATCAACGACGTGATCGACCGTCTTCGCACCAGCCGCCTCAGCCATCTGCACCGGGTCGCCCAAACCCTCCAACGGGAACGCCCGCGGTTGTCCGCCTACCTGCAGGACGACCCTGCAGGCCGGCAGCTGCCGGAGTTCCTGATCAAACTCGACGAGCACCTCGCAGCGGAAAACGCCCGCCTGCAGGCCGACATGGAGAGCCTGTCCAGCCACTTCGACCACATCCGCGACATCGTCGTGACCCAGCAGAGTTCGGCCAAGCTCTTCGGGGTCACCGAGACCCTTTCGCCCGAACAGCTGCTGGAGGATGCGCTGCGCCTGCATCACGACTCCCTCAGCCGTCATGGCATCGAGCTGAGTCGTGCGTTTGCGACCACCGTGTCCGTCCAGGCCGACCGCCACCGGGTGCTGCAGATCTTGGTCAACCTGATCAAGAACGCCAAGGACGCCATCCTCGCCCACCCCGGCGGCGCCCGCTGCATCACGGTCCGCTCCGCGCTCGCAGCGGACGGCCGGATCGCCCTCGCCGTTGAGGATAGCGGACACGGCATCGCCGCGGAGACCCTGCCGAAGCTCTTTCGGCACGGCTTCACCACCAAGCCCGACGGGCACGGCTTCGGGCTGCACAGTGCGGTGCTCGCCGCCCGCGAAATGGGCGGCGACCTGCAGGCGGCCAGCGACGGTGCCGGCCGCGGCGCGACCTTCACCCTCCTCCTGCCGGCGGCGCCGGCCGCACGATGAGCGCAGGTCCTGTCACCAATCGGCGGATACTCGTGGTCGACGACAATCCAGCCATCCACGACGACTTCGCCCGCATGTTTTCGCCGTCGGATGCCGGCGACGACATTGATGCCGCCGCCGCCGCCCTGTTCGGCGACGCGGTCCGCCCGGCGGAGGATGGGCCCGCCTTCGAACTTGCCTTTGCCCTCCAGGGTGAAGCCGCCCTCGAGCAGGTCCAGGTGGCCTGCGCCGAAGGCCGGCCGTTTGCCCTCGCCTTCGTCGACATGCGCATGCCGCCGGGCTGGGACGGGCTCACCACCATCCTGAAATGCTGGGAGGTCGACCCCCACCTGCATGTCGTGATCTGCACGGCCTACACCGACCGCAGTTGGGCGGAGATCCGCGCCAAGCTCACCGCGCGCGACCAATGGCTCGTGCTCAAGAAACCGTTCGACAAGATCGAAGTGCTGCAGCTGGCGCAGGCCTTGACCGACAAGTGGAACCTCGCCCGCCAGGTGGCAGGCCAAATGGCCCGGCTCGAGGAGGCGGTCGAGCAGCGCACCGAACAGCTGCGTCAGTCGATCCAGGTCAAGAACGAGTTCCTCGCCAACGTGAGCCACGAGCTGCTCACGCCGATGAACGGCATCCTCGGCATGCTCGACCTGCTGGCCGACCTCGGCCTCGACGAAAACCAGCGAGAGTGTCTTGAGCCGGCCCGCGAGTGCGGCGCGCGGCTGCATCAACTGCTCCAGCAGATTCTCGCGTTCAACCAGGCGGAGGCCGGCACGCTCGACCTCGCCCCGGAGCCCTTCGTCGCGGCGGAACTGGCGGAACGCGCCCTCGATCCATTCCGCGCCCGGGCCCGCCACACGGGCGTCGCCCTTCGCGCCGACTGCGCCCCGGACCTCGCCCGCGCCGTGCACGCCCCCGTCGGCGTCCTCCGCATTCTCCTGCATGCCCTGCTCGACAACGCCGTCAAGTTCACCGCCCGCGGCGAGGTGGTCCTTACCGTCCGGACCGAGGGTTCGCACCTCGTGTTCTGCGTCAGCGACACCGGCTGCGGTCTCTCCCCGGAACAACTGGCCTGGCTCGACCTCCCGTTTGCCCAGGTGGATGGCGGACTCAACCGGCGCAACACCGGCATCGGCCTCGGCCTGCCGCTGGTCCGCCGCCTCGCCCATCAATTGGGCGGCTCCTTTCGTCTCCAGGCCCGCCCGGAAGGGGGCACGTTCGCCACGGTCAACCTCATGCCTTCGGCCCACGCCACCGGACAAAATCGCGCACGCCCCGTCGAAATCAGCCAATCTTGAGTGGCTTTGGCCGGTTGGCACGCGCGCTGCTTAAGTAACAGGCACACGCAATTCCCTGCTCAACCAGGGTCTTGGGGTAACATGGATGCCGGTCCAACCGGCATAGAAAATAGTGGGCCCGCCGTAAGGGGTTTCGGCGGGCCCTTATTTTTTCTCCCGCCGCCTGGCCGTCTCACCCCATCACGAGGCCGATGGCGGCGAGCATGAGCAACGCGCCGGCAAAACGGCGCCGCAACACAGCCCCGCCCAGGTGCTGCTCCTCGTTGCGAAACCAGTGCCCGATGAGCCAGACCGCGACCACGCTCCAGAGACCACGCGAGCTATAAACGACATTCATGGCCGTCGCATCGCCGTGGACCGCAACGGCGTACGTCATGCCCGCCGCCTGAACGGAGAGGACGATCGCTCCGGGCAGCAGCCATTGCCAACCGGCCCGTGAGATCTGCCACAGGGGGGCGCGAAAGAACGGGATCAGGACGAACGAATACAGCGCCAGCGCCCAGAACAACAGCGGCAGGAAGCGCCCCGCCCCCCAGGCCGGGGACCACTTTTGGATCAGGACATCGGACAGCGCAAAACTCGCGGCCGCCAGCGACGCTGCCAGCACGGTGCGTCCGACCTTGCGATGCGCGGCCTGGGCGCCGCCGTTGAGCAGCACGATCGCCCCGGTGCTGAGTGCGGCCGCCAGCCACCACTTCAACGGCACCGGATCCGACAGCAGAACCGTGCTCAACAGCGCCACCATGAGGATCTTCAAACCCAGAACCGGCGTCGCCACCGACACGTCGCCATTGATCGCCCAAAAGGTGCAGACCTGGCCGGCAAAAAACAGCGCACCGACAAGGGCAGGTTGCCATAGCAACGCCGCCGGCTGGCCCGGACCGCCCAAAAGCCAGAGCGGCGCGAAACACAGGCCGCTCGCGAGGTTGGCAACAAAGGTCGTGCGCCACAGCCCAACGCCGAAAAACGCGGAGCGCTTCACCAGCAGCACCGCCACCACATAGCCGATGCTGCTCGCCAGCGGCCAGAGGAGATGCGCAGGGACGTTCATGTCCCTCCAGCCAAGCACCGAAGCCCGGCCGCATGCAACCTTCGCGCCGCAGACCGCGTTACAACAGCGACGTGATCAACCGCTCGTAGTCCGCCGAGGCCATCGCCCCGATCTTGCGGTGGCGGATCTGTCCCTCGCGATCGATCAGGAACGTGGTCGGCAGGTACTCCACGCCGCCAAACGCCTCGGCAATCGCCGCGTCGCCGATCGCGAGCGGATAGTTGATGCCGAAGTTTTCCGCGAACGGTTTGACCACGGCCTCACCCTGCTGATCGAGCGACACACCGACCACGACGAGGCCGCGCTCGCCGTACTTTTTCTGCATCGCGATGTAGCCGGGGATCTCCTCGCGGCAGGGCGCGCACCAGGTCGCCCAGAAATCCACCACGACCACCTTGCCAGCAAGGTCCTGCGACGACACCGGCTTGCCCGTGAGGTCGGTCAAGGTCCACGACGGCGCGGCGCCCAGGCGCTCCAACGCCACCGGCGCGCCGTCGTTGGTCGCAACCCCGTTGACGGCACGATCCTTGCAGCCGGCCAGGCCCAGCGCCAGCACAGCACCCACCACGACCAGACTCCTGTTGAACCGCGATTGTTTCATGCCGATGAGAGGCCGGAGCCACCGATTTCTTCCCACCGCTGCCGGCGTTCCCGGCTCAATTTCCGGCCACCGGCAGGTCAAGCGAGAGAACGTCGACGAACTTCTTCATCGCCGGCGTCAGCACGCGCCCCTTGCGATGCAGAATCGCGAGTTGGCGGGTAAACTCCTTGTTCTTGAACGGCAGCGCCACCAGCGAGCCCAATCGAACTTCCTGCAAGACGGTCGCCTCCGGCACGATCGCGATGCCGTGGTCGATCTCCACCGCGCGCTTCACCGTCTCGATGTTGTCGAACTCCATCACCGGTTCGATCTCCAGCTTGTGATCCCGGAAGATCTGATCGACCGCCTTGCGGGTCGGGATGTCCGGATCGAAGCCGATGAACCGCTGTCCGCCCAACTCGCGCACGTCCACCTCCGTGCCCCGCTTGACCAGCGGATGGCTGGGCGGGGCGATCAGCACCAGCCGGTCGTGGCGGAACGGAATCGCCTCGATCTGACGCATCTTCACCGGAAACGCCACCAGGCCGAAGTCGACCGAGTTGTGCAAAATATCCTCATAAACGAGGTTCGAACGCCGGTACTCCACGCGCACGTTGACCGAGGGATACTCCTGCAGGAACCGCTTGATGTAAGGCGGGAGCTCGTGCAACCCGATCGAGTATATCGTCGAGATGCGGATCGTGCCGCTGATCACCTTCTTCATCTCCTGCAACTCGCTGAGCAGTTTCTCGTAGGTGTGCAGCACCTCCTTCGCCGCCTCGTACACCCGATGCCCTTCGCGCGTGAGCTGAAACTGCTTTTGGCTGCGGTCGATCAGCAGCGTCTTGAAATGCCGCTCCATCGCGCGCGCCTGCTGACTGACCGCGGATTGGGTGATGCCATTGATCTTGGCCGATTTCGAGAAACTCTTTGTTTCCACAAGATCGGCGAAAATTTTGAAGTTCTCGATTTGCATGGCTTCGTAGCTAGGGCCCCGGACTATAAATTTATCTTATCCCGGCGCAATCGATTAAACCCGCTTCCACCGCTTCTCCCATCGTTTGCATGATCACCTACGACGAGTTCACCGCCCGCGCCACCGCCGTTCGCCAACGCATCGACGACGCCTGTCGCGCCGCCGGCCGGGCACCGCATGAGGTGGAACTGCTGGCCGTCACCAAGACGCATCCCGCCGCCGCCGCCGAGTATGCCGCCCGCTTCGGCCTCAGGGCTGTGGGCGAGAACCGCGTGCAGGAGGCTGCCGCGAAGCGTCCGCTCTGCACCGCCACCATCCAGTGGGAGCTCATCGGACACCTGCAGTCCAACAAGGCGCGGCTCGCGGCCGAACACTTTGACCGCGTGCAGAGCGTCGACAGCGAGAAACTGCTCACCCTGCTCGACCGCGCCGCGTCCGAACGCGGGCGCACCCTCGCGGTCCTCCTGCAGATCAACGCCGGCAACGATCCGGCCAAGTTCGGTGCCGAACCCGGTGACGCCCGCCGGCTGCTCGAGCACGCCCTCACGCAAAAACACCTGAAGGTGGACGGCCTCATGACAATTGCGCCGCTGTCCGACGATCCCGAGGTGGCCGTGCGCACGTTTGAAAACCTCCGCTCCATCCGGGACGATCTCGCCGGCCGACTCGCCGTGCCCCTGCCCCAACTCTCCATGGGCATGAGCGGCGACCTCGAGGCGGCGGTCCGCGCCGGCAGCACGCTGGTTCGCATCGGCACTGCGTTGTTCGGCGACCGTGGCCACCCGGCCTAGGAAACGCGGTACCGCCGGTGAAATCGCGCGTCCTTGCGCCTTTCCGGGTTGCGAACCGGAGCCTTTGATTTTGGCTCTGTGCGTGGACGCCAAGACCCCCGCACCGCTCAACCGCGAGGCCCTGCTGAGCCTGCTCGACGACACGAGCCCCATCGTACGTCGCGCCCTCCTGCTCCACTTCACCCAACTCGGGTCCGCCGCCGAGCAATTCCTGCGCAGCGTGGCCGCCGGCGACCATCGTCCGCTTGCCTGGCATGCGCGCTGGTTTCTCGACGAGCTCAAGTTCACCGATCCCGTGGCGGAGTTCCGCGGTTTCATCCGTTCGCTCAATTACGAACTCGAAACCGGTGCCCTCCTGCTCGCGCGCACCGTCAATCCGGGCCTCGACGCCGGCCGCTGCTGCGATGAGCTCGACGCGATCGCCGCACGGTGCCGCGAGCTGATTGTCGAGCCCTCGTCGGCCCGGGAAAAATGCCGCGTGATCAACCGTGTGCTGTATCACGACCACGGTTTCCACGGAAACATCGAGCAGTACACCGATCCGCTCAACAGCTTCCTCGACCAGGTGCTCGCCCGCCGCAAGGGCATCCCGATCTCGCTGTCGTTGCTGTACCTGCTCGTCGCCCGCCGGCTCGGCCTCGATCTGGAGGCCGTCGGCCTGCCCGGGCATTTCATGGTGGGCTGCTTCCATGAGGAACTGCCGTTCTTCATCGATGCCTTCGACGGCGGCGTCTTTC
Organism: uncultured Opitutus sp.; assembly: GCA_964476565.1. Classification (GTDB taxonomy): domain Bacteria; phylum Verrucomicrobiota; class Verrucomicrobiia; order Opitutales; family Opitutaceae; genus CAMAXB01. The sequence continues at coordinate 20,512 of CAYZBG010000054.1, forward strand.
GCACCCCAGACGAGATCTTCCGTTTCCTGCGCACCCGCGACATTGAGCCCAAGCTGAGCGATCTCGCCCCGACGCCGGTGCGCGAAGTGCTTTGCCGCTGCTGCCGCAACCTCGTGCAACACTACGCTGCCGCCGGTGACCACGAGCGCTCGAAGCTCTTTGCCAGCTTCGTCGAGGAGTTCGAGTCTGCCTACGAACGGCACGCCCAGCCCTAGCGAGCGGCAAACAGACCGTCGCAGATCAAACGTCGGAAAGTCCCAAGCGCCGCCGGCGCTCCTTGGGCAGCATCTCATCACCTTGCCGGCGCGAGGTTGGACGCGCGGGTCGGCGGATGATGAAATTCGTGTCGATTGGCGTGCATTCGCGGTTTCCAACTGCATGGATTCGGCTAAGAACGCCGCATGTCCGCCGACCCCGTCCTCACGCTTGCTGACCTCGACCGCTGGTCCTTTTCCGGCACGGCCCTCGCCGTGCTCGGTCACCCGATCAAGCACTCGATCAGTCCTGCGATGCACAATGCCGCCCTGGCGGTGATGGCTGCGCGCGAGGCCCGTTTTGCCACGTGGAAGTATTTTCGCTTCGAGGTGCATCCGGACGATCTGCCCGCCGCGCTCCCACGTTTCCACGCCAAGGGCTTTCACGGCCTGAACCTGACGGTGCCGCACAAGATCCTCGCGTTCGCGCGCGTCGCCGCGGTCGACCCGGCCGCGCAGCCGGTGGGTGCGGTGAACACCCTGCGCACCACGCCCGCGGGCTGGCAGGGCTTCAACACCGACGGCTACGGGCTGGCCACGGCGGTGCGCGAGGAGCTCGGCCTCGACCTCGCAGGCACGCCGGTCGTTCTGCTCGGCGCCGGCGGGGCCGCCCGCGGCGCCGCGGTGGAGTGCCTGCAGCGCGGCTGTGCCTCCCTCTGGATCGGCAACCGGACTGTCGCCAATCTCGACGACCTGCTCGCCCAAGTGCGTCCGCTCGCCGGGTCGATCCCGCTGCACGGCTTCGACCTCTCCGCCCCCGCCGGCCTGCCGGCGCACGCCTTGGTCATCAACGCCACCAGTGCCGGCCTGCGCGACACGGACCCGTTGCCGATCGACCTTGGCCGCATTCCCCACCCGCTGGGCGTGTATGACATGATCTACAACCCGCCCCTCACGCCCCTGCTCGCCCTCGCCCGCTCCCGGGGACTGCCCCACGCCAACGGGTTGTCGATGCTGATCCACCAGGGCGCGCGTGCCCTCGAAATCTGGACGGAGACCGCCGTACCGGTCGAAGCCATGCGCAAGGCGGCTCACGCCGCGCTCGGCGGCCGCCCTTGACTCGACCCGGCGCCGCCGGATTCTGACGTCGCGCCCCGACGTCCCCTCCATGCCCTTCGACTACGCCGCCTTCGACGCCGAGTTCCCCTGGTTCTTCGCCACCGCCGCGGCCCTGTTTGGTGCGATTGTCGGCAGCTTTCTCAATGTCGTCATTTACCGGATACCGGCGGGTCGTTCGATCGTCCGGCCCGGCTCGCAGTGCGCCTGCGGCACGCCCATCGCATGGTATGACAACATTCCCGTGCTGAGCTGGTTCATCCTGCGCGGACGGGCCCGCTGCTGCGGCCGGCCGTATTCGTTTCGCTATCCGTTCGTCGAGCTGCTGACCGGCGCCCTGTTCCTCGCGTGCTGGCTGCACTTTCCTCCGGCCAAGGCGCTGATCGGCATGCTCTTTCTCAGCATTCTGGTTTGCGCCACGTTCATCGACCTCGACCACATGATCATCCCCGACGTGTTCACGATCGGGGCGGCGATGCTCGGCCTGCTGCTCTCGGTGCTCGTGCCGTCGTTGCACGGCTTCTCCGGTGACTTCTTTGCCATCGACAGCCTGCGTTCCGCGACCGCGGCGATCAGCGGACTGCTGATCGGATCCGGACTCGTACTATGGATCGCACTCGTGGCCGAAGCCGTGCTGAAGAAAGAGGCCATGGGGTTCGGCGACGTGAAGTTCGTCGGTGCCATCGGCGCGTTCTGCGGCTGGCAGGGGGCGGTGTTTGCCGTCTTCGGCGGCGCGATTGTCGGCACGGTGTGGTTCGCGGTGGCGCTGATCTGGCAGAAGGTCTGCGGCCGGAAGTCACCGGTCACCCCGCGCACGGAAACCCCGGAAGGCGAGCCTGCCGATCTCGGCCTCGGCGTGCACGTTCCCTTCGGCCCGATGCTGGCGATCGCCGGCGCGATCCACTTTCTCTGGGCCCACACCTGGGTGGCAGACTACTTCGCCGACATTGCGGCGATGCTGTGAGCGCGACGATTCACTGCAGCCGCTGCGCGCCATCGCCCGTCTGAAGGTGGAGCACGTCGGGGCGGCTGCCGAAGCGGCGCGCGTAGGCGGCGGCCACCTGCTCGGCACCGGTCGCGTCAAACTTGCCGGTGGTGAGCGCCATCACTGCGCCGCCAAAGCCTCCGCCGGTGAGGCGGGCGCCGTGGACGTGAGGCGCACCCGCCAGCGTATCCACCAGGAAATCGAGTTCGGGGGTGCTGTTCTCAAACAGATGCTGGGAGCTGCGATGCGACGCCGTGAGCAGGCTGCCCACTGCCGCCAGATCTCCGCGCCCGAGGGCCACCACGGTCGCGTCGACGCGGGCAATTTCCTCGACGACATGACGCGCCCGGCGATCCAGCGGAGCCGGCAGCTTCGCGCCCGCGGCGAGCACGGCGGCGGGGTTGCTGTCCGCGAGCAGTGCGACCCCCAGCGCCTTGGCGGCATCCATGCACTCGCGATTGCGCGCCGCGTAGAGTCCGTCCACCAACGCGTGCTTGGTGTGGGTGTTGAAAACCCAGAAGTGTGCGTCGGCCGGCATCGGCACCGTCGCAAAGCGCGGCCCGCGGCAGTCGATGAACACCAGGTGATCCTTCTGGCCGAAGCCGGACACGCCCTGGTCGAGGATGCCGCAAGGCACACCGACAAAGTGGTTTTCCGCATGCTTGCCCACCTTGACCACCGTCTTCGTGTCGGCGGTCTGACCCGTCGCCGCGAGGAAGGCCAGGGCCGACGCGAGTTCGATCGCCGCGCTGCTGCTGAGTCCGGCACCGGCCGGCAGGTCCGACAGCGCAAGATAATCGAATCCACCCGGCACACGCAGGCCGAACGTCGGAAGGGCCGCGATCACCCCGAGCGGATAGTTCAACCACGCGCGTTCGCCGTCCTGCCGCTGCGGCGTCTCAACCGGAAGTTCGACCGTGTCGCCACCGAGGGCACTGTGAAACCGGCGCCGGCCGTCCGACCGCGGTGACAGGGCCACCCACACGCCGCGATCCACGGCTGCTCCGAGCACGGTGCCGCCATTGTAGTCGGTATGATTGCCGATGACCTCGATGCGCCCCGGGGCCCGCGTGATGATCGTCGGAGCCGCGCCATAGATTCGGGTGAAGAGTTCGGTCAACGCAGGTTGCATCAACGCGACGAAATGCCCGGTCCCGCCGGGGGGCGTCAACGGGTTTTCAGCGGAGGGTTCCCGCCGAAGGTGCGGCCTCCCGCCGTCTCGGTGTCGGCGCTCGGCGTTCTCGGTGAACCCAGTGCCGGCTGGTTTCGTGGTGATTGATGCCGGGTCAGTCGGCCAGCAGCGCGATCTGGCGGCCGGGGCCGTGCACGCCTTCGATCAAGATGCCCTCGACGTCGGCGGTCTTGGACGGGCCCGTGCACCAGATGACGTTGGGATCGTGCGGCAGCGCCGCCACGGCCTGGGGCAGGTCGACGAAAATGCGGTCCCGCCGAATCACGGCCACATGCACCCACGGGGCCAGCGCCGCCAGGCGCGCGGACGTATCGCGGTCGGTGAGCACGAGCGTACCGGTCTCGGCGATGGCCGCCGTGGCCTCGGTGATGCCGAACTGGTAATCGTCGACCCGCGTGCGATCGAACGTGGTCTCGACCGTGAACGTCGCGGGAAACGCCTCGCGCAACGACGGCCAGAGCGCCGGCGCACAGTAGCCGTGCCGCCAGCCGTTCGTATCCAACAGGGAGACCAGCTCAGCCACGCGCTCGAGCGGCGTGCCGTTCACCCCTTTCAGGCGCTGGGCAAAAAGGCTCCACGCGTCGACCGCCCCGCGGGCCTGGCGCAGCACGACCACTTCCGACTCCCAGTCGGGCAACGCGGCGCGTTTCGGCAAAGGAGCGAGGGCCGCGCGCACGCGGCCAAGAATGGCGTCGCGATCGCTGCTCATGTCGTTCCTCCGTTCTGTCCGTGGTCCGCGGGACGCGACGCCTTGCGGGCCCGCATCCACGCGCGAAAGTCGCCGCCCTTCCACTCCGGCAGCGTGCGCTTGCCCTCCCAGGCGCGCAGGGCGGCGATGGGCAGCAGCTTGGTCGGCAGGTGATTGATCATGCGGCCGCCGTACAGCGCGGCTTTCCACGCCGTCGGCTGGGACGCGAGCAGGGCCCAGCCGCCCATTGGCATGAGCGGGCCCGCCGCCGCCGCCTCACTGCCCTCGCGCTTGCCCTTGTCGCGCAGCCGCAGGAGCAGATCGGGAATGGGAATGTTGACCGGACAGACCTCGTTGCAGGCGCCGCACAAGCTCGAGGCCTTCGGCAGATCGGCGAGTTCGGGAAATTTTTTTCCGGCCAGCAAGGGCGAGAGCACGGCGCCGACCGGACCCGGGTAGACACTGCGATACGCGTGACCGCTCGCCTGCCGGTAGACCGGGCAGACATTGAGGCAGGCGCCACAGCGAATGCAGCGCAGGATGTCGCGGCAATCGCTCGCGAGCACGTCGGTGCGGCCGTTGTCCACGAAGATGACGTGCATCTCTTCCGGACCATCCGGCTGGGTGGGCGCCTTGGGTCCGGTGATGAACTCCGTGTAGACGGTGAGCTGCTGGCCCGTGCCGGAACGCGCGAGCAGGTTGAGCAGCAGGCCGAGATCGCGGTCGCGCGGCAGGATCTTCTCGATGCCGACCATCGCAATGTGGACCTTGGTCGCGGCGAGACAGAAGCGGGAGTTGCCCTCGTTGGTCACGAGCACGAGGCGGCCGCTCTCGGCCACGACGAAATTGGCGCCCGTCAGTCCGACGTCGGCCTCGAGGTATTTGTGGCGCAGGTGGACGCGCGCGCGGCGGGTGATCGTCTCGGGATCGTCATTGTACGCACCCAGACCGTGCTTCTCGAACGACGTCGCGATCTCGCGCCGGTTCTTGTGGATGATCGGTTTGACGATGTGCGACGGGTGATCGTGGTCGATCTGCACGATGAATTCGCCGAGGTCCGTCTCCACACATTCGATACCCTGCTGCTCGAGGAAGTGGCCGAGTTCTGTCTCCTCCGACACCATCGTCTTGGCCTTGACCATCTTGGTCGCGCCCCGGGCGCGCAGGATGGAGAGCACGGCCTGGTTGGCGGCCTCGGCCGTGGAGGCCCAGTGCACCTTCACGCCGTTGGCGACGAGCTTCGCTTCGACCTGCGGCAGGTAGGTGTCGAGATTCTCCACCACGTGCTGCTTGATCTCGCCCGCCAGCTCGCG
>CAYZBG010000054.1:26099-37152 GCA_964476565.1 uncultured Opitutus sp.
GGTAGGTGTCGAGATTCTCCACCACGTGCTGCTTGATCTCGCCCGCCAGCTCGCGGAGCCGGTCCGGGTTCTCGTAGTGGTCGAAGAGCACGCGCGTCCGCGCCTCGTAGCCCTTCTTGGAACCGTCGTAGACCGCGGCCCGGGTGTCACGGCGCAGGTGGGCGGCAAACTGGTCGATCTGCTGGAATTTCATAGCAGGCCTCCGTGGCGCAGCGCGTCTCGCAGGACCTGGGCAAGGTGCTGGGTGCGGACCGGCTTGCCCTCCTTTTCTGCGAGTCCGCCCATGTGCATGAGACAGCTCATGTCGGCCGACACGAGCACGTCCGGCTGCACGGCGCGAATGTGGTCCAGCTTCAACGTGCCCATGGCCGACGACACATTGGGAAACGTGACCGAGAAGGTGCCGCCGAAGCCGCAGCACTGTTCGCCCTCGCCGAAGGGCGTGAGGGTCACGCCCGCGATCGAGCCCAACAGCGTCGTCGCGGCCGCGCCGCTGCCCGTGCCGCGCGAATGACAGGCACGGTGAAAGGCGACCTTGGCCTCGTAGCGGCCGGGCCACGTGGTGCGGCCGAGGCCGTTGACAATGAAATCGCCGAGTTCCCACGTGCGACGTCCGAGCGCCTCAACCTCCGGCAGATCGGCCTCTTTCTCGAACTCGAGCACGGCACCGTGGAACATCATCGCCGCACACGAGCCCGACGGCACGATCACCGGTTCCTCGCCAGCGAACGTTTTCACCGTGTGCCTCACGACCTTGCGCGAGGCGGGCCAATCGCCGCCGTTGAACGCCGGTTGCCCGCAGCAGGTCTGACCTTCGGGAAACACCACCTCGCAGCCCAGGTACTCGAGCACCTCGACCGTCGCCGCCGCCACGTCGTCGTAAAAGGCGTCACAGAGGCACGTCGCCATCAACTGGACACGTTTGCCGCGAGGCAGGGCACGTTCGTGGTTCAACATAACGGGTTTGGTGTCACGGTGCGCAGGGCCCCCGGTTGCGCAAACTTTATTGTGAGAGCTCTTGCGCGTTTGTGGTAGATTCTGAGAGCCCAAGTCTCCACGCTTCGCGCCGCCCCTTTTTTCTGCATGCCCTCCACCGTCCATTCTGCCGCCGTCGATCTGGGTGCGACCAGTGGTCGCGTCATCCTCGGTACCTGGTCGAAAAACCGTCTCGCCCTCACCGAGGTGCATCGGTTTCCGAATACGTTCCGCTCGATCGGAACGCACGACTACTGGGATATCGCCGGTCTTTGGCACGAGATCCAGACGGGGCTTGGCAAGGTCGCGGCGGCCCTGCCCCGCGGCGCGCGGCTCGCATCGGTCGGCGTCGACACTTGGGGCGTCGACTACGCGCTGGTCAATGACACCGGCCGCCTCGTCTTCCCGGTCCACGCCTATCGCGACGCGCGCACCCAGGCGGGCCTGCGCCGGCTGGGCAACACCCGCGCCGCCCTCGAACGCATCTATGCCGCCACGGGCATCCCGAATGTCTTCTACAACTCCAGCCTGCAGTTGGAGGAGCATGTGGCGAGCTGCCCGGCGGTCGAGGATCTCGCCACCCGCTGCCTGTTCCTGCCCGACTATTTCAACTACCTGCTCTCGGGCCGCATGGCCAACGAGCTCACCATCGCCAGCACCTCGCAGCTCCTGGATGTGCATTCGACCGACTGGTCGCGGCCGGCCCTCGATCACTTCCGCATTCCGCCCCAATGGTTCACGAAGCCGGTGCTGGCCGGGACCAAGCTGGGACCGATCCAAGGTTTCCCGGCGCTGAAAGGCGCCAAGGTGATTGCCGTGCCCGGACACGACACGGCCTGCGCCTATGACGCGATGCCCGCCTCGCCGGACGGCACCGACCTGTACCTGAGTTCGGGTACCTGGTCGCTGGTCGGTTTCGAAAGCGACACACCGGTGCTCGGTCCGGACGCCCTCGCCGCGCGAATCGCCAACGAACGCATTGGTGACGGTCGCTACCGGCCGCTCACCAACGTCATCGGACTTTGGTTGCTCGAGGGCACGTTGAAGGATTTCGCCTCGCGGCCCAAGACGGACCGCGAGTGGGCGGCCCTCATCACCGCCGCGGAACGCCTGCCCGCACCCTCCGTCCTGCTGGACGTGACGGATCCCGCCCTGGCCAATCCGCCGTCCATGCGTGCGGTGATCGACGGCCAGCTGCGCCGCAAAAAGGTGCGTCCGCCGACCACCCCGGCCGGATACATGCGCCTCATCTGCGACTCGCTTGGCCGGGGCCACGCCGACGCGATGCGCGCCTTCGAACGCATGGCCGGACGCTGCTTCAAGCGCATCCTCATGGTCGGCGGCGGCTCGAAAAACCGCCTGCTCTGCCAGGCCACGGCCGACGCCGCCGGGGTCCCCGTCGTCTCGTTCAACCTCGAGGGCACGGCCGTCGGCAACCTCGCCAGCCAGCTCATCGCCCTCAAGGCGGTGCCGGACCTGGCCACCTTCCGCCACCACCTCGGCCGGACCCTCGACCAGACGGTCTACCGGCCGGCTTGAGGCGGAGCGCGGAACACGGCCACCGCCGCGCCCTCAGCGCGCGGTGAGCTGCCGGAGCAGTGCGTACAGCAGCGCGAGGCGAGGCGTATCCACTCCGGCCTTACGCGCCCGCCGCAACGGCTCGCCCCAGATCGGCTCCACCTCGACCTCGCGTCCGGCCCGGTAGTCGACCAGACTCGACGGCGCATAGGCGCCCATCGGCGGCGTGACGTCGAACTGCTCGCGTTGAAACGACTCCGGGATCGGATGGCCGAGCGCCTGCGCCGCCGCCGCCACCTCACGCATCAGCGCGCGCACCTCGCCGGCCAGTTCCAGGCTGGCGCAGATCTTTTCCGTCGTGATGCCGCCGGCGGCGATGCTGAGTCCGTTGAAAGGCACGTTCCAGACGAGCTTCCGCCAGCGGGCCGCCACCAGGGAGTCGGTGACGTTGCAGACAATGCCTGCCGCCCGGAGCAACGCGGCCACCGCGTGGGTGCGTTCGCCCGCGGGCCGATCAAATTCCCCCATTGTGATCGAACCGGGATGCAGGCAGGTGACCTCGCCCGGCGCCGTGCGCATCGACGCGATGAAGCATAACCCACCCAGCACGCGCCCAGCCCCGACGACCTCCGCCATCTGTTCCTCGCTGCCGAGTCCGTTCTGAAGCGTGAGCACGACGGTGCCCGGATGCAGCAGCGGCGGCAACAGGCGCGGGAGCTCGCGGTTGGCCGTGGCCTTCAAGGTCACGATCACGAGGTCCACCGGCCCGATCTCCTCCGGCGAGGCAAACGCACGCACCGTCGGGACTTGGAAGGCCGACGACGGTTCCTGGATGCGAATGCCCTGCGTGCGCAAGGTAGCCAGGTCGCTGCGGGCGAGAAACCGGACATCCCGGCCCGCCCGAGCCAGTCGAGCTCCATAATACAGGCCCAAGGCCCCCGCCCCCACCATGGCAATCGATTGACTCATTGCGAAGAGACTTGGGCCCTGAGATGCGGCTGGCAACGCCGGGGCGCAGCGACGCCACCACCGTCCGGCGCGGCCAGCCACTCCCGCCGCCGCGCTTGCACCCCTTCGCCGGCCCGGCACAGTGTCCGATCCGATGTCCACCGCCGTCTCCACCGCGCCCGCCGCCGCGCCCCTTGACGCACCTGCCTCCCGGCCGGTGCGGCCGGAGCTGCTTGCGCCGGCCGGCGACTGGGAGTGCGCCCGGGCCGCCGTCGAGAATGGCGCGGACGCGATTTATTTCGGCCTCGAGCGCTTCAACGCCCGGATGCGGGCCAAGAACTTTACTCAGGCGGACCTGCCCGAGCTCATGGCCTTCCTGCACCGCCGCGGGGTGCGGGGTTACGTGACGTTCAACACGCTCGTTTTCACCCCGGAGCTGGAGGATGCCGCCGACTACCTGCGCTCGATCATCGCCGCCGGGGTGGACGCTGCGATTGTCCAGGACGTCGGCATCTGCCGCCTGATCCGTGCGCTCTCGCCCGATTTCCCCATTCACGGCTCCACGCAGATGACCGTGACCAGTGCGGCGGGCGTGGACCTTGCGCGTGAACTCGGCGCCGAACTCGTCGTGCTTGCCCGGGAGAACTCCATCAAGGAGATCGAAGCCATCCAGGCCGCGCAGCGGTCCGGGGCGAACGGGCACGCGCAAATGCCGCTCCCGCTTGAGGTGTTCGTTCATGGCGCCTTGTGCGTGGCCTACTCCGGACAGTGTCTGACCAGCGAGTCGCTCGGCGGGCGTTCCGCCAACCGCGGCGAATGCGCCCAAGCCTGCCGGCTTCCGTACGAACTCATCGCCGACGGACAGAAGGTTGATCTCGGTGATCGCAAGTACCTGCTCAGCCCGCAGGATCTCGCCGGCCTGGACGTACTGCCGGAGCTGGTGCGCGCCGGCGTGGCCTCGCTCAAGATCGAGGGCCGCCTCAAAAGCCCCGAGTACGTGGCGAGCATCACGCGGGTTTACCGTCAGGCCCTCGACCGCATCTTCGGTGAAACCTCGGCCCCGGCGGATCCCGCCCGCGCGCGCTACGAGGTGTCGATGGCATTTTCGCGCGGCCTCTACACCGGCTGGTTCCGCGGCATCAACAACCAGGAGCTGGCCCACGGCCGTTTCGGCACCAAGCGCGGCGTGCTGCTTGGTGAGATCACGCGTGTGGGCGACGACGAGGTGGCGTTGCGGCTCGAAGCCGACGTGAAGCCTGGCGACGGCGTGGTGTTCGATGCCGGCAATCACGCCGCCGGCGAGGAAGGCGGACGCGTTTATCAGGTGCAGCCGCTGGCCAGCGGCGAGACCGTGCTGCGCTTCGGCGACGGCGACATCAACTTCCGGCGCATCCGACGCGGGCATCTGCTGTGGAAGAACGATGATCCGGCCCTCGACCGCGAACTTCGCGCGACGTTCGCCGGCGACAAGATCCGGTTTCAGCGCCCGATCACCCTCGAGGTGCACGGCCACGCCGGCACGCCGCTCACGCTCGTGGCGCGCGATGCCGAAGGGCACGTTGTGCAGGCCGCCTCGTCCGTCCTGCTCGCGCCGGCCGCGTCACAACCGCTCACCACCGACCGCCTGCGCGAGCAGCTCGGGCGCCTCGGAGGCACGCCATTCAAGCTGGGCGAACTGCACAACGCGCTCGAAGGCGAGGTCATGCTGCCGCTGAGCGAACTCAACCGCTTGCGCCGCGAGGCCGCCGACGCGCTCGACGCGCTCCGGGCGGCGCCCAAACGCTGGACGCTGCACGACGGCTCCTGGCGCGCGCGCACCGATTCTTTCCCGGCGGTATCGGATGCGGCACAGGTGGTGCCGGAAGTGATCGCGGTGATCCGCGAGCCCGGCCAGCTCGAGGCGGCATGGGACGCCGGGGTACGCACGGTCTACGCCGAGTTCGAAGATCCCAAACGTTACCGGGAAGCCGTGCAGCGGTTTCGCGCACTGCAGGCCGCGACGGGCGGCAGCGCGGGAGGCTCGAGCCTGTGGGTGGCCCCGCCGCGCATCTTCAAGCCGGGCGAGGAGTGGATCCTCAAGCAGGTGCGTTCGTGCGATGCCGACGGCTATCTCGTGCGCAACGCGGAGCACCTCGCGTTCTTCAAGGACGACCGCAAACGCGGAGACTTCTCGCTCAACGTCGCCAATCCGCTCACCGCCGCCTGGTACCTCGGACGCCACGGCCTGGAGCGCGTGACGGCGAGCTACGACCTGAACATCCATCAGCTCGAGGCCCTGCTCGCCGCCGCGCCACCGACCTCCTTCGACCTGACGATCCATCAGCACATGCCCATGTTTCACATGGAGCACTGCGTGTTCTGCGCCTTCCTCTCGTCGGGCAAGGACTACCGCGACTGCGGTCGGCCCTGCGACAAGCACCGCGTCGCGTTGCGCGACCGCGTCGGCGCCGAACTGCCGCTGAAGGCCGATGCCGGCTGCCGCAACACCGTGTTCAACAATCGCGCCCAGACGGGAGCCGATTACGTGCAACGGCTGCTCGCCTTGGGCGCCCGCCATTTCCGTGTGGAGTTTGTGACCGAATCTCCGGACGAGGTGCGCCGCACGCTCGACCGTTACCAGCGCCTCCTGCGCGGGGAACTTTCGGGATCGGATGTCTGGCGCGAGCTGAAGTTGCTCAACCAACTGGGCGTGACGCGCGGGCAAATGGAGGCGGCCCCCCAGGTGATCTTCAAGAAGCGCTGACCCGCCGCAGCCGGGCGGCCACGCATGTCGACCCGAGTCGACGTGCCGGCGATGACCGCAACGCCGACCCCGTAAAAAAGCCAAGGCCGGGTCACCCGAAGGCAACCCGGCCAGGTCCAGCTTCAACTAACAATCCCGGAGACGTTGGTCTCCGGGAACTTATATGGGCTAACCAAAGAACAGTCGTTATTCACGACGCCTCCGTAGACCAGACCCGTTTGGGCGGGTTCCAATCCCAGCAAAAAAAGTTCGCAGAAATCGCACCGCTCCGCACCCGCGGCAAATCCGGTGTCGCTTCCGTCGGAGAAACCGTTTCTTTCCAACCGCTTCTCTCACTCACCATGACTCCCCCCGCTTCCGCCGTCACCTCGTCGCCGCTGTCCGCCGCCGGAGCCGGGGCGTCCGGATCGAAGGTGGCCGACCTCGAGATCAAGGATGCCGCGCTGATTTTCAGCGCCGTCTGGCAGGAGTTGGAAGCGGAGCGGGGCCGCGAGAACCTGCGTTTCCCCAAGGAGTTCATTCTGCTCGGCGGCGCACCGGGCGCGGGCAAAGGTACGAACACGGGCTTCATCCTCAAGGCACGCGGCCTGACCTGCCCGCCCATCGTGATGAGTTCGCTGCTCGATTCACCGGAGGCGCGCCGCATCAAGGACGCCGGCGGCATGGTGGGCGACCGCGAGGTGGTGGGGATTCTGCTGCGGGAGCTGCTGCGTCCGGAGTTTCGCGACGGCTGCATTCTCGACGGCTTTCCCCGCACCAAGGTGCAGGTTGAGTGCCTGAAACTACTGGTCAGCCGCATGCATGCGCTGCGCAGCGAGTTCTACGACACGTCGCTTGGCATCCACTTTCGCCAGCCGACCGTGCACATCATGGTGCTGTTCGTGGACGAGAAGACGTCGGTCGAGCGCCAGCTGCACCGCGGCCTCGAGATCAAGCAGCACAACGAGGAGGTACGCCGGACCGGCGTCGGCGAATTGCTGGAAGAACGCGCGACCGACTACGACCGCGCCCTCGCCCAGCGGCGTTACCGCGTGTTCAAGGAACAGACCTGGGACGCGCTCCAGTCGCTCAAGGAGACGTTCCACTACCACTTCGTCAACGCGCAGGGACCGGTCGCGGAGGTGGAGCAGAACATCCTGAGCGAACTCCAGTACCAGAGCACGCTCGAGCTCGACCCCCGCACCAACGACCGCCTGCGCGTCATCCCGGTCGCGAGCGAGATCATTGTCCACGCGCGGCAGGAGATGGTGAAGCGGCTCGATTCGTACGAGGTCGAGCATCGCGAGCTCTTCGCCAAGGTGGTGACCTTCGTCAGCACCAAGATCATTCCGATCGTGCTCCGGCACGCGATCTCCGGAGTCGCCCTGGTGAACACCGAGGATCCGGTGCTCGACGATCCCCTCGCCCTCGCGATGCTCATCGATATCTTCTCCGAGCGCGGCTACCACGCGGCCGTCGACCTGCATCGCATCGAAGTACCGGACAAGTTCGACCTCGCCACCGGCCAGATCAAGTGCCGCGTCAAGAAGGTCTACCGCATCCAGATCCGGTTCCAGGGTTCCGAAATTCGCCGCGGGTGATTCCCTCCCCGCCCGGGACGGTGCCCGTTCAGCGGATATCAAACGACTGCCGGCCCAGCGGGAAGATCGGGTGGCCCAGGCGCTCCGAGCTCACCCGTTCGACCTGCAGGCCGACGGACGGATTGTGCGTCATGAACCGAAGGAAGTCGCTCTTCTGAATCGCCAGGCAACGCACGCGGGTGCGTGCCCGCACATCGGCGACCACCTGGCTGTTTTGCAGGAGGCCGATCTCACCGAAGTACGATCCGGGACCAAGGGTCCGGCGGCGACCGCGCGGCAGGACCACCTCGACCTTGCCTTCCTGGACAATGAACAGCTGCAGGGTGTCTTCGCCCCGCCGGATGATCACATCGCCTTCGTTGCAATCGAGCACCGTGGTCAGCTGCACAAAACGGGCCAGGGCCTGAGGGTGCCAGGTGGCACAGAGCTCGAGCCGCCGCAGAAAGGAGATTTGTACCGCGGAATGCTCGACCGCCGGCGCTCCGACGCGGGCAACGACCAGGGCTTGGAAGTCTGCCATGGACAGCGAAAGGTACCACAGGGGAGTGCGCGCCTTCGCCCGTTGGCGCCGGTTAGAGTCACCGATCCGATGCACACCGAACAGCTCATCTTCGGCGACGCCATGCATCCTCTCCACATGGCCAGTGGGCCCTCGGCGCCACTGGCGGACTTCGCCCGACAGGATCAATCCAACCCGGGCGGGATCGTCGTCAAACTCATGCAACACCGTGCCCGCAGGCACGTGCACCACCTGGAGGTGACGCGCGATTTCCTGCTGCTGGTCGGGCGGAAGACGGCGGAACAGCGCCGACCGCAGCAGGCGTCCCACCAAGGCCGCTTCATCGAGTGGCGCCGGCAAGCTGTAAGACCGCCGCTTCAAACCAAGCTGTATCCGCGGACGCAGGACGCGAACGCACCGCCACAGCCACCATCCGAGCTCGATCGCCGCCAGCACCACCACGACCGCCCCCAGCCATAGGGCGAAGATCAGCCCGGATTCACGCCAGACCGACGCCAGGCTCCCGCCGGCCTCACGCGCCAAATCCGACGCCTGCACCGCGTAGACCAGCACCGCGAGGCACCACCCGCCGCCATAGACCAACGCCAGCGCCACCACTGCGGGGGAAAGCGACCGGACGGCGGCGCGGCGACGGGCGTAAAGTCCGCGGTTCGGTCCGAAAAGGTAGTCCCGTTTCGTGTCCGGCCGCAGCCGACCCAGCAGCACCTCGAAGAGCGGAATGATCTCACCGCCGACCACCGGACGAAGGCGCCAGAACCAGCCGGCGACCACGGGCAGGCTCCATGCCGGTTGCAAGGAGGTGACGAGCGCCACCGCCAACGCCGGCACGATCCAACCGGCGAGAACCAGCGCGAGCTGGCGGTCGCGCGACAGCAACTGACCATCGCGCAAGTCGAACGCGAGGTGCGGCGCCCAGGTGCGCCAGTTCAGATGAGGCCGGTAAACCTTGCCTTCCCCACCGGCCACCGCCGCCGCCGCCATCATTTGACCCAAGGTCAACGCCGCGCACCATGCGCCCCACCCGGCGAGCAGGTCCAACGGCGCCAGCGACGGCGCCGGCCCCGGGACGAGGGCGAACGCGAAGCCGGCCAAACCCGCCACCCAGCCGAGGCGGCGCGGCCACACGTCACCGCTGCGCAACCAGCGCACGGGATGAGGAGCCGGCGCGCTCACCTCGCCCTCCCGTAGGATACCGGCGCGATGAGCCTTGAGGATCACCTCGTAGAAATCGCGCAGCGGCGGGCAACTACGTTGCTCGAGCAGACGGCGCAGCACCTCTGGCACCTTCGAAGGCCGCCCGAACTCAGCCAGCACCGTCCAGTCGGCCGAAGTCAGGCGCAGGTAGGCGGGTCCCGCGGGCTGTTTGACCGCGAAGACTCCACCGATCTTCATCCCGGGCCTGACCGCCGGGTCGAGGTGCAACGGGACGGCGGTCAGCAGGAGGTGGTGATCCATGGCCGGAGCGGCTGGCTATCCGCGCGCACCGGCCGAACCGGTACCGCCTCCGCGCTGCAAGGCATCGCGCACCACCGCACACAGGGTGGCCAGGCTGAAGGGTTTGGTCAGCAACGGCACGTCATGCAGGTCGGGCAGCCAGAGGTCCTCCTCCGTGACGTGGCCGCTGAACAGCACGACGGGCAAACCGGGCGCAAACGCCCGCACCTTGCGCAGCAGGGAAATCCCATCCATCCGCGGCATCATGACGTCGGTGAGCAGAAGGTCGAAGTCGGCCGCCTGCGCCTTCAGCACCGTCAGGGCCGAGTCGGCGTCCGCCACGTCTTCCACGTCATAACCCAGGTGGTGCAGCGAGGCGCGCACCACGGCCCGCACCTCGGCATCGTCATCCACCACCAATACCCGGGGCTTCCGGCCCTCCGCAGGTCCGCCGCCACTCACCGGGGCCCCCTTTCCCGATCACAGCCTGCGGCGTGCAGGGCGCCGCTCACCGCGAGGGCCGAGCGGAACGGAAATCCGACCCGGCGAGCGGCGGAAGACAGCGGGAAAGAAGCAGGAAACGGCGCAGCGGGATGCACTGCCCGCTTCTGCCGCTTAGGTCCATTTGGGTCAAGGCACCAGTGCAGTTTGCCTGCGGTTACCCAGGCAGTATCGAGTCAGGCATTCGTCCTGCACCAGCCGGCTCACCCGTTTGGGCTGAGGTTTCCTCCCCAGCTGCCCGGGGGTGGGGGCCGACCCCACCCCGACGCGGTCAACCCACCTTGGCCACGGGTTCCACGGGGCGCGGCGCCGGACGAGCCGCACGCAATCCCGGGCTCCCGGTCCGCGGTGCCGCCGCAGCGGCCGGCGGCACGTCATCCACCAGCCGGGCGAGCGCCGCCACGGCCTCGTTGAGCGCTTCGGCCTGGGCGTTGAGCTCCGTGGCGGCGCTGGCGCTTTCCTCAGCGCCGGCCGCGTTGGCCTGCGTCACCTTGTCCATCTGGGCGACAGCGGTATTGACCTGTTCGATACCGGTGCGCTGCTCCGACGATGCGTTGGCAATCTCGGCCACGAGTTCGTCGACCTCGCGGACCTGGCCGGCAATCTCCTGCAGACGCTGGGCCACCTGGGAGCTGATCGCGACCCCCCGGTCGCTCTTGCCGATCGAGTCTTCGATTTTCTCGGCCGTCTCGCGCGCCGCCTGGGCACTGCGCTGCGCGAGGCTGCGGACTTCATCGGCCACCACGGCGAAACCGAGGCCGGCCTCGCCGGCCCGGGCCGCCTCGACGGCGGCGTTGAGGGCGAGGATGTTGGTCTGGAAGGCGATCTCGTCGA
>CAYZBG010000055.1:0-6452 GCA_964476565.1 uncultured Opitutus sp.
CGGTCGACTCCCGCATTTCTGCCGCCACCGTCTATCCGGATCGGGCGGTGGTGACGCGGGTGGCGGAGTCGGTTTTGCCGGCCGGCACGACCGAACTACTGCTCGAACGCCTGCCGGCCTCCCTTGTCGACGCGTCCGTGCAGGTTTCCGGCCGCGGCACCGCCGCAGCCACCATCCTCGACGTGGCCGTACGCCAGGTGTTCATCGAGGCTTCGCCGAGCATGCGGGTGCGCGCGCTCGAGGATGAACTTGCCGGATTGCGTCGGCAGGACGCCGTCCTCGCCGACAGCCTGCAACGGGTCGACCAGCAGGTGGCGTTGGTCGATCGCATCGAAGTAGCCATGACTACTCCTCCGTCAGGCGAGGCGCCCCGGGCGCTACCGTCCTTCGACGATTGGCAACGCCTCCTCACCTTTCAGGCCGAACAACGCACCCGGCTCGCGTCCGAACGTCAAACCTTGCGCCAGCAACGCGAGGAACTCGCCCACAAGACCGCCGCCGTCGAACAACAGCTCGAAGCCCTGCGCGGCCAGCAGCCGGGCGGCCGGAGCTACAAAACGGTGGCCGTCCGCGTCGCAGCCGCCACCGCCGGAGACCTGACCTTGACGGTGGCCTATACCGTCCCGGGCGCCAGTTGGACCCCGTCCTACGACGCCCGGCTGCGCACCGAAACGCGCCGGATCGATCTCACCTACCATGGCCTCGTCCGGAACGCCACCGGCGAAGACTGGCCGGCGATCGCGCTGACGTTGTCCACCGCCCGGCCTGGCCTGGGCGGCAGCGCCCCCGAGGTGCCGGCGTGGATCGTTGACCAGGCCCGGCCCGTGCCGCTCGCCAGCGACGCCGGGTACATCCAACTGAATGCCTTCGAGGTCGCCACCGACGTCCGCGGCCGCGCCCAAGCCGCACCGGCCGCCGCCAAGGCTGTGCGCGAGGCCGCCGTCGCCACCGCCACGGTCGAGTCCGCCGCCACCAGCGCCACCTTCCGCATCGCCGAACCCGTGGCGTTGCCGAGCGACAATTCTCCTCAGAAGGTCGCCATCACCACGATCGCCCTGCCCGCCACCCTCGCGTACGAGATCGCGCCCAAGCTCCGCGAGGCCGCCTTCCTGACCGCCAAGGCCGTACAAACGAGCGAGTTCCCCTTTCTCGCCGGTCCGCTCAATGCGTTCCTCGACGACACGTTTGTCGCCACCAGCCGGCTCAAGACCGTCATGCCGGGCGAATCCTTCGACCTCGCCCTCGGCGCCGACGAGGGCATCGCCGTGCGCCGCCGGTTGGTCAACCGCCTGACCGAGAACACTGGGCTCACCAACAGCGGCCGGCGCGTCACGTACGACGTCGTGATCACGCTGACCAACAACAAGCGTTCCGCCGAACGCGTGGTGGTGCGCGAGGCCGTGCCGGTGTCGCGTCAGGAAAAGATCGTGGTCAAACTGCTCACCCCCACCGAACGCGAGATCGGCACCGCCGCCGCGCCCAAGGAGATCATGCGCGACGACCAAGGCCGCCTCGTCTGGACGGTCGAGCTCAAGCCCGGCGAAAAACGCGAACTGCCATTCAAGGTCAGCATCGAGCATCCGGCCGACCTCGCGGTGTCGGGGCTGGATTGATGGCGGGCGTGTGGGCTCACCCGCCCCGGACGAGTCGCGAGCGCGCCAAGCCAGCGGGCGCAGGGACGCGCCCGCCCACCGGTTGCCCGAGGTGGACGCGTGGGTCCCTCCACGCGTGGGTCGGATTCACGACCGCAGGCCGGACGGCGTGCGCAGGCCCGTCCGTCCGCGCAGCGGGCGCGAAACGCGCCCGCCCACCGGTTGCGCCCTCCGGCAGGCGCCTATGATTTGAATTCATAGTCGAGGCGCTGCCCCCCTCGTTCGGGGGAAAGGGAAAGGCCGGCTTGCCACCCCGACCTTCCTTTGCCTCATCCTTACCGAATGGCCCGCACCCCGTACTTCCTGGCCGCCTTACTCGCGGTCACGCCCGTTGTCCTCACTGCCTCTGCTGCGCCCGGCGAGCAGACGCCCGAGCTGAAGAAGCTGCTCTCGATGAAGCGCCAGGCTGAGGCCGACATCGCCCCGGCGTCGGAGGAACCTTCCCTCGCCCTCACCGGGATGCAGGTGCCCGAGCCGCTCAAGCTCGGCGTATGGGCGGCGGAGCCGATGCTCGCCAACCCCGTCGCCTTCACCTTCGACGAACGCGGCCGCATCTTCGTCGCCGAGACCTACCGCTACCGCACCAGCGTGCTCGATATCCGCGACTTCATCGGCACCATGCTGGAACCCGATCTCGCCCTGCGCACGATCGAAGACCGCGTTGCCCTCGTCGACCGCTTCTTCGGCCCCGAGGGTCGCAAGGCCCTCTCGACCGAAAGCGAACGCATCCGCCTGCTCGAGGACCGCGACGGCGACGGCAAGGCCGACCACTCCGCTCTCTATGCGGAAGGGTTCAACACCGTGCTCGACGGCATCGGCTCCGGTGTGCTCGCCCGCGACGGCAAGGTGTGGTTCACCAACATCCCGAGCCTGTGGGTGCTCGAAGACGAGTCTCCCTCCGGCCTCGCGCAGAAACGCACCGAACTCAGCCGCGGCTACGGCGTGCATTTCAACTACACCGGCCACGACCTGCACGGCCTGATCTTCGGCCCGGACGGCAAGATCTACTTCTCGATCGGCGACCGCGGCACGCACCTCACGACCAAGGAGGGCAAGGTCATCGCCCTGCCCGACACGGGTGCGGTCTTCCGTTGCGATCCGGACGGCTCCAACCTCGAGGTCTTCGCCTTCGGTCTGCGCAATCCGCAGGAGCTCGCGTTCGACGAACACGGCAATCTCTGGACCGGGGACAACGACTCCGACCAAAGCGATCTCGAGCGCCTCGTGCACATTCTCGAGGGCGGCGACAGCGGCTGGACCATCGGCTACCAGTTCGCTCCGCTCGGCAACGCCGGTCCGTGGAACTTCGAAAAACTCTGGCACCCGCGCTTCCCCGAACAGGCCGCGTACCTCGTGCCCGGCATCGCCAACATCGAGGACGGTCCGTCCGGCATCGCCTATTACCCCGGCACCGGCTTGGGCGACACCTACAAGGGCCACCTGTTCATCACCCACTTCAAGGGCTCGACCGCCCGCAGCGGCATCCAAACCTACACGGTCTCGCCGGACGGCGCCACGTTCAAGATCCGCGCCTCCGAGACGTTCCTCAAGAACGCGCTTCCGACCGACGTGGATTTCGGTCCGGACGGTCGGATGTATTTTTCCGACTGGGCCGACGGCTGGCCGAAGTCCCGCCGCGGACGCATCTACACGATCGAGAATCCCGCCACGTTGAAGGATCCGATCGTGGTCGAAACCGCCCGGCTGCTGCGCGAGGGTTTCCGCTCCCGCGAAATCGCCGAACTCGCCACTTTGCTCGGCCACGCCGACCAGCGCGTGCGCCAGAACGCCCAGTTCGAACTCGCCCGCCGCAAGGCTCTCGCCGGTCTGAACACGGTCGTGCGCGATACCACCGCCCCGCAGTATGCGCGCCTGCATGCGATCTGGGGTCTCGGACAAATCGCGCGTCAGGACGCCGCCGCCCTCGCCACGCTGCCCGCGCTGCTCACGGCTGACGCAGACGCCGAGGTCCGCGCGCAGAGCGCCAAGGTGCTGGGCGACCTGAAGTCCGCCGCTGCCTACGACCTGCTGATCGCCGCTTTGAAGGACGCCGCGCCGCGCGTCCGTTATTTTGCCGCCCAAGGCCTGGGCAAACTCGGTCGCCCCGAGGCCGCCGGTCCGCTGCTCGAACTGTTGCGCGACAACGCCGACCGCGATTTCGCCCTGCGCCACGGCGCCGTGATGGGACTCGTCGGCACGAACAATCTCGCCGCCCTCGAAAAGGCCGCCAGCGACAGCAGCCGCTCGGTCCGCCTCGGCGTCCTGCTGGCTTATCGTCGCCTGCAACGCGAAGAGGTGGCGCGCTTCCTCACCGACGCCGACCCGCTGCTCGCGGTGGAAGCTGCCCGCGCGATCAACGACGTGCCGATCGTGACCGCCTTCCCCGCCCTCGCGGCCCAGCTCAATCCGGCGGAGACGAACGACTCCATCACCCTGCGCGCACTCAATGCCCACTTCCGCATCGGCGGCGATCGCAACGCCGAAGCGCTGGCCCGCTACGCCGTGGATGCCCAGGCGCCGGCCAAGATGCGCGGCGAGGCCATCATCCATCTCGCCAACTGGGGCGCCCCGCCCGACCGTGACCGCATCGTTGGCGTCTATCGCCCGCTCGGCCGCCGCGATGACACCATCGCGATGAACGCCCTGCGCCCGATGTTGCCGTCGTTGCTCAAAGACGCTCCCGAGGCCGTGCAGCTCGCCACCCTCGATGCCCTCGAGACCCTCAAAGTCGACGGAGCCTCCGATCTCTATTTCGATCTCGTCGCCGCCGAGAACCAGCCGGCGGCCGTCCGTCAGGCCGCGCTCAGGCTGCTCGACGAGCGCAAGGACGCCCGGCTCGCCGAGGCCGTGAAGGTCGCCGGCACCTCCAGCGTTTCCTCCCTCCGACTGGCTGCGCTCCCGCTCGCCGCCCGCCTTTCTCCGGCCGAGGCCCTGCCCGTGGTCGAAGCCATGGTAACGCGCAGTGACATCGCCGAACAAAAGGCCGGTTACCGCTCGCTCGCCCGCCTCCGCTCGCCGCGCGCCGTCGAATTGCTCACCGCCTCCTTCGACCGCCTTGAGGCCGGCCAACTCGACCCTGCCGTGCAGCTGGAGCTCATCAACGCGATCGAAGAACGCAAGGACACCGCCCTCGCCGACCGGCTCGCCCGCCGCGAGGCCGCACTCGCCGCGAGCACGGACGCTCTCGCGCCGTACCGCGTCGCTCTCGCCGGCGGGGACATCCGCCGGGGTGAACGTCTCTTCCGCGAACATCCGGTGCTGGCCTGCATTCGCTGCCACAAGATCGGCGACGAAGGCGGCGAAGCCGGACCGAACCTGACGCTCATCGGCCGCGAACGCACCGCCGAGCACCTGCTGGAATCCGTCGTGTTTCCCAATAATGCGATCTCGCCCGGCTTCGAATCCGTCGTCGTCACGCTGAAGGACGGTTCGAGCGAGGTCGGACTGGTGCGCGAGGACAACGCCAGCCAGCTCGTGCTCACCCTCGGCGACGGCTCCGTCCGCACCGTGGCCAAGGCCGACATCGCCAAGCGCGAATCGCCGCCGTCGAGCATGCCCGCGATCTACGCGAGCATCCTGACCAAGGGCGAACTGCGCGACCTCGTCACCTACCTCACGACCCTGAAGGAAACGCCCCGTCCGGCCGGCCCGCGCGCCAGCGCCACGGCCACCGTCGCCGTCCAGGCCCCTTCCTCCGGACATCCGTAACTCGCGCATGCCGGTCGCGGTCTGCCCCGCCTCGCCCCGGCGAGGGGCGGACCGCGGCCGTCCGCCGCGTTGCGCGTCAACGGGCAGCGGTCACCCCGCCAGCGCCACGTTCGGCTGCGTCGTATCTACGACCGCCGTGGCGCAGGTTGGGAAATAGAGCCGGAAACAGGCGCCGCGGCCCGGCGCAGAGTCCACCTCCACCCATCCTCCGTGCTGCTGCATGAGCCGGAGCACCGACGCGAGTCCGAGTCCGGTGCCACGTCCCTCCGGTTTGGTGGTGAAGAAAGGACTGAAAATCCGCACCTGCTGCTCCGGCGGGATGCCGCAGCCGGTGTCTTCCACCGAGAGCAGGAGAAAAGTGCCGGTCGTAGGCTCGGCGCGGAATATCGACCGGTACCGGAGCAGGGAGCTCTCCGCCAAGCTGAAGACCAGTTCCCGGCGCGTGCTCTGCTCCATCGCGTCCCGGGCGTTCACCGCCAGGTTGAGCAGGATTTGTTCAACCTGCCCGGTGTCCACCTCGGCGCTCCGCAAGCCTTTCGGCACCCGAAAGGTCACGTGCACCCGCCCGCCCACCGCCTGGCGCAGCAGGCCTTCCACCCCGAGGATGACCGCGCCCAGATCCTGCGGACGGCGCTGCGCGGGCGCATGCCGCATAAAGTGCGACAATTGCTGGACGATCGCCCCTGCCTTGGCGATGGCATCCTCAATTGCGGCAAAACGCCGGGGCATCTTCGCAGGGTCGTAGTGCTCCAACTTGGCGAGGTCCGCCGCCCCGCGCATGACGGCAATGACGTTGTTGAAATCATGCACCACGGTCGCCGATAGCGTGCCGAGCGCCTCGAGCCGCTGGGAGACCTGGAGCATTTCCTCCATGCGCTGGATTTCCTCGGCCTGCGCCCGCTCCCGCGCAAACACCCACGCCGCAAACACGTAGAGAGCACCGGCCATCAGAATGACGAAGGTGATGCCTTTCATCGTCTGCAGCTTCTGCACGAGGGCCGCATCGCCGCCGGCCAGCGCATTGACCAGGGCGTCCGAACCGAGAATCCAGCCGAGGCCAAGGACGAAGCTGCAACCGGCCACCATCGCGGC
>CAYZBG010000055.1:6552-36360 GCA_964476565.1 uncultured Opitutus sp.
GCGGGTCCCTCCGCGCGTGGTTGGGTGCCCCTCTCGTCCGCCCCATCGCACGACTACGCCGTTCGACTCAACCCCCATCCAGCGGGCGCAGGGACGCGCCCGCCCACCTACGGCGTCGCTGGCGCGGTCGCCGGGGCCTCGCTCGGAGCAGCGGGAGCCGACTCGGCGTCCGGGGCCTTGCTGACGTTGAAGATCAGCGGCACGCGCACGCGGGCGTCGACCGGCTGGCCATTGCGCAGCGGCGGTTCGAAACGCCAGAGCGACACGGCAGTCGCGGCCGCAGCGCCAAACTCCGGCGCCGTCGCTGACAACACGCGCGGCAGCCGGGCCTGGCCCTCACGATCGATGATGAACTCGATCTCCGCGGAGCCCGGCTGTCCGGAATATTTTTCTGGATACACCGGCGAGGCCCGGTCGATGGGCTTGGGCGGGGTGTCGAGCAGGTTGAAATCCACGATGTCTTCCTTGGTGTTCTTCAACACCTCACGCAGCCGGCGCTCCGCCGGGCTGAGCAGCACGTTCTCCGGCGCCACCCCGAACTGCTGGGCCCGGGACAGCAGCGCGAACGAGGGTTTGCCATCCTTCATCGCGGGCTTGAAGCGCCAGTGCGCCATTGCAGCCGCCAGGGCGTGGCCAAACTCCGGACGGGACGCCTTCCGCACGGTGATTTCACGGGGAAGCCCGTCGGGATCGACCGCAAACGCGACCTCAGCCGAACCTTCGCGTCCGTCGATCAGGTCGTCGTACGGATAGACCACCTGCACCAGCGTCTCGATCGAAGGCGGCAGGTCGTACTTGTAGTCGTCGGGGAGATCGTCAGGCGCTTTCTCGGGAAACGAAAACGGGTCCGCGCCACGGCTGATCACGTCCGAGAACACCGTCTCCTGCCAGCGCGTCGGCACCGGTTTCCCGTCCTGCAATGCCGCGCGATACCGCCACCCCTGCGCGACCTTCAGCGCCGGCGGCACGAAGGCCGGGTGCGTGGCATAGACGACCTCGAGGTTGCTGACGTAGCCGCGGGCATCGACATCGAACGCCAGACGCACTTCGCCGCGGATACGATAGAGCGCGAGTTCCTCCGGATAGGCCGGACGGCTGACCCGGAAGGGCAAGGGGGGGCGCGTCGTTGTGTCCGCCGCAGGGCTGGCCGGTACGAGCAGAGACGACAGGGCGACCAAGGGCAGGAGCAGGCAACGCAAGATCGGCCTCATGACAGTCCGAACCATGCACAGGCCCCCGGGGGGCGTCAACCGACCCGCTCACTCGGACCGCGCCGCGGGTCCGCTTACCCTTGCCCGCCCTTGAGCAGAATGACGTTGGCGAGGTCGTTCTTCTCGAACTCGTCCCAGTACGCATCCTCCAGCCGGGCCACGCGGGCTTCCGTGTCGATCGGCGGCCCACCCTTGCCCGCGATCAGGCGCTTGGCCTGCTCGGCGGCCAAGTCGCGGTCGGCGAGGCGCGTCACCAGTTCGTGCCAGAACGTGTCGTTGTCGTAGGTGGCGAGGATCTTGCCCAGCCGTTCGTCGCCACGCAGCTTCTCCGAGGCCGTCAGCCGGCCGTCGCTGCCCACGGTGACGAGGTCGCCGCAGCCCAGCGGCGTGGCCATTTCGTACAACCTCTGCTCGATCTCCGCGTAACGCGCGAGGGCCGTGTTCTCCTCCTTCGGGGCGCGACCGGCCACCACCTGCATGCCGAGGTGCGCGAGTTCCAGCAGCCGGGCATACTCCTTGGGCGTGAACGAGACCTTCATGGTGTCCAAATGGACGCGCCCCGGCACCGCGCGCAAGACGAGACTTCGCCCCGGGGTCTTGCGGCTCCCGTCAGCTCAATCCACGCGCGGAGGGACCCGCGCGTCCACCGGGGTGGCAAGTCGCAGGTCTAGGGTCTGAAGGTCGAAGGCCACCACTGGTCCGCCGCAGCGGGCCTTCAGGGTGGGCGGACGCGTCCCGCGCCCGCTGGTTCGGGCGCCCGACGCAGGCGGTAACCTTACCCCATGGGCTAGCGCAAGCAGGTCCCCAACCACGCGCGGCGGGACCCGCGCGTCCACCTCGGAGCCCAGGCACGGCTACGGGGCCGGGGTGAACTCAATCGGCACCTGCAACCGCGTCGCCACCGCCCGGCCGTCCTTCATGCCGGGGAAGAAGGTCCACTGCCCGACTGCGTTCTCCGCGGCTTCACCCAAGGCCTGATGCGGCGCGCGCAGCACCCGGGGGACGCGCACCAGCCCGCGTTCGTCAATCACGAATTCCACCAACACCTCACCACCGATGCCGCGCCGGCGGAGGTCCGCTGGGTACACAGGATTGGTCTGGTACCGCACCATGGGCATGCGATCCAGCTGCTCGACGGGCACGATCACCGGACCCGCCAAGGGCCCGGTCCCGGCCGCATCGGGCAACGAAAACGCCACCGGCACGATCAGCCGGGCATCGACGGCCTTCCCGTCGCGTTTACCGGGGCGGAAGCGCCACTTGGCCAACACCGCCACCGCAGCTTCGTCGAGCGCGGGCACGCCTGCCTGCACGACCTTGGCATCCCGCACCACGCCCTGGGCGCTGACGATCAGCGCGACCTCCACCGGCCTCGGTGCCGGATCGGCGGCGACGCCGGCCGGCAGGCCCGGTTTGGGTTGCAGGAGCGGCACCGGCACTTCGTCCAAGTCCGCGGCCTCATACACCGGCGCAGACTCCGCATGGGCCAGCACGACCAACCAGGCCCAGATCCCCAGCCAACACACCCCGAGGGACAGCCGTTTCATGCGGCAGAACCTAACCTCAACCGGCCGCACGGCAAGCCTGCCGGACCGCGCTATCCAGCCGAAGGTTCGGCGTGCGGCCGGCCGAAATAAAACGGCCACAGGCGCAAATGCCTGTGGCCGGAAAGGACGGATCTCGTGAGCAGCGTGGGTGATCAGTTGATCCGCACCATGGCGGCACGTTCCGCCTCGCTCACCTCGTTCACCAGCGTCACGAGGAAACCCTCGCCGGACTTGAGCAGCGTCGCCTGCTCGGCGCTGAGCGGACGGGTGATCTGATCAGGCGTGAGATTCCACATCGCACCCGTCGCCGGATCGACGATGAGCATGCCGATCAGGCCGCCGAAAATGAGGTTGCCGAAGTACCACCCCGACAGTTCCGAACGGACCTGCACCTCATCGGTGCGATAGCCGGCGAGTTCGAAGCGTACGGCGTAGTTCTGTCCGCGGAAGAACTTGAGCTTGGGGTTGAGCGACACCGTCAGGGGCGTCGTGCCGGTATGCACCACCTCGCCCGTGTCGTTGCGGGAGATCGTGACCCGCGCGCCGGCGGGATCCGTGTTGAAGGTGAGCGAACGCGGTCCGCTGTGGACGATCGAGGCACAACCGCTGGCAAGCACGGCGGCGCCGAGGAGGACGGCTGCGCCGATGGCGCAGACGGAGTTAGGGGAGGATTTCATGCTGGAGAGTTTCCCGAGGGACAAATCGGGAAACCGGCGAAAACAGGGAACACGCAAGACCGTGGCAACACCGTTTTGCAACGAGACCACAATGCCGCGCGCCGGCCCTCCCCGCCCTTACCAGCGCTGGGCCACCGACACGTTGACCGCGAAATCCGCGAAGGCGGCGTCGCCGTGACGGCCGTTGAGCTTGTCGGCGTAGCTGCGCACGCGGTTGCGCTCGACCGCAACCGGCACGGTCACACCGATCACCGACGAACCGACCACCATCGAGAAACCCGGCTCGACCGACAGCGTATAGCCCGGGCGACGGAAGCCCAGGTCGCCGCCGACGAGGTCCGAAGCCGGAACACCCTCGAGGCGCCCGCCGAGAGCGACGTAGAGCGCACGGCGGGGCAGCA
The DNA here is from genome assembly GCA_964476565.1 of uncultured Opitutus sp. Lineage (GTDB taxonomy): Bacteria > Verrucomicrobiota > Verrucomicrobiia > Opitutales > Opitutaceae > CAMAXB01. The sequence goes on from CAYZBG010000055.1 coordinate 10,389, forward strand.
GCAGGTAACTCACCCCCGCGCGCACCTGATACTGATCGGCCACCGAGAGGCGTCCGACCACCGGATCGTCCGACCGGTAGGTGCCGCTCGTCTCGCGCGGATTCACCAGGTAGTACCCGGTTGCATACACCGACGCCGCCGCACCGAGGCGGTGGAAGGCCTGCACGTTCACCCCGACACCCCAGGCGCCGTCGCCCGGCTGGATGGACTGGTCGACATTGCGCCGCATCGGACCGCTCGCGGGATAAAAGGTATCCTTCACATTCGAGTCGCCGGTCGGTGCCTTGAGCGAAAGGCCGAAGGAGACGTTCGAGCGCGGCTCGCTGCCCGGATTGCGCAACCAGACCTGCGCGCCCACCGAAATGTCGCCGAGCCCGTCGGCGCCGGTCTCGTGGCGATTCACCCGGTCGTGTTCATACAACGATGTGCGGCGCGCGTGAAAGTACGGCACGTTCAACGTCCATGAGAGCCGCGGCGACTGTTGGTAGCTCAGGGAGGTCGTCACCTGGTTCACGAGGTTCACCACCTCGGACCCCTGATCGTACCGATGCGTCTGCTCCTCGGTCCCGACGAAGTGCCGGTGCGAGCGAAAATACTGATAGTTGAAGGCCACACTCCACCGGCTTGGCTGATAGGCGTCCATCCCATGGCTGCAGGTGGCGTCACCCATGAGCTTGAGGGCCACGCAGCCCTGAGCCGCGAGCCGGGGTACGGTGAGAGCGAGGAGGATCAGACCAAACCCACCGCCGCGGACGACGGAGGGGGAGAACAAGGACGACAACCGTCCGAACGAGGAAGGAGTCATGACGAAGGGCGCGGCGTTCAGCCTCTTCGCAGGGCCAAACGAAGACCGCGGGTGGAAGGTGGTGAGGTGGGGTTGGGGTGACGTCGGACCGAGCTCCGACTTCCCTGACGTTACCGCCAGCTCGTAGCGGGACAGCCGCGCCGACGGGCTAATAGTAGACCAAACGCGCCCCAGCCTCGCGGGTCGCGCGGACTGAAGGGGAGCCCAGCCTTGCCGCGGGAAACGGCATGGTTCACTTAATCGCTCCCATGCCCCTCCACCCCATGCCTGCCCTGCTTCGCGTCGCGGCCGCCATTGTCCTGCTCGCCCTGTCCCTGGCGCCCGCCCGGGCTGCGGAGAGCGCCGCGCCGGCCCGCAAGAAGGTGCTGTATTTCTCGAAAATGTCGGTTGCGCCGGCCTCGCACACGGCGGCCCTGCGCATCGACGGCAAGCCTTCGCTGTCGGAACGCGTCTTCACCGAGCTGGGTGTCGCGCACAACCTCGAGTTCACCTTCTCCAAGGACGGCCGGCTCTTCTCCGACGCCTACCTCGCCCAGTTCGATGCGATTGTGTTCTACACCCTTGGCGATCTGACGCAGCTCGGACTCGACCGCGAACCGCCCATGACCCTGGAAGGCAAGGCGGCGCTCCTGCGCGCGATCGAAGGCGGCAAGGGCTTCGTCGGCATCCACGGCGCCGACAACACCTTCCTCTCGCCCGGCAGCGAGGTCCACGGTCCGGCGCGGTACAAGAACGACGGCGACAACACCAGCGACTACATCAGGATGATCGGCGGCGAGTTCATCATGCACAACCGCCAGCAACCGGGGCGCATGATCGTCACCAGTCCGGGTTTTCCGGGTGCGCCCAAGGCGGACTTCACCCTGCATGAGGAATGGTATTCGCACCGCAATTTCGCGCGGGACATCCACGTCATCCTTGTCCAGGACACGGCCGGCATGGAGGGCAATCTGTATCAGCGGCCCAACTACCCATCGACCTGGGCGCGCCGGCACGGCGAAGGCCGGGTGTTCTACACCAGCCTGGGGCACCGCGAGGACGTGTGGACGAATCCGCTGTTCCAGGAGCTGCTCATGGGCGGGCTCAACTGGGCGCTCAAACGCGTCGACGCCGACCTCACGCCCAACCTGCTGCAGGTGACCCCGGACGCTGACGTGCTCCCGCCCTACGTCCCGCCCGCTCCCCCGGCCGCCCCCGCCCCGTCTCCTGCGCCGGCCAAGTAGAGCCATGGCGTGACCGGCGGCGAATGCGCGATCGGATCCTCCTCGTATCCGAACGATGGGGACCCTGAGGCGCAGGCGGGTGGCATTTTTCGGCGGGACGGCGGAACCGTGTGGTTTTCGGCTCGCATTTGGGCGGATTCCTCGCCGAAGTACCGGGCCTTTCCCCTAGGCCTGTCTCCCTTGCCCCCGGGCAGCGCCCCTCGGCGTGACCGGCGGCGATCCCTCATCATCCCCAACCCTCGTACTCCGCAACGATGTCCGCCAAGACCGAAGGTATATCCTCCAACGCTAGCCGGCTCCTTTGGGCCGGGTTCACCGCCATCCTCGCCGCCGGCATCGGCTTCGGCGTCCGGGGTGGCATTCTGGCCAACTGGGCCGCAGATTTCGGCTTCACCGGCGCCCAGCTCGGCGCGATCGGCGGCGCCGGCTTCACCGGCTTCTGCTTCGGTATCATCATCGGCGGCGTCGTGGTCGACAAGATCGGCTACGGCAAGCTGGTGCTCGCGGCCTTCCTGTTCCACGTGCTCTCGGCCTTCATCACTTTCGCCGCCGTCCCCGGCCAGGCGCAGGAAACGGCGTACATGTGGCTTTATTGGGGCACCTTTGTCTTTGCCCTCGCCAACGGCACGCTTGAAGCCGTCGCGAATCCGCTCGTCTCGACCCTCTACCCGAAGAACCGCACCCACTTCCTCAACATCCTGCACGCCTCGTGGCCGGCCGGCATGGTGATCGGTGGCCTCATCGGCTGGACCCTCGGCGCCGCTGGCGTCAGCTGGAAGGTTCAGCTCGGTCTCTTCCTCATCCCGACCTTCGTCTACGGTCTGATGTTCATGGGCCAGAGCTTCCCGAAGTCCGAGGCCGCGGCCAAGGGCCTCAACGTGGGCGACATGCTGCGCGAGGTTGGTATCCTCGGTTCTGCCGTCGCCTGCTACCTGCTCGTCCTCTTCTTCTCCGGCGCCCTCAGCCTGCCCGCCAGCGTTTCGTGGGGTATCGGCGGCGTCCTCCTGCTCGTCGTCGGCATCATGACGAAGTTCTCCCTCGGTTCCTTCCTGCTCTTCATCCTCTTCATCACCCACGCCCTCGTCGGCGCGGTCGAGCTGGGCACGGACGGCTGGATCCAGAACATCACCGGCAACATCCTCACGCCGGAACAGGGCAAGATCCTCTTCGTGTTCACCTCGATGCTGATGTTCGCCCTGCGCTTCTGCGCCCACTTCATCGAGAGCAAGCTCAAGATCTCCCCGATCGGCCTCCTCCTCATCTGCTCCGTCCTTGCTGTCGTCGGCCTCAACATGGTTAGCGGCATTACGACGTTCATCGGCGCGATGGTCGCCCTCACCGTCTATGCGATCGGCAAGACCTTCTTCTGGCCGACCATGCTCGCCGTCGTCGGCGACCGCTTCCCGCGCACCGGCGCCATCGCCATGTCGATCATGGGTGGCATCGGCATGATGTCCGCCGGTCTGCTCGGCGGCCCCGGCCTCGGCTATGCCAAGGACCGCTTCACGGTGGAACACCTCCAGCAGACCGCGCCGGAGATCTACGAGGCCAACAAGGCCGCGCAGCCCAGCCGCTTCCTGTTCCTCGCCCCGGTCACGGGTCTCGACGGCACCAAGCTCGCTGCCGCCCAGGCCGCGACCGAAAAGACGCCCGAACAGAAGGCCCTCGCCGACGCCAGCATCATCGGCGACCGCAAGACCCTCAAGGCCGACGCCTACATCCCGGCCACCATGGCGGCCATCTACCTGCTGCTCATGCTCTACTTCAAGAGCATCGGCGGTTACCGGCAGGTGACCATGGAGCCAGGCAAGCCCTGACGCAGGGTTCTCGCTCTTAACACTTCAGCGGCGACCTTCGCGGGTCGCCGCTTTTTTGTGTCCGCCCCCGAGCGCTAAGGGAGCGGCGACACTCCTGTCGCCGGGTTCGATACCGGACGGCCTTCAGCTTGCCGGTCCTTCCTCGGGTTCGGCGACAAGCGTGTCGCCGCTCCGTGGTATTCCGTGTCCCGCCCTTGGGCTTTAGAAGTTCGCCGTTCGGCGTCGCGGCTACACCCGGCCGCGGTGCCGGTATTGGCTCGGCGTCATGCCGGTGCAACGCAGGAAGGCCCGGGACAGCACCACCGCGCTGTGGTAGCCGACTCGCGGCGCGATGGCCTCCAACTTTTCCTCCGTGGTCATGAGCAGTTCCTGCGCGCGCTGCACGCGCATGTAGGTGACGTGCTCCATCGGCGTGCGGCCCAGCTCGCGCCGACACACGCGCCGCAGGTGCTCGGCACTGAGCCGGCACGCCGCCGCCAACGTCGCAAGCTTCCAATCCGCCGCCAGCCCGCGCCCGACGACCGCCCAGAGTTCCCCAATCCGCGAATCCCCGCGCCAGGGCCGCGCCGCGCGGAGCGCATGCGCGTGCGCGAGCGCAATCCAGTGGTGCAGGTGCCCCGCATCGCGTTCCCCGTCCCATTCCGCCCTCAGCCCCGTCAGCACGCGGCCGAGCGCCTCGGCGCCCGCAGTCAGGCGAAGCGGCGAGTCCGCACCGACGAGAGGCGCCGTCCCGGCCCCCTCCTCGTAACGGATCCAGGCAAAGCGCCACGCCTTCCCCGGCACGGCGTGAAAGGCGTTGAGCACCCGCGGCGGTGCGAGACAGAGCGAACCGGCACCGACGCGCTGCCAGCGGCCTTCGAGCCAGACCCGGCCCTCGCCCTCCAACGTGGCCAGCAGGAAACTGCCTGACGGCGACAGCCGCACCCGCCGGTAGGGCGCCTTCGCGGTGTCCAGCCCGAGCCAGGCGATGTGATGCACCTTGAGTTCCGGACACTGGCGCGCGTCCAGGGACCAGCGCCGCGTGCGCGCGCCGTCAACGGTCGTCTCCTGCCAGGTCGGGGGCTTCGCCATGACGCCCCCAGCGATAACCACGCACCCCGTTCCCGCAAAGCGATTCCCTCGTTTTGCACGACGTGGAAATTCGTCAGTCGAATGTGTGCGCTCCGTCCTTTCCGTCGACGGCCCGGTTTCGTAGCGTCCGAAACCACCCCACCGCCGCCTATGCCGAACCCATGGACAGGAAAAGGAAACCCGTACACGCGTGAAGAAGTCCGCGCCCGCCTGCAGGCGACCGTTGACCGCGGCGACGCCGTGATCGCCGCCGGCGCCGGCACCGGCATCAGCGCCAAGTTCATCGAGAAGGGCGGGGCCGACCTCATCATCATCTACAACAGCGGTCGTTTCCGCATGATGGGCCACGGCTCCACCGCCGGCATGATGGCCTACGGCGACGCCAACGCCATCGCCATGGAGATCGGCGAGTTCGAGGTTCTGCCCGTGGTCGAGGAATGCCCCGTCATTTGCGGCGTGCATGCCACCGACCCGCGCCGGCGCATGTGGCACTGGCTCGGCCAGGTGAAGGAGATGGGGTTCTCCGGCGTGAACAACTTTCCCACCCACACCATTGTCGACGGCCACTTCCGCGGCGTGCTCGAGGAGACGGGCATGAGCGTGAAGAAGGAGTATGAGATGGTCTCGCTCGCGCGCCGCATGGACTTGTTCTCCATCGTCTACGTCGCCACGCCCGAGGAGGCCATCGAGATGGCCAAGGCCGGCGCCGACGCGATCATCGCTCACGTCGGCACCACCGTCGGCGGCAGCATCGGGGTGAAGAGCGCGGTCGTCAGCTGGGAGCACACCCTCCAGACGACCCAGGCCATCATCGATGCCGCGTCTTCGGTGCGAAAGGACATCTTCTTCCTCTGCCACGGCGGTCCGGTGAACACACCCGAGGACGCCGCGCGCGTCATGGCCTCGACCGACGCCGTCGGCTTCGTCGGCGCCAGCAGCCTCGAGCGCATGGGCGTCGAGGATTCGCTCACCCAACTCACCCGGAAGTTCAAAGCGCTCAAACACCACCGCACCGACGGCAGCAAACCCCTGTAGCCTGCGTGCCCCCATGCGGCGTTTGTTAGCTCGTTCGCACAACAACCCCAAAGTCGGAGAGAACGATTAAGAGAAAGAGGAAAGAGAAAGATACCCGCGCTCCGCCCCAGCTCCCTTCTGCCGTCATCCTTCATCTTTCTGCCTTCATCCTTCTGCCTTCTGCCCCCATGCGCCACTTCGTTCAAATCGCCGACGCCCTGCGCGAAACCAATGCATGGACCAACAACGAATGGCTCTGCCGGCCCGACCTGGTCGCCGCCGAGAAGCTGCTGCTCGTGCGCGCCAACATGGATCCGATGTTCTGTCATCCGTTCCATTACCATCCCCACCGCGAAGAGATCATCTACGTGGTGTACGGTCGCGCCGAGCAGTGGGTCGGCCGTGAGAAGCGCATCCTGGGCCCGGGCGAGATCGCCCATATCCCACCGGGCACCGTTCACGCCACGTACAACCCTCACGCCGAGCCGCTCGTCTTCCTCGCGATGCTCTCGCCCGCCAAACTCCCCGCCGACCTCGCCGAAGCCCCCGACCCCTGCGACGTCTCCACCCAGGAACCGTGGGCCAGCCTGCGCCAGGGCCTGCCGGCCTGCAAAACGCGAACCTGACCAACCGTCGAAGACCCTGAGCCTGTCGAAGGGCTACTCACTACTCGCTACCCGCTACCCGCTACTCGCTACTTCCGCAGCCCCATGACCCGCCTCCTACGCCTCCTCACCCTCGGTGCCTGCCTGTTCGCCTCGGTCCTCTCCGCCGCCGAACCGCCCCTGCGTGTCTTCATCCGCTCGGGCCCCAAGACCCACGGCCCGGGCGCGCACGACCATCCGCGTTTCCTCGCTGAATGGACCACCCTGCTCAACGCGCGCGGCGCCGTCGCCACCGGCGGTAACAATTTCCCCACCGCGGACCAGCTCGCCGCCACCGACGTGCTCGTCCTGCACGCGCCCGAGGCCGGTAACATTGACGTCGCCGACCGCGCGCACCTGAACACCTTCCTCGCCCGCGGCGGCGGTCTCGTCGTCATCCATGCCGCCGCCGTCTCCGGCGACCCGGCCTGGTACAAGTCCATCATCGGCGGCTCCTGGCGCCACGGCACCACCCAGTGGCTCGAGGCCCCCATGCACCTCTACTTCGCGGACCGGCGTCATCCGATCACGCAGGACGTCTCCAATTGGCAGATGGACGACGAGATCTACTACGACATGGACTTGTCGCCCGACATCCGCGTCCTCGCCACCGCCTACACGCCCAAGGCCATCGACACCGGCGGCCGCGGCAACCGCGAGGCCCAGGCCCGGGCCGCCGAGGCCGTCGCCCTGCGCAAGGGCGTTAACATCTACGACCACCAGCCGCAGATGTGGACCTACGAGCGCACGGTCGAAGGCGGCACCCGGCCGTACCGCGCCTTCGTGTCCATCCCCGGACACCGCTACGAAAACTTCCACCGTCCCAACTACCGGGCGATCCTCCTGCGCGGTATCGCCTGGGCCGGCGGTCGCGAAAACGTGGATACGCTTTGCCGCCCTGAGGAGCTCGGCGATACCCTGCGCTACCCCGAGGGCGGCCCCGTCGCCCCCGCCCGCGCCGCCGCCGCGATCGAGGTCCATCCGGAGTTCGACCTGCGTCTCGTCGCCTCGGAACCGCTGATCAACAAGGTCATGAACCTCGACTGGGACGACCGCGGCCGCCTCTGGGTCTGCGAAACCCCCGAGTACCCCAACGGCCGGCGCAAACCCAACACGCCCGCCCCGTGGCAGGAAAGCGGCTCGCTGAATCCCTTCGTCACCGACCGCGAGGCGGAAGACCGCATTTCCATCCTCACCGACACGAACGGTGATGGCGTCATGGATACGAAGAAGGTCTTCGCCGACAAACTCGAGCTGGTCACCAGCTTCGTCTTTCACGGCCGGGGCGTCATCGCCGCCACCGCGCCCGACATCTGGCTGCTCGAAGACACCGATGGCGACGACGTCGCCGACCGGCGCACCAAGCTCTACACCGGCCTCGGCATCAACGACACGCACGCCGTCATCAACAACCTGCGCCGCGGACGTGATGGCTGGATCTATGCCACCCACGGCTACTCGCGCGGCGAGGTCACCTCCGCCGACGGCACGAAAAAGTTCCCCGGCATCGGCAGCGGCGTCGTGCGCTTCCGCCCGGATGGTTCCGCCTTCGAGCAGTACAGCAGCCGCAATGGCAACACCTGGGGCCTCGATCTCACGTGGGACGGCCAGGTCTTCTGGACGCAACCGACGAGCGGCACGGTCTTCTTCCACACCGTCCTCCCTGAAGCCGTCCTCGCCCGCGGCAAGGTCCCCGGCACGACGTCGTGGAATGGCATGATCGTCAATCAGCGCACGTTCCCCGCCATGAGCTGGCCGGAGCAGGCCTACGTGCAGATCGACCAGGTCGGCCGCTTCACCGCTGCGGCGGGCACCGCGATCTACGACGGTGGCGCATGGCCGGAAAAATGGCGCTACAGCTACTTCACCACCGAGCCGACGCTCAACATCGTCCACCACCAGTTCGTCCGGCCCAACGGTGTCACGTACACCGTCACGAAGGAGCCGGGCCGCGAGGAAACCGAGTTCATCCGCAGCACCGACCTGTGGTTCCGCCCGATCGAGAACCGCGTCGGGCCCGACGGCGCGCTCTACCTCGTCGATTTCTACAACCAGGCCGTCATTCACAACGACACGCGCGGCCCGTTGCACGGCCCCGCCAACGCGGCCGTCCGTCCCGACCGCGACCATCACTTCGCCCGCATCTGGCGCGTACAGCACAAGCAGGCCGTGCCCCTGCCCGCTGCGTCCCTCGACCGGCGCGATCTCGCCGGACTGCTCCGTACGATCGCGACGCACCCGAACGCGCACGTGCGCAACACGGCCCTACGCCTCGCCCAGGAATCGCATCCGCAGGCACCCGAGCTGGCCGCCTTCTCGGCGCCCATGGGAAGTCCGGCCCTTGCCCGCTACCACGAGGCTCGCGCCGCCGGATCAGCCTCCGCACGCGCCACGGTGCTCTCCGCCTACGTCGCCGCCAGCGACGACTGGACGCGCTCCGCCCTCATTGCCGGCGCAAGCGACCACGCCGCCGATTTCCTCGCCGATGCCCTGCGCCGCCCCGAGCAGGATGTCCTCGAAACCTTCGTCACCGGCCTGGCCGTGAACGTCGCCGCCGACGCAGTGCCCGGCCTCGTGCGCGCCGCCTCCGCCACGCCCAACGCACTCGGCGCCGCACTCCTTCGCACCCTGTTTGAGCGGCCCGAAGCGCCTCCCGCCTTTGACGCGGCGACCACGGCGGCCCTCCAGCTCCTCGTCGCCGCGCCCGAGACCGGCGCGCCGGCTCTGCTGCTCGCCGCCCGCACCGGCGGTGGTGTGCTCACCGACGCGATGAATGACGCCGTCGCCCGTCTGCTCGCGGACTACGCCCAGCCCAACACCACCGCTTCGCGCCGCGCAGAGATCGTGCGGTCTCTGCTCGCGTTGCCCGCTCACCGCAGCGACGCCCTCGCCCGCGCCCGGACCTTGTTGATCGACGCCGCCACGCCCGGGGCGGTGCGCGCCCGCCTGCTCGCCTCGCTCGCTGCGCTGCCCCCGGCCGAGACCACCGAGGTGCTGCTCGGCGCCTACTTGGAATCGCGTTCGCCCCAACTCTTCGATCAGGTGCTGAAGACCCCCGTGACCTCCCGCGCCTTACTCGCGGCCCTGCAGGACGGACGGCTCAACCCCTCCACCCTCGGGCCCGCCGACGTGGCCCGCCTGCGCACGCACCCGGACCTGCGCATCGCCACGGATGCCACGGCCCTCTTCGCCCCGGCCTTGTCTGCCTCGTCCAAGGCCGAGGCCATCGCCGCCCTCCTGCCCGAGGTGCGCAAGCCCGGTAACGTGGACGCAGGCCGCACGCTGTTTGCCGGTGCCTGTGCCGTGTGCCACAAACTCGGTGACGTCGGCCTGCGCGACGTCGGACCGCCCCTCGCCGGCATCGGTTCGCATGATCCCGCCGACCTCCTCACCCACATCATCGATCCCAACCGTCAGGTAGAGCCGAACTACTGGCAGTGGAACGTCACCCTGAAGAACGGCGACGTCGCCTCGGGCGTCATCGTCGGCGAGACCGCCACGACCCTCACCCTGCGCAACCAGGGCGGCGACACCGAGCTGCGCGCTGCCGACATTGCGAAGCGTGAGAACACCCGCCGTTCCCTCATGCCTGAAGGCTACGAGGGCCTCGGCGCCGAGAGCCTGCGCAACCTCATTGCCTACCTCGCCTCGCAGGCCGGGCCGCCGTCGACCCCGTCGACCGTGGCCGCGCCCGCGCCGGCTTCACCCGCGCCCGCCGCGCCCAACCTGCGCCCCAAGGCGGGAGGACGCGGTGACTTTGCCCTGCCTGAGCCGACCCCGATCGTCTGGGAGCCGGGCAAGACGCGCGTCCTACTCATCAGCGGCGGCAGTTCGCACAAGTTCGGCGAGTTCTACGGCGGGACCGATCGGCAGGTGCTGCTCAAGGCCGGCTTCAGCGTGAATTACACCGAAGACCGCGACCAGGCAGCCGCCGCCCTCGCCGAGGCCGACGTCGCGGTGATCAGCGTCAACCGGCGGTACTTCGACGAACCCGCGTACCGCGAGGCGCTCATGGCCTTCGCCGCCGCCGGCAAAGGCATCGTCATGCACCACCCGGGCACCTGGTACGCCTATCCGGACTGGCCCGAACTCAATGCGCAGATCGTGGGCGGCGGCGCGCGCGGCCACGACCGCATCGCGCCCTACGCGGTCAACGCACTCCGGCCCGACCATCCCGTCATGCGCGGCGTGCCCGCAAGCTTCACGGTCGAGGACGAGTTGTACTACGTGAACGCGGAGCCCGACAAGATCCCGCCCGGCACCGCGCGCATCGAGGTGCTCGCCGAATCGTCTCCGTCCGTCAAATACAAGGCTCCCCACCCGGTCGTCTGGATCACCGAGCACCCGCGCGCCCGCATCGTCGGCCTCACCCTCGGCCACGACGAACGCACCCACGACCACCCCGCCTTCCGCACGCTGCTCATCAACGCCGTCACCTGGGCCGCCGGAACGCGTTGACCGGTGGGCGGGCAGGTCCCTCTGCCCGCTTCGACTCAGGACGGCGCCCACCCGCCACGGTCTTCGCCAAGACCAGCCGTCAGAGGGACCTGCCGGCCCACCCCCTCCCGCTCGCCTCCATGCCAATCATCGCCATCCTCGGCACGTTCGACACCAAAGGCCCCGAGCACGCCTTCGTGGCCGAAGCCGTGCAGCGCCAGGGTTTTGGGACGCTCCTGATCAACGTCGGCACGGGCGGCCCGCCCACGATCACCCCCGACATCCCGGCCGAAGCCGTCGCCGCCGCCGCGGGCGAGCCCGGGCACGAGGCGCTGCTCGCGCGCCGTGACCGCGGCGAATGCGTGGCCTTCATGGGCCAAGCCGCCGCGAAACTGGTCGCGCGCCTCGCCGCCGAAGGCCGTATCCACGGCATCGTATCGCTCGGCGGGGGCGGCGGCACGGCCATCGCCACCGCCGCCATGCGCGCGCTGCCGCTTGGATTTCCCAAGCTGATGGTCTCGACCCTCGCGAGCGGACAAACCGCACCGTACGTGGGCACGACCGACCTCGTGATGATGCCGGCCATCGTCGACGTCTCCGGGCTCAACCGCCTCTCGCGTGTCCTCTACGACAATGCCGCCGGTGCGATCTGCGGCATGGTGGCCGCCGCCGCAGCCCGCCGCTCCACTCCAGCCGGCGCTTCCCGCGAGAAGCCGCTGATCGTCGCGAGCATGTTCGGCAACACCACGCCGTGCGTCACGGAAGCGAAGCGCGTGCTCGAACAGGCAGGTTACGAAGTGCTCGTCTTTGCCGCAACCGGCAACGGCGGGCGCAGCATGGAGTCGCTCATCGCGAGTGGACTCGTCAGTGGCGTGCTTGACCTCACCACCACGGAGTGGGCCGACGAACTCGTCGGCGGCGTGCTCACGGCCGGCCCCGAACGCCTCGACGCCACCGCCAAGGCCGGCGTGCCCGCCGTCATCGCGCCCGGCTGCCTCGACATGGTGAACTTCGGCGAACCCGCGAGCGTCCCCGCCAAGTTCGCGGGACGTCGTCTCTACGCCCACAACCCGCAAGTCACGCTCCTGCGTACGACACCGCACGAGAACCGCGAACTCGGCCGCATCCTCGCCGAGAAGCTCAATCGCTACACCGCACCCGTAACGGTGCTGTTCCCACGCGGCGGTTTCAGCCAGATCGGCGCCCCCGGCGGCGCCTTTCACGATCCTGAGGCCGACCACGCCCTGCTCGCCTCCCTGCGTGCACACCTGCGCCCCGGCCTCCCGCTCATCGAGTTCGACGGCCCGATCAACGCCCCCGCCTTCGCCCGCCTCTGCGCCCAAACGCTTCTGTCCTACCTCCGGACCTGACCGGAGTCAGGCTGCGGGCGCACCCGGCCCCCGGCGATCCCAAGGCCTTGAACAGGAGGGCGCAGAGAGCACAGAGTCGCTGCATCCGAAGGCGCCTACACGGCAAAGGTCGGCGATTGCCGGAGCGGTCAGAGCGGGCATGCTGACGTGCATGCGCTCTCTGTTGCTGGCTATCGGGTTGCTCTGTCCTTTGGTGGTGGTCGCTCAGGATCGAATGAACCCACCTGCCGTCGCCCTGCCAGCGCTCGGAGAAGAGGTGCCCCTCGAGCGAATCCGCGAGATCTGCACCCACCTCGGGTTGAATGCGCTCTGGCAAAAGATCGAACGTGATCCGCCGTCCCGACCATTCAAGAGCGACGGTTGCACGGGGTGGTTCGACGATTGGAAGGGCGTCAGCCTGTACCCGGCGGGGTTCGTGCACGACCTCAAGTACTGGGCGGGCTATCCCGGCGAGGATGTCGAACGCCTCGTGGCAGACGCAGAACTGATGATCGATGTGGCCCGCCTGCTCGGCTCCACCGCGATGGCGGAAACGATGTTTCACGGCGTGCGCATTGGCGGAAGCGATCGCATGAACACTCCGTTCGCCTGGGGCTTCGGCCGGCGCGCGGCGGAGGCGGCACCGGGTCGGTGAGGCGATCGTCACCGTGACTGCCCTGAGCGCGCTCCTACCCGGACCCGACGGACGTCCCCGCTGCCGCTGGTGCGCGGCGGCACCGGAGTTCCTCGCCTACCACGATACGGAATGGGGCTTCCCCGTTCACGACGATGTGCCGCTGTTTGAGAAACTCTGCCTCGAAGGGTTTCAGTCCGGCCTGAGCTGGCGAACCATCCTGAACAAGCGGGAGAACTTTCGCGCCGCCTTCCACGGCTTCGATTTTCATCGGATTGCCCGCTACACCGAACGCGATGTCCGGCGCCTGCTCGCGGACCCGGGGATTGTCCGGCATCGGGACAAGATCGCATCCGTGATCAACAACGCCCGTTGCGCGCAAGAGATGGTTGCCACGGAGGGCTCGCTGGCGGCCTTCGTCTGGCGCTTCGCTCCCACCCGCACGGCGCGGGGGCCGTCACGGACCCTCGCCGTCACTCCGGAGTCCACGGCCTTGGCCAAGGAGCTGAAGTGTCGTGGCTGGACCTTCGTCGGCCCCACCACCGTTTACGCCTTCATGCAGGCCATGGGCCTCGTCAACGATCACGCCGAGGGCTGCGTGATCCGCCCGCTTGCGGAACGAGCCAGACGTTAGCCGCACATCAGGCAGCGCGGTGAGAGGACCGCATGCGTATTCCGGGCGCGACGCACACCTCGCCCTCCGCCAATCTGCTCCTTTCCGTTGACTGTTTTTAATACATTCGTTCCTATTTTTTGTCAGACCCAACGCTCAGCTTCGCCCTGCCGCCGATCCTCTCGTCCGATGCCCCGCCTGCTTCTTTTTCTGCTCATCGCTGCCGCCGCCACCGCCACCACCCTGGGCTCCGAAAAGCGCGTACCCCAACCCAGCCTTGTGGTTGGCACCCAATCGATCGGAGCCAAATACAGGTTGAGCGATGAACCCCTGCTCGTGGAATCCGCCAGGCAGATCCACCGCATGGGCTCGGATGTGCTAAAGATCGCGGTGACGCCGAAGTATCCCGACGACTATATGATGACCAAGGATCCGGAGATCCGGACGATCCTTGACTTGTTTCAGCGCAAGCCGGAGTTCGCTGAAGTCTGCGGCATGCCGTTTTCGCACCTGCAGCTTTGGATCTATCCGTTTTCCGACACCCGCAGCGCCTTCCGGCTCGGCCACGTGCCGGAAACGGAAGCCCGGCAAGTCTATCGCGAGATCTACGATTTCACAGCCCATCTGCTCAAGACCTACAGCGGCACGGGCAAATCATTCTATCTAGGCAACTGGGAAGGCGACTGGCACCTGCAGGAAGAACGCTACGACCATGCTTACGATCCCGACGAAACCGCCATCCGGGGCGCGATCGACTGGTTCAACCTTCGCAGCAAGGCGGTCGCCGATGCCCGTCGCGATACGCCACACGAAGGCGTGCAGGTTTTCTTCTACATCGAGATCAACCATGTGCGGAAAGCCCTCACCGAAGACCGCCCTGCCCTCGTCAACCGGGTGCTTCCCCACATCGCCACGGACTACGTTTCCTGGTCCAGCTACGACATCACCAAGGAGGCCGCGACCCGCGGCGGCGAAGAGGGCCGGAAGATGGTGATGGACGCCCTCAACTACATCGAAGCCCACCTTCCCCCCAGCGACCTCCCCGGAAAACGCGTAATGATCGGCGAATACGGCTATGAAAGCGCGTTCGCCGGCAGCCCGCAGAAGCAGGCGCAGTACTCCGCGGAATTGATCAAGTGGGGCCTCGAGTGGGGGTGCCCGTTCATCCTCTACTGGCAGCTTTACTGCAACGAGATCGACGCGAAAACCGGGCGGCACCGCGGCTTCTGGCTCATCGACAACCAGGGTGAGAAGCAACCGGTGTGGCACCTGTTCACCGGTTTCCTGAGCAAGGCACGTGCGTTCGGTCGGGATTTCGAGAGCCGCCAGGGACGCCCTCCGACGCAAGACGAGTTCAACCGCGCCGCCTCCACTTGGCTCGCCCCCGGCCACGAACTTATGGAGCAGCCTCCCGCCTCCCGCTGAGTCGTCCGGTCTGCGCCTGCCGCCGCCCCCTTCCAAGATTCGACCCATGACCCGCCTGAAGAGAATCGCCCTTCTCCTCGAGTCCGACATGGCCTTCGATCGCGCGATCGCCCGGGGTGTCGGCGATTACGTGCACACCCACAAAGGCTGGCTCGTCATGATGGACCCGGTGATGGAGTTCACGGTCGAGACGCTGAGGCACTGGGAACCCGACGGGATCATCTCCAGCGTCAATCTCGCCCGGCGCGGCGGCTTGTGCCTGCCCGGGGTGCCGGCGGTGGTGGTCGGGAGTTCGAACGACGGACAAGAACAGTCGCTAGGCGTGCCGGTCATCAGCTCCAATCACCTCGAAATCGGCCGGATGGCGGCCCGGTATTTCATCAGCAAGGGATTCAAGAACTTTGCCTTCTGCGGCGGCCTGGAGTCGGGCGGCTGGTGCGCCTTGCGCCGAATGGGATTTCAGGAAGAACTCGCGGCGGGCGGCTTCGATCTCTCCGTTTACGAACCCGACCTTGCCCAGCCGGTGAGCATGCCGCAGGCGGTGGCTTCCTTGGGTCGATGGCTGCGCACCTTGCCCAAGCCCACCGCCGTTTTTGCATTCTTCGATGGATGGGCGCGGTGGGTTCTCGATGCGTGCCTGCTGGAGGAGATTGCGGTCCCACACACGGTGGCGGTCCTCGGCGTGGATGACGACCGCTGGTTGTGCGAACTCTCCCAGCCTTCGTTGAGCAGCGTGGATCCAAACGTGGTCACCACCGGGTTCATTGCGGCCAAACTTCTCGACGGCATGCTGCGCGGCGAGACCCCGCCTCCGTTCACGCTGATCGATCCCGCCGAGGTCAAGGAACGTGACTCGTCCAACGTCATGGCCTTCGAACAATCGGAAGTCGCCATCGCGATGCGCTACATCCGGGAACATGCGTGCGATCCCATTGAACCCGCCGACGTGCTTGCCGTCACCGGGATGTCCAATTCCACCGCATATCGCCGTTTCATGAAGGAGGTCGGGCACTCCATTCATACCGAAATCCAGCGTGTCCAAATGGAGCGCGTTCGCGCCCTCCTCACGACCACCAACCTGAGCGTCACGGAGATTGGGCGGCAGACGGGCTTCGAAAACGTACGCTACCTGACGAAGGTCTTCCGCGAGGCGGTGGGTTGCACGCCCATGCAGTTCCGCCGGACCCAAGGCACCGCGAAGGTGTGAACATCGGACTGCAGATGCCAAGGACGCCACACGACCTCGACCGGGCTTCCGCCCCCGGCGCGTTCAAAGACCAACGGTGAACTGATTTTGCACAGGCAGTATCCTTTTATCCCATTTGCGGTTGTCAAAACGACAGGCCGCGGTAGTCTCGTCCCGCGTCCTACCCCCTCGCCCAAGGCGAATCGTGCAATCACCCGTTTCGTCACGCTTTGGGAACGCATTCATTTCCGATGACCACCCACCCCAAACAGAAGAATCTGGATCCAACTGCCCGCCTTGGGTGGGCCGAAAAGCTCGGCTACGGTGCCGGCGACATGGCGTCATGTTTGTACTTCGGTATATTCATGAACTTTCTCGCGATCTATTACACCGATGTGTTCGGGATCGCCCCCGCCGCCCTCGGCACAATGCTGTTGTTCACCCGCACGTGGGACTGGATCAACGATCCCATCATGGGCGCGATCGCGGATCGTACCCGCAGCAAAATGGGCAAGTTCAGGCCCTGGCTGCTTTGGATGATTTTTCCCTATATTATTTTCGGCATTCTTACGTTCACCGCGTTCGACCTCGGCCCCACCGCCAAGCTCATCTACGCCTACTTCACCTACACGATGCTCACGATGGTCTATACAGCCATCAACGTGCCTTACGGCGCGCTAATGGGCGTCATGACGGCCAACTCCGCCGAGCGCACCATGCTCGCCTCCTTCCGCTTCCTCGGAGCCAACGCCGGTATCTTTGCCGTCACCCTGGCCCTGCCCTATCTGGTCAAATGGATCGGCCAGGGAAACGTCCAGCTCGGCTACTCTGGAGCCGTCGCCGTGCTGGGCTGCCTAGCGGGCGCGCTTTTCTTCGTGACGTTCAAGACGACGTCCGAGCGGGTTTACCAGCCGGAGAGGAAAAAAGAGTCCTTCGTGCAGGAGCTTCGCCGGCTCACTCACAACGGGCCCTGGCTGATCGTGATCGCGCTGAGCATTCTCACCGTCGTCGGCCAGGCGATCCGGGCGACCTCCACCCTCCACTTTTTCAAGTACGTCGCCGGGCACGAGTCCTGGGGCACCACCCTGCTTCTCTATAATGCCGTCGCGGCGATGGTGGCCGTGCTTCTGAGCCGGTGGATCTGCTCGGTAATCGGATGCAAAAAACGCGCCTATATCATTCTCAACCTGGTCTTCGCCGGGCTGCTGATCTGGTTCTACTTCATTCCGATCGATTCCTTCGCCCTGATGGTGGTCAACCAGGTGCTGATCGCCTTCGCCGCTGCGCCCATGATGCCACTGTTCTGGTCCATGATCGCCGACACCGCCGACTACGGGATGGTTAAGTTCGGCCACCGCTCCACGGGGATCATCTTCTCCGCCGGCACGGCCTCCCAAAAGATCGGTTGGACGATCGGTCCGGCCATCGCCATGTACATTCTCGGATGGGTCGGCTACGTGGCCAACACGAACCAGACGTCCGACGTCCAGCACACCTTGCATTTGTTGATGAGCGTCATCCCGGCCGCCTTCGCCATCCTCACCGCCGTCGTCACCGCCTTCTACCCGATCGACAACCGGATGGAGAAGGAGCTCGAGACAGCGATGAAGAAGCTCAGCACGGCCTCGTAACCACACCGCTCGGGATCGCAGCACGTCTTTCCCTTCGCGACCCGCCACGGACCCCGGCATCTTGGCGGGCACGGCTGCTTCCGGCCTCCCGCCCCTTCAAAGCCACACCAATACGAGGCCGTCGTTCGCGCGAGTCCCGCACGGCGTGACCGCAGGTGTGCAAGAGGCGGTTCCGGACACCGGTCCAGACTCCTTGCCGGACCGTCATAGCGTTTCCAATCATGTCGCAGCCCGGGGAAAGTGACATGGGCGTCTCGCCCATGACTCAAACCCACGCACGAGACGCCCGTGCCACGCCGATCGGCCTGATTTTCTGCGACTACGGTTCCATTGAGCCGCTCTCGTCCCGCATTTACTGCCAAACCGTCCGTGGGTTTGGGCCACGAGCAGGTTGACCCTCCTTTCGCAGCGCAGGACACCGCTCGCACGCCGGTCTCTGTTCACAAAAAACCCCGCGTCCCCGAGAAGGCGGGAAGGCGGGGTTTAAAACGTCGCCGAACCTTCGTCCGGCTACGTCGATGGCGTCAGAACTTCAGAGTCATGCCAGCGCTGACGTCCCGCAGCTCGCCATAGAATCCATTGGCGGTGATGTACTCCTTGTCGGCGATGTTCTTGACGTTCATGAACACCTGCACGTCCCGCTTCACCGGCAGCCGGTAGCGGATGAAGCCACTAAGGATCGTGTAGTCATCGCTGACCACGGTCGGGTCGGTATAGTTGGCACGAATTGGCGTCGAGGCCTTGTAGGAAGCCGTGAGGCCTGCGCGCAGTCCCTTGAACCGGCTGTCCTTGAGACCGGTGAACACCACCGAAATTTGGCCCGATTGCTCCGGCGACCGGGGCAGATCCTGACCCACCGCGCCGGCAGAGGCACCTTCGGAAGCGGAGAGGAGTTCGCCATCAAAGCTCATGACGCCGGCATTCAGGCTCAGCATTTCATTCACCTTCCAATCGACCGACAGTTCGACCCCCCGGGCGCGCTCTTCGCCTGAATTGACGAAATAGCTTTCTCCCGTGGGCGAATCGCCAGCCGGGATCTGCAGGGGCAGCCCTTCATTTTTCAGGTCGAAGTAGGTCAGGGTTGCAAAGAGACGGTTGTTCAGGAGGTCGAACTTTACGCCCACCTCGGACCCGACGCCGGAGGTCGGATCGAGCGGTTGGTCGTTCAACCCGGTGCGGAAAACCGGGGCGAAGCTCGTGCTGTGGTTGGCAAAAAAGACAATCTTGTCGGTCGCCTTGAAGGTCGCGCCGGCAAAATGAGTGGTGGCCTTTTCCGTCGGAGTGGTCTGCACCTGGTTCACGGCGCGGCGGACGTCACTTCGCGCCACCCCACCCATGACGACCAACCGGTTCTCGAACAAATAGAGCGTCTCAACCAACCGAAGATTGTGCCAGACGGTTGAATTCGAGGTAGGATGCCCGGCGACGATCGTCCAATCCGCCGGATTCTCCCGCGGGTCGCCCAGCGTCCACGCATAACTCTGCTCCGTGATGACGCCGCCGTTCAATGGATTCGGCAGGGCCGCCAGGCGCCCTCGCGAATTGTAGCGGGTGACGCCGAAGATGTTCTCATTGCGCTCGTATCCGACCAAGGTGCGCGAACGTACGCCGCCGAAGTTCTTCTCGTAAAGCGCGTCCACCTTGTACCCTTTGACCCGATTGTACGGGAAGCTCACGAACGCCGGATAGACACCCCCGCTGAGAATGCGGCGGGCCCGGTCGTTGTTCACGTCGATCTGACGAATCTCCGTGTCACGTTCGTTATAGGAGTAGGCGGCACGGAGACTCAGATGGTCGCCGATCTTCGTCGTGACCTCGGCGACGATGTTCTGCTGCTCGTTGATCGCATACGAGTTCGGTCCGCGCTCGTTGAAGGAACGACCCAGCCCGCGCTTCGTGTAATCGATCACCCAATCTCCGTTCGCATCACGGACCTCCCAGGCCGCGTTGTCCGCCAGGTTCGTCTCCTGGCGCAGAAACTCCGTTTCGACGAAGAACTCCGTGGCCTTGCCGAGACGATAGAGAACCGAGGGCGCGATCACGCGTCGTTTGCTTTGGTAGAAGTCGATCTCATTCTCCTCGTTGGAAAACGCCATGGGGAGGCGATAGGCGAACCGCTTGCCCTTCCCGATCGGCCCCATCGTGTCCACGCTCACACGATAGGAATCGTACGAGCCGTAGCTGGCCGTGATCGTGGACCGGCGCTGGAAACGCGGACGCTTGGGCACATAATTGATGATGCCGCCCGGATCGGACTGGCCATAAAGGACCGAGTTGGGCCCCTTGATGACATCAATCCGCTCGACACTCGTCATATCAAAAATTCGTCCGCCCGGGGCAAAACCCGCCCGCCGGGGCACGGAGCGGAAACCACGAAGCGTATAGACAGTGTTGTCGCCGCCGCCTCCGGTATTCACCGCCTCGTTGCTGCTGATGCCCGGCACCAGTTCACCGAGAGCATCGGCATTAAACAACGCCATCTCTTCGATCATATTGGCGCCGATTGAGGTCGTATCCATGGGGATGTCCTTCACATCCATGGCCACGATCGAACCGGTGTTGGACATGCGGAGCAGGTAGCTGTCGTCTTCCGACGTCTCCACGGTAAACGGGGACAATACGTAGACGTCCTCGGAGGCGGAGGATTGGGCCCATGAGATCGGGCCGAAGCACGCGGTGATGGCCGCGATGGGAATCAGTTTTTTTATAGGATTCATGCTGGTAGGTGGCAGGGGTCTGTCTGTTCTTGGGGATTATTGGGGAGGCTGGTCGCGCCTCATCGTGTGCGTCGGGTCAGCCAATCCTTCCGCGGCTTGCACCACAGGCGGAATCCTTCGCGGCCTCCCAGTCTTGGAATTCCTTACGGCCGCAGGGTGGCGGGAAGACCTCGCTCCAAGGTGAAGCGACGGAGCGAGCCCGTGAAGGGATCAGTAGGGGTTCCGGCCACCACAGGATGGGGGCCCTTGCCGCCGATCACGAGGGGCGTCTCTGGTGATCCTTTGAACGGCTGGGGCAAGGCAATGCTCTCAACCTCGCGGCCATCGACCCACAGCGTCAGGCGATTGTAGTCGATGAGGGCCTGCAGCCGCGTCCATTTGCCCAGCGCCGGCGCCGGTGCGTCGATCACCGTGGTCGTATCAATCCACGATTTGCAGTGCACGGCCACTCCGGGCCGGCCGTCTTGCACGAATAGCTTGTAGCCAAAGCCCGGGGTGGACTGGACAGCGATGATGCCGTCGGTGTCCGCCTTTACCTCCACGTCGATGCGGAAGGGCCAGCCGGACGGATCGATCAGCTTGCGAAAAGGCACTCGGATCGAGCTGTGCTCACCGTCAAAAAAGACGCTGTCCCCACGAACCTGGAGACCCTGCGGATTGAACGGCACACGGGATCCCGAACGGTCAACGAGCACCTCGTCGTGCACCGCAAGATCGAACAGCACACCGGACACGCCGCGAAGGCGTGGCAGGTTCTGCGGAAACACATCCGGGCGCCAGCCTGCCTGCTCCTTCTCCCGGGCGAGGCGCGCCGACAGGGACGCATGCAGCTCGGCGTAGGCCGGCTCCTCCGCAAGGTTGCGCATTTCATGCGGGTCGGACTGAAGATCGTAGAGTTCGTCTATGTCATTAATCTCCGGATACATGACCAGCTTGTAGCGGTCCGTCCGCAGGGCGGTCATGGTGGGAATAGTGTGAACCAGATCCGTCCAGTATTCGTAGAAGACTGCGTCGCGCCACGCCGGCGCCGCTTCCTCAAAAAGCGGCCGCATGCTCGTGCCCTGCATGCCGGCCGGAATCGACGCCCCCGCGTAGTCCAGCACGGTCGGGGCAAAGTCGGCATTGGTGACAAGCTGCGAGACCGTCGAGCCCGCTTCGACATGACCCGGATAGACGACAAGCATCGGGATGCGTATGCTTTCTTCGTACGCGAGTCGCTTGTCCCACCGCCGGTGCTCGAGATGAAAGTAGCCGTTGTCGCTGGTGAAGACGATCAGGGTGTTGTCGAGGGTGCCGCGCTGACGCAGCACCTCGATGATGCGACCGACGCCGTCATCGACCGCGGCAAGGCAACGCAGCTGATCCACGTACTTCGCCGTCTTCTGCCATGGCTCCTCGGGGATCGATTCCGGGAGTTGTTCCTGCTCGCGCGATCGCGTGCGGTAATGCCAACGGTGATCTCCTGTACGCTCCCGCTTCTGCCACGCAGGTTTGCTTGAAAAATCGTCCGACCAGCTCGGTGGTTCCGGCGTCACTGCGTCCGCCCCAAAGGCTTCCTTATGGCGCGGCGCGGGCTGGAATGGTTCATGCACCGCCTTGTGGGAGACCATGCAGAAGAAGGGCTGGTCCTTGGGCTGGTTCTCGATGAACTTCACCGCGTAGTCGGTGATCAGATCGGTGGTATAACCTTTCTGCGGGATCTCCTGCCCGTTGATATTGAAGAGAGGATCATGATAAACCCCCTGGCCCTTGAAGCTCAGCCAGTAATTGAAATAAGGGCGGGGCGCACCGTTGGGGCCCATGTGCCATTTTCCAATCATTGCCGTCGTGTATCCCGCCTCCTGCAGGAACTTGGTGAGAGGAGGCGTGACCTTGGGATTGTATTCAGAGGTTTCGTTATCGATTACGCCGTGCCGGCTGGCGAGCGTCCCGGTAAGGAACGTTGCGCGCGATGGACAACAGATTGAGGTCGTTACAAAGGCGTTCTTCATCATCGCCCCCTGCTCCCGCAGCCGGTCGATATTCGGGGTCTGGACGTAGGGATGTTGCATGTAGCCCAGGGCATCCCAGCGCAGATCATCCAGCAAAACGAAGACGACATCGGGTTTGCGGGGCGTCGCACCAACAGCGGCACTTATCGCGGCGAGCCACATACCGGCACAAAGCGTCCGTCGAAGGGCAATTCCAGATTTCATCATTGAGGGGTTTGGGAATCAGCAACGCCGATGGGGGAGGGCGTCAGGGCAACCCGGCAACAATGCCCGCGAACCCTCCTTTTTTCCAGTGCCGTACCGGACAATAACCCGTGGATTTATGACGTCGGAGAGGTTCCGAGGGGCGCGGCGGGCGGGGCTTCGCAAAAGGATGACTCCACGAGTGCTGCCAGCGAGCCATCACGACGCGAACCTTATGCATTCTGGACAAAGAGTGCTGTATGGACCGCGGGCGGCGCGGTGACCGGGGATGGGCCGTCTTAAATTATTCCCGCTGCGACATTATCCAGAAGAGAGGACGTCATAATACGACGGATGTTTGACAGGCCGGTCGCTTTCAAATCGGCGGCGGGGTTCTATAATCCCGGCGCCCTGCAAGGCCCGGACCCCTCTCAATTACCCACCCAACCCTGATTCATGAAACTCGAAAAATTCTCGGGAAACCCGATTCTCCGCCCCATCCCCCAGAACGCTTGGGAAGCCTCCGTGGTGACCAATCCTGCCGCCTGGTATGACGAGGACGCCCGGGAATTCATCATGATCTATCGGGCGGCCGGACACGACGACAAGCACCTGGTGGTTCTGGGCATGGCCCGGAGCAAGGACGGCTTCCATTTCGAGCGTTGTTCCGATCAGCCGCTGTTCGCCCCG
Source organism: uncultured Opitutus sp. (assembly GCA_964476565.1). GTDB lineage: Bacteria > Verrucomicrobiota > Verrucomicrobiia > Opitutales > Opitutaceae > CAMAXB01. The sequence continues at coordinate 33,819 of CAYZBG010000055.1, forward strand.
CTCGAAAGCGGTGCCGACATGGGGTGCATGGAAGATCCGCGCATCGTCAAATTCGGGGATTACTTTTTCATCACCTACGCGTCGCGAATGAACCCTCCCGGGAGGTACTGGGAACTCGACAAGGGCGATCTCAGCAAAGCGACCTACGTGCCGCCCCATTTCCGGGAGAAGCTGCCCGACTTTCTCCCCGTGGCGCTGCGCAGGAACATCACCTCCACCCACCTGCTCATCACCAAGGATTTCAAGGAATACTGGCGGGCCGGCCGGATGAGCGATGCCACGGTGGACGATCGCGATGTCATCATCTTTCCCGAGAAGATTAACGGCAAATTCTATACGCTCCATCGGCCCATGACCTGGACGGGGCCGGAGTACGGCACCGAGTTCCCCGCCATCTGGATCGCCGCCTGCGACGATCTGCTCGAGGCCAAGAAGCTCCAGTTGCTCATTCGCGGAGAGCAGGCCTGGGAGTGCAAGGTCGGCGGCTCAACCCCTCCGCTGAAAACGAAGGATGGTTGGCTGACCCTTTATCACGCTGTCGGTCCCGACAAATATTACCGCACCGGAGCACTGCTGCTCGATCTCAATGATCCCACCAAGGTGCTCTGCCGCACTCCCGACTGGCTCATGGAACCGGATCAACCATGGGAAACCGAAGGCTTTTACAACGGCGTCGCCTTCCCCTGCGGCAACGTGATCAAGGACGATACACTCTTCGTATATTACGGTGGCGGCGACGTCGTTTGCGCGGTGGCAACCTGCAGCGTTTCCAAGCTCCTGGACCATCTCAAAGCCAATCCGGTTGAGCAAAATGCCTGAAGGTCGGGGCAATCCCGCTTCGGGATCCGCGCTCAACGCATCGCGTCGCATATCGTTCCTGCCACGCCGGAAGGCGGTCCTTTTCCGGCAAGGCCTCAGGCGGTCAACTTGAGATTCTTCTCACGCCGGTAGGCGGAAGGACTGATCTTGAGCGTCCGCATGAACAGCTTGCACATGTGGTCGGCCGAGGAAAACCCCGACAGATGGGCGATTTCGTCCATCTTTCGCCGCTTCGTGTCCTCCAGCAATCGCCGGGCATGCTCCACGCGCCGCCGGGATATCTCCTCCGCCATCGTGCGTCCCACATGCTTGAGAAAGGCGTCATGCAGCCGGCGCGAACTCATGGGGATCTCCCTCGCCACCATCTCCGCAGTCAACGGTTCCGTGTAGTGTTCCCAGATGATGCGTAAAGCGTGGGCGACGTTCCGGTGGCCGATGGCGAGAATGTCCGTGCTCTGCCGGGTCACCACTCCCAGCGGCTCCACCAGAATGGTCCGCGTGTTGACCGCTTCTCCTCGCATCAGCCGGTCGAGCAAGTGGGCCGCCTCGTAGCCCTGCTTGATTTGATCGATGTCAACGCTCGAAATAGGCACCGTCGCAAAGGCGCAACGCAGTTCGTCGTTGTCCGCTCCCAATATGGCCACCTCCTCCGGGACGGAAATACTGGCATTCTCGCACGCGTCCAGGATCTCGAGCGCCCGGTCGTCGTACTCTGCAAAGACGGCCAGCGGCTTCGGCAAGCGGACAAGTTCGCGCTCAAGCCAGCGCACGTCCGCAGTGTTTGCGTCCGTTTCCGAGGCCTCCAATCTCGACGGGGGCCTCAGGCAGGTCAAATCGCGGCCCGCTCGCGCGAGGTGTTTGCGAAACCCCTCCATTCGCAATTCCTCACCCACGCTCCCCGTCGGCATGTAGAATGCGAAGTTACAGAATCCGCGCATGAGGAAATGCTCTCCGGCCAGTTTGCCGATCGCGTCGTTGTTCGGCATGACGTATGGAATCCCCGCTTTGGCAATGGGTCCGATGCTGACGGTGGGAAGGCGCCACGCTTCGACTGCTTCGTCAATGGCCGGGTTCATTCCGAGAACACAAACGATCCCGTCTCCCTTCCAATTTCGCGGCAGCTCAATACCGCGCTCCATGTCGATGTTCATGGCCCACCCGGCCTTTCGTGCATAAAGGGCCACTCCCCGGTGCAGCTCCGTGGCATACCAGCCTAGCGCCAAAAGAACCCGCCGGCGCTTCTCGGGCTTTAACTTTGACGAGAGCTCCGGCGGCATTTTGCACTCCAAGACGGTGGACGCGGGGGCGCGATGAAAAGGACCATCCGGAATTTAACTTACCGAAGGGCTCATTTGCCAGCCATTTCCGAGGGACGAGAATGCTTCGTCGACGCGCGGACGCATTCCCCCTCCGACTCTTCGGCCATTGCGCGATCAACGCTCCCTCACATACTTGTGAGCCCATGCGCTTGCTGCCCCTTGCTCTTCTTTTCGCCTGCTCCATCGCCTTCGCCAGCACGGCATCTCCGCCCGACAAACCCACACCCGAATTGCCCGCCCTCAGCGAAGAGGTGCCGCTCGAACGCATCCGCGAGATCTGCGCGAACTTCGGGTTGCACGACCTCTGGCGGAAGATCGATAGCGATCTGCCGACGCATCCGTTTAGGATGCGACGGCTGCACGGGGTGGTTCGACGACTGGAAGGGCGTCAGCCTCTACCCCGC